>NZ_JBDQQP010000003.1:0-511289 GCF_039888735.1 Streptomyces sp. CAU 1734
GCGCCAGATGGAGCATGACGATGGAGTCCTTGCCGCCGGAGAAGAGAATCACCGGCCGCTCGAACTCACCCGCCACCTCACGGAAGATGTGCACCGCCTCGGATTCGAGCGCGTCGAGGTGGCCGAGGGCGAAGGACCCGCTCTCGGTGGTGACAGTGATCGTCATGCCAGACCCCTCACCGTGAGCAGCGCGTGCAGTGCCGCCGCGGACTCCTCGACGGACTGCGTGTGCGACGCGATGCGCAGATCCGGGTGGGTGGGGGCCTCATAAGGGTCGTCGACCCCGGTGAGCCCCGATATCTCCCCGGCGGCCTGCTTGGCGTACAGGCCCTTCACATCGCGTGCGGAACACACTTCGACCGGCGTCGCCACATGTACCTCCAGGTAGGGAGTGTCACTGCTCCGGTGCCGCCGGCGGACCGCTTCACGGCTGTCGGCGTACGGGGCGATCACCGGGACCAGGGTGGTGATGCCGTTGCGTGCCAGCACTTCCGCCACCAGGCCGATCCGCTGCACGTTGGCATGCCGGTCCGCGCGGCCGAAGCCGAGCCCGGCGGAGAGGACGTGGCGGACCTCGTCCCCGTCCAGCACCTCCACACGGCGCCCCTCGCCGCGCAGCCGCCCGGCGAGTTCGCGCGCGAGGGTGGTCTTGCCCGCGCTGGGCAGCCCGGTCAGCCATACCGTGGCGCCCGGCCGGCAGGTGCAGATCGCTTGCTGTTCCATCGGTTCCCTTCCGATTACGGTCGCTTCGCCCGCGGTGCGGTGCCTCAACCGCGCTGCGCGGCGGCCTCCTTGTGGGACTCCGGTGCTGCCGGCTTCCCGCCGATGACGCTCTCCGCCGATCCCTCGCGGGGCAGTTGAAGGGTGAGGAAGACGAGAATCACCGCGACCGCTGCGACCACGACGTAGTACCACATGAAATCTCCGGTGACGTTCTTGAGGAATCCAGCGGTGTAGTTGCCGACGATTCCGCCGACTCCCTGCGTCACATTGGTGACGCCGAAGACGACCGTGGCCGCCGCACCCGATGCCATCTTCGACACATAGGCGGGAACCAGTCCGTAGATGGGGTAGAACGCGAGCGCGAAGAGAACGCCGGAGATCATCGGAAGGAATCCCACCGGAGCGAGAACCAGCAGCATGGAGGAGATGAAGAACATGATGTAGCACATCACCAGTGAGGCGCGTACACCGATCCGGTCGGAGAGCCAGCCGACGGCGAATCCGGCGAACATTCCGATGACGCCGATGGCACCCCAGACCCGGGCGGCGAAATCGATGTCGAACCCCAGGCCCTCACGCAGATACGGCGAGAGGTAGTTCTGAAACGGCATGCAGGCGAAGCCGTTGAGGAACTTCATCGTCCAGACGATCACCACCCAGCGCACCAGCACCATGCGCCAGCCGGCGCGGGCGCTGTCGTCCCCGACCGGATCGGCCGCGGGCGGGGTGTGCCCGTCCCCGGCCGTGCCGGCGGGCCCGGGCGCGCCGGTGCCGTCGCGCGTGCCGCGGGCCGCCTCGGCGGCCACGGCCTCCTCGCCCCGGAACAGCCCCAGCCGGTGGAAGGTGAAGGCGGCGACCGCGGTCACCATCAGAGTGCCGAGGCCCACCGAGAGCCACAGCCCGCGCCAGTTGTCGTCCCGGACGAAGCCCGGCACGAGGAGGCTGTTGACGAAGACTCCGTAGCTGGTTCCGCTGGACACGAGCCCCAGCACCTTGCCGCGGTGCCGGTAGTCGATCACCCGGCCCACGATCTCGACCAGCGGCACATACACGGAGGCTGCCGTACCGCCCATGATCGTCAGCAGTACGGCGATCAGGACGATGCTGTCCGTCGCCGGCAGCAGCACCAGGCACAGACCGCACAGCGCGACCGAGCCGATCATGACCTGGCCGCCGCCGACGCGGGTCGACAGCCAGGTGCCCAGGAGGGCGAACACCAGGAAACCGAGCTGCCCTGCCGCGGTGATGGTCCCGACCATCGTGTAGTCGAATCCGAGATCCCTGCGCATATCGGTGACGAGCTGCGCGAAGAGGTAGAAGCCGAATCCGTAGGTCGCCGCCACGAAGCTGGTCAGCAGTACGGTGGTGGCGAATCCGGCGATCGTACGGCTTCGCTTGCTGTTGGTCTGCTCGGTACTCACTGCCGTTGTGGCCTTCCTGGCTGTTTCATTTCGGCCGGATCGAATCGGGCGCTCCGCGGTTCACGGCTTCCTGGCGACATGGATGACGAAATCCACCCCGGTGATGTCGAATTTCTCCTGGAAGTCGCCGAAGGTCTGAATGGTGTCGAATCCGGAGTCCATGAGCAGGGACACGAGCTCCGCCGAGAGAATGGGGTAGACCTCCAGGTGGTGTGTGCCACCGTCCTCGAACGCGTACTGGAATCGGCAGAGTTCCTCGTCGACGTGGGCCACGGTCACGGTCGCCCCGGTGCCGCAGTAGTAGTAGTTCCCGGTGCTCCGGTACCGGTGCCGGCGGATCGCGTCGAAGTTCCGGTGGTCGACGATGAGGATGCCGCCCGGGTTCAGCGCCTCGTAGAACTCCGCGAGCACCGCCCGGCGGTCGGCCTCGTGGAAGAGGTGCGGGAACGAACTGCCCAGACAGACGATCGCGTCGTAACGGCCGTCGATGTGCCGGCGCAGGCCGCGCCAGTCGGCCTGGAGGACCTCGAAGGACTGCCCGTGCCGCTCGGCATTGCGCCGGGTGCGCTCGATCATCCGGGCGCTGCCGTCGGCCGCGGTGACATCGAAACCCTGCTGGGCGAGGGTGACCGCGTGGTAGCCGGTGCCGGTGGCCACGTCCAGCACCCGCCGGGCCTCGGCGCCGTTCAGGATCTCGACGAAGAAGTCCTGCTCGCTCGCCCTGCGCCGTTCCCAGTCGATCAGCTCGTCCCAGACGTCCACGAGCGTGGGGATGTACTGGCCCTCGAAGTCGTCGGGGGCGGTGCTCCGCGGACCGGCCGGTACGGGCGTGCCGGGCGTGCCGGCCGCACTCCGAGCGCCGTGCGCGCTCCCTGTGGCGGGGATCGTGCTGCTGACCCGGGTTGCGGGCGTGGTCATGGTGGTCCTCCGGCTCTCTTGGGCGGTTGGGGTCCGCGCGGCCCCGCGAGCGGGTCGGGGGCCGTGCGGACGGAGGGCGGGCGTGCACAGGGGGGCGGCCGGGGACGGAGGCTTCCGCCGCCGCGCGCGTTCAGCGGTGCTTCGCCGCGAACGCCGCGTACTTCCGGCCGAGCTCGTCGGCCCATGCGCCGGCGTCGTCGAGCCGCATGCGCCGGCACTCGTAGCCGAGCAGCCGTTTCATGACGGCCATCTCCGGTTCGGTGAAGTGCACCGTCCCGTCGTCGTCGATGTGGTCGATGCCGTCGGCGCGCTGGCACTCCTCGTTGAGCCGGATCGCCTCGTCGCGGTCCAGCCCCTCGGGGAGGTCGAGCGTCCCGCCGTCACGGCTGACCCGGACCGGATAGCCGCCCGGCAGGCCGTCCGGGGCGGGGGCGTGCGCGAGGACTCCGCTGTCGGTCGCCATGCCCCTGAGCACTCGTACGGCGGAGGAGGCGGTCAGCAACTGGCCGTCGATGCCGCCGAGCCGCTTCAGCCGGCCGCCGAGTTGGGCGAAGAGCGCGCCGTGGTCCAGCTCCGCGGTTCCGGGCCGGCCCCGTACCGTCGCCGCGAGGTGGTACGCGCCCCGTCCCGCGTCGCCGAAGCGCGGCACATAGTGACTGAAGTAGTGCTGTGCGGTGAGCCGGAGTTCTACCCGCGAGGGGTGCGTGTCCAGCAGGTGCGCGGCGCCCAGGGTGAGCGCGGGAACGATGTTGGCCACATTGCCCACGCCGATCGCGGGCGCCAGACCCACCTTGCCGAGGATCGGGCCGACCGCGTCGGGAAACGCCGCGTTGACCACCCTGGTGTCGACGCCCGAGTCCCGCACCGCCCGCATCAGCAGATGATTGAGCGTCAGATGCATCGGCAGCCACGGCCCGAACTGTGCCTCGTCGAGATCCTTGAAGACCGCCTCGGGCAGTGCGGTGATGACGCGCCAGGACTGGAGCGAACCGCCCATGAAGATGATGTCGGGGCGGACTTCCGCGAGGGTCTCGGCCGTCGCGCCGACATCGCGCAGATCGATGTGGACGGTGTCGACCGTGCCGTGCAGGCCGAGGTTGGCGGCGGTGAAGAGGGCCAGGTTGCCGCGCCTGCGGATGGCCTCGGTGTCCCGTCCTGCCAGGACGACCCGGTTGGTCGCCGGGTCGCCGAGGAGCATGCTGAGCACCCTGGCGCTCAGGTCGCCCATGCCCAGCAGCATGATGCGGGGCTTGTCGGAGCCGTCGGTCG
This sequence comes from Streptomyces sp. CAU 1734, assembly GCF_039888735.1. Classification (NCBI taxonomy): domain Bacteria; kingdom Bacillati; phylum Actinomycetota; class Actinomycetes; order Kitasatosporales; family Streptomycetaceae; genus Streptomyces; species Streptomyces sp. CAU 1734. The sequence continues at coordinate 4,332 of NZ_JBDQQP010000003.1, forward strand.
GGGGAGTCAAGGGATGCCTCCATGGCGTGCGGAGAAGGAGAGCCGCGGCGGGGGAGCGGGGTGCGCGGCGGGGCGCGGGTGCCGGGGCCGGACCGGAGTGGTCCGCGGTCAGCGCGGGTAGCAGCCGTTGTCGGCACGGAGCAGGGCGCCGGTCAGGGTCCGGGCCCCGTCGCCGAGCAGATAGGCGCACACATCGGCCACGTACTCGGGCAGGATGTCGCCGTCCAGCTGTTCCTGGCGCTTGTACTCGGCGTAGCGGTAGTCGGGTATCCGGTCGGCGATGGCGGTGTTGACGATGAGACCGGGGGAGACGGCGTTGACCCGGATGTACGGGGCGAAGTTCATGGCGTTGGACTTGGTGAGGCCGATGACACCGGCCTTGACCGTGCCGTAGAGCGCGTCGGAGCTGCCGACCTCGCCCGCGACCGAGGCGAGGTTGACGATGGCACCGCGCCGCCCGGCCGGCAGCAGGTGGTCCGCGAACCGGCGGGAGAGCCACACCGGGCCCTTGATGTTCACGGCGATGACGCGCTCGATGGTGGCGTCGTCGTAGTCCCAGACGGGCTGTCCGAGGTAGAGACCGGCGTTGTTGACCAGACCGTCCACCTCGGGGTGCGCGGTGACGACCCGGTCCATGAAGGCGTCGCAGTCCTCGTGCGAGGCGACGTCGGCGATGTGTGTCTCCAGGGCGCGGCCGGCGTGCTCTTCGGCCAGCGACTTCAGTCCCGGCCCGTCGATGTCGCAGGTGATGACGGTCTTGCCCGCGTCCAGCAGGCGGCCCGCCAGGGCCCGGCCGACGCCGCTCGCCCCGCCGGTGACGATGACCGTGTTGACGCTCATGCGGTTGCCTCCTCGGCCGGCTGGAGCCGGTACTGGTCCAGGTGTTCGTAGAAGGGACGGCAGTGGCGTTCGAAGTCGCGCAGCTCGGGCCGGCTCTCGTAGGTGAACCGGTAGGAGCGCTGCGGCCTGGTGAAGCCGCTGCTGGCGGCGACGTCCGTGTGCCAGCCGCTCCAGGTGGCCCACTGGGGCTGTTCGCCGGCGTCCCACCGCAGGGCCTCGGGTACGAAGGGGATCCCGGCCGCGGCGCAGTAGGCGGCGACGGTGGCCTCGGGGCGGGCGGCGAGATCCGCGGCGTTGATGACCACCGGTGTGCTGCCGGTCAGTTCGCGCACGAGATCGAATGTCCTGGCCAGCTGCTCGTAGCCGAGCACCTCGCGGGTGAGTCCGGGGTGCACCGTGGCATGCGAGAGGACGGCTTCCCCGGGATCGCGGATGAGGAAGGTGTTCGTCTGCCCCAGCAGATAGCCGGGGTCGTCCAGCAGATGATCAAGGCAGTGGTAGGGGAAGTCCTTGTGGAAGACCGGGCCGTCGAGCCGCGCGTCCTCCATCATCGCCTTGACCTCCGGATAGGTGCGCGGGTGCGCGGGGTCCGGGTTCTTGTGCGGGATGGCGGCCCGCTCCTCGTGCATGAAGAACACATAGGCGAAGGCTTCGTGGAAGACCGTGAAGTCGCGCCGCTCGATGAACGAGCGCTCCAGCGCGGTCGACATCGACCGGGGATGGCTCCAGAGTGCGATGGACTTGTGCATGACACCACCTTGTCGAGGGGTGCGGGGCGGGGGCCGCCCGCGGAGAGGCCCTGAACCGGATGGCTCAGACCAGCAGCAGGGGCCGCGCCGGGGAGGTGACGGCCTGGAACTGATGGGCGACGAAGTCGATCAGCCGCCGGGTGTTCGACATGACCTCGGCGTATGTCGACACGAACGGCCCGTAGTGCGCGAACTCCTCGGGGCGCATGCCCTCCGGGTCGTACGCCCGGTGGAAGGACGGGAGCCACATCAGCTTCTCCAGGACATCGGCCGGCACCTCGTGGTCGATGGCTCCGGGGTCGAAGACCGGCAGTTCGCTCTCGCGGCGCATCACGTCCGCGATGAACTGCGGCTTGCAGGTGTAGGCGACCGCGCCTCCCGCGCTCTGCTCCAGATGCATGCTCAGCGTGCCGCCGTCCCGGCGGGGTTCGTCGACCTCCAGGCTGGACAGCAGTGGCTTGAGGGGATGACCGTTCTCCCGGATGAGCCGGTGGATGCGCTTGAGGACGGCGATCTCGGCCCAGCGCAGGTCGGTCGCGGTGAGCTCGATGTCGCGGATGGCCGCTTCCCACCGCAGATCCTTGCTGGCGCCGAAACGGCCGATCATGTGGGTGAAGACGGCACGCCAGCGTCCGGTGCCGATGCCCTGGGCGTGCGCCTCCGCGAGCCCCGCCTCCACGGCCCGGGCGCAGGCGGCGAACTGGGGGACGGTGTAGGAGAGGGTGGAGTTGACGGAGATGCCGCGAGCCACCAGTTGGCGTATCACCTGGTATCCCTGCCTGGTGCCCGGGACCTTCACCATCAGGTTCGGTGACACCCGTGCGATGCGCAGGGCCTGCTCCAGCATGAGATCGGCGTCGAGCACATGGCGGGGGTCGAGCTGGCCCGACACCCAGCCGAACCTGCCGCCGGTGGCGTGCCACATCGGCAGCATCTCGCGGGCCGCCCGGCGCAGGGCCTCCTCGTAGACGAGCGCGAAGGTGCTCTCCACGCCGGGGCTCAACTGGTACCGGATGAGCTCCTGGATGTCGTCGCGCCAGCTCTCGGGGGAGGCCAGGACGCTCTGCGCGACCAGGGAGGGGTTGGTCGTGATGCCGCGTACCAGGGACTGGCCGGGCGTCGAGGGACACAGGAACCGCTCCAGCTGCTCCTGCCACCGGTTCCTCGTCTCCTGGTCGGGTGCGCTGTCCAGCTGGCGCCGGCGCCAGCGCGGGAAGTCCAGGGGGGAGGAGTCCCACCAGATCTCCGCCGACTCGCCGGTCTGCTGCAGCTCGTGAAGAACGCTCGGCATGGGGATCGTGCCTTTCGACTCGGTCTCTCGGGAGGACGGGGCAGTGATCACCGGAGGGCGCGGGCGGACGGCATCGCGGCGGCCCGCTCCTCCAGCAGCGAGGGGAGTTCCCTCATCGAGCCGAAGGTCACCGCTCCCTCGGCGGCGAGCTCCGCCGCCGTTCCGTTCCGCGGCGGGGCGTACCCGAACACCGGCATGCCGGCCGCTACGCCCGCCCGGACGCCGACGACACTGTCCTCGACCACCGTGCAGTGCTCGGGGAGCACTCCGAGATCGGCCGCCGCATGCAGGAAGAGGCCGGGGTCCGGCTTCCACGCACCGACTTCGTAGGCGCTGTAGACGCGGCCCCGGAAGTGGGGCAGCAACCCCGTCAGTCCGAGAGTGCTGAGGATCTTCTCGCGCGGTGCGCTGGACGCCGTGCAGAAGGGCTGCGCGAGCCCCTCCAGGACCTGCCGCACCTGGGGGACCGGCCGCAGTTCGGCGGTGAACAGCTCCGCGCATCTGTCCCGGAACTCCGGGACGAAGCCGGCCGGCAGCGCCCGGCCCAGCAGCACCTCCAACTGCCCCACCCATTCGGCCACCTTCCGGCCGCGAATGAACGCGAGTGCCCGCTCCGCGGAGAGGACATACCCTTCGCCGGCGGCCATCTCCCGCATCACCCGCGCACTCAGTATTTCGCTGTCGACCAGGACTCCGTCGCAGTCGAATATGACCAGACCCTTCGTCATGAGGATTCCTTTCGTCTTCGTGCGTGCCGGTGCCGATGTTCTGCGCACGGGCCCCGGTGCAGGATTCCGGGACCTTCCGGCGGTGGGTTTCTCCAGTGAAGCAAGCCGTTCTTACGATTCGCTCACCACTCGATACCGAGGAATCCGAAACCATGGCCATATGGGGGCGATTCGGACGCGTGTGACAGAGTGCGGGATCCTTGCTGGATCGATGGCCACCGTAGGGATAGCTTCATCGCAGGGGAATGCGGAGATCGCCCGGCAAGCGTGCTCCGCCCCGCTGTCACACAGATCATCGTGGCCGTTGGATTCTTTGATCAGGCATCCTGGCGAGAGGGAGTTCAATGAAGTTCGCAGTTCTGGGCCCGCTGTCCATGACCGGCGGAAACGGTTCCCCGCTTCCGACCGCCCCCAAGACGCGTCAACTGCTGGCCCTGCTGCTGCTCCATGCGAACTCCCTGGTCACGCTGGACACCTGTGTGCACGAGCTCTGGGGTGAATCCTCGCCGCGCAGCGCCGTGCAGAGCGTGCACACCCGGGTCTTCCAGATCCGGCAGGCACTCGCGGGCGACCCGTCCGGGCGGACGACGGACGAGAGCAAGCGCATCCTGGAAACACACCACCAGGGCTACTCGCTCCAGGTCGAAAAAGGCTCGCTGGATCTGGATGTACTCGAAACATATAGGGCGGAGTTCCGCCGTGCTCAATCGGACAAGGACGACGCCGAAGTCTCCGCGGTGCTCCGGTCCGCACTCGGTCTGTGGCGCGGGAAAACGCTGCTGGACATTCAGCAGGGGCCGAGCATCCGGGCCTGTGCGGCCGGGCTGGACGATCTCCGTGCGACCCTGCTGGAGCAATGCATAGAAGCGGAATTGCGACTCGGTATGCACCACCGATTGCTCTCGGAATTGAGTGCGCTCGTCTCCCGGCATCCGGTGCGGGAGAATCTCCACGCCCAGTACATGATCGCCCTGTACCGGTCGGGCCGTACCGCCGAATCACTCCAGGTCTACCACCGGCTCCACAAGACCCTCGCGGAGGAACTCGGCATCGAGCCCTCCCACCGCATCCGGCAGTTGCAGACGGCCGTACTGACCGAGAGCACGGAACTCGATGTGGTCGCCCAGGAAAGGTCGGTCCTCTCGATGGACCTCATGACGAGCCGATAGCCGGGACCCGCCCCTCTGGCGGCCCGGGGTCCTTCGACGGAGGGGAACGTACATGTCAGCCGTGGATGTGCCCCCGGCGCCGGGCCGCGGGTCCGGCCTCTCCAAGGCCGAGGACAGGCGGGTCCGGCGGTTCGAGACCCGCATCGCGGTCTGCGCGGGCGGCGGCGAGGTCTGCGACGGCTGGGTGCTCGGCGTCGTGGGAGCGGCGCTGCCACTGGCGCGCGACGACCTCCACCTCACCCCGGTGTGGGCCGGACTGATCGGCTCGGCGTCGCTGATCGGCATCTTCTTCGGCGGGCTGGTCTTCGGATGGCTCACCGACAAGGTGGGCCGCCAGAAGATGTACCTCATCGACCTGCTGGTCTTCCTCCTCGGCTCCCTGCTGCAGCTCGTGGTCCAGGACCCCGCCCAACTGCTCGCCGTACGCCTGGTCATGGGCGCGGCGGTGGGCGCCGACTACGCCATCGCCGGGGCGCTGGTCGCCGAGTTCGCGTCGCCCGCGCGACGGGGACGGCTGCTCTCCTCCCTCATCGTCTTCTGGTACGTCGGCTACACCCTGGCCACCGGCCTCGGACTCCTCATGACCTCGCTCACCGACGACCCGTCCGCATGGCGGTGGATACTCGCCAGCAGCGCGGTCCCCTCCCTCGTGGTGTTGCTCGCCCGGCTGGGCACCCCCGAGTCACCGAGCTGGCTGGCGAGCAAGGGACGGATCGCGGAGGCGGAGGCGATCAGCCGGCGCAGGCTCGGCCGCGGTCTGGAACGGGCCGCCGCCGGCCACACACCGGTCCGCACCGGCCATGCCGCCCTGTTCTCCCCCGTCCACCTCCGCCGCACCCTGTTCACCAGCCTGTTCTGGTTCTGCCAGGTGACGCCGTTCTTCGCCATCTCCACCTTCGCGCCCCAAGTGCTGGAGCTGCTGGGCGAGTCCGGCGCCGGCCTCGGCGAGCTGCCGCTGAACATCTTCCTGCTGCTGGGCTGCGTGACCGGCATGGCCGTCATCAACAAGGTGGGGCGCCGTGCCCTGCTCATCCCGCCGTTCTGGGTCACGGCCGCCGCTCTGCTCGTTCTCGGGCTCTGGCCCCGGGCGCACCCGGGCGTCATCGCACTCTGCTTCGGCGTCTTCGCCCTCTTCCACGCGGGGTCGAGCGTCCTTCAGGCCGTCTATCCCAGCGAGGTGTTCCCCACCGAGATCCGGGCCACCGGCATCGGATTCGCCGCCGCGGTCAGCCGGATCGGAGCGGCCGCCGGCACCTTCCTCGTACCGCTGGTGCTCCAGACCCGGGGTGTCGGCGCGGTGATGCTCTTCGGCTGCGCCCTCTCCGTGCTGGGCGCGCTGGTGTCGGTCATGTGGGCACCGGAGACCGGGACCCCGGACCCGCCGAAGCCCGGCCGCCCGGCCGCCGGCACTCGCGCGCACGCCGGCGACGCCGGGGCCGCGATGCCCGCGCCGGCCGCGGGGCGAAGGGAAGAGTGAGCGACCGGTGGCCGAGGCAGGGACGGCTCGTGGCGGCTCCGCGCTGGTGGATCTGGCGCACGAGGGGGTCTCCGTCTGGCTGGACGGAGTCACCCGCCGGTCTCTCGTGGACGGAACCCTGAGCCGACTGGTCACCAGGGCCCCGGTGACCGGCGCCCTGCTGCCGCTGCGGGACCTCGGGCGCGAGGTGCGGGAGGGCACCGCCTACCGCGAACAGCTCGACGCGCTCGGCGAGCGGGGCGCCGGTGCCGAGGCGGCGCTGTGGGCACTGCACCGGCACGACGTCCGCTTCGCCTGCGACGTGCTCGCGGAGCGGTTCGCGTCGACACGGGGCGCGGACGGCTGGGTCTGCGCCGAACTCGACCCGAGGTCCGCCGACGACGTCCCCGGCTCGCTCGCCGGGGCACGGGCCCTGACCGACGCGGTGAACCGCCCCAACATGCTCATCACGGTGCCCGGCACAGCGGCCGGCCTGCACGTGGTGAGCGGCTGCCTGGCGCAGGGGATCGCGGTCAACATCAGCCACCTCTACTCGCCGCGTGGTTACGAGGACGCCGCCGACGCCTACTTCGAGGGGCTCGGCCGGGCCCTGGCCGCCGGATGCCCGCCGGCCCGCGGCTCGGTCGCGTCCTTCGACGCGGCCAGGACGGAGGCGGCGCTCCACGAGCGGGCGGACACCGTCGTACCGCGCGGCGCGTCCGCGCTGGCTCTCGCCCGCGCCGCGTACCACCTGTACGAGGAGCGCCTGGGCACGCGCGACTGGCGCAGGCTCCGCGGCGCGGGGGCCACTCCGCAGCGGCTGCTCTGGCCGGACGCCGGTGAGACGGACCGCACGGCGGCGGTTCGCCGGGTGGAGGACCTGGTGGCCTGGAACACCGTCCACACGATGTCGGAACGGACCCTCGACGCGGTGGACCGGCTGGGCAGGCCGCACGGCGACACGCTCTCGGGGGAGTCCGCGGCCGCGCGGGCACATCTGACGGAGCTGCGGAGCAGGGGCGCGGGCGTCGAGGAGGTCGCCGCGGAACTGAGCGCCCGGGAACTGCGCGAGCGGGCGCGGGACACGGCGGCGCTCGTCGGCTCGCTGCGGGAGCACCGCTGAGGGCGGCCTTGCGTTCCGGTGGCCGTCGCAACCCCCGGGTCGGGCGCGGGCCGCGGCGCGGGTGCTGCGCCTCCCCGGTCGTCACCCGGGCGAGCGGCCGGAGGCGTCACCCATGAACGAGAACCGGCCAAGTTCACCGGCGGTGCTGCCGCTGTCCGGCCGGAAGGACCGGTCCGCCGCCGTGTACAGGTGCCGGAAGACGGCTTCGGCGTCCCACCGGGTCCGCAACCGCTCCGTACGGACACTCGGAATGCGTCGCGGAACGGGTCGCGGCGCCCTGCCGGCGGTGTTCTCCCGGGGAGCGGCCGGAGCCCCGCGAGGCCCCGGAATCCCGCCGCCGGACGCCGCCGGGCGCGCCCGGGACCCGTGGTCTCCGGCCCGGCGAAAGATCCGCGAAATTCCTGAGGAGCAGCATTCCCCGTTCCGTCCCGATCGACTCCGGGTGGAACCGCACCCCGTGCGGTGGACGGTCTCGGTGCCGCATTCTCATGAGAATTCCGTCGGGCGTCCACGACGTCGCCTCGATTTCTCCGGGCAGCCGGATGACGGCGAGCGGATGACAGCGCGTGGCGTCGAAAGGAGAGGGCAGTCCGGCGAAAACCCCTGTTCCCGTACTCAATACGGGGGAGATGCGCCCGTGCCGGGGCTCCGGTGCCGGGGAAACGTCTCCACCACTGGCCAGAGCGATTCCCCGATGCGCGGGACAGGCTCCGAGCGGAGGAATCCGTGTCTCGCGGACAATTTCCTCGCAGATGCCGAAATCGGCCGGGCGTGCGGCGCTTCCCGGTCCCGGTGGAATGACCACCCGGTCGAATTCCCCGAGGTGTGCGACACGCCGCCGCGCGTCGTCGTCGCGGACGACCGCCGACTCCTCTCCGGGAATCCGCGCCGGACAGTCGGACAGGTCGTGGGTGAACGAGTCGTGGTTGTCGTCCGGCGGAGCGCGCATCGTGCCGAAGCCTCCCGGAAGGCGTGGCGGGCGGGCCGGCGCCGCGGCAGGTCAGGCCCGTACCGGCCGGCCGGGGCCGGTGTCACGGCCGGAGCTCCCGGAGGGCCGGCTCCGCGCCGGAACCACTTCGAGCAGGAAGTGCTCGATCGGATCGGATCCCTCTAGGACCGTACGGCGGCGCAGCACCCGCAGTTCACGGCCGCACTCCTCGGCGATACCGGTCAGCTCGGCCGCGTCGCCCCGTTCACAGAAGTGCAGCAGGGCGGAGCCGGTAGCGGTCAGACGGCGCACCGCCTCTTCGAGGTACCGGCGGTGGGTGCGGTATCCGGCGTCCACATAGGCGCGTTCGTGGACCGACCCGTAGGAGTAGTCCGGTGGAGCCAGCACGTAGTTGGAACTCCAGAAGATCCGGTCGAACCGGGCGGCGGGGTCGAGTGCGTCGAACAGATCGCTGTGCAGCACCTTCAGACGGTGGGCGACACCGTGCCGCTCGGCGTTCATCCCGGTGTTCTCGACGGCATGGGGATTGATGTCCGTCGCCACCGTCGTGCAATTCGACAGCGCGGCCTGGACGGAGATGACACCGGAGCCGCAGCCGATCTCCAGGAAGGAGGAGGGCGCGGCCCCGGGATTCGGCTCGGTGAGCCCGAGAAAGTCGAGGGCGATGCCGGTCGAGGGGGAGTGGACCGGTGCGAACACCTCGTCCAGCAGATCCCATTCACGACCGGAATGGGAGAAGACCGCAGGGCGGTCCGGGTCGGTCATCGACCGTTTCCCGCGTTCCAGCGACTTGAGATGACTTTGCACTTCGTGCATGGGACCTCCGGGGCCGGGCGAGTGAATCCTGGCCATCCACCCTTCTACGGCCCGGGCCGTCCGGGAAGGTGCCCCGGTGACCGGTCCGGTCGCGGAGACGGTGACGCGAACACCGCCCATTGCGTGTGACGCTCGCCACATACGGCGATATCGATGGACGCCGGGGAAGGCGCCCGCCGTGACAGCCGTGCTGGTCAGCGGGCGCGAGCGGGAAACGCGCACGCTTTATTGGATAGGGCAGCCAATAGATGAATTCAACCGAACATTCCGGTATGCGAGAGATGCTCAATGTTCTTGAACTGCTCGCCGCGGAGGCGCCGCCGGCCGAGATCGAGGATCTGCTCCGGCGGGCGCGGCAGGGTGTCACGGGAGCCGATGAGATGCGGCACCTGGAACGCGCGGGGCTCATGGCCGCCGACATCCAGGCCCTGTTCTCGCGCCGTCAGCGGCGCGAGGCCGAACTGTCCGCGCTCGTGGACACCGTGCGCGATCTGACCCTTCCGTACGATCTCGACGCCCTGCTGGCGACCATCACCCGGCGCACCCGGACGCTGCTCGGGCTCGACATGTCGTACATCAGCTTCCGCGACACCGAGGCGGGGGACAGCTTCGTCCGCACGGCGGACGGCCACGCGTCCGCGCTCACCGTGGGCTACCGGATCCCGTGCTCCGCGGGTCTGGGCGACAAGGCCATCAAGGAGTCCCTGCCGATCTGGAGCGCCGACTACCTCGCCGACGACCGGATCGCGCACACGGCGGTCCTGGACGAGGTGGTCAGGGCCGAGGGGCTGCGGGCCGTCATCGCGGCGCCGCTGAGGTTCGGCGACCACACCTTCGGAGTGCTGTACGCCGCGGACCGCGATGTCCGGCACTTCACCGCCGGCGAGGTCTCCCTGATGAGCTCGCTGGGAGACATGGCCGCGGTGGCCATCGAGAAGACGCGCGCGCTGGAGAAGAGCCACGCCGATCTGGTCAGCCTCCGGTCCGGCACGTCGCGGATCACCTCGCAGCTGGAGGTGCTCCGCGAGCTCGCGGAGCGGCATGCCTCGCTCGTCGACCGCGCTCTCGGCGGAGGCGGCCTGAGCGCCCTCGCCGGCGGGATCGCCGAGGTGTTCGACGGCGCGGTGCGGGTGCGCGACATGGAGTACCGGCCGCTCGCGGGCTCCGGGACGATTCCCGCGGTGGGCGAGGCCGAGGTGTGGGAGGCGTCCCGGGCGGCGTCCGCCCGGCGCGTGCCCGTCGTCCTCCCCACGGGCACCTGGGTCGTGCCGGTGACGGCGGGGGGCGAAGAGCTCGCCGTCCTGCTCGTGCATCCCCGCGAGCCGGTGGACGGGCGGAGCGGGACCTCCTTGCGGCTGGCGGCCCAGTCGGTCGCGGTGCTGCTCCAGCTGCACCGCGCCGAGGCGGCCGCCGCGAGCCCGTTCCGGGACGAGCTGTTCGAGGATCTGCTCGTCGCGCCGCACCGGTCCGCCCGGCAGTTCCTCCAGCGGGCCGGGAGACTGGGCATCGACCTCGAACGGCCGCATGTCGTCGTGGTCGTACGGGCGGAAGGCGGCGCCCGGGCCAGAGCCGCCGGCTGGGCGGCGGCCTACGCGCGGCGAATGGACGGGCTGCGGAGCGTCCAGAACGGCTCCATCGCGCTGCTGCTGCCCTCCGCCGACTCCAGTGTCGCGGCGGCCGAGGTCTCCGGCGAACTCTCGCCCCTGCTCGACCACCCGGTGACGGTGGGAGCGGCGGGCCCTGTCACCGGCCCCGCTCCGATCCAGCAGGCCCATCAGGAGGCGCTGCGCTGTGTGGACGCGCTGGTCTCCCTCGACAGCGCCGGCGGTTACGCGTCCACCGAGGACCTGGGTTTCCTCGGCGTGCTCCTCTCGGACGACCGGGACGCCGCGAGCTTCATCGACGCCACGATCGGACCGGTCCTCGACTATGACGCCCAGCGCTCCACCGAGCTCACCCGGACCCTCGACGAGTACTTCGCCGCCGGCGGCAGTCCCCGGCACGCGGCGGACGCGCTCCACGTCCATCCCAACACCGTCTCCCGCCGGCTGGAGCGGATCACCGAACTCCTGGGCGCCGAGTGGCTCAGGCCGGAGCGGGCGCTCGATGTGCAGGTGGCGCTCCGGCTGCACCGCACGCACGGCTTACTGCTGCGGAAGAGGGACGGCGCGGGCGTTCAGGCGGCCGGGGAGAAGCCGCCCGAAGCCCCGGCGGACCGCAACTCCGCCATCGCGTAGGCGCAGGACGCCAGAGTCATGTGCCGGTGCCACCCCTGGAAGGAGCGCCCCTCGTAGTCCCGCAGTCCCACGTCCCTGCCGCGAGTGCGCCACCCGGTGTCGACCCGGTGGGCCAGCCGGGTCACGCGCAACAGGGCCTGCGGAGAACGGGGTTCGGCATTGGTGAGCCAGAACTCGTCCGGCTCCCCGCGCGGTTCGTGCCAGACACCGAGAAGGGAGATCTCGGACGGCGTGCCCGGACGCGCTGTCCCGCGCGGGCCGGGAAGACGCACTCTCGCGGTCGCGGCCGAGTCCTCCCCCCGCGACGGGAGGCGCGCCCGGCGCGCCCGGTCGAGAACCGAGCGGGCCGGGGCGAGACGCTCGGCGCTCCCGGCCCCCCGCCGCCGGCCGGTCACGGCGAGCAGTGTGTGCCCGCTGACGCGCACGGCCACCGGGGACGGACGGCTCAGCAGCCGCGTCAGTTCGGCCCGACCGCCGCCCCGGGCGTCCGTCACGATCAGCCGCGGGTCGCCCCGCCATGAAGGGACCTCGTCCAGGAGGTCCGCCATACAGCCCTGGACGGCGGAGGCGCCGGGTTCGTCCGGGAGTTCCCGCGGTGCGGGGGAGGTGCCGGGCAGGCCGAGCCGCCAGCTGACCGGCGCGACCAGGCGCTCGGAGGCGTACCACATGCCCCAGGCCCGCTGCCCGGTGATCCGCCGGCCGGCCTCGGCGGAGAAATGCGAGGACACCCCCGCCATCCGCCTGCCCGTCTTGGGGATGGACACCGGCAGGGCCACCCAGGCGGCGGCGGTGTCGATTCCGCCGAGATACGCCGCCAGTGCTCCGCGCACCGGGCTCACCGCCCAGCGGGAGCTGTTGACGAAGTGGTGCAGCCGCTGTTCGTCGCCCGGTACGCCGACCGAGGCCGCGATGTTCGCGATGGACTTGCGCCCCTCGGCCCGCAGGAGCCCGTCCATGTACTGGCGCGCCCGAACGCGCTGGTCGTAGCCGCAGAGCCTGGCGAACAGCGCGGCGCAGAGGTCGGTGACGATGTCGCAGGAGACGGCGGCGTGATGCCGTGCCGGGCGGGTGCGGCGGACGGGTTCCCGGATCGACGGGGTGTCGGACATGGCGGTACCTCCTGGTGCACGGGGTGTTCTACGCACTCACACCAGGCTTCGCGGGGTGGGCCGTCCGCGGCGAGGTGTGAGGGCGACACCGCACCCGGGCCGGGTGGTGACGGGATCACCATCGGCGGCTCCGATCGCTTCCGCGAACGCGGGGACGGCGCCGCACGGGTGGTGTCCGGGTCACCATCTCCGCGCTGCCCGCCGCCGGTTCACCGCGTACCGGTGACGCTCCCGGGGCCCGGCTGCGCCTCCTCCTGGTGGCGTGCCCGGTAGTTGGCCACGTTCTGCCGGTTCCCGCACAGGCCGGGCATGCAGTAACGGCGGCGGCCCGCCTTGCTGGTGTCGACGAACATGCCCGCGCACACCGGCGAGGCGCAGTGCCGGAAGCGCTGGTGGCCGAGGGTGTGCAGCACGCCGAGCAGTCCGATGCCCACGAGGGCGCCGAGCTCCTCGGCGAGGGAGATCCGCGCGCCGGTGGCCGCATGCCACGCCCACTTCCCCTCGGTGTCCCGGAGCAGCGCCGGACCGGTGAGCGCCCGCGCGGTCAGCTCGTTCGCGCCCTCGGCCACCTCGTCCTCGTCGCCGCTCTCCAGCAGCACGCGCGTCCGCGTGCGCAGGGCGAGGACTTCGGCGAGGTCGCGGTCCGCGGGCAGGGCGCCCCGGGGCAGGGCGTCGAGCCGTACTTCGTGCTCCTCGAGGAAGCACGTCAACGCCTCCGGATCGGTGAGGACTTCACCCGTGCCGATCCGGACGAGGGCCGAGGTGTTGACGAGGCCGGTGGCGACGCCCGCCCCGAAGCTGTAATTGGAGAAAACTGTCTTCATGCCTTACCCCATGTTAATGTAATCCGTGAAACTCGATTATATCCATTACGGACCTTGTGGCGCGGAATCGGATCGATCGACGGGTACCGGTTCCGCTCGGTCGCTCAGGAAGGAAACGCCCCGATGCGCACTCTTCTCCGTTTCGTACGGCGGGTCGTCGGAGACATCGCGTACGGAGTCAACGCCGGGCACGCGATCAGGCACGGTCTCACGGCACCCCCGCGGCGGTGCCCGACCCGCTGAGACCGCTCCTCCGGTCCGGGCCGCCGCGTTCGCGCCTCGGGGGCCTCCTGCTGGGGACCACGCGGTGTACGCGGCGGATCGGCCGGGGTTACGGGTGCCCAGTGCCGAGCCGCCACCTGCGGCGGGCACCCTGGACGAAGCGTGCGTCCAGCCGGGACAATGGCCGCCCGTGGCCACCACCACCGCCGGACAGCGGCCGGCGAGCGCCCGCGCCGCACATCTCCCTTACATCCTCGGCTCCTCGGGCCCGCACCCCGTGGCGAGCACCTCCATCATCCGGATGCACCGCGCGGGCTCTCCGGGGCGCGGAGCTCAGGGCTCCGGCGGCCGGCACACCCCTCACGCTCGGGAGACCTCGATGACCGACGACCCATCCGCGCACCACACCCTCCCGTCGTCACCGGACACCGGCCGGCGCCGTGACGAGCCGGCCGAGACCGCCGACGGCGCGGCCGTCGACGGGAACATCCATGTCGGCTACTGGGACGGCGCCGCGGACGACCGCTCGCTCGACCAGGCCACCGACCGGCTCACCGACCTGGTGGCGGAACGCCTGGGCGCCGCCCCCGGCCGGCGGCTGCTGGACGTCGGCTGCGGAACCGGCCGGCCCGCCCTGCGCATCGCCCGGGCCACCGGCGCCCGGGTGTCGGGAATCTCGGTCAGCGACGAGGACATCGCTCTCGCCCGGACCCGGGCGGACGCCGCCGGGCTCGCCGGCCACGTGGACTTCCGGTACGCGGACGCCCGCGCACTGCCCTTCGGCACCGCGTCCTTCGACGGTGCCTGGGCGATCGAGTCCATGATGCACATCGCCGACCGGACCGCCGCGCTCACCGAGATCGCCCGGACCCTGCGCCCCGGCAGCCCGCTGGTCGTCACCGATGTGCTGCTCCGCTCGCCGGTGACCGGGGAGGCCGCGGAGCTCGTCCGCCGGACCTGCCGGGCCTTCGGGTCCCCCGCGCTGCCCGAACCGGCGGAGCTCCGCACCGCCCTCGGCCGCGCCGGTCTGGAGGTGGTGGAGTTCGGCGACATCGGAGAGCATGTCCGGCCCACCTACCAGGCGTTCGCCGATGCCTTCGACGGCGTGGCCCCCTCCGCCGATGACCCCCATCACGAATTCTTCGGCTTCACCCGCTCACTTCCCCGGTTCGGCGCACTCCCGCAGATCGGTTACGTCTTTCTGGTCGCCCGCCGCCCCTGACAGGCCGGTGAGCGGCCGGTGGCGAGGGCCGGCGGCGGGCGGTGAGCGGCCGAGACGGCGGCCGGCGGGCGGCGTCACCGAGCCACGGCCAGTGGTGAATCCGGCCAACGTATGCGGCCGTGACGAGCCGGCCCTGGCAGGAAATCGCGGTTCGGGCATGCGCGGCGCCGGAACCCGCCTCACCGGCGGAGCGGGGGCGAGGGAGGTGACACCGGTCCGGCGATGGGAAATCGCCCGCCGGGGTCGTGCCGGGGCATCCGCTCCATGTCCGATTCAATGCCGTGTCAAGGGGAACCCGGGTGTCCGAAGTCGTATGCGAACCCATGTTCCCCCTGGGGTGTCAGGTCATATGGGGTGGAAATTTCGGTACGGTGAAAATCGCGATCCGGTGATAATGCGAGCCGTTTGAATTCGCTGCCCGGGTCGCTCGGCTCGACTCTTTTCATATTTTCTCCGGCGTATGGCACATGTGCATCTCATGTGCAGGTGAAATGAGGGAAGAATGGCCCGTGCACCCGTCGCCCGCACCCCGGCGAACCATCCCCGCCGGCTGAACCCGGAACGGCCGGTCCGCCCTGATCGGCCGTGCCTTGAACAGACGTCCCCCGAACGCCCGGCGTGGCCGGGATGACCGAACCCGGGCCGGTGGTCGGCGCGCTGATCCGGGACCCGTACGACCGGATCTTCGTCCAGCGCCGCTCGGCCGGCCGGCGTCTCTTCCCCGGGTGCTGGGATGTCGTCGGGGGAGCCGTGGAGGAAGGCGAGTCGCTGCTGGACGCCCTCCGCAGGGAGACCGCCGAGGAGACCGGGTGGCGGCTCCGCCGGGTTCTCGCCCGGGTGGCGCACCAGGAGTGGACGGCCGGCGGAGTACGGCACATCGAGTCGGACTATGTCGTGGAGGTGGACGGAGACCTCTCGTCCCCCCGGCTCGAACGGGACAAGCACACCGAGTTCGCCTGGATCGCGGCCGGGGAGACATCGCTGCTCGACGAGAACGCGGAGCGCGGCGGAAGCACCTTCATCAAGGACAT
The DNA here is from genome assembly GCF_039888735.1 of Streptomyces sp. CAU 1734. Taxonomy (NCBI): domain Bacteria; kingdom Bacillati; phylum Actinomycetota; class Actinomycetes; order Kitasatosporales; family Streptomycetaceae; genus Streptomyces; species Streptomyces sp. CAU 1734. Next base: position 20,098 of record NZ_JBDQQP010000003.1, read on the forward strand.
CGTGACCGCGGCACACGCCTGGCTCGCCGATGCCTCCGGAAGGAGCGGCGAAGCTCGCTGAATTGCCGTCGGCCGGAATTCCGGCCGGGATCCCCGCGAGCCCCTCCGGCTGCCCGGATCATCCTCGAACACTCTTCTGTGAGGGGGGTATTCCGCATGCCCGGCGACCGGTTGAAGAAATTGCGTCCGCGCTCGCGAGTACTGATGGTCGGATTCGCCGGAAAGCAGGGAAGAGAGTATCTGCCGATCGTGCGGGAGAGCGCGGATATCGCCGGCGGGGTCGATCCCGCCCCGGCCGCCGCATCGCTCGCGGGCGAGTGGGGATTCCCGCATTACGGCCTCCTCGGTGAGGCGCTGGAGAAAGCCGACTTCGACGCCGCGGTGGTCACCGTGCCGCACAGTGAGCACTTCCCGGTCTGCGCGGAACTCCTGGCGCACGGCAGGCATGTCATCAAGGAGAAGCCGTTCGCCGTCACCGAGCGGGAGGCCCGGCAGCTGATACACCTCGCGCAACGGGCCGACCGCGGTGTCCTGACCCTGCTCCAGCGGAACTTCGACCCCGTGTTCCGGTTCGCCCGGGAGAACCTCGCGCGGATCGGGCGGCCCTACTGGTTCTCCTACGACTACCACTTCAACCTGGCGCACCCCACCACCGGGTGGCGCGCCTCCAGGGAGCAGGCGATGGGCGGTGTGCTCCTCGACATGGGCTACCACCTCATCGACGTACTCACCGGGATGTTCCCCGAACCGGAACCCCCCAGGGTGTACTCCGCCTTCGTCCACCACTACCCGGAGATGCGGGACCGCCGGCTGGAGGATCTCGCCGGCCTGATGTGCAGCTATCCCTCCACCGGACTGGTGGGCTCGGTGCGCGTCTCCCGTCACCACTACGAGAAGAGCGAACACCTCTGTGTGCTCGGCACGGAGGGCGCGCTGAACGTCGGCCCCGGGGCCGCCGTCCTGCACTCCACCGGCGGGCTGCCGCTGGCCCGCTGCACCCGGGAGGGCCCCGGGACCGACAGCGTGCGTTCCATGTTCGCCCACCATCTGGGGCACTTGGACGACCGCGACTACCGCCGGGAGCACCTGCGCCGTCAGCTCACCGTCGTCCGCACGATCGACGGGATCTACCGGGACCGGCTGCGCGAGCAGGCCGGACTCGCCGACCGGTGTGCCTGACCCCACCCCTCCGCGGCACACGGGGACACGGGGAGGGGACGGAGAGGGACACCCACCCGCGAGAACAGGAAGGACACATGACCACCGCCGACCGACTCGCCCTCCTCGGAGGAGCGCCCGCCATCGAACAGCCGCTGCCGCACGAGGTCTGGCCGCCCCCCGCCGACGAGGCGGAGCTGACCGAACTGGCCGCGCAGCGGAACACCGACATCTCCATCAAGGGCAACAGCGGCCCCATCGGCCGGCTCGAATCCGACTTCCTCGCCTTCCTCGACGGCGGGGCCCGCTTCGCGGTCACCTTCAACTCCGGCACCAGCGCCCTTCTCGCCGCCTACTTCGCGCTCGGCGTGCGCGAGGGCGTGGACGTCGTGGGACCCGCACTCACCTACCACGCGGCGCTGAGTCCCGTCTTCGCGCTCCGAGGCGATGTGGTCCTGGCCGACATCGACCCCGGCACCCGGGGTCTGGACCCCAGGGCACTGCATGCCGCGCTCACCGAGGACACCAAGGTCGTCACCGTCGTCCACCAGTGGGGCCACCCCTGTGACATGGACGGGATCCTGCGGGTCGCCGAGCAGTACGGGCTGCGCGTTCTGGAGGACTGCTCGCACGCCCACGGCAGCCGCTACAAGGGCAGGCCCGTCGGCACCTTCGGCGACGCCGCCGTCTTCTCCCTCCAGGCCAACAAGGCCGTCTACGCGGGCGAGGGCGGCATCCTCGTCACGAACGACCCCGGGGTGCACGACCGCGCCACCCTCCTCGGGCACTACCGGGACCGCTCCCGGGACGCCGTCCTCGACGAGGACCTGCGCGCTCACTGGGTCACCGGCTTCGGGCTCAAGCTGCGCATGTCACCGTTCAACGCCATCGTCGCCCGGCATGCGCTGGCGGCCTTCCCGGCGCGCAAGGAGGCCCGGCACCGCTGTCTGCGCCACCTCGGCGAGCTGCTGGCGGACGTGACCTATCTGGAGCCCGTACAGGTGGCCGGCCATGTCGACATGGGTGCCTGGTACGGCTACAAACCGCTCTACCGGCCCGAGGCGCTGGGCGGCGTCCCGCGCTCCGTGCTCATCGAGGCACTGCGCGCCGAGGGCATGGAGGTGGGCGCCCCCTCCGGCCCCCGGCTGTCGACCCTGCCGCTCTACGCCCGCCCGGAGAACCCCCTCTTCCCCGGGACGCCGAAGAAGGGCATCGCACCGGAGGCCGGCTCACACGCCGAGCATGTCGAGCGGCATGCGCTGTCCCTGCCCACCTTCACCGACTGGCCCGGGGACCGGACCCTCATCGGCCGGTACGCCGGGGCATTCCGCAAGATCGGCCGGCACCGCGAAGCGCTCGTGCGGTACGCGGCCGGCCCGGCCCGATGACCGACACCACCGGAGAGGCGGCGACCATGACGTACCAGGAGTCCCCCGAGGACGTGGCCCGTGCCCTGCGGCATGCCCTCGCCGGTGACGATCTGCCGGACTCCTTCACCCTGCTGGGGCGGGAATGGAGCCTGCACCGAGGCGTCTTCCCCAGCACCCTGAGCGCCGCGACCGAGGTGCTGGCCTCGATCGTGCCCTACCCCGCGGGCGGCTCCTTCCTGGAGGTCGGCTGCGGCACCGGCGTCATCGCCGTGACCGCCGCGCTGAGCGGCTGTGCCTCCGTCACCGCGCTGGACATCAATGAGGCGGCGGTGGCCAACACGGCCGCCAACGCCGCGCGGCACGGGGTGAGCGACCGGGTGCGCGTCCTCCACAGCGACATGTACACGGCCCTTGAGCCCGCCGAGCCCAATGGGTCCGCCGGGTCCGCCGGGTCCGCCGAGCCCAATGGGTCCGCCGAGCGCTTCGACACCATCTTCTGGAATGTGCCCTGGACCTATGTGGAGGACGGCTTCCCGCTCTCCACCGATCTGCACTCCGCCGTCTTCGACCCGGGCTACCGGGGCCAGGCCCGGTACATCTCCGGCGCCCACGCGCATCTGGCCGACGGCGGCCGGCTGCTGCTGGGCACGGCCGACCTCGGGGACCGCGAACGGCTCGACGCCCTCGCCGGGGAGGCCGGCCTGCGGATCGAGCTGCTGCACAGCGTCCGCCGGATCGAGGAGGTACGGGTCATGGAGTACCAGATGCTCGAACTCCACCCCAAGTGATCCGCCGCCCCCGGTACCCCCGTACCCGCGATATGCGCAGTGAGGTGTTCCATGCCACCCCATGCCGATCTCGAACTGGCCCTGCGACTGGCCGATATCGCCGACGGCATCACCAGCCGCCGCTTCCGCGCCCGCGACCTGCGGATCCGTGAGAAACCGGACCGTACGCCCGTGACCGACGCGGACACCGCCGTCGAGGCGGCCGTGCGCGAGGCACTGGCCTCCGTCCGCCCGGACGACGCCTTCGCCGGGGAGGAGACCGGCGGATCCGTCACGGCCGGGCGCACCTGGATGGTCGACCCCGTCGACGGCACCAAGAACTTCCTGCGCGGGATTCCGGTCTGGGCCACGCTGATCGCCCTGCTGGAGGACGGCCGGCCCACCGTCGGTGTGATCAGCGCCCCCGCCCTGCACAGCCGCTGGTGGGCGGCGGCCGGACGGGGCGCCTGGCTGCGGCGCGGGCCGGCCGGCCGGGACCCGCTGCCGCTGCGGGTCTCCGGCGGCACCCGCCTCGCCATGGCCTATCTCTCCACCACCAGCACACGCACCTGGGACATCTTCCACTCGCGCGACGCGTATCTGCGCCTGGCCGAAGCCTGCTGGGAGGACCGTGCCTTCGGCGACTTCCTCCAGCACTGCATGGTCGCCGAGGGAACCCTCGACATCGCGGCCGAACCGGTGGTGAGCCCGTGGGACATCGCCGCCGTGCAGATCCTGGTGGAGGAGGCCGGCGGAGTCTGCACCGATCTGCTGGGCGGCTCGCCCCGGAGCGGCACCGGCGCGCTGTCCGCCAACCCCCGGCTGCACGGGCTCGCCCTGGAAGCCCTCTCGGCCCCGCCCCCGGTCACGGCACCCAACCTCCCGGCGGCCCCGGAGACACCCCATGAGCGCGGCTGATCCCGGCCCCGGAGACCCCGTATGAGCGCGGCTGATCCCGGCGCCCGGCCGCCGGGCCCGGAAATCCACAGAGAAACGGACCATCATGCTGATTCTTTCCCTCAAGGAAGGCCATGACGGGGCGGTGGCGGCCGTCGAGGACGGCAGGCTGCTCTTCTCCCTGGAGGCCGAGAAGGACTCCTTCATCCGCTACAGCGGCCTGACCGCCGAGGTGTTCGCGGCGGCGGCGGACCGGCTGGGCGAACAGCCGGACGTCATCGCCCTGAGCGGCTGGATCAAGGGGACCCAGGCCACCGACCAGCCCTCGCGCAGCGGGTACTTCGGGGTGGGCGAGTCCGCGATCTCGGACGAGGCCGGCCGGTTCTTCGGGAAGTCCGTGCGCGTCTTCTCCTCCACACACGAGCGCTCCCACATCATGACGTCCTATGGCATGTCGGCGTTCAGCCGGGACCAGCCCTTCTACAGCCTGGTGTGGGAGGGGAACATCGGCTCCTTCTACCGCATCGACGAGCACGGGAAGGTGACCCATCTCCGGGAAGTGCTCAACCACCCGGGCAACAAGTACTCCTACGGCTTCGCCCTCGCGGACCCCACCTTCAGTCCGCGCCAGGAGTTCGTCCGCTTCCAGGACGCGGGCAAGCAGATGGCCCTGGCCGGATTCGCCGGGGACCGGCCGGCCACCCGGGCGGAGCAGGAGGTCATCGACTTCGTACTCGGCCAGAAGCAGGTCATCACCGGTGAGCTGAAGGACCGGATGACCGATTCCCCCTTCCACAACATCGGTGTGGAGACGGACGCGTACAAAAGCCTCGCCGCCCGGCTGTCGGACGCCGTCTTCGACCGGTTCCACGCCTATGCCCGGGAGCATCTGACGGAGGGCCTTCCGCTGCTCATCTCGGGCGGCTGCGGACTCAACTGCGAGTGGAACCGCCGCTGGCGCGAGTGCGGGCTCTTCCCCGCGGTCTTCGTGCCGCCGTGCCCCAATGACAGCGGCTCCGCGATCGGGACCGCCATCGACGCCCAGCACTTCTACACCGGCTCCGCCGATCTGGAGTGGGACGTCTACGCGGGCGGCGAATTCGTCGAGGACATGGAGTTCGACCCGCTGCGCTACACCGTCCGCCCGGTGAACCACGGCGAGATCGCCCGCCGGCTCCGCGACGGGGACATCATCGGCTGGGCGCGGGGCCGCTGGGAGATCGGGCCCCGCGCGCTGGGGAACCGTTCGATCCTGGCCGCCCCCTTCACCGAGGAGACAACCGTCCGGCTCAACAGGATCAAGCAGCGCGAGAGCTACCGCCCCATCGCCCCGATCTGTCTGGAGCGGGACGCGGGCCGCTGGTTCGGCGGCGGGGTCCCCGATCCGTACATGCTCTACTTCAGCCGGGTCGGCTCCGCCGATCTGCGGGCGGTGACCCATGTCGACGGTACGGCGCGCACCCAGACCGTCGACCCGGCCGCGAACCCGGAGATGGCCGCGCTGCTCACCGCCTTCGGCGCACTGACGGGATTCAGCGTCCTCTGCAACACCTCGCTCAACTACTCGGGGCGCGGGTTCATCAACCGCACCAGCGAGCTGATCGCCTACGGTGAGCTCCATGGCCTGGATGGATATGTTGTGAATGACACCTTCATCACCCCGCGCCGATAGGGGCCGGGACGGCGGCGCCGATGCCGGTCAGCCGGCCGGGGGAGTCCCGCCGAGAGTTTCGCGCAGCAGGACCGCCTCCCGGTCGAGGTGGTGGAGCAGCGCCTGGAGGGCGGGGGTACGGGTGCGGTGGGCCGCCTCCGTGGTGCCCACGGTGCGGCCCACCGAGGGAAGCTCGACCGGCAGCGCGGCGAGATGCTCGTCGTCGCGCAGCACCAGCTCGGGCAGGAGCGCCACCATGTCCGTCTGGAGCAGCAGCGCCCGCATGGTCAGGATGGAGGTGCACTCGACGCGGTCGGCGGGGAGCGCGAGACCCCGGTCCACGAAGAGGGCGCCGAGTTCCTGGCGCAGGGCGGTCTGCTCGACCGGCAGGATCCAGGGGAACCCGAGCGTGTCCGTGAGCGCGACCTCCGCGGCGCCGAGGAGCGGGTGGCCGGAGCGGACGGCGAGCCGGATGGGCTCCCGGTAGAGCATCCGCTGCCGCAGTCCGTCCCCCTCGGCGGGGGCCGATCCCACCCGGCCGACGATCACATCCAGCTCGCCGGCGAGCAGCGCGGGGTGGAGAACGTCGGGGGTGCCCTCCCGGACGACCACGGTGAGCCGGGGCCGTTCCCGCTTGAGCCCGGCGACCGCCCGGGGCAGCAGTACATTGGCGCCGGCCAGCAGGGTGCCCACGGTCACCGTGCCGTCCCGCCCCTCCCGCAGTCCGGTGAGGTGGTCCCCGGCCCGCCGCACCTCGGCGACCACCGCACGGGCGTGCTCCGCCAGCGCCTCGCCGTAGACGGTGGGCCGCATGCCGCGCGAGACCCGGACGAAGAGCGGCAGGTCGGCGATGGCCTCCAGTTCGTGGAGGGCCCGGGTCGCGGCCGGCTGGGTGAGATGCAGTGATTCCGCCGCCCGTACGACGCTTCCGTGCTCGTGCACCGCTATGAGCAGGGTCAGATGCCGGAACTTCAGCCGGCCGTCCAGGAGGTCCATCGCGGCGGGCTCCTTCCGGGAAGCGGGGCGGTGCCGGGGCACCGCGGCACCGCGACATACCAGGATCGCTATACCTCTCGCGCCGATGGGCATTGGATCGGCATAGCTGGGTGGGTGCACTATACCGGCACACCCCGGGGGCGATTTTCGGACAGCACCCGGCCCGGTAGCGGAGGTCTGCAAGTTGAGTTCACCCGTGCGGCATTACGTGGGAGGCGATTTCGACGCCTCCGGCGTGCCGTTCCCGCTCGTCGATCCGGTCACCGGCCGCGCCGTCGGCGAGGTACCCGCGGCACCCCGGGAGGTGGTCGACCGGGCGGTGCGAGCTGCGCGGGAGGCGCTGCGCGGGCCATGGGCCGGATGGAGCCCGGCGGAGCGGTCACGGCTGCTGCACCGGATCGCCGACGGGATCGAGGAGCGCTTCGAGGAGTTCGTCGCCGCCGAGTGCGCCGACACCGGCAAGCCCCGGGAGCTCGCCTCCACGGTCGACATCCCGCGAGCGGTGGCCAATTTCCGCTCGTACGCGGACCTCCTGGCCGGGCGGAGCGAGCGCTCCTGGCACACCGCCACCCCCGACGGCCGCGGCGCGCTGAACTACACGGTGCACAAGCCGCTCGGCGTCGTCGCGGTGATCTCGCCGTGGAACCTGCCGCTGCTCCTCCTCACCTGGAAGGTCGCGCCGGCCCTCGCGACCGGCAACACGGTGGTGGCCAAGCCCTCCGAACTCACCCCCGGCACGGCCTGTCTGCTGGCCGAGGTGATGGCCGGGGCCGGTGTCCCGGCGGGTGTCTTCAATCTGGTGCACGGCCCGGGCGCGGACGCGGCCGGCCAGTGGCTCACCGAGCACCCCGGCGTGGACGCGGTCGCCTTCACGGGCGAGTCGCGCACCGGGTCGGCGATCATGCGGGCCGCGGCGGACCGGCTGGCGCCGGTCTCCTTCGAACTGGGCGGCAAGAACGCCGGACTCGTCTTCGCCGACGCCGACCTGGACCGGGCCGTCGAGGGCACCCTCCGGTCGGCCTTCACCCACAGCGGCCAGGTCTGCCTCTGTACCGAGCGGCTCTATGTGCAGCGGCCGGTCTTCGACGCCTTCGCCGCGGCGCTGGCCGCCGGCGCGAAGGAGCTCTCCGGCTACGGCCCGATGGTCTCCGCCGCCCACCGGGACAAGGTGCTCGGCCATCTGGAGCGGGCCGCCGCCGACGGCGGGGTTCTGGCGGGCGGCGGGGTGCCGCGCTTCGGCGACGAGCGGGACGGCGGGTTCTGGGTGGAGCCCACCGTGCTGACCGGGCTCCCGGAGGACCACCCGGCGGTACGGGACGAGATCTTCGGCCCGGTCGTGCACCTGGCGCCGTTCGACACCGAGGCGGAGGCACTGGCCCTCGCCAACGCCGGCCCGTACGGGCTGGCCGCCACGGTGTGGACCGGCGATGTGAGCCGCGCCCACCGGGTCGCCCCCGCGCTCGACGTCGGCACCGCCTGGGTCAACACCTGGAACCTGCGCGACCTGCGCACACCCTTCGGCGGTGTGAAGGCGTCCGGGATCGGCCGTGAGGGCGGCGACCACTCCCTCGACTTCTTCTCCGAACCGATGAATGTGTGCGTGAAGCTGTGAGCACCACCGACAGGACAGGGAACGCGGCGGGTACGGCGCCCGACGCGGTGACGAGGGCGGCCGAGCGCCTCGCCGGGGCACACCGCACCGGTGTCCCCTGCGCCCCCGTCCGCGACCTCCTCGGCGCCGGCGACCTGGACGCCGCCTATGCCGTCCAGTCCGTCCTCACCGGCCGCCGCCTCGCCGAGGGCCGCCGGGTCACCGGCTGGAAGATCGGTCTGACCTCGGCCGCGGTCCAGCGCCAGCTCGGCGTGGACACCCCCGACTTCGGTGCCCTGCTCGACGACACCGCCGTGCCGGACGGCGCCGAGATCCCCTGGGGCTCGGTGCTCCAGCCCAGGGCCGAGGCCGAGGTCGCCCTGGTCCTCGAACACGACCTCCCGCACGAGCGGCACACGGTGGCCGATCTGATCCGGGCGACCGCCTTCGCGCTGCCCGCCATCGAGGTGGTCGGCAGCCGGATCCGCGACTGGGACATCTCGGCCGCCGACACCATCGCCGACAACGCCTCCAGCGGCGCGTATGTCCTGGGCACCCGGCCCGTGCCGCTGCGGGAGCTCGATCTGCGGACCGCCGGCATGGTGCTGGAGCGCCGCGGCGAGCCCGTCTCCACCGGCGCGGGCGTCGCCTGCCTGGGGAACCCGCTGCACGCCGCCGTCTGGCTGGCCGACACGCTCGTACGCCTCGGCCGCCCGCTGCGCGCCGGGGACACCCTGCTCACCGGCGCGCTCGGGCCCATGACGGCCGTCGAGCCCGGTGATGTGTTCGAGGCCCGTATCGACGGCCTCGGCTCGGTGCGCGCGGCCTTCGGGCCCGCAGACTCGGAAGGAACGGTCCGATGAGCATCGCGACACTGGCCCACTCCCTCGACACCGCGGCGCTGGAGGCGCGCCCGCTGCCGGGCGGCGGCAGCGGCCTGACGGAGACCGCCGAGGCGTACGCCGTCCAGGACGCCCTGCTCGCGCGGCGGCTGGCCCGCGGGGAGCGGCTCACCGGCGTCAAGCTGGGCTTCACCAGCCTCGCCAAGATGCGGCAGATGGGCGTGAGCGATCTGATCCACGGCCGGCTGACGGACCGGATGGAGATCGCCGACGGCGGGGTGTACGACCTCTCCGGACTGATCCATCCCCGGGTCGAACCGGAGGTGGCCTTCCTGCTGGGCGCCACCCTGCGTCCCGGCGGCGATCCGGCGGCGGCGGTCGCGGCCGTGGCACCGGCCCTGGAGATCATCGACTCCCGTTACGACGGTTTCCGCTTCTCCCTCCCCGAGGTGATCGCCGACAACACCTCCGCCGCCGCCTACGCGGTGGGGCCCTGGCGCGGCCCCGGCGCCCCGGACGGCCTGGACAATCTCGGCGTCCTGCTGGAACTCGACGGGCGCCCGGTCCAGACCGGATCCACCGCCGCGATCCTCGGGCACCCGCTGCGCGCCCTCGCCGCCGCGGCCCGCCTCGCCGGTCCGCTGGAGGCCGGCACCGTGATCCTCGCCGGCGCGGCGACCGCCGCCGTGCCCCTGCCGCCCGGCACCCATGTCCGGGCCACGATCGGCGGCCTCGGCGCCGTCCGCTTCACCACCGGGGAGGGCGCGTGATCGTCCCCGGCGCCGCCCCGCCCCGCGGCCGTTTCCCGCACCTGCGGCGCGCGGGCGACCTCGTCTTCGTCTCGGGTACGAGCTCCCGCCGCCCCGACGGCACCTTCGCCGGCGCGAGCGCCGACCCGATGGGTGTGACGGATCTCGACATCCGCGTCCAGACCCGGGCCGTGCTCGACAACATCGCGAGCCTGCTGGCCGCGGCCGGCGGCGGCCTCGGCGACCTGGTCTCGGTCACCGCGTACCTCGTCAACATGAACGACTTCGGCGGCTACAACGAGGTCTACGCCGAGCACTTCGACGAGAGCGGACCGGCCCGCACCACCGTCGCCGTCCATCAGCTTCCCCACCCCCATCTGCTGATCGAGATCAGCGCCGTGGCCCACCTCCCGCAGAGCAAGGAACAGCACCGATGACCATGAGACCGTTCAACCTCCAGTCCTGGATCGAGGAGAACCGGCACCTGCTCAAGCCGCCGGTCGGCAACGTCCAGATCTGGCAGGACGCCGATCTGATGGTGACGGTCGTGGGCGGTCCCAACCGGCGCACCGACTTCCACGACGACCCGATCGAGGAGTTCTTCTACCAGCTCAAGGGCGACATGGTGCTCCGCGTCATGGAGGAGGAGGGCCGCCCGCCGCGCGACATCCACATCCGCGAGGGTGATGTGTTCCTCGCCCCGGCGCATCTGCGGCACTCCCCGCAGCGGCCGGAGGAGGACAGCATCGGCCTGGTCGTCGAGTTCGCCCGGCCGCAGGGACACCTCGACGCCTTCGAGTGGTACTGCATGGAGTGCCACCACCTGGTGCACCGCAGCGAGGTCCAGCTCACCTCCATCGTCGACGACCTGCCGCCGGTGTTCGGCGCCTTCTACGCCGACGACGCCGCCCGCACCTGCCCGCGCTGCGCCGCGGTGCACCCCGGCCGGGACTGGCCCGCGGAACTGCGCCCGCGCACCCGCCGTGACGGGGAGGCCGGCGCGTGACCGTCGTCGATGTGCACGCCCATGTCTTCCCGGAGATCGGCCTCGCCGAGTCGCGGCGGCTCACCGGCTCCGACGACGCCCCCTGGCTGCGCACCACGGACGGCCCGGACAGCGGAATGATGATGGCCGGCTCCGCCGAGTACCGGCCGGTGCGGCGCACTCTGTGGGACCCGGCGGAGCGCGTCGCCGACCTGGACCGGCTCGGTGTGGACATCCAGGTGCTCTCCAGCACCCCGATGCTCTTCGGCTACGGCCTCGAACCCGCCCGCGCCGCCGACTGGTGCCGGACGGTCAACTCCCATCTGCTGCGGTACGCCGCGCACGCGCCGGACCGGCTGGCCCCGCTGTGCCAGGTGCCGCTCCAGGACACCGGGGCCGCCTGCGAGATGGTCGGCGAGGCGATGCGGCAGGGCTTCCGGGGCGTCCACATCGGCAACCACCTCGGCGACCGCGACCTCGACCACGGGGCGCTGCTCGAATTCCTCGCGCACTGCGCCGAGAAGGACGCGGCCGTCCTGGTACACCCCTGGGACCTGCCGTCGGGGCCCCGGTTCTCCCGGTACATGCTGGCCTGGCTCGCGGGCATGGCCGGCGAGACCCATCTGACCATCCTGTCGCTCATCCTCTCCGGCGCCTTCGAACGCCTCCCGGCCTCACTGCGGCTGATGTTCGCCCACGGCGGCGGCAGCTTCCCCTACCTCCTGGGCCGGGCCGACAACGCCTGGCGCCGCCGCGACATCGTGCGCGCCGACACCCCGCACCCGCCCTCGCACTACACCAGCCGCTTCTCCGTCGACTCGGCCGTCTTCGACCCCGGCGCGCTGCGGCTCCTCGTGGAGGTCATGGGCGCGGAGCGGGTGCTGCTCGGCTCCGACCACCCCTTCCCGCTCGGCGAGGAGGAGATCGGCCGGCTGGTGCGCGAGAGCGCGCTCTCCCCCGAGGAGCGGGCCGCCGTCCTCGGCGGCAACGCCGTCCGCTTCTTCGGCCTCGCCCCGCTCCCCAAGGAGGCCGTCCGATGAGGGCAGCCGTGATCGGATCGGGCAATATCGGCACCGATCTCCTCATCAAGATCATCAGGGGGCGGGGGGAAGTCACCGCCGCCGCGATGATCGGAATCGACCCGGAGTCGGAAGGACTCGCACGGGCCCGCCGGCTCGGCGTGCCGACCAGCCCGGACGGAGTGGCCGGCCTGCTGGCACTCGACGGCTTCGACGAGATCGACGTCGTCTTCGACGCCACCTCGGCCGCCGCGCACCACCGCAACGCCGCCGCCCTCGCCCCGTACGGCAAGACGCTCGTCGACCTCACCCCGGCCGCCATCGGCCCCTACGTCGTCCCGCCCGTCAATCTGGACGAGCACCTCGACGCCCCCAACGTCAACATGGTCACCTGCGGCGGCCAGGCCACGATCCCGGTCGTCGCGGCCGTCTCGGCGGTGACCCCGGTCCACTACGCGGAGATCGTCGCCTCGATCGCCTCGCGCTCGGCCGGACCCGGCACCCGGGCCAATATCGACGAATTCACCGAGACCACCTCCCGCGCCCTGGAACAGGTCGGCGGCGCGGCCCGCGGCAAGGCGATCATCGTGCTCAACCCGGCGGAACCGCCGCTGCTGATGCGCGACACCGTGCACTGCGTCGTCGACGACTGCGACACGGAGCGGGTGGCCGCCTCCATCCACGCGATGACCGCGTCCGTCGCCGCCTATGTGCCCGGCTACCGGCTCAAGCAGGAGCCGCAGTTCCGCGCCCTGCCCGCCGGCGACCCGCTGACGGGTCTCGCCGGCGGAGGACGGCTTCTGGTCTCCGTCTACCTGGAGGTCGAGGGCGCCGCCCACCACCTCCCGGCCTACGCCGGAAACCTCGACATCATGACCTCCGCCGCGCTGCGCACCGCCGAGCGCCTGGCCGAACGGAGCCGGGCCCGATGACCAAGGTCTACGTCCAGGACGTCACCCTGCGGGACGGCATGCACGCCGTCTCCCACCGCTACACCCTCGGCCAGGTCCGGGCCATCGCCGCCGCCCTGGAGGCGGCGGGCGTCGACGCCGTCGAGGTCTCCCACGGCGACGGACTGTCCGGCTCCTCCGTCACCTACGGCCCCGGCGCCCACACCGACTGGGAGTGGCTGGAGGCGGCGGCCGGGGTGCTCGACCGGGCCCGGCTCACCACCCTGCTGCTGCCCGGCATCGGCACCGCCGCCGATCTGCGCCGCGCCCACTCCCTCGGCGTCACCTCCATCCGCGTGGCCACGCACTGCACCGAGGCGGACATCTCCGCCCAGCACATCGGCCTCGCCCGGGAGCTCGGGATGGACGTGTCGGGCTTCCTGATGATGTCCCACCTCGCCCCGCCCGCCGAACTGGCCGCGCAGGCACGCCTCATGGAGTCGTACGGCGCGCACTGCGTCTATGTCACCGACTCCGGCGGCCGGCTCACCATGGACGGCGTGCGGGACCGGGTCCGCGCCTACCGCGACGCGCTCGACCCGGCCACCGAGATCGGCATCCACGCCCACCACAACCTCGGGCTCGGCGTGGCCAACAGCATCGTGGCGGTGGAAGCCGGGGCGCACCGCGTCGACGCCTCCCTCGCCGGACAGGGCGCGGGCGCCGGGAACGCCCCGCTGGAGCCGGTGGTCGCGGTCTTCGACCTGATGGGCTGGGAGCACGGCTGTGCGCTGTTCCCGCTGATGGACGCCGCCGAGGAGCTCGTACGCCCCACCCAGGACCGGCCCGTGCGGGTCGACCGGGAGACGCTGACGCTCGGGTACGCCGGGGTCTACTCCAGCTTCCTGCGCCATGCGGAGACCACGGCCGGGCGGCACCGTCTCGACACCCGCGACCTGCTGGTCGAGGCGGGCCGGCGGCGGCTGGTCGGCGGGCAGGAGGACCTGCTCACCGATATCGCGCTCGACCTCGCCCGGGACCGCGACGCCGCTCCCGCCCCGGCCGCCGGATCCGCCCCCGGCGCCGTACACGCACCCTCGCACGACAACGGAGACACCCCATGCTGACCGAACGCGCCGCCGCGCTGGACGCCGCCGATCCCCTCGCGCGTGTCCGCGACCGCTTCCTCCTCCCCGAGGGGGTCGTGTATCTCGACGGCAACTCCCTGGGCGCCCTGCCCTCCGCCGTCCCGGCGGCCGTCGAGGACGCCGTGCACCGCCAGTGGGGCACCGACCTGATCCGTTCCTGGAACGGCAACGGCTGGTGGGAGGCGCCGATCCGGACCGGCGACGCGATCGGCCGGCTCATCGGCGCGGCCCCCGGCCAGACGGTGGCCGGGGACTCCACCAGTGTCCAGCTCTTCAACACCCTGCTCGCCGCCGCCCGGATGCGCCCCGGACGCCGGCTGCTGCTGACCGACCCCGACCACTTCCCCACCGACCAGTACATCGCCGACTCGGTGGGCCGGCTCCTCGGGCTCGACGTCCGCCGGGTGCCGGCCGGGGAGGCCGCCGAGGTGCTGGCCGCCGAGGCCGGGAATGTCGCCGTCGCCGCCTACGCCCCGGTGGACTACCGCACCGGCGAGCTGTACGACATGGCCGCGCTCACCGCCGCCGCGCACTCGGCCGGGGCCCTGATGCACTGGGACCTCTGCCACGCGGCGGGCGTGCTGCCCGTCGAACTCGACGCCATACAGGCCGACTTCGCGGTCGGCTGCGGCTACAAATACCTCTCCGGCGGCCCTGGGGCACCCGCCTTCGCCTATGTCGCCCGGCGGCACCAGGCGGAGTTCGACCACCCCATCACCGGCTGGCACGGACATGCGGAGCCGTTCGCCATGGCGGGCACCTACACCCCGGGCGAGGGCATCAGCCGGGCCCGGATCTCCACCCCGCCGCTGCTCTCGCTGCTCGCCATGGAGGCCGCGCTGACGGCCTTCGACGGAGTGGAGATGACGGCCGTACGGGAGAAGAGCCTCTCCCTGACCGGCTTCTTCCAGGAGTGCGCCGACACACTGCTCGACGGTCTCGGCTTCACCCTGGCCACCCCGCGCGACCCCGCGCGCCGCGCCGGCCAGGTCGCGCTGCGCCATCCGGAGGCGTATCCGCTGGTCGCCGCGCTCACCGCGCGCGGCGTGATCGGCGACATGCGCGTACCCGACCTGCTCCGCTTCGGATTCAACGCGCTGTACGTCAGCCACACCGACGTACTGCACGCCGTGACGGAGCTGCGGGCCGTCGTGACCGCCGGCGAGCACCGCGCCGCCGGCTTCCGGGAGCGCCCCACCGTCACCTGATCCCGCCCGTACCCGCCCGCCCCAGGGGCACACCGTGCGCACGTCCCGCTCCTTCCCGCTCCGAAAGGACCGTCAGATGCGTTCCCTCCGAAGAAAAGCCGCCCTGGCCGCGGTGGTCGCCGCCGCCACCACGGCCACGCTCCTCGCCCCCGGTGTGTCCGGCGCGGACACCGCCGCCGCCGGCACCGACCCGGACATCCTCGATGTCTGCGCCGACCGGCGCCCCGGCCCGGCCGACCCCGGCTCGTACGGCATGCAGCTGGACGGCAGCTTCCGGCACCCCGCCCTCACCCCGGTCGACGAGGGATCCGACCACCCCTTCCCCGGCCTCAACGCGGAGTACGACACCCGCTCCTACATCAAGAACATGAAGGTCGAGGCCGCCTACGAGGGCGACGCCTTCACCCCCGACTACTTCCACAGCTGGCAGAACATCGTCGACTTCGACGGCCGCCGCTATCTCTTCCAGTACGGCCGCTCCGAGGGCCGTGTCTACGACATCACCGATGTCAAGAAGATCAAGGTGGTCGAGCGGCTGAGCCGCAAGGACGTGGGCGGCGACGAGACCCGGGCGAACGGCGACTGGGCGGCGCACGACTACTGGGGCGCCTCCACCATCCAGTGGAACAGGAAACTCAACGCCTATGTGATGGTGCAGAGCTTCGAGAGCAAGCGGCAGATCTCGGAACTCTCCGACCAGCCCCCCGGGGACAAGTACAACAACCCCGAGGGCGTGCGGAAGGTGCGCGCCAAGCCGGGGCTCAAGGGCTTCAAGGTGTACCGCCTGGACGGCCCGCGCAAGAAGGACTGGAAGCTGCTGACGACGGTCTCCACCGACGCCACCCTCGCCAACCCCGTCAACACCGACCCGGCGAAGGCGCAGCAGGGCTCCGGCTCGATCGACGTGCCGCACTGGACCGGCGAGAAGTACATGTTCATCGCCACGGCGCCGGACGACACCTGGTCGGGGACCGAGTACCCGACCAATCTGCACTCGGCCGGCTACCAGTCCTATGACATGTCCGACCCGGCCCGCCCGAAGCTGCTCGACACCTGGCACCTGCCGGGCCAGCGGACCGGCGAGGACGCCGCGTACCGCACCAACCCGCGCTGCGGCAACCGGACCAGCTGGATGGGGGCCCGGATGCCGCTCTTCCTCCCCAAGCCCGTGGAGAAGGGCGGGCGCTACGCCTTCGCCGCCATGGGCGGTTACGGCCTCACCGTGCTGGACGTCTCCGACCCGTCGAACATGCGGACCGTGAGCCGGCTGGAGCTGCCGGGATCCGTCGCGGGCACCGAGGGCGACAACATCGACGTCTCCCAGTACGAGAAGACCGGAATGATCTACTTCTCCGGCTACCCGCTCACCGAGGACTGCTACGAGCCGTACAAGGACGTCTACCAGATCGACGCCCGGGACCCGAAGAACCCCCGCGTCGTCGGTGTGCTGCCCCGCCCGACCCCGCCGAAGGCCGCCGGCTTCACCGACTACTGCCAGCGCCGCGGCAGCTTCGGCCCCAAGCGCACCGGCTACTACACCAACCCGGGCACCCACAGCGCCGGTGTCCTGAGCTACGGCTTCTACAACGCGGGCGTGCAGTTCTTCGACGTCTCCAAGCCCGCCGAGCCGGAGATCTCCGCCTACTTCGTCCCCAAGGCGTACGGCGCCGAGACCGCCGAGTACGCGTACGGCAACCAGACCCACGGTGTCTATGTGGAGTGGGACCGCAACATCGCCTGGACCCTGACCAACCACGGCATCTACGCGCTGTCCGCGCGCAAGGTCCTGGGCAAGCCGGATCTGGACGCGCCGTCGAAGCCCTTCCGCAACAGCGAGTTCTGAGCCGCCGCACCCCTTCCGCGGCACTCCTCCGCCGCACCCCGCCCGTCCCCGTCCCCGCTCCCGCTCGCACTTCCGTCACTTCCAGAAGGGCACCACCGCCATGGCCGCACCCGGCGACTCCGCACCGCCCGCCCCCACCTCACCCTCCGAGGCCGACGGCGCCAGACCGGCCCCGGCCGGTGAAGGACTGGTCCGATCCCTCACCCACCGGCAGACCACCATGATCGGGCTCGGCTCCGCGCTCGGCACCGGTCTCTTCCTCGGCTCCAGCACCGCGATATCCGTCGCCGGGCCCGCCGTGATCATCGCGTACGCGATCGGCGCGGTCCTGGTCGCCATCATCGCCGTCCTGCTCGGCGAGATGTCCGCCGCCCACCCGGTCCAGGGCTCGTTCGGCACCATCGCGCACCGCTACCTCGGCGCGTGGGCCGGGTTCCTCAGCCGGTATCTGTACTGGTTCAGCGCGGTCGTCGTCATCGGGACGGAGGTCGTCGCCTCCGCGCTCTACATCCGCTGGTGGTGGCCCGAGGTGCCGATGTCGGTGGCGATCCTGGTGATCGCCGCGATCGTCCTCGCGGTCAACATCATCAGCGTGAAGTCCTTCGGCACCACCGAGTTCTGGCTCTCCACCATCAAGGTGGTGGCGCTCTGCGCGTTCATCCTCTGCGCCGCCCTGCTGGTCTTCTTCGGCCTCCCCGACACGGAGGCGTCCGGCTTCGCCAACCTCACCGACGACGGCGGATTCATGCCGCACGGGGTGAGCTCCGTCTGGCTGGCCATGTCCGTGGTGATGTTCGCCTACGCCGGTTTCGAGGTGGTCGCCATCGCGTCGGCGGAGGCGGTCGACCCGCAGCGCACCATCCGCACCGCGATGCGCCAGCTCGCCTGGCGGCTCAGCTTCTTCTACCTTCTCGCCATCACCCTGGTCCTCGCGCTGATCCCGTGGCGCAAGCTGGCCGAGGGCGACGGAAGCGTCGAGACCAGCCCCTTCGTGCGGGTCTTCTCGGAGGTCGGGGTGCCCGCCGCGGCGACCCTCACCAACGCGGTGGTGCTCATCGCCGCCATGTCCGCCGCCAACGCCCATCTCTACGGCGCCTCCCGGCTGCTCCACTCGCTCGGTGACGACGGTCTGGCCCCGGCGCCGATGGCCAGACTCAGCAAGCGCGGTGTGCCGGCCATCGCCCTGGCCGCGTCGTCCATGGGCATCGTGGCCGCCGCCCTGCTCGCCTTCTACGACGTCAGCGGCCTCTTCGGCATCATGATGTCGATCGCCATCTTCGCCGTCCTGCTGGTGTGGCTGCTGATCCTCGCCTCGTACATCGCCTTCCGGCGCCACCGGAAGGCGAACCCGGAGGAGTTCACCGGGTTCAGCGTCCCGGCCGGCGGAAAGCTGGCGATCGTGGCGGCGGTCGGTGTGCTGGGCGTCGCGGCCACCGCCGTGGAGGTCCCCGACATGCGCCAGGCGGCGGGCATCGGCCTCGCCTTCACCGCGGTCCTGGTCGCCTGCTTCTACGGCCTGACCGCGCTCCGCCGGGCCCGGCAGGAGTAGCGGCCCGCCCGGTATCCGATGTCCGGTCCCCCGGGGCGCCGCCGTTCCACGGCGGCGCCCTTCGGCACGGTGCCGGTGTCGCCGCCGGATGTCACGCCCGGTGGTGCGCGGGACCGTTCTCCGGTGGCGGGGCGGCCCCGGCCTCGCGGGTCAGGCGGGCGTGGTCCTCGTCGGACACCCGCGCACCGGAGGCCGGGCGCAGATGCGGGACGCCGTTCACGACGGGGTAGAGGCGCCGCAGCCGGGGGTTGTACAGGGCGTCACCGGCAGGGCCCGCGCCGGAGGTCACCAGGCGCAGGGGGCCCTTGTCCAGCGGGCAGACGAGGATGCGCAGCAGCGGGTCATCGGGGTTCACGGGCGGTCGGCTCCTTGGCGGGTGTTGTCGGGGAGTGCGGGGCCCGAGGGGTCGGCCGGGGCCGCCGGGTCGTGCTTCGGCATCGCGAGGAGTACCGACACGGCGAGCAGGGTCCCGGCGATCCGCAGTGCCAGCCGCACCGGATCGCCGGGCAGGGCCTCGCCGAACGCGAACGTGCCCAGGACGGCCGCGAACACACACGACACCGTCGTGCACACCGGCACGATCAGCGAGACCCGGCAGCGCTGCAGGGCCGCCTGCGACATGACCAGCCCGAACACGCCGGTGAACAGCAGCAGATACGGATACGGGGAGCCCAGCACGGTGAGCAGTACGTCACCGGGGCGGTCGAGCAGACCGGCCGACCGCCCCGACAGCCCCTTGATCGCCAGCGAACTCACCCCGTACAGCAGCCCCAGGGCGACCCCGTACCCGACCCCCGCCGCCGGCTTCCGGTGCGGGCGCCGCGACCGGCGCTCGGCGACGGCGTACAGACCCACCCCGGCCGCCAGCGACGGCACACAGACCAGCAGGATCAGCGGCACCGGAGCACCGGCGCCGACGGTGTCGGTGTCCGGGGAGAGGGAGAGCACCACCATCACGAGGGCGGCGAGGATCGCCCCGGTGGCCAGCCGCTCCCGCCCCGGGATCCGTTCCCCGAGCAGCCGTGCCGACAGCAGCAGGAGCAGTACCAGACCGGAGACGAAGACGCCCTGCGCGGCGGCCATCGGCAGGGTCCGGTAGACGACGAGCTGCGCCGCGAACCCGCCGGCCAGCGCCAGCGCGCCGCCGATCCACAGCGGATTCCCGAGGACCAGCCGCACCAGCCGCGCGGGCCGCCGCACCGATATCGCGGGCATGCTCCCGAGCGCCCGCTTCTCCAGCACGAAACCCGCGCTGTAGAGCACATTCGCCAGCAGCGCGGCGGCCACCCCCCACCACATCGCCTATGTCCTCCGCGCATGCAGCAGCAGGATCGAGGAGAGCGAGGGGGCCGCGCACGCCAGCCGGTCCAGTGGCCGCAGCGGGCGGGGGACCCCGTGGAAGGGCGCGCCCGCGATCCGGACCACCTCGAAGCCCGAGGCGGCCACGAACTCCCGCAGCGCGCGGGCCGTGTAGAGCCGCAGGTGCCCGACGACCTCCCGGCCGGGCCGGCCGTGGATGGCGCGCAGGCTGACCTCGGAGAAGACGGGCTGGACACCGGCGAGCAACAGGGCCCGGTTGTACCAGGCGGCCAGATTCGGGGTGGACAGCATCAGATGGCCGCCGGGACGCAGCACCCGCCGCAGTTCGTCCAGGGCGCTGTCCGGGTCGACCAGATGCTCGATCACCTCACTGAACAGCACGGCGTCGGCCGCGCCGGACCGGAACGGCAGACGTCCGCCGCCGAGTTCGCCGCGCACCACATCGGTGAGCCGGGTCCTCGCCCGCCGCAGGGCGTCCTGCGACCAGTCGACACCGATGACCCGGTGCCCGGCGAGCAGCGGTGCCGCGGTGGCCGCCGCCGTGCCGTCACCGCAGCCGACATCGAGAACGACGGCGGGCCGCGCGGCGGCCGGGCCGAGCGCGGCGGCGAGCATCCGGGCCTGCCGCAGACTGCGGGCGTCCCCGGAGGCGACGGGCACCGAGGGGTTCTCGTAGAACTCCCGGAGCCCCCGGGGCACGCCGGCGCCCGCGGGCCCCGTGTCCGTCGCCGGGCGAGCGGTCGCCGTCATCCCGCACCTTCCTCCGCCGCCCCGCCGTTCCCGGCCGGGGCGGTCTCCGTCGCGTCCAGATACCGCTCGAACAGTTCCAGCAGCCGCGCCCCGTCACTCCGGTCGAGCAGCGTCCTCGACCAGCGCAGCGCGAGATGCAGCCGCCCGGCGGAGGACGCCGCCGTCACACTGAGCCCCCGGGGCATCCGGGCGGGCGCCGAGAACCACACGGCGTCCGCGCGGCCCGCGTCGCCGAAGTCCAGGGCGTACGGAACCCGGCCGATATTGCTCAGCAGCGCCGTGGAGGTCCACGGCCCCGCCGCCCGCCGCAGACCGCGGGTGACGGCCGCCCGCCAGGCCACCGGTGCCACCGGGGCCGTCAGCAGGAGCGCGCCGTAACCCATTTGCGGGCCGGGTGCGGCCTTGAGGGCGCGGGTGCGGCCGGCGGTGCGGCGCAGCAGCTCACCCAGGGTGTCCGGGTCCCGCGTGCCGGAGGCCGCCTCGGCCGCGGTGAAGGGGACCTCCACGAGCCGGGTGCCGTTCCCGATGGGCATCTCGGCGTCGCGCGGCCGGTCGTCCACCGGCATCGTGATCCGCATCGGGCGCGGCCGGACGCCGCGCTCCCGGTTCCACTCCGCGATCGTCAGCGCGGTGGCGACCAGGAGCTGATCGTTCACCGTGTACGCGGCGCCGGGCGGACGGCGCGGTACGGCCAGGTCGGCCACGAGCAGGCCATTGCCCGGCAGACCGGACGGCGAGCCGCGCGCCACCCGGGCCGGCGGCACCCACGGGGGCGGCCCCGCCGCCCGAGCCGCGCCGTCCACGGGGACGGCGCGGACCGGGGCCGCCGCCGGGGCATCCGCCCGGCCGCCGTACAGCTCGGCGGCGGTCGCCAGGACCCGCAGACACGCGGGACCGTCCAGCGCGGTGTGGTTGACGGTGAGGAACAGTGCCGTGCCCCCCGGGCGTCCGGGGTCCCGGACGATCTCCAGCCGGACCGGCGGGGAGGCCGAGAGCGGGGGAGCGCAGGCCAGAGACCGCTCCCTGGCCCGCTCCAGCGCCCCCGGCTCCGGCTCCGGAACGGCCACCACCGCCACGCCCGGGTCCGGCTCCCCGGTGAGCTCCCAGAAGTAACGCCGCCGGTACCAGCGGCCCGCCGCCTGGCGCACCTGGGCACGCGGGTGACGGCGGAGCGCCTCGATGAACGCCCGCCGCAGCCGCGCCGGGTCGGGCCGCCCCGGCAGCCGGATCTCGATGTGGATGGTCTCGGGCTCCTCCTCCCGGAGGCAGTGCCGCGCGACCTCGTCGACGACGGGGAACGGCACGCGCACGGGCCGGCCGGCCCGTGCGGAGCGCACGGGACCATCCACAGCGGTCACTTGACGTCACCTCCGGGGGGACCGGCCGGGCGGGGGCCGGCCGGATCCCCGGGTCCGCCGGGAGCGTCCGGGTGTCCGGCACTCCCCGGCGCATCCGGCTGCCCGGCACCGGACTCCGGGCCGGCACTCGCCCGGGTTGCGGACTCCTCGCCGGCCCCGGACTCCGTACCC
Organism: Streptomyces sp. CAU 1734; assembly: GCF_039888735.1. NCBI lineage: Bacteria > Bacillati > Actinomycetota > Actinomycetes > Kitasatosporales > Streptomycetaceae > Streptomyces > Streptomyces sp. CAU 1734. Next base: position 42,360 of record NZ_JBDQQP010000003.1, read on the forward strand.
GTACCCGCTCCGGAATCCGCCGCGCGGACCCGGCCGCGCGCTCCGGGCCTCCCCACGGTCACCAGGGCCGCGAACAGCGCGATGAACGCCAGGAGCTGGGCCGTGTACCCGAAGGCCCCCTCCCCGGCGGCCGGCGCCTCCCCGGCGCCGAACGCCGCCGCGATCCCCGCCCCCGCCATCGCGGCGAAAGCGATCGGCACCAGCAGCGCGTGACGCCGCAGGGCGATCAGCGCGAGCGCCGGGACCAGCAGCGCGAACCAGCCCGCGACCACCACGGCCACCAGGGTCAGCGCCGCCAGCCCGAGAATCGTCCCGGGCCCGTCCGGCACCGGAGCGGTCCCGGCCGCGCGCTCGGGATTCTCCTCGCGCCTGCGGAACAGCACCAGACCGATCAGCGCGAGCAGGGCGACACCGCCGGCGACCAGCCCGGTCCGGTACAGCCCGGTGGGCTCGTACGACAGCTCGACCCTGCCGCCCTCGCCCTCCGGGATCACAAAGCCCTGCTGCCAGCCGTCGAGCCGGAGCGCCGAGAGCTCCTTGCCGTTGAGAGTGGCCTTCCAGCCGTCGTTGAAGTTCTCGTATGTCGTCAGATACGAGACGGCGCCCGCGCCGACCGTCACCTCACGGCGGTCGCTTCCCCAGTCGCCGGTGGTGAGCTCCCGGCCGGTCACGGCCGGCGCGGCCGGCTCGCCCCGGGTGAGGGTCACATCGGTGATCGCCAGCGGACCCTCGTCCCCGGCCTCGACCCGGTGCTCGCCCGCGCCGAGGGCCAGCTCCGGCTGCCGCTGCCCCTCCTGACAGAGCGTCACCTCAAGGGGACGGCGCTCCACCAGGTCCCGGACCGTGCCCGCCGCGGCGGTCGCGTGCAGAGTCCCGTCGACCGCCAGATCCGGCCCCTCACCGCACTCCAGGGTGAACGGACGGTCGGCCGCCGGCTGTGCCGTGCGGTGGTCGGCGAGGGCCGGCACATGCAGCTCGGTGAGGCCCACGGGGAGCTGGAGCGCGTCACCGGCCAGCGGGTTGTGCAGGGTCAGCGGCGCGGTGCGGGTGACCGTGATGTCGAGCCGGTCGGTGGTGATCGCCTCGAAGCGGGCCCAGCCGTTGTCGTCGACATTCGCGATGGCCGCGCCGTCGGGCGAGCTGATCTCGATCTTCGCGGGCCGGGCCGAGAGCCCGCCCGCGCCGGCCAGTACCAGTGAGTCCACGGCCTTCTTGCCGGTCCAGCTCAGATGGATGACCGGCTCGCTCCCGGCGATCCACGCGGTCGTGAGGTCGCCGTCGGTCAGATTCCGCGGCGAGAGCTCCGTGCCGAGCCGGGCGGTGGAGTCGGCGGTGGCGATGATCTGCCCCCGCTGCTCCGGCGCCGCCTTGTACAGCAGCTTGTCCAGCGCCTCACCGGGCACCGGCACCGCGCGGGCCCTGACGTCGTACGCTCCGGCCGCGCCGGTGGTGAAGGAGCGGTGCAGCCCCGACTCGGTCCCGGCCGGGGAGAGCCCGCCCGGGTCGGAGGGCCGGTGCAGCGACACCGTCTCGGCCGCCGCGTCCGCGTCCACGCCGTCCGCGGGGAGCTTCAGCATCCGCGTCACGGTGACATCGGGAATCGAGATCTCGGCGAACCCGGCACCGACCAGCCCGGGCCGGCCGGCCTGGGTGTCCAGGATGGTGAACTTCACCCAGCCCGACTCACCGGCCGGGGCCTTGATCTCCTGCGTCCGGCCATTGGGCGACAAGGGGCTGATCTCGCTGCCCTGTTCGGTCTCCACCCGCACCCGGGTCGCGGCGGAACGCACCCCGTCCTGGGGGAGCGGGGTCACCTCCAGCGAGGACGGCAGCCGCTTCTTCCCGTCGAGGGCGATGCGCAGCCACTGCCCCTTCGCGCCGTCGGGCGAACCCTCGGCCCACGCCGTGTCCGGGTTCCCGTCGAAGGCGTTGACCGGATCGTACTGCGGCAGATGGAACAGCCAGTTGCCGCTGGAGGACGCCGTCACCTCACGCGCCCCGCGCAGCTCCGCGACCGTCTGGCGCCCGGCTCCCGTCACCGGCAGGATCTGGCGCGGCGCGTCCCCGGGGTCCTGCACGCTGCCGGGGTGATTGCGCTCGTCGGCGGTGTAGGTGTACGAGGTGTTGGTGTTCACCAGGCCGAACCGGGTGTCGGCACGCCGCAGCCCGTCGGCGGTGACCCGGAGCGCCGGCTTCTCGATGCCGGGGTGCCGGTCCCCGGCCAGCACGGTGGGCCGGCCGAACAGCGTGGGGTCGGCGGAGAGCGGCAGCAGCGACTCCGGCCCGCCGGACACCACGGCCGTGTCCGCGGCGGCCCGAATCCCGGCCGGGCCGGGCCGCCGGGAGCTCTCGTACGGCGCGTAGATCTCCACCGCCCGCTGCCGCGGGTACAGCCCCTCGACCTGGAGGGGGGTGTCGTCCGCGATCCGCCCACCGGTCATGACCGGTCCGAGACCCTTGACCCGCTCGTACCCGGACTGCTCCAGCGCCCGCTTCACGGTCGTGGTGGGCACATAGCCGAGCTGGTCGGGATCCAGGTCATTGCGGACCACCACATGGTGCAGCCCCGCCCGGCTCAGATAGTCCCGCAGCCCCGGTATCTCGCCGCCGGTCAGCAGGGCCTGCTCCACGGCGTCCATGGCGCGCCGGTTCCCCGGCGTGCCGAACGGCACATAGTCGCGCTGCGCCCAGGGCGAGCCGGCGAGCACATCGAGGGGCTGGTCGATCGGCGAGCCCCAGGTGTAGATGCCGTGCGCGGTCGCCGGGACCACCAGGGCCCGGCTCTCGGGGGAGTACCGCTCCAGCCAGTCGGCCGTGGCCCGCCAGTACGCCGGCAGCTCCTTGAACGAACCCGGCTGGAGAATCGCCCCGTTGACATACGGCAGGGCGAGTCCGGGCAGCACCAGCACTCCCGCGATCAGCGGAGCGTACCTGCGGCCCCAGCGCACCCCGTGCCCCGGCCGCGCCCCGCGCTCCCGCTCCGCGACGGCGGTGAGATGGACGAGCCCCAGCACCAGGGCGAGCGCCAGGCCCGGCTGGAACTTGTAGATGTTCCGGAACGGCGCCAGCGTTCCGTCCAGCAGACCCTGTACGGGCCCGGCGAAGGGCGCGCCGAACTTCCCCGCGTATCCGGCGAGGGTGAGCAGCACCACCGTCAGCACGGTCAGCACCAGCCAGCGGCGCTCCGGCAGATCCCGCCGGGCGAGCCCGCCGAGCCCCAGCGCGGCGGCCAGCGCCGAGCACACGATGACCAGGCCCGAGGTCGCGACACTCCATCCGGCGGGCAGCCACGCCTCACCGAAGTTCAGATACGCCACCCAGTTGCCGGCGCCGCGCAGGGCCTCGGTCGCCGCCATGGTGTCCGTGGTGACCTGCGACGTCTCGATGTACGGGAGGAAGTTCTCCCCGTACACGCTGAACAGCAGCAGCGGGATCACCCACCACAGCGTCGCCAGCAGAACCCCCAGCACCCACCAGGCGATGAGCCGCGGCTTGCGCGGACCGTTCGGCCGGGAGAGCAGATACAGCGCCACCGGGAGCAGCGAAGCCAGGGTCGACACCGCGTTGACCCCGCCCATGAAAGGGATCAGCAGGGCGGAGCGCAGCGCCGCGACCCGTGCGCTGTACCGGTCGTCGGTGAGCGGCAGCAGCACCCACGGCAGCAGCGCGCCGGGCAGCGCGGCGGCGGATGTGGACCCGACGACGATGGTGAACGTCGGCCACAGCGCGTACGCGACGGCTCCGAGCAGCCGCGTCGAGCGGGTGCCGGCACCGAGGCGTTCGGCCAGCCGCAGCGCACCCCAGAAGGCGGCGGTCACCACCAGCGACAGCCACAGCCGCTCCGCCAGCCACACCGGCAACTGCACCAGATCGGCCAGGGCGTGGAAGGGGAGCATCGGGAACGCGTACCCGATGTACTGATTGGTGAGCCCGCCGAAACCGCCGGTGTCCTGCCACAACTGCCCGAGATCGGCCAGGAACCGCCAGGGATCGGCGGCGACACCGAGCTTGGTCTCGAAGGTCATGCGTCCCGGCGACACCGCCAGGAAGAGCACGAACACCACCGCCCAGAAACCCAGCAGCCACCGTCGCGACCGGGGCCCGTCGGGAGGGTCCTGGGCCGCACCGGTGGTCCGGACGGCAGCCGGAGGGGGAGCCTGGGCCGCTGGGGCCGTACTGGTCATGGACACCGCCGAAGGATGAGGAGGAGATTCCAGGTAGCGAACTCACGCAGGCCCGGCACCCGGGTGACCGCCCCGGCCAGGAACGGCCAGTAGCGGGAGCGGGCGGAGACCACGGTGATGTCGGTCCTGGCCCGTACCTGGCGCAGGGTGGGACCGATGTGCACGGCGAAGAGGTTCTCGCCGAGGGTGTGCTTGGCGGGACGGCCGGTGCGCCGCTCATAGCGGGCCCGCGCCCTCGCCGCGCCCAGATAGTGCCAGGGCGCCCACTCATGACCGCCCCAGGGGGAGAGCCAGTTGGTGAACGAGACATAGATCAGCCCGCCGGGGCGGGTCACGCGGATCATCTCGCTGAGAAAGGTCTGCGGATCGTCCACGTGCTCGAGGACATTGGAGGAGACGCACACATCGGCGGAGCCGTCCGCGAGCGGCAGCAGATAGCCGTCCGCGACGACCGCCCCCTCGGGCGGTGCCTGCCCCAGCTCCCTCACATCCGGCTCGAAGAGGAAACTGTGCGCGCCGCGTCGGCGGAACTCCGCGGTGAGGTGTCCGCCGCCGCCGCCGATGTCGAAGACGGTCCGCCCGCCGACCGGCCCGCCGTACGCCTCGATCTGATCGGCGGCGTCCCGGGCCAGCAGCGTGTAACACGTCTCGGGGTCGGTCTGCTCCCGCATGAAGGCCCGGAACAGGGCCAGCGAGCGTCTGAAGGACGGGTCTCTCGGCGCGCCGCGCGGGACACCCGGGGTCACCGCGGCGGCGCCGATTCCTGGAACGGGGGCCGTCATCGATCCTCACTTCCGCCGGGAGGGAGCGGTGGGCCGCGGGGCTGTCCACGCGGGGCGCGGGCTCTCCCGGGGAGGCGCGTCCGGCCCGGAGGAGGGGAACGGACCGGCGGCGAACCCGCCGCCCCGGCCCTGCGCGGCGGCCTCAACGGCGACATCGCGGAACGCCCGTACCGTATTGGCCCAGGTGTATCCGGCGGCCAGCTCCCGTGCCGCCCGGCCCATCGCCGACCGGCGCTCCCGGCTGAGCGCCAGCGAGCACCAGGCGGCGGCGAACGAACTCTCCCCCCGGGCCAGCACCCCGCTCACCCCGTCGTCGACCGAGTCCCGCAGCCCCGGCACATCGAAGCCGATCGCCGGTGTCGACCGGATCGCGGCCTCGGTGACCACCAGGCCCCATCCCTCCACGGCCGACGGATGCAGCAGCAGCCAGGCCGAGCAGAGCAGCCGGTGCTTCTCCGCCTCCGTGACATGGCCCGCGAACTCCACTCCGGCGCCGGCGAGCGCCGTCAGCCGGTCCCGCTCCGGGCCGTCCCCGACGATGACGAGCCGGCCGCCGGTCACCGGCCTGACCCGCTCCCACAGCCGCAGCAGCAGATCGATGCGTTTGTACTCCACGAGCCGGCCCAGCGCCACGAACAGCGGCTCGGGCGAGCGCGGATGGAGCGGCCCCGGCTCCTCGACACCGTTGTGCACCACGCGTATCCGCTCGCGGTCGACCCCGATGTCGCGCAGCGCCCCGGCCGTGGACGGGGAGACCGCGACCATCAGATTCCGCCGCTGCGCCTCCTTCAGGGCCCAGTGCTCCAGCCGGCGCCCGAGCAGGCCGGCGGGTGCGAGGGCACGGCCGCCGAAGCGCATGTCCCACAGCTCGGTGTGGACATGGTTGACCAGACAGAGCGTCGGACCGTGATGCCACAGCGGCGCCAGATACGGCATGCCGTTGCAGACCTCGACCAGCAGATCGCAGTCGCCGACCTCGCGGGCCAGCGTCCGGCGGGCGCGCAGGAAGTGACCGAGGTCGCCGCCCGCCGACACCACGCGGTAGTCGCGGCGGGCCGCCGGGCCACCGCAGACCAGGGTGACCTGATGGCCGAGGCGGGTGAGGCCCTCGGCCAGCCGGTCCACCAGGAGTTCGGAACCGCCGGCGGCGGGATTGCCGAGGTCGCGGCGGGAGAGGAACACGATGCGGCGCGGCTCGGCGGGCGGCGCCCCATGGGGCTGAGCGGGCCGGGAACCGGCCGTGCGCAGCGAAGCGGGCACGTGCTGGGGCATTGGTGCTCCGACTCGTCTCAGGGTGTGGAACGTGCGGTGTTCGCGGTGCGGGGATCACGTCCGGCACGGGAGGGCGGGAGGGCGGGAGGGCGGGAGGGCGGGAGGGCGGATGGGAGGTCGGGGACGTACAGGGTGAGGTGCGGCGGTACGAGGTGGCGGCGGTACGAGGGGAACCGGTACCGGGGAGGCGGGCGGCGGTACGCGATCGGGCGGTGCGGGGTTCGGGCGGTGTCCGGTTGCTGCGGTACGGAGTTCGGGCGGTGCCTGATCGCGGTCGTGCGGGGTTCGGGCAGTGCCTGATTCCAGCGGTGCGGATTCGGGCGGTGCCTGATTCGAGCGGTACGGGGTTCGGGCGGGCCGGTCCGGAACCGTGCCGGGGAGCGATGTCCGGCGGCGCGGTTCCGGCGGGGTTCCGGCCGGGGGCCGAGACCGCCCCGGAGGATGCCGGGGCCGCTCGGATGTGCTGAGGAGGTCTCGCACGGATGGTGTGTTCGGGTGGGTGGTGGGATGGACAGTTTTCGCCCAGTGGTCCGCTTCGGCTACTCACCGGGGTGACAAATTACTGACGGGTTACCAGCCGTACCCCGTCACCGGGTGAGTGTTTCCGGCACCCGGGCCGGGGCCGGGAGCCCGGCGGTGTCCCCGGGACGCCGCCGGAACACCATGACCGTGCCCGCCGCGGCCAGCAGCAGGCCCAGCGCGCCCGCTCCCACCGGCGCCGTCAGCCCCACCAGCCGCAGCTTGCGGTTGTCCGCCCTGGCCAGCTCGACCTGCGCCTTCTGCGTCTCCTCGGTGAAGGCGATGCGGTCGCTGCGCAGCAGCACCACCTCGTTCTCGGCGGTGGTCGCACCGGGTGCCCGCAGGGTCTTCCGCGGTCCGATCGCCGCGAACAGGATCCGCCCGGTGCGCTGGTCGGCGACGAGCTCGATACCGCTGTTGGCGTACCACTCCTCGGCCAGGACCTGGCCGCGCTCCGGCTGTCCGACGAGGACTCCGGGCACCTGCCGCGTCCCGGTCCGCACCGGGTCCACGGTCCCGGTGAACCGGTATCCCTCGTGGCCCTGGATCTTCTTCCCGCCCTTGAAGGCGAGTTCCACGGTGGCGCCCAGCGTGCTGTCCCACCAGCGGTAGGCGCGCTGCTCCACATTGAACGGGAACTTCAGATACGCCTCGCCCTCGAATCGGGGGCTCTCCTCGCAGCAGTGCACGGGGGCGTTGGTCTTCCGGTCGGTCACCCAGCGTTCCACCGTCCACAGGAACGAGTCGTGCGTGGCGGACGCGGGCAGGGTGCCGGGGGTGTCGACGCTCGTCGACACGTCCCAGATCGCCCGGCCGCTGGCCTCGCTGTCGGCCACGTCACCGCGGACCTTCCGGGTGATGGTGAGCTTTGTCTCATCGACGGTTTTGACCTTCTTGGCGTCGAAATAGCTCCCCTGACCAGTGAAGACGGTGGTCGCGTCGGTGTCGATCGGGGTGCGCTGGGAACGCGGCTCGACATACCAGGCGAGCATGACGGCCAGCACCAGCAAGAAGGTGCCGATGCCCAGCAGAACGAGCGAAACGGGTGAGGCGGTACGTCGCATCCGGGCACTCCAGAAGGGTTCGAGGCGGCTCGACACGGTGTCGGGAAAGGGCGGTCACAAGGTGACGGAACGTGAGCGCGCGCGGGGCGAAAGCGCAGGCGCGGTATGGGCCGGGAACCGTAGGCGCACCCTTGACTAGGTGTCAATGCATTGCCGAGACTGACTCCAGCCGGTCGGGGCCGGCATGCGTCACCGCGGGAAGGCCGCACCGGCGACCCGCGACCGCTCACGATCAGGGGCTCGTGGGCACTGGCGCGGATCGTGTGGATCACCCAGGGTGGGGACGACCTTTCGACCGGAAAGGCTGGATCCCCAGCATGCCCAGACTGCTCGCCGCCGCACTCACCGTCGTGGCCTCATCGGCCCTCGCCGTGGGCGCCGCCTTCGGTGTCGTGGCCCTGCTCAACGCCACCCCCGACCAGCCCAACACCCCGCTCATCACCCATGAGACGGCCTCCCGGGAGCGCTGATCCGTGTCCTCCCCCACTCCAGCCATCGGCCCGCCGGGCACCGGCGCGGCCTCCGGCACGACCGGGGACCGCACCGTGCCGCCCCTCGGTGCCCGCTCGGCCTGGCACGACGTACCGCGCGGCCAGGTGCGCCGGTTCGCCGCGCTCGCCATGGCCGAGGCCCCCACGCTGGCCGAGGAGATCCTGCGGGAGATCCGCCGTGAGTACCCGCAGGTCCCGGTCATCCTCGACGACTCCGGGGAACCCAAGTCCCTGATCGGCATCCGGCGTGCCATCGAGGTCTTCGTCATGCATCTGGAGACGGCCGAGGACCGGCCCCGCGTCCACCCCGAGGTCTTCCAGGACTTCGGCCGGGGCGAGGGAATCGGCGGTCGCAGCCTCGACTCCCTCCAGGCCATCTACCGGCTCGGTGTCCGCCTCGCCTGGCGGCGCCTCGCCGAGATCGGCCAGCGCGTCGACATCCCGCCGCCGGCCATGTACGAACTGGTCGACGCGGGTTACGAATACCTCGACGGCCTCGTCGACCAGTCGGTGCGCGGCTATGCCGAGGCCGCCGCCCGGCAGGCCGGTGAACGCCTCCGGCTCCAGCGCGAGCTCATGGATCTCCTCCTCGCCGAGCACCACACCCGCCCCGCCGCCGGCCCGCACGAGATCACCGCCGCCCTCGCGGAACGCGCCGCCCGGATCGGCTGGCCGCTGCCCGCCAAGGTCGCGGCCGGGGTGCTGCTGCGCCCCGCCCGCCAGGCCGTCGCCCCCGCCGTGGACCAGGGCGTCCTCCTGGACATGGAGACCGAGCGGCCCCGCATGATCGTGCCCGACCCGGACGCGGCCGGCCGGCCCGAGCTGCTGCGGCGCACCATGACCGGCTGGACCGGCGCGATCGGGCCGCCGGTGCCGCTGGTCGACGCCGCCAAATCACTGCGCTGGGCCGAGGCCGCCGTACGCCTGATGGAACGCGGACTGCTCCCGGCGGGTGAGGTGCTGCACTGCACCGAGCACACCGAGGCCCTGGTGCTGCTCCAGCCCGAGGAGCTGATCGACGACCTGGCCCGCCGCACCCTCGCACCGCTCGCGCACTGCGGCCGGACCCCCGCCCGCCGCCTCGCCGAGACCCTGCTCGCCTGGCTGGAGACCCGGGGCGGCGCCCCCGAGGTCGCCGGACGCCTCGGAGTCCACCCCCAGACCGTCCGGTACCGGCTCCGCCGGATCCGGGAGCTGTGGGGGGACGAGATCGACGACCCCGACCGGCGCTTCGAGCTCGAACTGGTGCTGCGCGCCCAGCGGCTGCGCGGAGAGCTGGGCCGCTTCACCCCCTGACCCGGACGGCGCCCGCCCGGTGCCTCACAGGTCCCACTGCTCCAGGAGCGCGCCCACCGGGTCGGGGCCGCCCGGGGCGGCCGGGCCGTTCAGGGACTGCTCCGTCCAGATCACCTTGCCGTCGGCGGTGTAGCGGGTGCCCCAGCGGTCGGCGAGCTGCGCCACGAGGAAGAGCCCCCGCCCGCCCTCGTCGGTGAGCTGGGCCCGGCGCAGATGCGGGGAGGTGGCGGATCCGTCGAAGACCTCGCAGATCAGGGAGGTGCTGTGGATGAGGCGTACGGTCACGGGCTGGCGGGCGTAGCGGATGGCGTTGGTGACGAGTTCACTGAGGATCAGCTCCGTGGTGAAGGCGATCTCCTCCAGACCCCACTCCCCGAGCGTCCGGGTGCACCGGGCGCGCACGATGCCCACGGCGGCGCCGTCGGAGGGGACGTTCCACTCCGCGATCCGCCCGGGGGCGAGACGTTCGGTGCGGGCCACCAGCAGGGCGATGTCGTCGCGGGGCCTGGCCCCCGGCTGCGCGGGCAGCAGCAGCTCGCAGGTCTCCTCCGCGCCGATGCCGGGCTGTCCGGCGACCGCGGCCCTCAGCAGGGCGAGACCCGTCTCGATGTCGTGGTCACGGCTCTCGATCAGCCCGTCGGTGTAGAGGATCAGCCGGGAGCCCGCCGGGAGGCGGAGCACCGCGGTCTCGAACGGCAGGCCGCTGCCGGTGCCGAGCGGTGGTGAGACCGGTACGTCGGGAAACTCGACCCGGCCGTCGGGCAGCGCCAGCCCGGCCGGCGGATGCCCCGCCCGCGCCATGGCGCAGTCGCCGGTGACCGGGTCGTACACCGCGTACAGACAGGTCGCCCCGGTGACGTCGAGACCGTCGCCGCCCGCTCCGTGCTCCTGGTCCATCCGGCCCACGAGCTCGTCCAGATGGCCGAGGATGTCCTCGGGCGGCAGATCCAGCGCGGAGAAGTTGTGGACCGCGGTGCGCAGCCGTCCCATGGTGGCGGCGGCGTGCAGCCCGTGGCCGACGACATCACCGACGACCAGGGCCACCCGGCCGCCCGACAGCGGGATGACGTCGAACCAGTCGCCGCCCACCCCCGCCTCGGCCGGCAGATAGCGGTAGGCGACCTCGACGGCCTCCTGCACGGGCAGATAGCGCGGCATCAGACTGCGCTGGAGGGTGACGGCCATGGTGTGCTCGCGGGTGTAGCGGCGGGCGTTGTCGAGGGAGACGGAGGCCCGGGCCGCGATCTCCTCGGCGAGGGCGCGGTCGTCCTCGTCGAAGGGCTCGGGCCGCTCCGAGCGCCAGAAGCTGACCACGCCCAGCAGGACCCCCCTGGCGTTCAGGGGTGCGCTGATCAGGGAGTGGACGCCGTCGCCGACGATCCGCCGGGCCCGGTCGGGGGCCTGCGCCTGCCAGCCCGGGGCATCGGCCAGAGCCGGTTCGAGGATCGCCCGGCCGGTGATCAGTCCCTGGGCCTGCGGGGTGGAGGAGACCGGCCGGATCAGCTCGCCCTCCGGGTAGAACGGCGGATTCCCGCGGATTCCCTCCACACACACCCGGCGCAGCTCGCGCTCCGTCCCGTGGACCTCCTCGCCGCGCAGTACGGGCTCCGCCAGATCGACGGTGACGAAGTCGGCGAACCGGGGGACGGTGCTCTGGGCCAGTTCCTGCGCGGTGCGCGGCACTTCCAGGGTGGTTCCGATCCGGGTCCCGACGTCGTGGAGCACCTCCAGACGGCGCCGGGCCGTCTCCGCCCTGGTGGAGGCGTCGAGGAGTTCGGTGGTGTCCCGCACCGTGGCGACCCGGCTCCCCCGCGCGGTGCCGGCCCCGGTGGGGCGCTGGCTGATCAGCAGGGTGCGTTCCCCGACGGTGCGGAACTCATCGGTCGCCTCCCGGCCGGAGGTGAGGAGTTCCGCGATGTCCGCGGGCAGATCCGTCCGGGCGACGGTGCGTCCCTCGACATCGGCGGGCAGGTTCAGCAGCCGCTGCGCCTCGTCGTTGGCGAGCAGGAACCGGCCGTCGGCGTCGAGGATCAGCACCCCCTCCCGCACGGAGTGGAGCACCGCGTCGTGATGCTCGTACAGCCGGGTGATCTCGGCGGGGCCGAGGCCGCGGGTCTGGCGCAGCAGCCGCCGGCTGAGGAGCGCGGCGCCGCCGGTGGTGAGCACCACGGCGGCGCCGGCGGCCGTCAGGACGAGCGGCAGCCGGTCGGCGGCGGCGGAGTTGATCCGGGCGATGGTGACACCCGCGCCGACGGCACCGACCACTGTCCCGTCCGCCCGCCGGACCGGCACATAGGCCCTGACCTGCGGACCGAGCGAGCCCGTTCGCTTCTCGATCACGGTCTCGCCCCGCAGCAGCAGGGGCAGTCTGGCCGAGCTCCGCTTGCCGATGCGGTCGCTCAGCGGGTGGGTGAGACGGGTGCCCCGGCGGTTGAGGACCACCACGAAGTCGACATCGGCACCCTTGCGGGCCTTCTCCGCGCGGGGCTGGAGGATCGCCGTCGGGTGGTCGGATTCGATCGCCGCGGCCGTGCCGGGGGCGTCGGCGAACCCCTCGGCGAGGGCGAGCGAGCGGCTTCCGGCCTCCCGCTCCTTCTCCTGGCGCGACATCAGCAACAGCAGCAGCACCGCTCCGCCGGCGAGCAGCAGCACGACGGCGAGCTGGAGCAGGAACATCTGCCCGACCACACTGCGTGCTCCCCAGAGCAGCCCCGCTCTCCCGCTCCGCGCCGGCCGCCGCCTCCCGTTCGCCGCAGGGACACCCTCAGAACGCCCGTTTCCCGCCATATTGCACTTATACCGCCGTGTTCGGGTGACTCCGGCCGCAAGCGGGTGTGTCGGACGTGAACGGTTCAACGGGTCCGCGCGCGACGGGGGCGACCGGAAGCTCCGATACCGGTCTCAGGCCGTCTCGGCCACGGCCAGCAGAATCGTGGTGGCGGAGGCGGTGAGCACGGACAGGCGGAGCAGCCGGGCCCAGCGGCCGGGCGCGGCGGCCGGCCGGGAGGGGGTGTCCTCCCGGGGGGCCGGCAGCGCGCCGAGCGGGGTGCCGGTGAGCTGGAGGACCCGGCCGACCATCGGCTGCGGGCTGCCGGTGAGGGTGAAGCCGGCGCCGGCCAGCCTCGCGGCCCGGGCGGCCCGGTGGAGCTGGCCGAGGCCGCCGCAGTCCATCAGTGTGAGGTCGCTGATGTCGACCCGGACACCGGTCGGGCGGGACCGCAGACACATCTCCACGACCTCGGTGACCATCGCTCCCGACACCATGTCCAGTTCCCCGCTGAGGGTGATGACCACCCGCTCGCCGCCGCCCGGCTCGGTGACGAACACGGTGCGGTGCGAGAGGAAGGGGACAGCGGGCACGGCCGCCCCTGTGTCCGCCGGAGCCGCCCGGTACGGAGGGGGGCTGCCCTTCCCGCTCCGCGGGCGGTCCGGCTCCCGTGCGGCGGCCGGGCCGCGGGTAACCTCTCTGCCGGAGACGTCCTCGGGAGGGGAGGCGTCGCGGGGAATGCCGTGTGTGCTCATGAGACCTGCTTCTCAGGGAAATTTCGGGGGTCCCGTTCCCCGCGGGCGCACGCGTACGGCGGTCACCGGCCATGCGCCGATGACCGGGAACACGCCGGTGCCCACGGCTGACCAGGACCGCCCCACTTCCCGAGGCGGTGCTGCACCCGTGTCCCTGCCCGCCGCCCCCGTGCCCAAACCCCCGCCCTCGCCCGACCGCCCGTCTGGCAGGATTGCGCGGTCGGATGGCAGTGCCGGGGGTGTGTCCCGGTACGTCGCGTCGGTGAAGGAGCGGTCACAGTGGATCAGGAATACGGCGCGGAAGCCGACACCACACCGGAGCCGAGTGTCCGCGATGACGAACTGCGGCAGTTGCGGGAGGAGAATCTCGCCCTGCGCAATCGGGCCCTCGCCCATCCATCGGTGTCGGCGGCCCAGGGAATCATCAAGGAGCGCTACCGGCTGGCCGCTCTCCAGCCGGCCTTCGAGCTGCTGCGCGGCACCTCGCAGCGGTACAACATCAGACTGCACACCCTCGCCGACGCGGTCATACGGATTCCCGGGCCGGCCCACCGGTCCCCCGTCTGGTTCCCGGGACGGGCCCGTACCAGCGCCCCCGCGCTCACCTCGATCACCCCGCCCCGCCACGGCGACGGCGAGGTGACCCAGGGCGCCGTGCTCGGCGCGGCACTCCGGCAGGTCCTGGACATCACCGGGACGGACATGGGCAATGTGCAGCTGGCCGAGGGGCAGCTGCTGCGCCTGGACAAGCACCAGGGGCTCGACCGCCCGTTCACCGACTACTTCGCCTTCGTCGACCACACCACCACCTCCTGCGCGGAGGCGGCCCAGACCCGCAGTCAGGTCACCGTCCGGGACGTGGCGACCGCGCCGGTCTTCGACGAGGAATCCCGGCGGGTGATCCTCCAGGCCGGCAGCCGTGCCTGCCACAGCGTTCCCCTTCTGGACGAGCACGGCATCCTGCGCGGAGTCATCTCCTCACACCACTCGAAACCCCTCACGGGCCTCACCCGGATCCAGCTCGAAGCGCTGCAGACGACCTCCGCCACCGTCGGCCGCTGGCTCTCCTGGCACCGCCGGACCGTCCTGCTGGACGCACTGGAGCATCTGCACAGCGCCGCCCGGCAGACGGCCTGAGCCCCGGCGCGCGGCCCCGCCGCCGGGATCAGGCCGGGAGCGGCGGTCCGGCCCCGGCGGTCCTCCTCGCGTCGGCGTCCGTGCCCGCGTTCACGTCCGCGTCCACTCCCGCCTTCATGTCCGTGTGCGTGTGCGTGTGCGTGTGCGTGTCCGTCCGTGCGGCCGGGGCGCCGCCGGGAGTCCGCCCGGCGAAGTTCCGCAGCACATTGGAGAGCAGCCGCGACACATTGTTGCGGTATCCGTTGTGGGGCAGGCTGCCGACGAAGGAGATGGAGCCGGCGGAGAAGACCGCCCCGCCGGATTCGAGCTCCCGGATCACCAGATCGGAGCGGACCTCGCCGCGCGTGGTGGGGGTCAGGTCGGGGCTGATGCTCCACACCCGTTCGACGGCGAGCTGATAGGCCGTCCCGTGGGGCAGCGAGGAGGCGAGGACCACGGCATCGGCGGGGCTGCCGTGCTCCACTCCGTGACTGTCGAGTTCATCGCCGCTGGCACCCCCCAGGATGAGGCCGAAGTCGCCGATGGTCTCCTCGGATATCCCGTCGAAGACCCAGGACCACTCGGGGCGGTAGGACGCCGCGGTCCGCGCGTAGCCGCGCCCCTCCCCCCAGCCCTGGCCGCTCATGCCGACCCCGGTCAGCGCGTGCGGGGGACGGCCCCGCCAGTGCCAGAGGCCGCCCGGTTCGCCATTGGTGTGGTGCTGTTCGCCGGGCTCGATCTCCCAGGCCCGGACCCCCTGGGACCGGCGGACCTCGATGCAGTGCGGGGACTCCTCGTGCACGGTGGTCACCCAGTAGAAGCCGTTCCCGCCCAGATAGGCGAGACAGCCGCCGGAGTCCAGATGCCCCTGGAGCGCGTCCAGGGTCCGGGTGGTGTGGTACTCGGGGTGCGAGGCGGTGAGCACCACCCGGTAGCCGGCGAGCAGCCCGGCCGGGTCCTCGTGGAGGTCGTGATCGCAGACGACGTCGAACCCGGCCCCCAGCCGGCTGTTGAGCCAGCCGATCAGCAGCAGGTCGGCGGAGAGATGGCGCGGCCCGCCGTACATCCAGGTCCGGTAGTCCGGCCGCATGCTGAGGATGGGCCGCAGAGCGCTGGAGTGGGCCACCCCCGATCCGTCGGTGTGCCGGTCGTAGAGGCTCTTGCCGATCTCGGGGTGCTCGCCGATGGCCCGGTCGTGCGCGCCCGGCACGACCCGCTGTCCGCTGCCGGTGTCCGGGACGAATCCCGGCTCGTGGATGGTGCGTTCATTGGCGTACGCCAGATAGGTGAAGGTCGGCATCAGCAGCACCGCGGACGCCTCGGCGCCGGCCGCCGGGCGCACGATCAGCGGGATGTGGTCGGCGGCCTCCCCCTCCGGGGTGCCGGCCCGCAGCCGTACCGCGTAGACCCCGCTGGGCAGCCGCTCGGGAAGCGTCAGGGTGACACTGGTGTCCCAGCCCGCGTCGGCCAGGTCGTCCTCGTGGAAGTGGACGGCACCGTACTCCTCGGGTGCCGCCCGGAAGTCCAGCCGGCGGCCGGACCAGTTGTGCCCGGTCACCGCGCGGTGCGGCAGATTGACCAGGGTGCCGTGGCGTTCCCGGCCGGAGACATCGACCGTCCGGGAGCCGGCGGGACCGAGCTCCAGCGCCCACTCGGCGAGCGGGGCGTCCCCGCCGGCGACCGCGGGGCGCTCGAGTTTGCCGTTGAAACACTCCCGGGGGGTGAACCGGCGCCCGTCGTGGGGACACTCCCGGGCGGCGAGCACCACATCACGGGCGCCCTCGACACCGATCGCCGGGCCCTCGGCGGCCCGCTCCCGTGGAGCCGGCCCCGCGGCCGGGCGGCCCCGGGCCGGGGGCGGGGGGAGGAGTACCGAGGTCAGCCGCGAACCCCGGGGCGTGAGACGGGCGGTGAGGCGGTACCAGCGGCGGTCGGACAGCGGCTGCTCCAGCCGCAGCACGGGCCGCCCGCCGCCGTCCAGGAGACAGGGGCGGCCCAGCTCGTCCAGTGCCAGCGTGGCCACCGGACCGCTCTCGCCGGTGAGACCGAGAACGCCCTGGACGCGGCCCGCCGCCGCGGTGGTGGGCCCGGCCAGTACCGAGAGGGTCAGCTCGGAGGTACCGGCCGGGACCACGTCCGCCGCGTGCATGCAGGACCCGGGCCAGGTCCGCTGACGGTCCGCGGTGGGTGTCCACTCGCCCGCCCCGGTGACGCGTTCATGGGCGAATCCCGGACCGCCGGGATCTCGTCCGCCGTCGGTGAGGCGGATCAGATCCACCGTCACCCGCTGCCGCCGCGCGGTGCTGATCATGCAGCGGACCTGCTCGCCCGGACGTGCGGAGAGCCGGTCGAGGTAGCCGAGCACATGCATGGGCCCATCCTCACTTCCAGAACTGTTTCACCGGGGGCGGTTCAGCGGGGTGTGCTCAGCCGAGGACTCCGTCCAGCGTGCTGGAGAGACGGTCGGCCGCCTTGGCGATCTCCTCGTCGTCGCTGCGCACCGTCACACCGAAACCGGCGCCCAGATAGCTGTCGGAGACACCGATGGCGACCGCGACGGACCGGGCGAGGACATCGTCGGTACGGGGGAGACTGCCCGGCAGATAGGAGTGTCCGCCCTCCTCGCCGCCCCGCCGGAACGGGCTGGGCCGGCCGCCGGGCTTCGAAAGCTCCGCGAGCTGCGGCATGTTGGCGTAGTGATGACGCCCTGAGTCGACCAGCGTCTTCGTGTCCAGCGCCGCCGCCACCGACTGCGCGTCGGCGACCCGGTCGAAGACGTAGACCAGCAGCGTTCCGCACTCACCGGCGGCGTCGTGCAGCACCCTGCGGCGCACCCCCGGCCGCTCCGGGACGGCGTCGGCGAGCTGCTTCTTGACCCGGCGGGTCTCCGACAGCACGTGGTCCAGCTTCTCCCACTGGGCACAGGCGACCGCTCCCGCCAGATCGGCCATCCGCAGATTGAGGCCGAAGAGCACGTCCCCGCTGCCGATGTCGGTGCGCCCCGGGAACCAGCCCTGGTCCTGGAAGGAGTAGCCCCGCTGATGTGTGTGGTCGTCATTGGTGAGGAAGAAGCCGCCCTCACCACTGGTGATCACCTTGAAGGGGTTGAGCGAGAAGGCGCCGGCCGCGCCGATGGTTCCCAGCCGCCGGCCCTCGTGGGAGGCCCCGCAAGCCTGCGCGACATCCTCGATGAGCAGCAGCCCATGGCGTTCGGCGAGCCGGGTCAGGGCGTTCATGTCGCAGGGCGCGCCCAGCATGTGGACGGCCATGATCGCCTTCGTCCGCGGGGTGATGCGCCGCTCGACATCGGCGGGATCGAGGGTGAGGGACTCGTCCACCTCGGCCAGGACCGGGGTCGCGCCGGAGTAGATGATGCTGCCGATGGACGCGACGAAGGTGTAGCCGGGCACGATCACCTCGTCCCCCGGGCCGATGTCCAGCGCCGCCAGCGCGGTGAGCAGCGCGGAGGTGCCGCTGTTCACGGCGACGCAGTGGGCCGCGGAGAAGGACCGCTCCACCAGCCTCTCGAAGACGTCGACGAAGGAGGGATTGTTGGGGTTGTCCCGCTTGAAGCGCGTCAGCTCCCAGCTCTCCAGCACCTTCTCGACGTTCTCGCGCTCCTCGTGGCCGAGGAAGGCGTAACCGGGACCGGGCATGGGTTTCTCCCTGTGGTGTGTTCGGTCGGGTGTGGGGATGTGTCGGCGGCTCGGTGTGTGCCGGGCGGCGGCTCCGGGTGTCAGGGACCGCCGGGGGCGATCGGACGGATGTCCACGACGGGCATGCCGGCCCGGTGCGCCGCGAGGCAGCCCTCGTCGCTGTCCTCGAGGACCAGACACCGCGCCGGTTCCGCGCCCAGCCGGCGGGCGGCCAGCAGGAACAGCTGGGGGGAGGGCTTCCCCGCGTCGACGTCCTCACGGGTCACGAGGACCGGGAAGAGTCCGGCGAGACCGAGTGCGGCCATGGTGGCCTCGATGCCGGCCCGCCGCCCGCCGGAGGCCACCGCGATGGGACGGTGGGCGTTCTTGCGCGCGAGGTCGCAGACCCAGCCGATCTCCCGGACGCGGTCCAGCCGGCCCAGATACGCCGTCTCGCACTCCGCCGCGAGCTCCTCGGCGGGGCGGGGGAGCGTGATGCGGTGCTCCTCGGCCGCCTGAACCAGCGTCTCCGCGCTGGAGGTTCCGGTGCGCGCGGCGTACCACGACCAGGGCACGGAGACCCCGAGCCGGCCGAGCACATCGTTCAGGGCCGCGTAGTGCGCCTCGTGGCTGTCGACGAGGGTGCCGTCCCAGTCGAAGATCAGCGCGTCGTACGCGTCGGTGTCGGGGAGTGGGTTCAGTACGTCAGACACGGGCGTCTCCGGGGAGGGTGGTCGCGGTCCGCGCGGGGTGGCGGTCCCGCCCGCCGATCATCTCGGCGGCCTTCTCGGCGATGGCGTAGACCGCCGCCGCGGTGTTGCCGGTGGGAACGGCGGGCATGACGGACGCGTCGGCGACCCGCAGGCCCGCGACACCGTGGACGCGCAGCTCGGGGTCGACCACGGCCCGCGGGTCGGTGCCGAGGCGGCAGGTGCCGACCGGGTGGTACTGGGTCTGGGCGTGCTGCCGGATGAAGGCGGTGATCTCCTCCGCGGACGGGCCGCACGGGTGCGGGGAGCGGGCGGCCCGGTGGACCCGCAGACCCGGCGCGTCCGCGAGGGAGCGCGCCAGCCGGACACCGGCGATCAGGGGTTCGATGTCCTCGGGCTCCGTGAGATACCCGGGGTCGATCGCCGGCGCGGTGAGCGGGTCGGCGGAACGCAGGCTCAGACGCCCCCGGCTGCGGGGCCGGGTGACGGCGGGGCCGATGGTGAACCCCTCACCGGGCCGGGCGCCCTGGTTGAGGCCGGACATCGGGGCGAAGGACAGCTGGACATCGGGCCCGATCAGCTCGGGCGAGGTGCGGACGAAGCCCCCGGCCTCACCGAGATTGGACCCCGGATCGACCGGATATGTCCGCTCGGTGGCCCAGGAGAGGGAGACCTGGAGGTGATCGTGGAGATTCTCCCCGACACCGGGCAGGTCGGCGGCGGCTTCGATCCCGTGGCGGCGCAGTTCGCCGGCCGGGCCGATGCCCGAGAGCAGCAGCAGATGCGGCGAGCCGATGGTGCCGCCCGCCAGGATCACCTCGCGCTCGGCACGCAGCGCCGTCCGTCCGTTCTCGCTCCGTGTCTCGACCCCGATGGCCCGGCCGGCGTCGAGGAGCACCCGCACGGCCCGGTGCCCGGTGAGCACCGTGAGGTTGGGCCGGCCGAGGGCCGGGCGCAGATAGGCGGTGTACGCGTCGCAGCGCCGGCCGCCCGCCTGGGTGACCCGGTAGAGACCGACGCCCTCCTGCACCCCGAGGTTGAAGTCCGGATTGTGGGCCAGGCCGGATTCCCGCCCGGCGCGGACGAAGGCTTCGGCCAGCGGGTGGTGCCGCAGCCGTTCGGAGACCGTGAGCCGGGCCGGGGGAGCGTCCCCGCCGGCGCCGTCCCGCCCCTCCAGCCGGTCGAACCAGGGGCGGAGCGCGGCGTGACTCCAGCCCTCGCCGCCGAACTCCGCCCAGTGGTCGTAGTCACTGGACCGGCCGCGGATGTGCACCATGGCATTGACCGCGCTGGAGCCGCCCAGCAGCCGCCCCCGGGGCCAGGCGAGCCGCCGGCCGTCGAGCTGCCGCTGCGGCTCGGTGCGCAGGGCCCAGTCGAGCGGGCCGCCGAACAGCTCCGGCCAGCGGGAGGGCTGGTCGACGCGCTCGTCCCGCGCGGAGCCGCCGGTCTCCAGCAGAAGGACGGACACGGACGGGTCCGCCGAGAGCCGGTCGGCCAGGACACAGCCGGCCGTACCGCCGCCGACGACGATGTAGTCGTGAACGGTCATGGAACCTCCAGGGAAGCGCCGCGGACACCGGTCGGCGCGGACCGCGGCGGGGGGAGTGCGGGCCGGCGTACTCCGCCGGGGCGCACGGCTTCGGGCGCCGCGGCGGAGGGCCGGCCGGCGTTGGCGGGCAGTGAGTGATGTCATGTCACGCCGGGCGAGGTGAAACGGGGGCGGCGCGGGACACGGTGTTTGTCGCGCATCGGCTCGGACGGGTGTCGGACGGATCTCGGACGGGTGCCAGGCGGTTCGTCAGGCGGGTGTCAGGCGGTTCGCCAGGTGGGTCGTCGGGCGGGTCGTCAGGTGGCGAGGAAGCCGCCGTCCACGCCGAGCACCTGACCGGTGACATAGGACATGGCGGGGGAGAGCAGGGCGAGCACCACGCCCGCCACCTCGTCCGGGTCCCCGATCCGGCCCGCGGGTATCAGCCGGCGCCAGTCGGCGGCCCCGTCCAGGTGCTCCGCCGAGCGCCGGAACATCTCGGTGTCGATGGGCCCCGGGGCCACCCCGTTGACCCTGATGTCCTCGGCGGCGTTCTCCACGGCCGCCGCCCGGGTGAGGGCCACCCCCGCGCTCTTGGTGGCGGTGTAGGCGCCGACTCCCGCGAAGACGGGCCGGAAGCCGTGCACCGAGAGGTTGTTGACGATCGCACCGCCGCCCCCTCGGTCCCGCATATGGCGGATCTCCTGCCGCATGCAGAGCCACAGACCCCGGAGATTGACGGCGACGGCCTCGTCGAAGACGTCCTCGCCGAGTTCGGCGACCGTGCCGTCGGCGGAGACACCGGCGTTGTTGAAGGCGCAGTCCAGCCGCCCGTACCGGTCCACCACCGAGCCGACCAGCCGCTCGACGTCGTCCGCGGCGCGGACGTCGGCGCGCACGAAGGCCGCGTCGTGGCCGCGGGAGCGGAGCTCGTCAGCAGCCTTCCCGCCCTCGGCCTCCCGCCGTCCGGCGAGCACCACCTTCATTCCCGCCGCCGCCGCGGCCCCGGCGGTCGCCAGGCCGATGCCGGCGGTGCCGCCGGTGACGAGGAGGACCTTGCCGGAGAGACCGGGGCCGCCCGGCCCCGTCCGCGCCGCGTCCCCGGACATCACGCGGCCCGCTCGCCGACCAGTGGTGTGTCATCGCCGAGGGTGAAGGCCCGGAGCCCGCGGGCGGCGCGCTCGATCTCCCCGGGGGTGACGTCGTTGAGGAAGGTGTACTCGCCGATCCCCGCCATCACCGGCAGGTTCTGGGCCCCGTTGCGGTGGCGCACGGTGTCCTCCAGCGCCTCCGTCAGTGCGGCCGGGTCGAAGAACTTCGGGTGTGAGCACCGCAGTCCCAGACCCTTCGCGGTGCGGATGACCCGGCGGACCTCGTCCTCGCGGAGATAGCCGCGGTGGTGGGCCAGCACCGCGGAGAAGACACAGTCGATGGCGACGGCCTCACCGTGCAGGAGATCGGGCAGTGAGGACATCTCGATGAGCGGGCTGAAAGAGTGTCCATAATCCACGCACCGGCGGAGGTTCTTCTCCCAGAGATTGTCCTTGAGCTCCTCGTGCATCCCCCGGATTGCTTTCCGGATGACCTGGACCGGCTCGATGCCGTTCTGGAACCTGGTGCGCAGGAGTTCCGGTCCGTGGCTCTCCAGGAGTTCGAAGAGGGAAATGTCTTTGATCATCCCCATCTTGAGGATCTCGCCCGCTCCATTGCTCAGGTGGCGCTGGGGGAGAGTGGCCAGAAAGGATGAGTCGATGAGGGTGAGAGGCGGTGGGCTGTAGGAGCCCAGCCGGTTGCGGAATCCCTGGAAGTTGACCCCGGTCTTCGCCGCGACACTGACATCCACCAGCGAGAGAAGGGTGGTGGGGACACGGATGTGAGGAATGCCCCGGCGGTAGAGATTGGCTGCGAGACCCACGACATCGAGCAGCACTCCGCCGCCGATGGCGATGGGCGGATTACTGACACGCAGGGTGCCCGTCGCATTGAGGGCGGCCACGATCTGGAAGACGGTACCCATGGTCTTGTTCGGTTCGTCGCCGTCCAGCGTCAATATCTGGTGTGCGACGCCGTTCTTCGATAAATAGTTCTCGATGCGCGCCCCGTAGTGCCGCGCCACCTGGGTGTCCACAATGACCAGACGGGGGCCCGTCGCGCCGCCGTCCGGTGTCTCCAGCAGTGCCGGATTGTCCGGGTCGAGCACGTCGACGGACTCCCGGACCTCGTAATTCACATTCAGGGTGGCATTGACGCGCCATGAAGACAGCTCGGTTGTACTCACGGTCTCGTACCGTCCTTGCTCTGCGTCGGGGCAGACTCGATTGCCGGGGGTGCGGCTCCGGCTCCGGCCGGCTGCCGGGGCGGCAGCCGTATCGGCACATATCTGGATCATTCGCCTTGTTCATGCGGCAGTTGGGTGAGACAGCCGAGAATGAGCAGGCGAAAGAGCACGCCGTGCGGATGAAAGTGAAGGCAATCGGCCCGGCGGGATTCGCGGCCGGACCGGATTCTCTCAGGTGGGCGGAGTATGACGGGCAGCACAAGGGCAACCCTCATGGCTCTGCGCCCGTGGCGGGAAACGCAGAGGCCGGGAAGCGGGGGAATACCGGGAGGAGTCCCGCGGCAGATCGGTGCGCTTGTGCGGCGCGCCCGGCGGACGGCCGGATGCCGTCCCGTCACATCGGTCCGGACACTCCTGTCCGAAGCCGTGAAAAGCCCTGGCTCATCGCGGTGTTTCCGATGCGTGCTGCCGGTTCATTCACACGGCGGACATCATTGTCCGCGCGTCACTGCCTTGTGGTGTGCGGCGATGTCGGCGCCGTGGGCGGGACAAAGGGATGGTGGTGGCAGGGGTGACATCCGGATCCGCCGCAAGCGGTTTGTGTATTGCTCTCCGGGATTGTCGGGCGGAAAACCCACTCCCCTGGCCTCCTTCGCACTGATGCGGCCCGTGGGCGCGCATGACTGACAGGACGCTCCGGGCCGGACCGCCCATGACGGCGATGCGGTGCCCGTTTGTGCCGTGTGCTCGGTCATTGGTGCGCGGCAGCCGTTTCCGGCGATGGCTTCGCCGGTCCAGCGGTGCCTGGAAAAATCCGAACCACCTACTTACGTAGGCGGCTTTACTAAGTATGAAACACTGCTCCCCCTGACGAGTCAAGGAAAACTTCGGACACATGACAGTGAACAGATTGCAGCCCGGCGGGATACGGTCCGTCACCTTGCGAACGGTCCTGGACGAGCTCCGTGTCTCCGGGCCGCTGCGCGTCGCCGACCTGGCCGGCCGGACATCGCTCTCGCGGCCGACCGTGATGCAGGCCGTCGCCGCGCTGGAACAGGCCGGATACGCGGCCTACCTCGCCGAACAGGAGGACGACCCCGGCCGGCCCCGCATGGGCCGCCCGGCCCGGCGCGTCCGGTTCCGTACCGAGTGCGGATACGCGGTCGGTGTCGACATCGGCGCGCACAAGATCCTCGCGGTGGTGTCCGACCTCGCCGGCACCCGGGTCGGCTGTGTGCGCACGGTGCTTCCCGGCCGGGCGGCCGGGGACGAACTGCTGGCGGCCACCGTCGGCACGATCCGCACCCTGCTGGAGTCCGCCTCCGTTCCGGTCACCCGGCTGCGCGCGATCACGGTGGGCACCCCCGGTGTGGTGGACGCGGCCCGGGGCACCGTGACACAGGCGCCGCACCTCAACGGCTGGCCCGCCGTGCCCCTGACGGCCGAACTCACCGAGGAGTTCGGCTGTCCGGTGCACCTCGACAACGATGTGAACCTGGCCGTCCAGGGGGAACGCGCGCACGGGGTGGCCGGCCGCGCCGACACGGTCGTCTATGTCCTGTGGGGCGCCCGGCTGGGTGCCGGGCTCGTGGTCAACGGAGTGCTGCACCGCGGCTCCTCGGGAGCCGCGGGCGAGATCGGCCACATCGACCTCGGCCGGGACGGGGCCCGGGGGTCCGGGGGAGACGGCCTGGGCGATCTGGAGAAGTCGGTGGGGGCCGCGACCATCGCCCGCCTCGGCCGGGACGCCGCCCGCCGCCCCGGTGGGCGGCTGCTGCTGGAACGCGCGGGCGGGGACCCCGAGAACCTGGACGCCGCGGCCGTGTTCGCCGCGGCGGCGGACCACGACCCCGCCGCGCTGGAGGTGGTGACGGAGGTGGTGGGCCGGTTCGTCACCGGGATCGCCCCGCTCTTCCTGATCCTCGATCCCGATCTGGTCGTCCTGGGCGGCGGCGTCTCCCGGGCCGGACCGGTACTGCTGGACCTGGTCCACCGGGAGCTCGCCGGCCGGGTACTGGTCCCGCCGCGCCTGGCGCTCTCCTCGCTCGGCGAGGAGGCGGTGGCCACCGGGGCGGTCCATATGAGTGTGCAGTCCGCCTACGAGACCTTCCTGGCCGGACTCGCCGGCGGCACCGGATCCTCGTAGCCGGGGAGCCGGGCCGGCCGGTGGGGACCGTACCCGCCGCCCGGCCCGGCGCCCCGGCCTCCGGGCGGTACGCATGCGGCCGGCTCAGCCGGCGGCCGGCGCCGGCGGATCCTCCAGCGCGCTGTGCCGTACGGCGAAGGCCACAGCGGCGGCCAGCGCGGCGAGTCCCGCGGTCGTGGTGAGGGCGATGGTCAGGGAGAACCAGTCGGCGAGGAACCCGATGGCGACGGGCCCCAGCAGAATGCCCCCGTAACTCATGGTGGACGCGGCGGCCACCCCGCTCGGCCCGGCCAGCGCCCCGGAGCGGGCGATGGCGATCGGGATGATGTTGGCCAGGCCCAGCCCGCTGATGACGAAGCCGGTCAGCACCGCCGGCACGCTCGGCCCCAGCGCGCCGGCGAGCATCCCGACGGCGGCGACCACACCGCTCGTGACCAGCACCCTCGACTGTCCGAAGCGTTCCAGGAGCGCGGTGCCCGAGAGCCGTCCCACCGTCATGGCCAGGGAGAAGACCGAGTACCCCATGGCCGCGGTGCCGGCGCCGGCCCCCAGATCGGCCGAGAGGTGCAGGGCGCTCCAGTCGGCGAGGGCGCCCTCCCCGTACTCGGTGCACAGGGCGATCAGACCCAGGATCAGCACCAGCCGGCGGGCCCGCCCGGCCATGGAGCGGCCGTCCTTCTCCCCGCCGCCCGGGTCCGATTCCCTGTGCTCGGCCGCGGCCTCGCCCTCGGGCACGGCCGGCGCGGGGATCGCATGCGCCAGCAGGGGCCGCGCCGCGACAGCGGTGAGGGCCAGCCCCAGGGCGGCGAGCAGCAGCAGATGCCGGGTGGCGCTGAGCTGGCCGGCGACCAGCCCGCCCAGTCCCGCGCCGAGCATGCCGCCGAGGCTGAACGCCGCGTGGAATCCGGGCATCACCGGACGGCGCAGCACATCGACCAGCTCCACCGCCGCCGCGTTCACCGCGACGCTGATCCCTCCGTACGCGGCGCCGAAGACCAGCAGGACCAGTCCGAGGGCGAGCGCGGACGCGGTCAGCGGCGGAAGCACCACACTGCACGACAGCAGTACTCCGCTGACCACGATCACCCGGTGGCTGCCGAAGCGGCGGCAGAGCCGTCCGGTGAGGGTCATGGTCACCACCCCGCCCACGGACACACCCAGGAGGGCGAGACCGAGTGCGCCGGCGGAGGCGCCCGTCTGTTCCTTGATGGCCGGAATGCGGACGACCCAGCCCGCGAAGATGAAGCCGTCCAGGGCGAAGAAGGCGGTGAGGGCGATCCTCAGCCGCCGCAGAAGCAACTCGGGAGACTCGTCCGGGGGCCCGTCATCGCGCTCCCGCTCCCCGGCCAATACGGAACGTACTTTGTTTAATGGCTGCATAAAAGCAGGCTAGGGGCGTGCCTTCGGCCCGCACAATGACCACTATCGGCCGTGTCACCTCCGCCGGGCGGGGGATCGCCACCGGATCGCGCGGTTCCGGCGGCCCTTCGTGAACGCCCGCCGGGGTGTGCACGGGCACCCTCCGGACCCGTCCCGAGGCGCCCTGCGGACCCGTCCCGCAGTCGGGAACAAGCCGCGTCGGGCGGGGATCACCCGTCGGCCCGGCCCGGCTGTCCCCTCCCCGCCGGAGCGGGAGCGCCACTCCGCCCGCCGGGGGCCGGTTCGGGCCACTTCCGCCCGTTCCGCGCCCCCGCCGGCGACACGCCGGGGAAACAGGTGACTCCCGGGGCGAATTGACTGTAGACCTCACGCAGTGCGCGGAGGGGCTGTACGGGCCGGTCGACGGGCCCGCCCCCGACCGGGCGGCGCACGCGGGCACGGGGGAAGACCGAGAGGAATCAGGTGCCGGATGATCCGGGGTGCTCCGACTTACACCGGGACGCGGGCGGCGGGCTCCGCTTCGGAGTGCTGGGGGCGGTACGGGCATGGCGCGGTGACGAACCCGTACCGCTGGGCACACCCCAGCAGCGTCTGGTGCTGGCGGTACTGCTGCTCGCCGGGGGCCGGGTGGTGGGCCGCGAGCGGCTGATCCGGGCCCTGTGGGAGGACCGGCCGCCGGCCACCGCCGTGCGCACCGTGCAGACCTACATTTCCCAGCTGCGGCGGCTGCTGGGGCCGGAGGCCGTGCGGCGGGAGGGTGAGGGGTACGCGATACCGGCCCGGCCCACGGATCTGGCCGAATTCCTCGCGCTCTGCGACCGGGGGAAGCGGGCCGAGGCGCTGGCACTCTGGCGGGGCGAGGCCCTGCTCGGACTGGCCGGCCGCTGGGCCGCGGCCGAACGCGCCCGCCTCGCCGGACTGCGGCAGAACGCCGTGGAAGCCCTCGTCGAACAGCGGCTCGACGACGGGGACGCGGCGGGGGCGGGAGCCGAACTCGCGGCACTCTGCGCCGAACAGCCGCTGTGCGAAAGGCTGCACGGACTGCTGATGCGCGCCCTGTACGCGCAGGGGCGGCAGGCCGGGGCAATCGCGGTCTACACGGACCTGCGGCAGCGGCTGGACGAGGAGCTGGGGGTGCGGCCGACCGCGGAACTCGCCTCGCTCTATTGGCGGATCATCTCGGGCGAGGGGACGGGCGGTACGCCCGCCGCCCGCGCGGACCGGCACCGTACCGGCGGAGACGCCCCGGCGGACCGTGCCGGCGGCGGGCCCGGGGAGGAGTCCGACCCCGGCGGCGGCGACCGGACGTCCCCGCCCGCCCAGCTCCCCGCCGACATCCGGCACTTCACCGGCCGCGCCGCGTCCGTCCGCCATCTCGCCGAGCTGGCGGCACCCGGACCCACCGCCTCCGCGGTCGCGGTGGTGGGTCTCGGCGGGGTCGGCAAGACCGCGCTCGCGGTCCATGTCGCCCACCGGCTCCGGCAGCGGTACCCCGATGGCCAGCTCTTCGCCGACCTCCGGGGCGCGGGCGGCGAACCGGTGTCCCCGGGCGCGGTGCTCCACGGATTTCTGCGCGCCCTGGGCGCCGCCGCGTCGGCGGTGCCGGAGTCCACCCGGGACCGGTCGGCGGCCTTCCGGTCACTGCTCGCCGGCCGGCGGGTCCTGATCGTCCTGGACAATGCCCGGGACTTCGCCCAGATCCGCCCGCTGCTGCCCGGGGCCCCCGGCTGCGCGGCCATCGTGACCAGCCGTTCCTGGCTCGGCGGCATCGCCGACGGGCGGACCGTCGCCCTGACCGCGCTGAGCCCCGGGGAGTCGCTGGCCCTCCTCACCGGCATCACCGGGGAGCGGCGCACCGGGGCGGAACCCGCGGCGGCGGCGGCGATTACCGAGCTCTGCGGCCATCTTCCCCTCGCCGTGCGGATCGCGGCGTCCCGGCTCTGCTCCCGGCCGCGCTGGCCCCTGGAGTGGCTGCGCCGCCGCCTCGCCGACGAACACGGGCGGCTCGCCCAGCTCCGGATGGCGGATCTGTCCGTGGAGTCGGTGTTCGCCCTCTCCCACGACCGGCTCTCCCCGGAGCGGGGCCGGGCCTTCCGGCTGCTGTCGCTGGTGGAGGGCGACACCTTCTCCGGGGCCGCCGCCGGCGCGGTGCTCGGGGTCTCCCCGGACGAGGCGGAGGAGATCTGCGAGGAGCTGGTGGATCTGTCGCTGCTGTGCTCTCCCGCGCCGGGCCGCTACCGCTACCACGATCTGATGCGCGACTTCGCCCGGCAGCGGTGCGCGGAGCGGGAGACCCCGCCCGAGCGGGAGGAGGCGCTGGAGCGGCTGCTCGATCTGTGGCTGGCGACCGCCCGCGGCCTGGACCGCTTTCTCTACCCCGGGGACTCGGTGCCCGACGGTGTCGCCCCCACCCGGCTGCCGGAATTCGCCCCGGCGGATGCCCATGGCGCGGTGGACCGGCTGCTGGCCGAGTCGGAGGGGATCCTGCGGCTGCTGCGCACCGCGCTGACGCGGCCGGGGACCGATCTCGTCTCCGTGGCCGAGATCCTGACCTGCCTGGAGTATCTGACCGAGTCCGGCGGCGACCTCGTCCCGTACACCGGTGTCGTACGGCTGCTGGTCGGGACCGCCGCGGCGCGCGGCGAACGGCGGGCCGAGGGCTGGGGCCGCTATCTGCTCGGCTACACGCACTACCGCCGGGGTGATCCGGACGCGGCGGCGGCGGAGTTCTCGTCGGCACGGGACGCGAGCCGGGAGTGCGGGGACGCGGTCACCCTGGGGCGTGCGCTGAACCGGCTCGGGATCGCGGCGCGTTCGGCCGGCCGGGCGGCGGAGGCCGTGGGGCACTTCCGCGCCTCGCTGGCGGTCTGGTACGAGCGCGGCGACCGCTTCCCGCAGGGCAGCGCGCTCGGCAATCTCGCACCCGCGCTGCTCGATCTCGGCCGCAGGGACGAGGCCGTCGCGGCGGCGCGGGAGAACCTCCGCATCAAGGAGGGACTCGGCGGCGACGGCACCACGGCCACCGCGCGCTATCTGCTGGGCAGGGTGCTCATCGGCGCGGGCCGGCACGAGGAGGCGGTGGTTCAGCTGGAGGCCGCGATGGGCATGTTCCGGGTCCGCCGGCTGCGGGTGTGGCAGGAGGCCACCCGGCTGAGGCTGGCGCAGGCGCAGCTCGCGCTGGGACGCACCCAGCTGGCGCGGATACTGGCCGGGCGGTCCCTGGAGGCGTTCCGGCGCTGGGGGGAGCGCTCCCTGGCGGCGGAGGCGTCCGAGCTTCTGACGGGGGTGGGCCGGGGCACCGTCAACCGGGCGGGCTGAACGGCGAATCGGGCGGGCCGGCCGGTGGCCGGTGGCCGGTGGTGACGGTGGCGGGTTCGGAGCCGGTGGCCGGTGGCCGGTGGTGACGGTGGCGGTGAAGGCGGCGGGTTCGGAGCCGGTGCACGGTCACGAGCCGGTGGCCTTCGGTAGCGCGCCCGAGGGGTTCCGTGGGGGCGGGTGCCGGGGCGGAAGCCCCGGCACCGGCCCCGCGCGGGGTGATCCGGAATCAGCCGAAGGAGATCGTGGAGGTGCGGTCGTTCCACCAGCCGAGGTTCGACGCGGGGGACTTGTACGGCTCGCTCACGGCGCCGCCCCACTGGGAGTGCTGGTAGAGGGTGATCCAGCAGACCGAGCTGGGGGTGAGTGAGCTGATCTGGTCGTTCCAGCGGCTGCCGCCCAGCTCCCAGGCGTAGTCCTCGCCATTGCCGGTCGCGCAGGCGTGGTTGCCCCAGAAGTAGAGGGAGTCGCCCAGGTGGTCGGCGTCCCAGGAGGCGGTGCCGAGCCAGGTGCGGCCGGTGCCCCAGTCCTCGCGCGCCAGCGCGGCGGTCAGCTCCGCCGGGTTGTCGGCGGTGGTGACGGCCCCCTTCGAGCCGGCCTTCGCCGCCTGGCGGAAGGTGTCGAAGCAGGTCACCTTCTTGGTGGTGACATCGGCGACGCACTGGTCGCCCCTGCCGGAGGTGCCGGGGGTGTCCGAGGCGGCGTTGGCCGGGAGGGCGGTGCCGAGGGCGAGGGCGGTGGAAGTGGCGAGCACGGCGATGATTCTGCGCATGTCGGGGGGTTCCCTTCGTGTGCGGGGCGGATCTCGCACCTGCGGAAACGACGATGCCCGGCGCCGTTCAACAACCGCACAATGTCCAGGGGGGCGCACGCTCAACGCCGTACGACGGCATCCGCCGGTGACGCCGCCGGCCCGGCTCCCCGCCTTCCGCGACCCGGCCGGGACCGGACCCGTCCCGGGCGGGCGGCCGGCTGTCGTCCAGTCGCGTTCGATGCATGGGGAGCCGTCGGCGGCGGCGGAGAGCGGGGAGTGGTCGCGGGCGGCGGCCCGCAGGCCGCCGGCGCGGCTGACGCCCCCGTCCCCGGGGGGGATTCCTCGACCCGGTCCCACCGGGGCCGACTTCGTCCGCCATATCCGGCGTGCCTCACCACCCCCGCCGTCCGCCGCACGTCGGGGCCCCCGCGTACGATCACCGACGGCACCGTGACGTACCGGCGGACCGGCGAGTGCCCGGCGAGCTCGCGGATCACACCACTGCGCGCATCCACGGCGACGGGTTGAGAAGCGGCGGCCGATGGAGCCGTGCCGGCCGAGGAGGAACCGGGGGCGCGGCGCATGGCGGGCCCCGTGGTCAGGGGCGGCGGTGCACCGAGACCGCGTAGTCGCCGCCGGCCCAGGGGTCACGCGCCCAAGTCGCGTATCTGGCTTCGAGGGTGAGCCCCGCCGCGCGGCAGTGGCCGTCGTACTCGTCCAGGGTGTAGCCGCGGCCGAGGGAGAAGCCGGCGATCAGATGACCGCCGGGCCGGACATGGCCCGCCACCCCGGCGACCAGATCCGCTTCCGTGCCCGGCGGGGTGAACAGGGGGACATTGCCCGCCATCACCACGACATCGAACGACCGCCCCAGCGCGAGGCCGGCCAGGTCCCGCCGGTGCCAGGTGATCTCCGGCGCCAGCCGCCGCGCGGTGGCGAGCATCGACTCGTCGATGTCCACTCCGGTGACGGCGACTTCGCGCCGGGCCAGCTCGATCGCCACCCGCCCCGTGCCGCACCCCGCGTCCAGCACGGTCCCGGGCGCGAGGGAGAGCACCAGCTCCGCCTCGCCGTGGACATCGTCCCCGCTCGCCGCGAGGCGGTCGAACCTCGCCTGGTATTCGTCACCGTTCCACGTCATGCGGCCACCCTCGCACAACGGCCGCCGGCCCTCCGCACGGGCACGCCTTCGGATCCGTACCCGGCCGCGGCCATGCTGACCACTCGTCAGAGTTCGCTGGTCGACGCGCGGACGACGAGCTCCGGGGGGAAGCGCTCGATCCGCTCGCTCCGTTCGCGGGCGGACGCCTGAAGCAGCGTCAGACCGCGTTCGGCCATGGCGGACAGCGGATGGCGGATGGAGGTGATGGGCGGGTCCAGGAGTTTCAGCATCTCGGTGTCGTCGAAGCCGGTGACCGCTATCTGCCGGGGCACCGCGACCGATGAACGGTGCAGTGTGCTCACCAGGCCCACGGCGAGGACATCCGCTCCGCAGACGACCGCGTCGACCCGGTCGCGCTGTTCGATGATGCGGCGCGCGGCCGTCCGTCCGGCGTCGGTGGTGAAACTGGGCAGCAGGATGGTGGTGGCCCCGGGGCCCCGCGCCTCGGTGAAGGCCGCCAGCCGCTCGGCACCCGCGGAGGACGTCTGATCGGCGACAAGAGCGATGCGCCGCCTGCCGATGCCCTCCAGATGATCGACGAGAAGCCCGACCGCGGACACATTGTCGAGCGTGACGGCGACCGTGCCCGACCCGGTGGCCCACCGGTCGAAGAGGACGACGGGACGGCGGGCCGCGGCCTCGCGGATGGCGGGTCCGGACGCGCCCGCCGACACGGGGACCACGAACAGGCCGTCCACCCGGCCGGCGAGCAGTGTGTCGATCTGCTCCGCCTCTATCGCGGTGTCGTTCGCCGCGTCGGAGACCACCAGGGTGCCGCCGGCGCCGCGCACCTGCTGCGCGATGGCGTCGGCGAGCTGGACGAAGTAGGGGTTGGCGAGCGTGGGCACGATGACGCCGATGGTGCCGGTCGCGCCGGTGCGGAGCGCCCGGGCCGAATGGTTCGGCTGGTAGCCGAGCCGGTCCGCGGCCTCCTCGACCCGGCGCGCGAGGTCCGGGTCGACATTCCGCCGGGTGCCCGCGAGAACACGTGAGGCCGTCGCACGGGAGACGCCGGCGGCCTCGGCCACATCGATGAGTCGGGGCGCTGTCACGTGGGTGTCCTTGTCGGTCGGTGGGCGGGGAGCGTCACGGCCGCTGGGTGATCGGGCAGCACGAGGCTACTTGACGGCACGGGTGAGCTGGTACAGCATGTCGGAAATCGATCTCCCAAAGGAGCTCACATGTCGCTCATCACCGTCGTCGGTTCGGTGAACCGCGACTTCGTCCTGACTGTCGAGGACCTGCCGCGCCCCGGTGAGACCGTGCTCGCACGGCGTTTCGTGGAGGGGGTCGGCGGCAAGGGCGCCAATCAGGCCGTCGCCGCCGCCCGCCTCGGATCACAGGTGCGTCTCGTCGCCCGGGTCGGCGGGGACGCGGCCGCCATCCTCGACGCGCTCGTCTCCGAGGGCGTGGACATCACGGCGGTGCGCTCGGACGAGCGGACCACGACCGGGATCGCCGCGGTGGTGGTCGACAACGCCGGCGAGAACACCATCGTGGTGAATCCGGGTGCCAACGCGGGCCTCGGTGTCCAGGACCTGCCGTCCCGGCTCGTCCGCTCCGCGGGGGAGATCGTCCTCGTGCAGAACGAGATCGCCTCCGACGTGGTCGAGCTCGCGATCCTGCGCGCCAGTGAGCAGGGCGGGGTCGTCGTCCTCAATCCCGCCCCCGCCCGCCCGATCGGCGCCGGGGCGCTGGCCGCGGTGGATGTCCTCGTACCCAACCTCGGCGAACTCGCCTCGCTCCTGGGCACCGGCCGGCCCGCCGGTCTCGACGAGGTGAGAGACCTGCTGGAGAGTGCCGGGCTGCCGTGCCGGGCCGTCGTGGTGACGGTCGGCGCGGACGGCGCGGTCCTGAAGGAGGCCGGCGTCGCCGGCACCACACACATCCCCGCGCCCGCGGTGGACGCCGTCGACACGGTGGGCGCCGGCGACACCTTCTGCGGGGCCCTCGCGGACGCGCTGGGACGCGGCACCGGCCTCCGGGCCGCGGTCGAGCGCGCCGTGCGCGCGGCCTCGCACGCCACCACCGGTTTCGGCGCACAGACCTCCATGCCGTACGCGGCCCAGCTCGACGAACCCGCCATCACCTCCGCTCCCTGACACCCCCGCCGGGGCAGCCACCAGCACTACGGAGAACCACCCATGAAGAACCTCAAGATCGGCCTCTTCGAGAACGCGCAGACCAATGCGAGCGGCACCGCCACCTGGCGTCACCCCGACAGCCGGCGGCACCTCTTCGACACGCTGGAGTACTGGCGCGACCTCGCCGCGGTCTGCGAGGACGCCAAGCTGGACTTCCTCTTCCTCGCCGACGCCTGGGGCTGGTCCGAGATCGACGGCACCCGCCCGCCGATAGCCACCGAGGAGACCCTCGACCTGCCGCGGCTCGACCCGGTGGTCGTGGCGTCCGCGCTGCTGTCCACGACGACCCATCTGGGTCTCGTCATGACGGGCTCGGCCCTGGTGGAACCCCCGTACGCCTTCGCACGCCGCATGGCCACCCTCGACCAGCTCTCCGGCGGGCGCATCGGCTGGAACATCGTGACCACCGGCACCGCCGACACCGCGGTCAAGGCGTTCGGCATGGAGATGGTGGCCCACGACGACCGCTACCGGATGGCCGAGGACTTCCTGGACGTCGTCTACAAGTACTGGGAAGGGGCCTGGGAGCCGGACGCGCTGGAGAAGGACAAGGGCGGCCGGTTCGCCGACCCCGCCAAGGTCCACCTCATCACCCACAAGGGCCCGTTCTTCAGCTCGGAGGGGTACGGCAACACCGCGCGTTCCCCGCAGGGCACGCCCGTGCTCTTCCAGGCCGGGGCGTCGCCCGCCGGGCGCCGGGTCGGCGGCCGGCACGGTGAGTGCATGTTCATCGGGAGCGGCACGGCCGAGCAGCTCGCCGGGCACACCGCCGCCATCCGCCAGGAGGCGGTGAAGGCCGGCCGCCGGGCCGACGACGTGAAGGTGATGTCGGCGTTCTCCTGTGTCGTCGGCGCGACGACATCGGACGCCGAGCGGCGCTACCGGCAGATCCTCGACGCCCAGCGGTCCGAGGTGACCGTCGCCAGTTACGCCATGTTCACCGGTATCGACCTCTCCTCCCACGCGCCGGAGACACCGATGGCGGAGCTCTCCACCGAGCTGTCGCAGACCCAGGTGGCCCGCTTCGCGGACAAGACGGTCGGAGACGTCCTCGCCGACTGGCACACCCACGGTGTCGGCGCGCGGCCCGTGGTCGGCACGGCCGAGGAGATCGCCGACGAGATCTGCGGCCTCGCCCAGGGCGCCGACCTCGATGGATTCCTGCTCTCCCCGACCGTCCAGCCCGTGTCCACGACGGACTTCGTCGAGTCGGTCCTGCCGATCCTGCGGGCCCGCGGCGTCTTCCGCGGGGAGTACACGGAGGGCGAGAGCCTGCGCGAGCGCCTCACCGGGGCGTCGGACCGCGCACTGCCCGCCAGCCACCCCGCGGCGCGGTTCCGGCACTGAGAACAGAAATCGAGACGAGAGGATGTCGAAGACCATGGCCACGTCTGCCCACAACCCGCCCGAGGCGTCCGCGCCCGCGGAGCTGGACGCGGCGGCGCTGCGACGGGCGTTCGGGGCCTACCCGACCGGTGTCGTCGCGATCAGCGCGCTGCGCGGGAGCGAGCCGGTCGGGTTCGCGGCGAGCTCGTTCGTCTCGATATCGCTCCAGCCCCCGATGGCCGCGGTCAGTGTGGCCCGCACCTCGACCACCTGGCCGCGCCTGGCCGGCGCGTCCGAACTGGGGCTGAGCGTGCTCAGCCGCGGCCAGGGCGAACTGTGCCGCCGGCTGGCGTCCCGCGAGGGCAACCGATTCGACGGTGTCGCCTGGAAGAGGACGCCCGAGGGCGCCGTGCTGATCGAGGACGCGGCGCTCTGGCTGACCGCCAGGGTGAGCGCGACCTACGACGGCGGCGACCACGAGATCGTGCTCATGGAACTGCTCACGGCCGAGCTGTTCCCCGGCGTGGAGCCGCTCGTCTTCCACACCAGTCAGTTCCGCGAGCTCATTCCCCATGGATGACACCGAGGAGATCCTGGCGCACCTCACCGGCACGGTGGTGCGCGGCGCCGGCCGGGGTCACGGGCTCGGCTTCCCCACCGCGAATGTCGCGGCCGACCCCGGCTCGGTGGTCCCGCCGGCCGCGATCTACAGCGGCTGGGTCGTCCGCCACACGTCCGGCGTCGTCCACCCCGGCACCATCAGCATCGGTTCCAACCCGACCTTCTGCGACACCATCGAGGTACATGTCGAGGTGTACTGCCACGACACATCGGACGAGTTCTACGGCGAGCGCGTCGGAGTGTGGTTCGTGGCACGGATCCGGGACACGGTGAAGTTCGCCTCGTCCGACGATCTGATACGCGCGGCCCGCCGGGACGTCCTGCGGTCGGAGGAGCTTCTCGCCTCCGGCCGCGGGCGCCGCGTCCGTACCGGCGCGCTCGCCGCGTACGGGAAGACCCTCTCTCCCTGAGAGACCTCACTCCGCACGGAACCGGCGCCCACCGCCGGACTCCCTGCTTCACGACCGGCCCGGTACGGGTCCGCAGCCCCCCACTCCCAGCCTTGCTCCGAACGAACAAAGGTGTGAGTTATGAGTGCATTCGAGTGGCTGAATGAGCAGTTCAGCTTCTTCGGCCTGGCCGTCTACTGGTCCGACTTCCTCGGCAACATCCTGGCCCTGGCCACTGTCTGGCTGGCCCTGAAGCGCTCGCTCGTGGCCTGGCCGGTCCAGATTCTCGGTTCGGTGCTGCTGCTGATCGCGAGTCTGAACGTGGACCTCGGGGGCAACGCCGCCCGGCAGATTGTGATCATAGCATCGGCCTCGTGGGGCTGGGCGACATGGCGGCGCAGCCGGGAGAAGGAAGGCACGATCAACGTCCGCTGGGCATCGTGGCGGGAGCGCTCCGTACTCCTCGTCGCCATGGTCGCCGGCACCTTCGCCTTCGGCGCTCTGCTCAAGTCGACCGAGGCGTCGTTCTACCCGGGCGCTCCCTGGTGGATGGTGCTCGCGGACGCCTGGATCTTCGTGGGTTCGATCCTGGCGATGTACACCCAGGCCCGCCGCTATGTGGAGTTCTGGTTCGCCTGGCTCGCCGTCGACCTGGTCGGGGTGCCGCTGGCGATCCACTCCGAGCTGTACTTCTCCGGAATCGTCTACGCGATCTTCTTCGTGATGGTGCTCATCGGGATCCGCGACTGGGCGTCCCGCAGCAAGGAGCAGGAGATCGCCTCGCCGCTGGAGTCCGCCGTCGTCCTGGAGAGCCGCGGCGAGTCCGCCGTCGTCCCGGAGAACCGCGACGACATCCCGAAGGCGAGAGGACCGCAGGAGCCCCGGCCGGAAACGGACGCGGTGAGCGGGCCCGGGGCGGCCGGCTGACCGGTGACCGCGGCCGTGAGCGGGAACCCGCCGGTGACTCCCGGCCGCCCCGGCAGGACCCCGCCGTCGCACACGCGGCGTGCGGGGTCCTGCCGGCGTTCATCCGTCCGGGGCCGCCACGCCGTTCAGGGACGCGCTCCGGAGAGCTCCGGCACGGCCGGCAGGCGGTGCGGATGAGCTCCGTACCAGCGGCGGGCGGCGGTGTGACCGAGTGCCAGACACAGCACACCGCCGACCGCGTCCAGCCAGAAGTGATTGCCGGTCGCGACGATCACGAGGAAGGTGGCGAGGGGATAGAGCGCACCGAGGACCCTGACCGGGGCCGGGCGCGCCAGGAGCAGCAGGACCAGACCGCACCAGGCCGACCAGCCGATGTGCATGGACGGCATGGCCGCGTACTGATTGGACACCTCCGCCATCTCGTCGGAGGCCAGCGAGCCCCAGGTGCCGTGCACGAGGACGGTGTCGACGAACTCGGCGCCGTCGAAGAGCCGGGGCGGGGCGAGGGGAAAGAGGAAGTAGCCGATGAGCGCGGCGGCCGTGGTGAGGAAGAGCGCGGTCCGGACGGCCGCGTAACGTCCCGGCTGGGTGCGGTACACCCAGACGAGCACACCCAGGGTGACGGCGAAGTGCAGGGTGGCGTAGTAGTAGTTCATCGGCACGATGAGCCATTCGACGCTGTTGAGCGCGTGGTTCACCGAGCGCTCGAAGCCGAGACCGAGCGTGTTCTGGAGATCCCACACCCACTGGGCGTTCCGCTGAGCCGCGGACACCTGCTCTGGGACGGTGTTGCGGATCATGGAGTAGATCCAGTAACTCAGCGCGATGAGCGCGATCTCCGGCGACAGACGCGGCCGGCGGGGTGTTCTCGCCGCGGCGAGCAGAGCCCGTGCCCTTGACGGCCGGGTGACGGCCGTGCGGTCCGCCGAGGGGGTGGGGCCGGCCGTGCGGTCCGCCGAGGGGGTGGGGCCGGCCACCCGGGTGTCACCGCGCATTGACCGACTCCAGCATGTTCAGACGGACCGCCCGGCGGGCCGGCCACACGGCCGCCAGGACCCCGACCACCAGACCGAGCAGCAGATACAGGCCGAGCCGGGCCCAGGGCAGCTCCGTCCGGTACGCCGGGAGCGAGGATCCGGCGAGGCTGCCGCACGTCCAGGCCAGGAAGATTCCGGTGCCGATGCCCAGGACGGCGCCGAAGAGCGAGATCACCACCGACTCCAGACACACCATCCGTTTCACACCCCTGCCGCCGAGGCCGATCGCGCGCAGCAGACCGATCTCCCGGGTCCGCTCGAAGACCGACATGGCCAGGGTGTTGACGACCCCGAGCACCCCGATGACGACGGCCGTCCCGAGCAGCCCGTACATCATGCTCAGCATCTGGCCGACCGCACCGGACTCCGCCCTGGTCAGCTGCTCGTGGTTCCGCACCTGAAGGAGGGGACTGCTGCCGAGGGCCTCCCGGATCTCCCGGTCGAGGCCGCTCGCGCGCCGTCCGGGGTCCGCCTTGACCAGAACGCTGTCGTACGTCCCGCCCTCGGCGTGCGGCCGGACATCGGTCATGGTGCCCACGGCATGGCCGATGGCACGGCTGTACTCGTACACACCGGCGACGGTCAGCTTCTTCCGCAGGCCGTCGGAGCCGAGGGCGCCGGTGAAGGTGTCGCCCGTCGCCAGCCCGGTCCGCCCGGCCAGCGCGCCGGAGAGCACCACCTCGCCGGGGCCGAGTTCCGCCAGTGAGCCGCTGCCGAAGCTCATGTCGGACACCTTGCCGAACCGCCGCGGATCGGCGCCGGTCAGCGTGACGAACTCGCCCCGCACATCCAGGACCGCGGAGGCGACGGGGACGGCCTCCGCGACGCCCGGGACCTTCGCGACCCGCGCGCCCAGGGCGGGTTCGATGCCGGCCCGCGCGGCGTTGGACACCTTGTAGTCGGCGGTCAGCCCCCGTACCGCCTCGTCCCTGAGCGCCGCCTCCGTGGAGTCGCCGGCCACATGGAGACCGGTGATCAGGGTGAGTCCGATCATCAGCGCCGAGGCGGTGGCGGCGGTGCGGCGCGGGTCGCGCAGCGCGTTCCGGCTCGCGAGCTTCCCGGTGACGCCGGAGAACCGGGCCGTGACCGCGCCGGCGAGCAGGACCAGCGGCCGGGAGAGCAGCGGCGCGAGCACGATCACACCGGTCAGGGTGAGCACCGAGCCCAGCGCGGCCGTCAGAAGATGGGATTCGCCGCCGTTCTCCAGGGTGGAGATGTACAGCATGGTGAGGACCCCCGGGCCGGCCAGCAGTCCTCCGACGGTGTTGCGGAGCGCCATGCCGCGCGCCGACGGCGGTTGGTCGGCGGTGCTCAGCGCCTCGACCGGCGCGATCCGCGCGGCCTTGCGGGCCGGCAGCCACGCGGACAGCACGGTGACGCCGACACCGACCGCGAGCGACCAGGCCAGGGTGTTCACGGAGATCACCAGCGGACCGCCGGGGAGGCCCGCGCCGCTCATGTTGAGCAGTGGCCGCAGCCCGGTGGCGATCCCCAGACCGAGCGCGAACCCGGCGGCGGAGGCGGCGAGTCCGAGGAGAGCGGCCTCGGCGAGGACCGCGCGGACCACCTGGCGGCGGGAGGCCCCCACGGCGCGCAGCAGCGCGGTCTCCCGGCCGCGCTGGGCGATCAGCATGGTGAAGGTGTTGGCGATGATGAAGACACCCACGAAGAGCGCGATCCCGGCGAAGACCAGGAGCAGCCGGGTGAGCCCCTTGGTGTTCTCGGCGATCTGCTCCGCCTGCTCCTCCGCGAGCCGTGCCCCGGTGATCGCCTCGACGCCCTTGGCGGGCAGCAGTTCACCGATGGCCCGCGCGAGTGCGTCGTTGTCGGTGCCGGGGGCCGAGGCGACGGTCAGTTCGTCGAACCGGCCCGCCCGCAGGAAGAGCCGCTGGGCGGTCCCGGTGTCGAAGAGGGCGAGGGTCCCGCCGGCGGTCACTCGCGGATCGTCGGTCTCCACGATGCCGACCAGCTTCTTGGTGAGGGTGGGGCCGTCGACGGCGAAGCGCACGGTGTCACCGATGCCGTGGCCGGCCCGGTCGGCGGTACGGCGGTCCAGGGCCATCTCGCCGGGGCCGGCCGGACCGCGTCCGCCCCAGAGGGGGAAGCGGCTGTCCGGGCCGCTCCGTCCGTTGTCCGGTGAGTGGTTGACCGCCAGATTCTGCCAGCTGCTGTCGGCGTTCAGCGGGCGGCCGTCCCGCGCCGCCAGGGTGGCGGTGCCGTTGACGACCGGGTGCACCGAGGTGACACCGGGAAGGGCACGGATCCGGTCGGCGAGACCGGCGGTCAGCGCGGTGGACCGGCCCTCACCCGCCTCGCCGTCCTCCGTCCACTCGGACTCGGCCTGTACGGAGACGGCCACACCCGCGAGGTTCTTCGCGGAGGCGCCGCGCAGTGCCTGGACGACGGTGTCGCCGAAGACGAGCGTGCCGGAGACGAAGGCGACGCCGAGCAGTACGGCGAGGGCCGTCATGCTCAATCGGGCTTTGTGCGCGAGGACATTGCGCAGAGCGGTACGCAGCATGGTGGATCCCGGTCCTGGGGTGGGTGGGGGAAGTCCGGGCGGGTGAGCACGCCGGTCGGACCCTGTCGTGTGGGTGTGGGTGTGACGGCGGAGGTCAGGAGTCGAGGAACCGCATGCGGTCCAGGACGCGCTCGGCGGTCGGGTTGAGGAGTTCGTCCGTGATCCGGCCGTCGGCGAGGAAGATCACACGGTCCGCGTGGGACGCCGCCACCGGATCGTGGGTCACCATCACCACGGTCTGGCCCAGCTCCCGTACGGAATCGCGCAGAAAGGCCAGAATCCCGGCCCCGGCGCGGGAGTCCAGATTGCCGGTGGGCTCGTCCGCGAAGATGATCTCCGGGCTGGAGACCAGCGCGCGGGCCACCGCGACGCGCTGCTGCTGTCCGCCGGAGAGCTGGGCGGGGCGGTGGCTCAGCCGGCCGGCGAGGCCGACCTTGGCCACGATCGTCTCCAGCCACCGGGGTTCCGGCATACGGCCGGCGATGGCCATCGGCAGGGTGATGTTCTCCAGCGCCGTCAGCGTGGGCAGCAGATTGAACGCCTGGAAGACGAAACCGACGCGCTCCCGCCGTACCCGGGTGAGCTGACGGTCATTCAGCGCGGACAGATCGGTGTCACCGATGCGCGCGGAGCCGGAGGAGGCCGAGTCGAGCCCCGCCACACAGTGCATCAGGGTCGACTTGCCCGATCCGGACGGACCCATGATGGCGGTGAAACGGGCGCGTTCGAA
Source organism: Streptomyces sp. CAU 1734 (assembly GCF_039888735.1). Taxonomy (NCBI): domain Bacteria; kingdom Bacillati; phylum Actinomycetota; class Actinomycetes; order Kitasatosporales; family Streptomycetaceae; genus Streptomyces; species Streptomyces sp. CAU 1734. Next base: position 83,209 of record NZ_JBDQQP010000003.1, read on the forward strand.
CTCCACCGAGACCGAGTCCAGGGCGACGACCCGGGCCTCGCCCCGGCCGTACACCTTGCTCAGGGCGGTGGCCCCGGCGGCGGAGACCACCGGCGGGACGGTGGGTGCGGACGCGGCTGCCGGTACCGACATGGCTGCTCCAGCGGTGAGAGGAAGGGGTGGGTGTGACTCCCATCCTCGGCGCGCCGGGCGCCCGGGCCATCGGCCTCAGGGGGTGAAGACGGCATCTGCCGGAAGGCGGGTTCACCGCCCCGCCTACTCCTGCGGGCGGACGGCCGGCTCTGTCCTTCGGCAGAGGCCGCGTGCGCGGCGGGGTCTCAGGAGAGCAGCCCCGCCCGGTACGCCAGCACCGCCGCCTGCACCCGGCTCTCCGTGCCCGTCTTCTCCAGGATGGCGCTGACATGGGTCTTCACCGTGCCCACCCCGATGCCGAGCCGGTGGCCGATCTCCAGATTGGCGAGACCGTCCGCCAGCAGCGCCAGGACATCGCGCTCGCGGCCGGTGAGGGCGGCCAGACGCTGATCGGCGCGGGTGTCCGGCGCCCGCCCGGCTCCCGGCGCGCCGGGGGCGGTGGTGAGCATCCGCTCGATGACGGCGCCGGTGACACCGGGGGAGAGGACCGCGTCGCCCGCGGCGGCGGCCCGTACCGCGCGGATCAGCTCCTGCGGGCCCTCGTCCTTGAGGAGAAAGCCGGTGGCGCCGGCCCGCAGCGCGTGCGCCACGTTCTCGTCGTCGCCGAAGGTGGTGAGCATGACCACCCGGGGCCGGGGCCGGAGCGCCAGCAGCGGTCCGATCGCGGCGAGCCCGTCGAGCACGGGCATCCGGATGTCGACCAGCGCCACATCGGGCCGGGTCCGGGCGGCGACCCGTACGGCCTCCTCGCCGTTCGCCGCCTCACCGACCACCTCGACGCCATCGGCATGACGCAGAATCAGCCCGACGGCATGCCTGATCAGCTCCTCGTCGTCGGCGAGCAGCACCCGGACGGGGCGGTCGGCGGGAGCGGAGTGCCCGGAGCAATCCGAGAGCTCTGAGAACGCGGTCACGGGGTCTCCCACGGTGGTGTCTGCGACACCACCGGCACGGTGAAGTGATCGATCACGGCCAGCTTGCCGTCGCGGAAACAGTATCGGGTGATCCTGAGGTGCCCGGAGCCCTCCGTGCTCTCCGCGGCCTCTCCGGCTCCCGGCGCGGCCGCTCCGGCCGCCGGTGTGACGACGCTGTCCACCCATGGATAGACACAGCTCGTCGCCGACCGGGGGCGGGCCGGCTCCCGGCCGGTCGCCGCCGCGCGGGCCAGTGGATGGTCACCGTCCCCGATCGCCTCCAACTCCTCCCGGGAGACGCCGATCCGGGGCGGCTCGTGGTAGTCGAAGGGCTCCGGGTCCGGCTGTGCCAGGCTGACCAGGATCATGCCGAGCATCATCATCACCCCCACACCCCCGAGGCCGAGCAGCCCGGTGAGAGCGCTCATCGCCCGGTGCCGGACACCGCGGACCGCCCGCTCGGGGACGGGCTCGGGCAGCGGTTCGGCCGGTGCGGTGTCCCCGGCGATCGCCGTCTCCGGATCCGGGCGCGCGGGGATGCGGGCCGTGACCGCGAAGCCCCCGACGGAGGTCGGACGTGCCTCCAGGGTGCCGCCGAGCAGGGACACCCGCTCCCTCAGCCCGACGAGACCGCGCCCGGTGCCCGGCCCGGCCGACCCGGCCGCGGTCACCGGCGGCAGTCCGTTCCGTACGAGGATGTCCACCCGGTCGCCGGCGTGGGTGACCGCCACGGTGACATGCGCCCCGGCGGCGTACCGGTGCACATTGGTCAGCGACTCGCGCACCACCCGGTGCACCGCGCGCCGTACCCGGGCCGGGCGGTCGGCGAGATCGGGGCCGTCCCAGCTGAGATCGAGGTGAACACCGCCGCGGCGTGACTCCTCGACCAGGGTCTCTATGTCGGACCGGGTGCCCGTGGTGTCGGTGAGGGCGCCGGTGCCGGTGTCCCGCCCCAGCGGACCGAGCACCCCGAGCACCTCACGGAGCTCGCGCATCGCGTCCCCGGCGGCCCGGCGCACCAGGGCCGCCTCGTCGCGCAGTTCGGGTGACTCCTTCCGCAGGGCCATCTCCAGGCCGCCGCTGTGCAGCGAGACCAGACTGAGCCGGTGGCCGACCAGATCGTGCATCTCGGCGGCGATCCGCGACCGCTCGTGGATCCGGGACTCGCTGTCCGTGAGCCGGCGGACCGCTTCCGCGGCGACGGCCCGTTCGCGCAGCGCGCTCAGCAGCCGGCTCTGCTGCTCGTTCGCGGTCCCGACCAGCGCCGGCACCATCAGCGCGGTGGCCGCGAGCACGGCGCCGAGGGCGAGCCCGAGCGCATGGCCGCCGAGGTTCTCGCCCGGCGCGCGGGCCGCCCAGATCACCATCGGCAGGACGGCCGAGGCCAGCAGCACGGAGGTCCGGCGCGGTTGCGACACCAGCCGCTTGGCGGTGGTGTACGCGATCACCGCGGCCGGCAGCCCGGCGGGCGGCAGCACCCCCAGCACCAGGGCCGCTCCGAGCAGGCTCATGACCGGAAAGCGCCGGCGGACGGCCAGCAGCGCGAGGACGACCGCGCCCAGCAGGATCTGCGTCTCGCCGGAGAGCGAGCCGCTCAGCCCCCAGTCGAAGACCGTGTTGGGGAGCATCAGCACCGCGCCGCCGATCACTTCGGCGAGCGCACGCCACACTCCCCGGCTCTTCTCGCCGGGAGCCGCGAATGGACCGCGGGAGGTGAAGGTCATCGGTCAATTGTGCGGGTGAGAATCCCGGGTGCGGTCCCGGGCCGCACCCGGGACCGCTTCCGCCGGTTCGCGGGCGGTCGCTCCGTCCCGCCGGGATCGAAGCCGCGCCGCCGCGCCGCCGCTCCCGCTCGCCGGGTTCGAAGCCGCTCCCGCCGCTCCCGCCCGGCGCCTTCGCGGCCGTCCCGCCCGGCGCCGGGACCGCTCTTTGCCATACTGCCCCCATGCCACGCGTGCTCCTCATAGAAGACGACCCCTCCGTGCGCGAAGGGGTCGAGCTCGGCCTGCGCCGCCGGGGGCACGATGTACGGACCGCCGCCACCGGAGAGGCGGGACTCGCGGTGCTCGGCGAATTCCGGCCCGATCTCCTGCTGCTGGATCTGATGCTGCCCGGGGTCAATGGCGTGGAGGTCTGCCGCCGGGTGCGGGAGACCAGCCAGCTGCCCATCATCATGCTCACCGCCCGGGGCGACGACTTCGACGTCGTCATCGGGCTGGAGGCGGGCGCCGACGACTACATCGTCAAGCCCGCCCGTACCCAGGTGATCGAGGCCCGGATACGGGCGGTGCTGCGCCGTATCGACGAGTCAGGCACCGGGCGGCAGACCATGCGGGTCCACGGCGATCTCGCCATCGACCGCGCGGGACTCACCATCACCAAGTCGGGCCGGCAGCTCGCCCTGGCCCCTTCCGAGCTGCGGCTGCTGCTGCACCTCAGCGCCGCCCCCGAGCAGGTGTTCAGCCGTCAGCAACTGCTGGAGCATGTGTGGGAGCACAGCTACCACGGAGACGCGCGACTGGTCGACGCCTGTGTCCGGCGGCTGCGCAACAAGATCGAGGACGTGCCCGGGAGCCCCCGCTACATCCAGACGCTGCGCGGCTTCGGCTACCGCTTCGGCCCGCTGTGAGCGGACGGAGAAGGCGCACCGCGAAGAGCGGGGCGGCCCCGTCCGGCGACCCCGGCCGCCGGCGCGTCACGCCCTTCGGGCTGCGCACCCGGCTGGTCCTCGCCTTTCTGCTGGTCGCCGCCGTCAGTGCCGGCACCACGGCCGCCCTCACCTATCGCGAGGCCCGCAGCTCGGTTCTCCAGGCCGCCCAGGACACCGCCGTCTCCTCCTTCCGCGACCAGATCCTCCAGTCCTCCTTCGGGCTCCCCGTGAAGCGGGACACCCTGCAAGCGGCCCTGCGGGAACTCGCCTACAAGGGCAAACCGCGTCCGTGGATCGTCTTCGCCGAGTACGGCACGATGCGCGTCTCGTCCGGCAACAGCCCCGTCTCCACCGTCATCACCCCCGAGCTCCGCCGCAAGGCCGTCGCCGGGAACCCGCACGGCAGCTTCGAGCGGGTGATCAAGGACGGGGTGCCCTATCTGACCATCGGCATGCCCGTGGTGTTCGCCCCCGCCACCTCCGAGGGCCGGGCCATGCCCAGTGGGCTCGTTCTCTACGCGGTGATGGATCTGAACGAGGAACAGGCCCAGATCGAGGCCCTGGTGACAGCCGCCCGCAATGGCGCGATACCGGGGCTGGCGATCGCCCTGATACCCGCGCTCCTCGCCGCCCGGAGCGTACTGCGCCCGGTCCGCGAACTGCGCCGGGCCGCCCACAGCATGGGCAAGGGCAGGCTGGACACCCGGATCAGGGTCCGGGGCCGCGACGAACTCGCCGGCCTCGCCCGTACCTTCAACGAATCGGCGGGTGAGCTGGAGCGCTCCGTGGCGGAGCTGCGGCGGGCCGAGACCCGGGCCCGGCGGTTCGCCTCCGATGTCTCGCACGAACTGCGCACCCCTCTCGCCGGAATGCTCGCCGTCACCGAGGTGCTCGACGAGGACGCGGACGGCCTGGACCCCGACACCGCCCAGGCCGTCCGGCTGATCAGCGCCGAGACCGGGAAACTCGCCGTGCTCGTGGAGGATCTGATGGAGATCTCCCGGTTCGACGCCCGCGCCGCCGAGTTGAACACGGACGAGGTCGATGTCGCCGAGACCATCCGCCGGACCCTGCGGACCCGGCACTGGAGCGACGAGGTCCGCACCGATCTGCCGGACGGCATCCGGGCACGGCTCGACCCCCGCCGCTTCGATGTGGTGATCGCCAATCTGGTCGGCAACGCACTGCGCCACGGCGGCGCGCCGGTCTCCGTACGGCTGCGCTCACCGGCCGGCCCCGGTGGTGAGCCACTGCTGGTCACCGAGGTCACCGACGGCGGGCCCGGCATCAGTCCCGAGGTGCTGCCGCACATCTTCGACCGTTTCTACAAGGCGGACGCGGCCCGTACCCGCTCCACGGGCAGTGGTCTGGGGCTCGCGATCACACGGGAGAACGTCCGGCTGCACGGCGGCACGGTCCGCGCGGGGAACACCCCCGGCGGGGGCGCGGTCTTCACCGTCGAGATCCCGCTGGGCACCGGAAGGGCGGCGGTGTGAGGGCGCTGCCCCCGGCGGGCGCCGGGGCACTGCTGCTCACCGCGCTGCTCACCGGCTGCGGTATCAGTGACACCGACCCCGTGGAGGCGGGGGACCCCGTCCTGATCCAGGCCACGTCGCCGGCCGAGGGGCGGGTGTTCCTCTTCTTCCGCTCGGCGGACGGCGCGCTGGTCCCGGTGTCCCGGCCCCGGAGTGCGAAGGATGCCCCGAGCAGGGAAGGTGTGCCGTCCGCCCATCTCATCTGGGCGCTCTTCGAGGGGCCTTCGGCCGATGAGCGTGCCGCCGGGCTGACCGGCGGACTGCCGGACCCGGCCTCGGGGGGCGGATTCATCGTGACCGGCGGGGACGGCGCCCTCACCATCGGCCTGCCGGTCGCCCTGGCCGACCTCGACGACCTGGCGATCCGTCAGGTGGTCTGCACCGCCGCCCACTCGGCAGGCCCGGACGGTCTGAGGCGGATACGTCTGAGCGGCACGGACGGGAGTACGGAGCCCTCCCGCTGCGACGCCGGCGTGACGGGTGGCCGGCCGGCCCCCCGGCCCGCGGTCTCCGGACACCCGGTGGAGCCGGACGCCGGCGCGCGATCCCCGGCCGCCGTCCCCCGGAGCGCGGCGACCGGCAGCGGACGCTGACCGGGTACGGATGCGGGCGCGGTCGGGGTGCGGGCACGGTGTCCGGCACGGCGTCCCGCCGCCCCCGGTCCCGCCGGGGGCCGGGTCAGTGTCCGGGAGCCAGCAGATCCGCCAGCTCGGCCTCGAAGTACTGAGCGGGGTCGAAGTCCATCCCGGCGAAGTGACCGGCCAGTTCCAGTGAGAGCAGGCCGTGCAGCCGGGTCCAGAACATCAGCGCCCGGTGGAGGGCGGCGGACGGGGCGGGGTGGTCCCCGGCCCACTTCCGATGGCTGTCCAGATGGGTGCCGAACGGCGTCGGAGGGGTGTCCGCGGTGAGTTCCGCGCAGGCGTCCAGCAGGGTTGCCATGATCCGGGAGGAGATCCCGGTGATGTCATCGGGCGCGTGGTAGCCGGGGACCGGGGTTCCGTAAATGAGCAGATACCGGTGGGGGTCCTCCAGGGCCCAGCGGCGCAGCGCATGCGCCGGCGCCGCCGCGCCGCCGCGCCGCCGCCGGCCGCGGCGGCCGTGCGCAGGGTTTCGGCCAGGCTCAGATACGCCTCGCGGATGAGCTCGGTGATCAGGTCGTCGCGGCTGGCGAAGTAGCGGTAGAGCGCCGGCCCGCTCATGCCCATCCGCTTGGCGATGGCGTTGAGGGAGAGCGCGGACGCCCCCGCCGTGGCGATCTGCTCCCAGGCGTGTTCCGTATCCCCGCCGCCCTGTTCGCCGTCCCCCTCCTCGCCGGTCCGATCGGCGCCTCGGCCGGCCCGGCCGCCGCCGCTCCGCCGTATCCCGCCGCCTCCCCGGCCTGTGAGGGGGAGGGGGTCGACCCCGGCGCGCCGGTCCGCCACCGGACGGAGACCGTGATTCACGCGCCGCTGCGCACCGTGTGGAAGCTTCAGGCCGATGTGGAGCGCTGGCCGTCCTGGCAGGCTCATGTCGAGACCGCCGACCGGCTCGACCACGGCCCCTTACGGGCCGGTTCCGTCTTCCGCTGGACGACCCCGGTGCCCCCCAACCCCGTGACTCCCGCCGGGCGGCTGGACATCATCTCCACCGTCGAACAGATCGAGCGCCACTCCTGCGTCCGCTGGACCGGGCCGGCGTCCGGTGAGGGGCTGCACATCGACGGCGTCCATGTGTGGACCTTCACCAAGGTCCGGGGCGGTGTCCGGGTGATCACCGAGGAGACCCACACCGGCCCGCAGGTCGACGCTTATGTTCCCGTCGCGACCGGGATTCTCCGCCAGGGCCTCGAAGGATGGCTGCGCGATCTGAAGGCGGCAGCGGAATCGCGCGCCCACCACCGGCCGCGCTGAGCGCCGGCCGGCCCGGGACCGCCGCGCTTCGGACGGCACTTCCGCACCGGGGCGCGCGATCCGGCGAGCCGGATGACGGCAGGGCTCACGGGTGCGCCGCGCCCGGTCAGGAACCGGCCACCATCAGTACGGCGTAGAGCACCAGAACACCGGCGCCGAGGACGATGCCCGCCTTCGCGAGAACCGCGCCGTCCCGGCCGCTCCGGCGCAGGGCGAGATATCCGGTCAGCACGGCGAGCGGCGCGAGCAGCAGGCTGAGGAAGAAGAATCCGAGCACCCCGAAGACGACACTGACCAGCGCGAGGGGCGAGGCGGCGGACAGCGGGCGAAAGCCGGAATGACTTCTGGAGGCGTACACGATCGTAACTCCCGTCGTCGATGCGTGAGTTGTGCTTCCGGCCTCGCGGCTACCCCGTCGGAGCCCGCGCACACCTCCCGCCGGGCGGTCGCCGGCGGAACCGGCCGGTGCCGAGGACGTACGCATGGCCCGTCGCAAGCGGGGCAGGCGGCTGACCGAGGCAGTGCACGGCCGGCCCCCGCCGGCCGTACTCCTCGGCACAGGCCCGTCAGGGCCCGCCAGCCATCACACAACCGCGGAAGGACTGCCCGTCATGAACGAGAACGCATGGAACTACGCCTCCACGTCCGGGTACACCATCGGATCCGACCTGACCGGATTCAAGGTCGAGGCCCTGGACGGCAGCATCGGCAAGGTCGACAAGCACACCGAGGAGGTTGACGCCTCCTGTCTGGTCGTGGACACCGGACCCTGGATCTTCGGCAAGGAGGTCCTCGTCCCGGCCGGGACGGTCATCAAGATCGACGCGGCGCAGGAGAAGGTCTATGTCGACCGGACCAAGGAGCAGATCAAGGACGCGCCCGAGTTCCACCGGGAGAAGCACTTCGGTGACTCCGGCTACCGCGAGCAGCTCGGTGCCCACTACTGGCCGCCGCGCGTCTGACCACCCGCCGGTGGGCGAATCCGCGCCGGGGCGGCCGTGACACGGCCGCCCCGGCGCGGTCGTGTGCCGTGCCCGGCCCCGCCGGCCTTGTTCGCCGCACCTCATTGTTCGGCGGATCGCCGCGTAAATCGCCGGGCCGCCCGAACCGGATCACCCCGTAACCGCCCAATCCGGCGCCGCATTGTCCGGCATCGGGCGAACGGGCTGACAGACGGAGACCCGGGGTGGGATTTTCCCCCTGCCGGGGGTGGACAGCGGGTGCCGCTCCGGGCCCCCTGTGACCCGTCACCCGCACTGGCAGGGGGAGTTCATGTTCTCCGGGAGACCTGAGAACCTCGGTGCCGCGGCGCTCACCACAGCGGTCGCGGCAGCGCTCATCGCGGGGCTGACCACCCCGATCTCATCCGCCTCCACCACCTCGCCGGACGGTACGGCCACAGCCGCCGCACTCGCCGGACCCGGGGACCGGGGCAGCGGGAACGCCGGCCCGCACTGGGTCACCCTGGTCACGGGTGACCGTGTCGGGGTCGACGCCCAGGGCAGGGCGGTCGCCCTCGACCGGGCCGAGGGCCGCTCGGACATACCCGTCCAGACCTTCACCCAGGACGGCGAGACCCATGTCGTCCCCGCCGACGCCCGCCCGCTGATCGCGGCCGGCCGTCTCGACCGGCGGCTGTTCAATGTCACCGAACTGAGCAGACCTCAGAGCCGCGCCGCCTACCGCGACGGCCTGAAGGTCATCGTGGCGTACACCGGCGACTCCGCACCCGCGGCCGGCAAGCGACTGCGCGCCGCCGGGGACGTCCGGGTCGGCCGGAACCTTCCCCGGCTGAACGCCGACGCGGTGACCATCCCGGGGCGGGAGCCGAGTGCCCTGTGGGACTCCCTCACCCGCACCGGCGGCGCTGACGCGCGGACCGTCACCGTCCCCGGCATCGAGCGCGTCTGGCTGGACGGGGTGTACACGGCCGCGCTCGACAGCAGCGTCCCCCAGGTCGGCGCGCCCACGGCCTGGCAGGCCGGGCTCGACGGCACCGGCGTCACCATCGCGGTCCTGGACACCGGTGTGGACCGGACCCACCCGGATCTGCGGACCCGGGTCGTCGCCGAGAAGAACTTCAGCGACGCCAAGAACGCCAAGGACGTGCACGGCCACGGCACCCATGTCGCCTCCACCGCGGCGGGGACCGGCGCCGGGTCGGGCGGCACCCACAAGGGCGTCGCCCCCGGCGCGGGGGTCCTCAGCGGCAAAGTGCTCAACGACGGCGGCTCCGGCACCGCGTCGGGCATCATCGGCGGCATCGACTGGGCCGTGTCCCAGGGCGCCGATGTCATCAATCTGAGCCTCGGCGCCCCCGACGGGCCGGAGACCGACCCGCTGGAAGCCCAGGTCGACAAGGTCTTCCGGGAGAAGGGCGTGCTCTTCGCCGTCGCCGCGGGCAATGAGGGTCCCCGGGCGGGATCCGTCGGCTCCCCGGGGAGCGCCGACGGGGCGCTGACCGTCGGGGCGGTGGACGACGACGGCGACACCGCCCTCTTCTCCAGCCGCGGCCCCCGGGCCGACGGCGGTGCGGTCAAGCCGGATGTCGCCGCCCCCGGTGTGGACATCCTCGCCGCCGCCGCGGCGGGCACCCCCTCCGCCCCCGGGGACCTCGCGGGGTACGCGGGCAAATCCGGCACCTCCATGGCGGCCCCCCATGTGGCGGGCGCCGCGGCCCTGCTGAAGCAGCGGCACCCCGGGTGGACGGGCGAGCTGCTGAAGAGCGCGCTGACCGGCTCCGCGAAGGACCTGGGCGGGCGCGTCACCGAACAGGGCACGGGCAGGATCGCCCTGGACCGCGCGATCGGGCAGAGCGTTGTGGCCGAGCCCTCGTCGGTGAGTTTCGCCCGGCAGCCGTGGCCGCACCAGGACGACACCCCGCAGACCCGGAAGATCACCTACCGCAATCTGGGCGGTACGGACATCACCCTTGATCTGCGGGCCACCGGACACGGCCCCAAGGGCACCCCCGCTCCCGCCGGTTTCTTCACCCTGAGCGCCCCGCGGGTGACCGTTCCCGCCGGCGGCACCGCCTCCGTCGATCTCTCCGCGGACACCCGCCTCGGCGGAAGGACCGACGGCTACTACACGGCATCCGTCGTGGCCGCCGGCGACGGGCAGAGCGTGCGCACCGTCGCGGGTGTGGAGCGCGGGACGGAGCAGTACACCCTCACGATCAAATACATCGGACGGGACGGCAAACCGACCCGGAAGTTCTCCTCGTTCCTCTACGCGCTGTACGACGACGGCGGGATGCGCATGTTCGACAACGCGGCGGCCGGCGTCTCGGTGCGCCTCGTCAAGGGGGAGTACGCCCTCAGCTCCGGCGCCCCGGTCGACCCGAGGGACATCTCCAAGGGCTACGACGAGCTGCTCCACCCCAGACTCTCCCTGACCCGGAACACCACGGTCACGGTCGATGCCCGCAAGGCGAAGCCGGTCTCCATCGCCGTGCCGGACAAGCGGGCCGTGCTGAGCGGCGTGGAGTTCGGCCATGCGGTGGGCAAGGGCGATCACCGGGCGGAGAGCGCCATCTCCTTCGGCTCGCTGAAGAATGTGCGCAGCGGGCATCTGGGTCCCGAGGTCACCGACGGCTCGCTGGCGGAGACCTGGGCCACCCGGTGGAAGCCGGCCGGCGGGGTGGAGTACGCCACCGTCACCGGCGGCACGGTGCGGAAGTACTCCACCGGCTACACCAGGAAGTTCAAGGCGGCCGACTTCGCCCGGGTGAAGGTCGCCATGGCGTCCTCGGCGAAGGGAAAGTACGGCCGGCTCGACCTGGTGAGCGTGCTCGCCGGGGTCCACTCCCACGGGCAGGGGATGTCCGGGCCCCTCCCCGGCACCCGGAGCCTGCTGCTCGCGTCGAGCCCGGGAACCCAGTGGTCCCTGATGGCCGACCAGACCCCGGCGAAGACCGAGGGCCCCTGGGGCGAGGAGATCTGGACCACCACCCGCAACAGGAGCTACCACGCGGGCAGGGCGTACACCGAGACCATCGGCACCGGGGTGCACTCCCCGCTGGTGCGCAAGGGCGTCAGCGGTGTGTACCGCGCGGGCAACAAGATCTACGGTGACCTGGGTCTCTTCAGCGACGGCCGGGGCCATCTGGCCCACTCCGCCGTCTCCTCGGCGCGCACCACACTCCACCGGGGTGCGGTGAAGATCGGCGAGAGCGAGGATCCGCTGAGGGGCTGGCACCCCTTCACGGTCGGTGACGCCCCGGCCGAGTACACCCTCGCCACCTCGGCCAAGCGGGACGCGAAGGTGGCCGCGACCGCGAGCCGGATCGACGCCCGCTGGACCTTCCGCTCGGCGCGGCCGGCCAGGGGCACGGTGGAGGCGCTTCCGGTCTCCTCGTTCCGCATCGACGCGAGGACGGCGCCGGACAACACCGCCCCGGCGGGCCGGCGGGTCACCCTCCCGGTGACCGTCGAGGGCCCGGCGGCCGGCAAGGGCCTCAAGTCCCTGACGGTCTCGGTCTCCCACGACGGCAGGACATGGAAGAAGGTGACGGTCGTCAAGGGCGGGATCACGATCACGAATCCGGCCAAGGGCAAGTCCGTCTCCTTCCGGGCGGAGATCACGGACACCGGGAACAACACGAGCACCATCACCGTGTACCACGCCTACCGCGGCAAGTAGCCGCCGGCGGAATCGCGGAACGCGAACCCCGAGAAACAGCCGCACGCGGGCCCCGGGACCGATCCCGGGGCCCGCTTGTGTCCGCGCGGCGCTCCCCACCGGAGCGCGGTCCGGGAGGAGTTCCGGCCAACGTTTGATGCGGCCCTGACAGGTGTGTGTCACTCCTGCAACTCTTTTCCCATCCGTCGCACTGTTGCTCCGTATCGCCCTGTCCGGGCGCGCGCGCCGCCACCGGGCCGCCCGGCACCCCCCCCGCAGAAGGAGTTCGCGTGAGAACCACACATCGCCGGCGTGCCATCGCCACCGGCGCGTTCATGGCCGCCGGCGCCCTGCTGGCCGCCGGCGTCCAGGCAGGACCTTCGGCGGCCCCGCGCCCCACCGCGCCGCCCCTCACCGCCCGGGGTGCCTTCGGCCCCGGCGCCCTGCCCATGAGCCTCACCCCCGCCGAGCGTGCCGCGCTGCCGCGCGAGCCGAGCGCCGGCACGGCGGCCACCGCCCGCGAACCGGGTCCCGGTGAAAGAGAGTTACTCGGCGTCCGGGATGTGAGCCGGGACCGGGACGGCACCACGCACACCCGCCGTGAGCGCACCTTCGCCGGGCCGCCGGTACTCGGCGGCGACCGGACGTACGACCTCGCCAAGGGGACCCCCGGCACCGCCGTCCTCTTCTCCGCGCCGGACGACCACTGGTTCTCCCTCCTCCCCGGGAGCGGCGGCGCCGGGACCGTGAACGGCGGCGGCCACCACTCGCCGGCCTCCGGCGGCCTGCCCGTGACCGGTATCGGCCGCGACAAGGCCGCCCTGACCTGGTTCAGGGCGCTGACGACCGGATTCGGCTCCACCACCGACCACGCGGGCGCGCGGGCGGCCATCCTCGCGGTCGCCGCCGAGATCTACGGGGCCGGCGGCCCCGAGGTCGCCGCCGTCGCCGATGCCTGGGCCGGAGTCAACGCCGGCGACCGCCCGGGCGGCACCGAGCCCGGCCCCCCGGGCACGGTCTTCGAGAACACCACGACCATCGCCGTCCCGGACCCCGGCCCGCCGGTCACCTCCCCGGTCACCGTCACCGGCATCCCGGGCGGCGCCCCGGCCGCGCCGCGTGTCGGAGTGGACATCGTGCACACCTTCCGCGGCGGCCCGGCGGTCGATCTGCCGGCACCCGACGGGACCGTGTACCCGCTCAAGGCGTCCAGCCCGCACGACTCGGCGCCCGACCTCGAGAAGTCCTGTACCGTCAACGCCGCGTCGGAGGCGGCCGGCGGGATATGGCGGCCTCGGGTGCGGGACACGGGCCGGCGGGACACCGGCCATGTCAACGGCTTCGGGCCGGCCTTCCCGGACGGCCGGCGGGTGTGACACCGTGCCCGGGAAGGCCGTCGGAGCCTCCCCGGGCACGGCGCACTCCCCGTGGCGGCCCCCCGGCGGGGCACCGGGACCGCGCCTCCCCGGGCACGGCACACTTCCGCGGCCGACCCCCGGCGGGGGACCGGGACCGCTAGCGGCTGGTGACGGAGACGTCGCCCTGGAGCGTGAGCGTGTCGCCGAAGCGGCCGAGGGTCAGATCCACCGGTGTCACATCGAGCCGGACCGGATCCACGTCGACGGTGACGGCCGGGAGCTCGCCCAGTGTGAACTCAACGCCCCGGAGCGCGTCCGCGACGAGCCCGCCGAGGGTGGACGAGAGCGCGTCGGCCACCCAGGAGGCGATGACGCTGACCAGGTCGTCGTGTGGATAGATCTCCAGATCGAAGGAGCTCACGCTGTCGGCGGTGGCCTTGAGGGTGGTTCCGGAGAGCGACAGGGTCAGGGTGATGACCGGGTCGGGCTCCAGCGCCAGATCGTAGAAGGCGTCCGTCGACCCGCCCCAGAGCCAGTCGATGCCCGCGCTTCCGCTGCCGGTGACGGCGGCCCGCACACTCACCGCCGGGATCTCGGTGTCCAGGACCTCGCACCGCACCTGGCTGATGACGACCGACGCCTGGTAGTAGCCGGTGCCGATCCCGAAGTCCATCGAGTCGCCGGCGGGGAAGCTCATCCCCTCCAGATAGGCGGTGGCCACCTCGCTGATCCGCTGGACCGTGTCCGTACCGATCAGCGCGAAGAACGGGCTCCGGGGCCAGGAGTCCGGGAAGGGCGGCCGCGGTGTGCCGTGCTCCACCAGATTCATCACCGCCACCGCCTGCTCCGGTTCGAGCACGGGGACCGGCGCCGACAGATCCAGCAGCGGGATGTCCGGCTTGGGAAGACTGATGCCCGACAGGATCCGGCGCGCCTGGTCGAGAACGGCCGGCAGCACCACATTGTCCAGAATCACCCTCTGGACATCACCGGTGTCGCTCGCCACGGCTCTGACCGGGTCCAGGGTGAGCAGGCCGGACACGGAGGTACTGGCCTGGACGTCCACCGTCACCGTCACCACCGCGTCCACCAGATTCTCGTCCTCCGCGTCGACGACGACCTCGACCTCGTTCAGGACGACCTGGAAGGTGCTCCCGTCCAGCGACTGGTGCAGGGTGCCGGCGTACTCCGCCACCTCGTCCTCGGTCAGCCGCCCCGCCGCGCCCCGCGCGAAGCGGTCCCGTAACTCCCGCGCCGAGTGGGCGGCCGGGGTGAGATCGAAGACCGGTGCGGCCTGGACGTCCCATGTCACCGTGACCGGCGTTCCTCCGGCGTCGTACGGCTGGGAACCGGTGAAGTACCGCGGATAGAGCCGGTCGTAGACCTCGTACGCCACCACGTTCACCGTGGCGGCATCGGCTCCGACTGCAAGGTCGTAGGTCATGTTCAGGCTTCCCCTGTCCGAAGTGAAGGTCATGTGCCCGAAGTGACGGACCCGGGGCCCCGCCCGAGGCGAGGCCCGGTTCCGCGGCGGATCACGCGGCCGCGGCACCGTGCCGGCGGCGGCGGCCTCACATCATCGACCGGTGCCGCCGATCCGGCAATACGGCCCCGCGGCGGCGGAAGCGGACATCACGGCAGGCGGTATGTCCGGTAACAGGGCCTTGATTCCCGCCGGGACGGCCGGAATCGGATGTGTGTTCAAGGCCGGGGGAGCCGTCGGCCGGGAGGCCGTCACCCCTGGTCGTACCGGTGGGCGCGGGCGTGTTCGGTGCCTTTTGCTCCGCTGGGCGGATGAGTGCGAAGTCTGACCTGTTCACCACCTCAAAGCGCCGGTTCGCGCCAGCGCGCGGCATTTTGTGGTGCGGTCCTCCGGGGTGCCTTTGGATGGCGGCGTGAGCGACTCAAATTTCGATCTCGCGCTCGGAGTCGGTGCCGACGCCATCAACTCCGGCCTCCGGAAGGCCCATGAGGGGCACCGCGACGCCTTCCGGGGAAGCGTCACCCCGGCTCCCATCGAGGGTACGTCCTACACCTTCGCCTGGGACTTCCTGGACGCCCCCTCCTTTGTGCTCACCCCGCCGGACCAGGACCTCTGGAACAAGATGATCAAGGCGGAGGGGGTCACCGCCCTCCCGGACTCCGGTGTGCTCCAATTCGTCGCCCAACAGCTCAAGGCGGACTGCACGGTGGGGGACACCCCCCTCCCCTCGGTCACCGGCAAGGTCACGGTGGCCCTCCGGCTGACCCTCGGCGGCGGCGGTCTCACCGTCGTCCCGCTCGGGGCCTGGCTGGAGAATCTGCCAGCCGGCCCGACCAGCGTCATCATCCGGAACGTCGTGGTCCCGACCCTGCTGAACCAGGGCGCCGGCTGGCTCCAGGGGCTGAGGATCCCGGCCCAGGACCTCTTCGGCCAGAAGGTCACCCTGAATCTCGTACAGGTCGACGTCATCCCCACCCATCTGGTCCTCGCGTCGAAGGCGGCGGTGTCACAGCCGGCGGCCGTGCGCACCGAGGCCGTGGAGTGGCCGACCGGCAAGCAGGTGTTCACCCTCATCAGCAAGGGCCTGCTCACCACCCTGCTGACCGCCGCGGTCAAGCGGTTCGAGAACAAGCAGCTGGCCAATGACAGCAAGACCGTCCAGTTCGTCGCCTCGGCGAAGTGGGACGCGACCTTCCGGCGGGCCGTCAATCTGACGGTCGGCACCGACCCGACCACCGCGTCGGCCGGCGTCGACATCGACTGGCACGCCGAGCTCGACCTCGTCCCCACCTCCCCGGACGGCAGCGGCGGCTGCGCCCTGGGCAAGGCGGGCCACGAATCGTGACCCGGTGACCACCGGACCGGCAGGCGCACCGACCAGCGAGGAGAGACACCACCGTGACCGCACCCGTCGTATTCGATGTCAGCTATGTCCCGGACCCGCCCGTCGTCACGGTCAGGGCCACCGGTCTCACGGACACCGCGCTCACGGTCGAGGTCACCGGCCTCGACCTCCGGAAGGTGACCTTCAAGCCGAAGACCGCCCTGGCCGCGGTGCTGTCGGACCTCGTCAACAGCCTCGCCGAGGCGGCCCCGGCCATCGTCCGGCAGAAGACCGCCGATCTCTCCCCCGACATCCCGCTCGGCGAGCCGATCGGCTGTTCCATCCCGGCCGGCGGCTCGGCCGTCCGGATCCGGCTGGCGTCACCGGAGCTGAGCGCCCATGGCGACATGCTCATGATCAGCGGGACCGCCGACGTCTCCTGACCCGCCACCCGTCCACCGGTCCGACTCACCGCAGGAGACGTACGTGAGCACTCCGTACCCCGAAGTCCGGCCCCTGTACCTCGCGGACACCCCCGGCTACCCCCTCGCCCGCACCGTGGAGATGCCCGGCACGGTCGGCTACCCCACCGGCGCCCTCAGCATCCGCTTCGGCGCGCTCCGGGTCCGCGCCGAGGGGCGGCCCGAGGCCGTCCCCGGAGAGGAGGGCGCGTACCGCATCCCGGCGCTCGTCCTCACCGGCCGGTACGCGCTCGACGCCCGCCCCGACGAGATCCGCGACCTCGACACCGCCGGCGATCTGCGCCCGCTCTCCGAGGAGTCGCGCCGGCCCACCCTCCCCGCCGCGAGCCGCCCCTCCGCCCCGCACGAACCACCGGACGACGAGACACTCCGCCAATGGCACGACCGCGCCGACGCCCACCGCGACAAGCTCATGCAGACCGAGAAGGGACAGCAGCTGCTCATCACCTACGGGCAGAACAACGAGACCTTCTACGGCATCTTCGACACCTCCAGCACCCTGCGGAAGAACTGGCGCCGCGACGGTGTCACCCGCCGCATGTCCGAGCACACCTTCACCACCACCGATCCGCAGGCACCCGCCGCCGGCGCCGGCGCCGTCAACGACTGGACCGACCCGGACCAGGGGACCGGCTACAACGCGCACGCGTTCATCCAGTACGTGAATGTCACCAGCGCCCTCTCCTTCGAGATGAGCCTCGCCACCCCCGACGACCAGAGCAAGTACGGCGACGCCCTGGACGCGGCCCAGCAGTTCGCCACGGCGGTGAACGACACCGGCAACACCTCCGAACGGACCACCCCGCTCAGCCAGCACGAGGTCTACTCCGCCATCGACCGGCACTCCGGCGAGGTGCGCGCGACCACACCCGAGGAGGTGCAGCGCTACATCGGCCTCGTCCACGGCACCTACACCACCGCCCCCGAGGACGAACCCGAGGAATGGCTCACCCTGTCGCGGGAGCACCGGGACCACTACCGGGAGTTCGGCCGGCAGGCCTACGCGGACCGGGCGCGGGAACAGCCGGCGGCGACCGACACCCTGCACTGGGGAGAGTGCCACGCCCGGCTGGAGGACATCCGGATCACCACCGGCCCCGGCCCGGGCGACGCCGCCGTGACCCTGCCCGCCCTCGCCCTGCACATCGACGACAGCGGCTGGGAGGGCCCGGCCGGTGAACTGGCCAGGGAACGGCTGCGCTCGATGCGCCTCGTCCGCGAACTCCTCCGCGACACCGTCGCCGAGACCCTGCGGCATGCCGTGCTCACCGGCACCGAGGGCTTCGTGCTCCCCGCCGACGGGCGGTCCTGACCCGTGCTCATCCTCGATTCGGGCACCCCCGCCGAGGACATCACCAGCGGACTCTGGGACGGACTGCTGGCCGGCGACCGGCCGCACTTCGACTCCATCCTCGACGAGGCACTCGCCCCGCAGCGGGAGTACCTGAGCGACACCGAACACGCCCTCTACCGGCAGGGCAAACGGCTCCGCCCGGCGGTGATGCTGCTCGCCGCGCACATGGTCTCCGGAGCCGCGCCGCTGCCCCGGAAAGTGCTGCAGGGGGCGGTCTCCCTGGAGATGCTGCATGTGGCGACGCTGATCCACGACGATGTGATCGACGGCTCCGCACTGCGCCGGGGGCTGCCCTCGGTCAACGCCGCGCGCGGCACGGAGACCGCCGTACTCGTCGGTGATCTCCAGTTCGTCCAGGCCATCCGGGGCTTCGTCCGCACCATCGACCGGGACCGCGACATGGCGCTGATCGAGCTGGTACTCGACACCGCCTTCCAGATCGGCTGCGGTGAACTGGACGAACTGCGCACCGACCTGACCCAGGAGCCCGCCCGGCTGATCGAGCGCTACTGGCGGACCGCCGACCGCAAGACCGCCGTCCTCTTCGGCCTGGCCGCCGAGGCCGGCGTCACCCTCGCGGGCGGACGCTCCGCCGACGCCCGCCGCGCCGGATTCGCCGGCCGCCGGCTGGGCCGCGCCCTCCAGGTCATGGACGACCTCTTCGACCTGGCCCAGGACGAAACCGCATCCGGCAAGCCGCGCGGCATGGACCTGCTGCGCCGCCGTGCCTCGCTGCCCCTGGTGTACGCGATGGAGGAACTGGGGCCCGGCCACCGGGTCAGCCGGGTCATGCGCGGCGAACCGCTGGACGCCGCCGGACTGGAGCGATGTGTCGCCCAGGTGCGGGCGACCACCGGCTTCGCCCGCGCCTGGGCGGACGCGCGCGCCCAGGCACTGGAGGCCATCGAGCTGCTGCGGCCCTTCCCGGCGGGCGACCACCGGCACGCGCTGGAGGATCTCGCCCTCCATGTCGTCGACCGGCGGCCCTGACCGGCTCCCCCGCACACACCAACCCGCACGCCCGAGACCTCCCGGACTCCCGAGAAGGAGCACCGCCATGACCGCGGCCCTGGTCGACTTCCTCCACGCCACCATGCGCAAGCGGGCGAACGACCCCGACAGCCCCTACTGGCTCCCGAAGATCCTCGAACCGGTCCGCACCCCCGACGGACGCACCCTCTCCCCGCTGGAGGTCGACTCCTGGGAACTCGGCGCACTCGCCGGGGACGCGGGCACCACGGTCGCCGACTCCATCGCCGTCGCCTGGTGGAACTTCGTGGGCAACGCCTGGGAGCGGGCGAGCCGGGACGGCGCGAGCGGAATCCCGGACGACCTGGACGACTTCGACAGCCAGCGCGACCGCGACGACCCCTACCCGGCGCTGACCCTGCTCTCCGTCACCGTCAGCGGTCTGGCCAACGCCTCACTGGGCGAGCTGAGCGATGTCGTCGCCACGGAGAACGGCTACCGGGCAACCGTACGGATCACGGCCGCCGCCTACGACACCCACGGCTACCAGCCGCGGATCACGGTCGAGGGCTCCTACCGGCTCGTTCAGCACGTCGTGGTGATCGACGACCCCGACTCGGAGACGGCGGCCGGCGGGCAGGTGCTCGCCGAGTCGCTGAAACCGCCCACCTCGGTCCCCGCCGGCGGCCTGAGCGAGTACGGGGTGGACTGGCCCTCCCAGACCATCGAGGGCCACGGGGAGTTCCTCTTCACCATCGAGGACATGGCGTTCGACGTCCGGCTGACCATCGAGCCGGCCGGGTCGGGCTCCGCGCGCACGCCCCGGGCGGTCGTCGAGTCCGTCGCCATCGTCTCCACCCCCGTGTACACCCTCGACCCGGACCGGCTCACGATTGACGGCGACACGGTCACCGACGCCAATCGCAAGGCGTGGAAAGGGGCGGCGGTGCTGGCCTTCAACAGCCCCGACGCCGCCACCACCCTCACCACCAGACTCGCCGGCACCGTCGACGCCGAGGACTTCCGCACCCAGTTCTCCGGCTCCGTCACCGACGAGCTGGCGACCGCGCTCGACGGTGTGCTCGGCACCGGCGCGCTCCCGTCCTCCGGCGGCCGTCCCCCGGCGGGCGACGGACCCCTGGAGGTCTACCTCTTCGACCGGGTGCGGGCCTCGCTCAACGACAGCGGCTCCGGCTTCTGGCCGCCGTCCGTCGTCCGCTCGGCCGACGATCCCCCGCTCGAACCCCTGGCGATCGACACCATCGACCTCGGCGACCATCAGATCCTGGGCACCCAGGTCAATTTCACCCTCGACGACGTCACCGTCGACGGCATCTCCGATGTGCTCATCCCCGACGACGACGCCGCTCTCGCCGCCGGGGGTGCCGACGCCACCCTGCGGTTCGGCCGGATCTCCCGCACCCCGATCACCGTCGCGGCCTCGGTGACGGCCACCTTCGTCAGCAGCGGCGACCGGCTCGACGGCACCATGACCACCACCGCCCAACAGCCCTCCGTGGCCCTCGGCCTCTCCTTCTCGGGACCCGACGCCGACAGCCTCACCATCGGGATCGGCTCGCTCACCGTCGACATCGACCCGGACGGGCTGGACATCGGGGTGCATGTCGAGGGCCTGCCCGACGCGGCGGTGCACACCATCCTCAACACCGCCGACATCAAGGACGGCTTCATCAAGGGCGTCCGGGACGGCGTCGGCGCGCGCCGGGACGACATCGCCGGGGCCCTCACGGAGAACGCCCGCAAGGTGATCGCCGCGAAGCTGGCGGGCGGCTGATCACCGCCCCGCCGAGCGGCCCGTACGCCCGCTTCCGTACGCCCGACCCCGCCCGGAAGGCCATCCCATGCGGTTCACCGAACTCCAGGCCCTGCTCGACCGGTACACCGCCGGCGGCACCCTCGCACTCCCGGCGGCCGGTCTCGGCAGCGGGCCGGCCGCCGCGCTGATCAGCGGCTGGCTCGACGACGCGGTGCTCACGGTCGGCGCGCCGCACCGCGAGGACCACCCGGAGACCGCCACCGTCGTGATCGGCGGTGAACTCACCGTCCTCGGCATCACCGGCGCACCGGTCACCGGCATCGAGTTCGGCCTCGACCCCGTCGACGGGGACCCCACCCTCCACATCCCGCTCACCACCCCCGCCGGCTGGACCCTCGCCGTCTCCTTCCCCGACACCGCCGGAAGCGACCTGGCCGGCCTCGCCTTCGGCGACCGCCTCCCCCTGCTCCTGCTCACCTCCGTGCCCCGCCCCGCCCGCGACGGACTGCCCGCCCTGGACCGGGGCGTCACCCTGTACGCGCCCGAGGTCCTGGACCCGGCGCCGCTCGGCGGCCTCGCCGCACTGGTGCGCGGTCCGGGTGCCGCCCTCTCGCTCACCGGCCCCGTACAGCGCCGTCCGGCCGGCGGCGGGACCGTCACCGACATCGCGCTGCGCTCCGTACCCGAACCATGGGCCGGGACCGGCGGGTACTTCTCCCTGTGGGCCGGGTCGCGGGGCGACGGCCCGCCCCTCGCGTACGGGCTGCGGCTGATCGCGGACCTCGACCCGGCGCCGGGCGTCACGGTCTCCCTCGGCGCTCCGGTCCCCGCGGCCGGGACGGAGATCGTGCTCGGCGCGGAGGTGCTGCCCGGCGGCGCGGTGGACACGAGCGCCCTCCGGGAGTGGTACGGCAGCGGTGCGGCCCTCGACCGGCTCACCGGCGCGGGATTCACTCTCGGGGACGCCGTCGGGATCGCCGGGCTCGACGCCGTCATCGACACGACGGCGGCCGGCCGGGGCGCGGCCGAGGCCCTGACCGCGATCACCCTCCGGGCCGCCGCGGAGCCCGGGGTCTCCTGGCCCGTCGCCGGGGACGATCTCGCCGTGACGGGCGTCGGCGCCGAACTGACCGTCACCGCGCCGCTCCTGCCCACCCGGTCCGCCGGTGTCACCGGATACGGGGACTTCACCGTGGCGGGCCCGGTCGCCCTGCATGCCCGCGCGGCGATCCCGCCCGGCAGCTTCGAACTGACCCTGGACGAGGAGACACCGGCGCGGCTCGCGGATGTGCTCCGGCACTTCCTCCCGGGGGCCGACCTCAGCGGCGCACCGGATCTGACGCTGGCGAAGTTCCACGGCACCGCCGTGCCCACCCGGGGCGAGTACGGACTCTCCGCCACCGTGATCACCGACTGGCACATCGGCATCGGAGCCGCGCGGCTCGGGCTCGACCGGGTGACCCTGGAGCTGAAGCGCGGCAAGGACGAGGCCACCCCCGGGGGCGAGGACGCGCGCACCACGGGCACCCTCGCCGCGCGGGCCCGGCTCGGCCCGGCCGAGGGCGACGGCGGCATGGTCTTCGACGCCGCCTGGCACCTCCCCGGCGGCTTCGAACTGGGCGGCACCTTCCCGGACACCGATCTGACCGCACTGCTCGAAGGGCTCGCCTGCCGTGCCGATGTGCCCCTGCCCGACGGTCTGCCCGCGGTCGGACTGCGGGGCGCCTCGGTGCGGGTGCGCCTCGGCGGCGCGGAGGCGGGGGAGTTCGACGCCGGCGGGGGCCATGAGCTCACCGTCGGCGGCACGGTCGACTTCGGCGGCTCCACGGCGCTGACGGTCGCCGGCAAGGCGGCGAAGGGCGGTTCCGGCACCCTGTTCGCCGCCGCCCTCTGGCAGGACGGCTGGACCTGGGCACCGAACCAGGTCCCGGGCTGGTCCGGAGTGCTGGGCATCCTCGGTGGCATCACCTTCGCCAAGTCGGGTCTGGCCGTCTGCTCGGCCGACGGTGTCGCGCTCGACGCGGACTCCGCCCCGGACACTCTCCCGGCCGCCCTGGACAAGGGCCTCACCTTCTTCACCGAGATCGCCTTCACCGGACCGCTGGAACCGCTCGGCGCGCTGTTCGAGGGTGCCGCCGACGGTGTCCGCCTGGAGGCCGTGCTGGCGTCACCGGTGCGGAATTCGGTGTTCAGGGCATCCGTGGCCGAGCAGCGGCTGCGCTCGGGCTTCGGCGGCCTGGAGGTGGAGATCCAGCCCGCCCAGCCGCGGATCGCGCTGAGCGCCTCATGGAACTTCACCGTGCCCGCGATGGGTTCGGCGCCCGCGACACTGCTGCGGTTCGCGGCCGGCGGAGCCGTCTCGGAGGAGGGGTTCTCCCTCTTCCTCACCCTTGAGGCCGCCGCCGGCCCCGGCGCGTTCGCCGGCCGGCTCCCTCCGGACCGGTACGCCTTCGCACTGGAGAAACAGGGCCGCGCGATCCTGCCCGCCCCGCCGCTCCCCGGTGCCGCCGCCCGGCCCGTCCACGGCGCGGCCCCCGGTCCGGACGGGCCCGCCTGGAGGAACGCCTTCGGTATCGAGGGCTTCGACATCGAGGCGTTCTGGGCCCAGATCGGCGGCGGTACGAGCGGGCTCACCCTGGGCATCGGCGGCTCCATCACGGTCGGCCCGGCCGCACTGGAGCTCGATGTGGTCGGCGGCTTCGAACCGGAGCCCTTCGTGACGGTCTTCCGGTTCTCCCTCGCCGCCGCCGACAGCGGGAAGGGGGTCTCGCTCCTGGACATCCTGGCGATCGTGTTCCCGCCGCCGGAGGCGCTCGGCTTCCTGGCGAAGATCGTGCTGCACGAGCTGATGTTCTGCGCCGTGACCGTGCCCGGCGGCTGGACCAGCCCGCTGGGGGAGCACTGGGACCAGGGCTGTCAGGGCAAGGGGAACATCGACTTCTTCGGCAACAACTGGCGTTTCGAGGTCGGCGTCGGCAACGACGGGCTGTACGCCGCCGGCGCCATCGCCCAGCCCCTCACCATCGGGAAGTGGTTCACCCTCTCCGACAAGGACGGCACCAAGGGCCCGCATTACCTCCTGGACACCCGGGGCATCAAGGAACACCGGCTGCCGGAGAAGATCCTCTCCCTCTCCGGCAGGGTCGCCCTCCTCGGGGCATCCGCCGCCGTCGAGGCGGAACTCGGCTCCGACGGCTTCGCGTTCACTCTCGACGCCGGCCTCCTGGGCATCCTGGAGTCGGAGGTCGGCTGCACGCTCGACACCGGGAGCGGTCTGCATGCCACCGCGAGCGTCGGACTGGACTTCGGTGTCGAGCTGCCCCGGGGCGCCCTCCTCGGGGGCATTCCCGTCGCCGGCGGCACCCTGGTCGGCATCAAGGCGCACGGCGGCTTCGATCTGAGGATCGACGGCACCGGCGCCGGTCTGCGGCTGAGGGCAGGCTGCGACGCGTATCTCGCCGGTGTCCATCTGGTCGGCTTCGACCTCGACCTGACCTTCGGCGTCGAGAAGTGGGACGACATCGTGGGCTATCTCCGCGACCACCCGGAGAAGCTCTTCGAGAGCCTCGGTGACGGCATCTGGGACGCGATGAAGCACTGCGCCACGAGCAGAGCGGCGGAGCTCACCTAGGCCGATCGTGGGGGAGGGAGGGGAAAGGGGGAGCACCCGCTCCTTTCCGCTCTCAAGGTATAGCTCACAGGGGGCCTTGCGGCAAGGCCCCCGTGATGCCGCAGAATCAGCGGCCGAAGCCGGGACCTGCGGAAAGAGCCCGGCGATTCGAACCGCCGACCGCTCTGGCCCCCCTGCGCCCACCGGCCGGGGCGGCGGTTCGGACGCCTTGCCGTGCGCGAGGGCCCCCGCGGCCCCAGATCGGAGTCAACACCGTGCGACCCCCCGTCACCACCACCGCGTTCGACCTGCCCGAGCGTCTCTCCGCCAAGGCCGACCCGGCGCTGATCGCCGCCGACGAGCGGCACTTCGCGGCCGTCGCGGAGTGCCTGGACCAGACCGTCGCCGAGCTCACCGGCCGGCTCGACGCCGAGCGGAGGTCCCCCGGCGGCAGCGGCCGGCAGGCCATGGACCGCGACGCCGAGATCCACCGGCTCGCCGCCCGGCTGCGCACCCTGCGCCGCTTCGGTCTGGATCTCTGCCTCGGTCACATGGCGGGCGCGGACGGCTCCGGGCCCGTGTACATCGGCCGGCTCGGACTGACCGACGGCACCGGCCGCCGGCTGCTCCTCGACTGGCGTTCGCCCGCCGCCGAACCCTTCTTCGGGGCCACCCACGCCAACCCGATGGGTCTCGCGAGCCGCCGCAGATACCGCTGGACCGGCGGCCGGATCAGCGACTACTGGGACGAGGTGTTCACCCCGGACGGCTTCGCCGGACATGCCGCGCTCGACGACCAGTCCGCCTTCATCGCGAGCCTGGGCGGCGACCGGTCGGCACGCATGCGCGATGTGCTCGCCACCATCCAGGCCGACCAGGACGCCGTCATCCGCGCGGGATCCGGCGGCGCGCTCGTCGTGGACGGCGGGCCGGGTACGGGCAAGACGGTCGTCGCCCTGCACCGCGCCGCCCATCTCCTCCACTCCGACCCGCGACTCGGCCGGCGCCGCGGCGGTGTGCTGGTCGTCGGTCCGCACCAGCCCTATCTGGGGTACGTCTCCGACGTCCTGCCCGGCCTCGGCGAGGACGGCGTACGGATCTGCACCCTGCGGGACCTCGTCCCCGAGGGCGCGGACGCGGCCGTCGAGACCGATCCGGCGGTCGCCCGCCTGAAGTCCTCCGCCGACCTGGTGCGGGCGATCGAGCCGGCCGTCCGGTTCCACGAGGAGCCGCCCGCCGGGGAGATGACGGTCACCACCCCCTGGTCCGACATCCCGTTGAGCGCCGGCGACTGGGCCGCGGCGTTCGAGGCGGCGGGACCCGGGACCCCGCACAATGAGGCGCGCGAGCAGATCCGGGAGGAACTCCTCGCCATCCTGGCGGAGAAGCACGACGGAGAGGCCCCGGCCGAACTCCTCCTCGGGTCGCTCCGGCGGAACAGGGAGCTGCGCACGGCCCTGGACCGCGCGTGGCCGCTGCTGGAGGCGGCCGACCTGGTGTCGGACCTGTGGTCGGTCCCCGCCTATCTGCGGCTGTGCGCTCCCGGGCTCGGCCCCGCCGATGTGCGGCGGCTGCGGCGCGAGGACGCCCGGGCCTGGACGGTGTCCGATCTGCCGCTCCTGGACGCGGCCCGGCAGCGGCTCGGCGACCCGGACACGGCGCGGCGCCTGCGCCGGCACGAGGCCGCCCGCGCCGCCGAGCGCGCGCGGATGGCGCAGGTCGTCGACGCCCTGCTCGAAGCCGATGACGACGGCGAGGGCGTGGTGACGATGCTGCACGGCAGGGACCTCAGGGACGCCCTGGCCGACGACTCCGCACCTGCCGGATCCGAACCGGATCCGCTCGCCGGACCGTTCGCGCACATCGTGGTGGACGAGGCCCAGGAACTGACCGACGCCGAGTGGCAGATGCTGCTGGCCCGGTGCCCGTCCCGGAGCTTCACCATCGTCGGGGACCGCGCCCAGGCCAGGGGCGGGTTCACGGAGTCCTGGCGGGAACGGCTGGAACGGGTCGGCCTCGACCGGATCCGGCTGGCCTCCCTGACCGTCAACTACCGCACACCGGAGGAGATCATGGCGGAGGCCGAGCCGGTCATCCGCGCCGCGCTCCCGGACGCCAATGTGCCGGTCTCCATCCGCCCCGGCGGGATCCCCGTCGCCCGTGGATCCGCGGCCGGGCTGAACTCGGTCATCGACACCTGGCTCGCCGCCAACGCCGACGGGACCGCCTGTGTCATCGGCGATCCCGCCTTCCGGCCGACGTCCCGGGTGCGGTCGCTGACCCCGGAGCTGTCGAAGGGGCTGGAGTTCGATCTGGTCGTCCTCGTCGACCCGCACAGGTTCGGCGAGGGCGTCGAAGGAGCGGTGGACCGCTATGTGGCGATGACCCGGGCCACCCGGGAGCTCGTGATCCTCACCAGCCCCTGACCCGGGCGGGCGCCGCCGCACACCGGTGCCGCCCCCCCCGTCACCCGCCGCGCTCCCGCCGGTGCCGGCCCCGTCACCCGCCGGGCTCCCGCCGGTGCCGCCCGGCGGCGAACTCCGCGGTGAACACCTCGCGGCCCAGCGCCGCGAGGACCCGGGCGGTGACGCGGTCCACATCATCGCGCTCGCCCGCCGGCAGCGGGGCGCCGGACCGGACACGGGCCCGGGCCGCCGTGCCCAGCAGCCGGGCGGCCCGCACCGGCCGCCCGGCGAGGGCATGGGCGCCGGCCAGGCCCTCCTGGGCGAGGGCGACCGCCCGCGGGTCGCCACTGGCACGCGCCGCGGCCAGGCCCCGGCGGTGGTGGGCGAGGGCCGCGGCGCTGTCGCCGCGCTGTTCGGCGAGGAAGCCGAGTTCCGCGAGAAGGAGCGCGGGTCCCGGCCCGAAGTCGGCCTCCCGGTGCCAGGCGAGGGTGGTGCGGAGATGCCGCTCGGCGCGGTCGAGGTCGCCCGTGCGGCGGGCCCCGAGCGCGAGACCGATCTCGGCGTGGATCCCGCCTGCCGCGTAACCGTGACGGACGGAGCGCGCCATCGCCGAACGGTGGAGGGCCTCGGCCCGCGAGAAGTCACCAGTCAGCAGCGCGACCCGGCCGAGTCCGGTGAGCCGGTCGGCGGCATCCGTGCCCAGGTCGAGCTCCTCGGCCAGCCGGAACCCGGTCTCGTGCAGCCGGGCGGCGTCCGTGTAGTCACCGGTGATCGCGGCCAGCGTGGCCAGCGGATAGGAGGTCTGCAGCAGCCCCCAGGCGTCGCCGAGTTCCCGGAAGAGCGCATCGGCCTCGGCCGCGCCGCTCCGGGCCGCGCCGAGGTCGCCCCGCAGCAGCGCCTGGCCGGCCCGGGTGCTCAGCGCCGCGGCGGTTCCCCAGCGGTCACCGGCCGGGCGGAAGCACGCCAGGGCGCGCTCCACCAGCACCTCGCTGCGCGCCAGATCCTCCCCGGCCCGCAGACAGGCATGCCCGAGGAACCACACCACCCGCGCATGGCCCGCCGGGTCGCCCTCCGCCGCCGGCACGGGTGCCGCCGGTTCGCTCCGGGCCTCCCCGGCGAGCAGGGCGAAGCCCCGGTGCCACAGAAGAAGCCGGGACCGCGGACCGGCCCGGTCCTCACCGGTGATCCGCAGGGTCTCCCCGAGCGACCGGCGGGCCTCGCTCAGCCGGCCGCGCAGAAACCAGTACCAGGCCGAGCCGAGTGCGATGCGCGCGGCCCCGGCCGCGTCCTCGGTGCGCACCGCCCACTCCAGGGCGACCCGCAGATTGGCGCTCTCGGCGTCGAGACGGGTCAGCCAGTGCCGCTGCTCCGGACCGCGGAGGCGGTCCGCCGCCCGCTCCACCAGCCCGGCGCAGAAGGAGTGGTGGCGCTCCCCGACGGCCCCGGTCTCGCCCGCCTCCGCGAGCCGTTCCAGGGCGTACGCCGCCACCGACTCCGGCAACCGGTACCGGGGGCCGTCGTCCACCGTGACCAGGGAGCGGTCCACCAGCCGGATCAGCGGATCCAGCACATCGAGCCCGGAGCCGCACACCGTCTCCGCCGCGTCGAGGGTGCAGCCGCCGGCGAAGACCGACAGCCGGCGCAGCACCGCCCGCTCGTCGTCGCCCAGGAGTTCCCAGCTCCAGTCGATCACCGCCCGCAGTGTCCGCTGGCGGGCGGGCACCCCGCGCCGCCCGCCCGCCAGCAGACGGAACCGGTCGTCCAGCCGGGCGGCGATCTCCCGTACGCCCAGCGCGCGCACCCGGGTCGCGGCCAGCTCAAGGGCCAGCGGGAGCCGGTCCAGACGGCGGCAGATCTCCGCGACCGCCGCCGCGTTCTCCGCCGTCACGGCGAAACCGGGCGCGGCGGCCGCGGCCCGCCGGGCGAACAGCCGCTCGGCGTCGGACTGGGACAGCGGCGGCACCGTCCACACGGTCTCCCCGGCCAGCCCGATCGGCTCCCGGCTGGTGGCCAGGACGGTGACCCCGGGAGCGGCGGCCAGGATCCGGCGCATCACATCCGCCACCGCGTCGACGACATGTTCACAGTTGTCGAGCAGCAGCAGGAGCCGCCGGGAGCGTAGCGCCTCCACCGGGCCCGCCGCGCCCTCCTCGCGTATGCCCAGGGCCGCGCTCAGCTGTTCGGCCGGCTTCATGGAGCCGGCCAGCGGCACCATCCGCACGCCGTCGGGAAAGCCGTCGGCGACCCCGGCCGCCACCGCCTCCGCCAGCCGGGTCTTGCCGACCCCGCCGGGGCCGGTCAGGGTCACCAGCCGTGCTGTGGCGAGCAGTCCGGTGATCGCGGTCACCGCCGCGTCCCGGCCGGTCAGCTCCGTGAGCGGGGCCGGCACCGGACCGCCGCCCCGGCTCCGGCCGGCCGGAGCCGGCACCAGCGTGCCGTCGTGTTCCAGGATCGCCCGGTGCAGGGCGGTCAGTTCCGGGCCGGGATCCACCCCCAGCTCATCGGCGAGGAGTCCGCGCAGCTCCCGGTGGGCGGCCAGGGCGTCGGACTGCCGCCCGGCCAGATACAGCGCCCGGATACGGGCGGCGCCGAGCCGCTCCCGCAGCGGGTGGCGGGCCGTCGCCTCGCCGAGCTCATCGGCGAGTGTGTGGTGTTCGCCCAGTGCGAGCCGGGCCTCGGCGAGTGTCTCCAGCGCCGTCAGCCGCTGTTCCGCCAGCCGGTCGGCCTCGGCGCGCAGGAACTCGGCATCGCCCAGACCGGCGAAGGCGGCGTCCCCCCGCCACAGCGCCAGGGCCTCGGTGAGCAGATCCGCCCTGGCGCGCGGGTCGTCGGTGCCGTGCGCGGCGGCGGTCAGACCGGTGAACCGGCGCAGATCCACGTCCTTCTCCCCGGCCCGCAGCGCGTACCCCGGCGCTCTCGACTCCACCAGCTCCCCGGCCCCGCTCTCGCCCCGCTCCAGGGCGCCGCGCAGCCGGGAGACCTTGGTGTGCAGCGCCCCGGCCGGATTGCGGGGCACCCGGTCGCCCCACAGATGGTCCACGAGCAGGTCCGCCGGGACCGTCCGTTCCGCGTGGATCAGCAGGGCGGCGAGGAGTGCGCGCACCTTGGCCTCGGGGACGGCGACCGGGTCGCCGGCGGCGGTGCGGACGGTGAGCGGGCCGAGTACGGAGAAGTACATGGCCGCACGGTATCCGCCGCCCTCGTGGGGGAGGTCCGACAGCCGGCCGACAGAACTCCGACAGCGCGGACGGCCAGAGTGAGAACACGGCCGGAGACACCGGCCCGGCGACAGCGGCCGAGTACGAATCAGGAGCCGGACATGACCACGACGGAGCACGGGAACGGGAACCACGGGCCGAGCGCGGTGTCGGTGATCGGCCTGGGACAGCTGGGGACCCGGCTCGCCCAGGCGTTCCTCGCCGGCGGTCACACGACGACGGTGTGGAACCGCACCGGGGCGAAGGCCGCCGCGCTCGCCGCGCAGGGCGCGGCCCCGGCGGCCGATGTGGGAGCCGCGGTCGCCGCGAGCCCGCTGGTCGTGGTCTGCCTGCCGGACTACCCGGCCGTCGAGGCACTGCTGGCGCCGGTGGCGCACACGCTGCGCGGCCGGGTGCTGGTGAATCTGACCTCCGGCACCCCCGGTGAGGCGACCCGGATGGCCGGCTGGGCGGCCGGCCACGGCGCCGGCTATCTCGACGGCGCCGCCATGAGCGGTACCCGGCTGGTCGGCCGCCCCGAGGCGCTCTTCGTCCTCAGCGGTTCCCCCGCGGACTTCACCGCCCACCGGGACGTGCTGTCGAGCCTGGGCAACACCGTCCACCTCGGCGCCGATCCGGCGCTCGCCCCCGTGTACGACACCGCGCTGTTCGGCGTGATCTGGGGCGCGCTGGCCGGCTTCTACCACTCCGTCGCCCTGGTGGGCACGGCCGGTGTCGAGCCCACGGCCTTCGCCGAGGTGGTACGGGGACACCTGCCGTTCGTCCTCTCGCTGATGACCGAGCACGCCCGCCAGATCGAGGACGGCCGCTTCCCGGACGACGACGGCACCGTGGAGGTGCACGCCGCCGCGATGGACCATCTGCTGGAGACCAGCAGGGCCGAGGGCATCGGCACCGATGTGCCCGGCCTCTTCCGGACCCTGCTGACCCGGGCCGCGGCGGACGGCTCCGGCGCGAGCGGCATCGCGAGTGTCGTGGAGACGATCGCCAAGGGCGGCACCCGTGTCTGAGCGCCCGAAGCAGCCCGTGACCGTCCTCGGCCTGGGCCGGATGGGCACCGCGATAGCCGGCGCGTATCTCGACGCCGGCCATCCGGTGACCGTGTGGAACCGCACCGCCTCGAAGGCCGGACCGCTCGTCGCCCGGGGCGCCGTGCGGGCGCCCGGCGCCGCCGAGGCCGTGGCGGCCGGCCCGCTGGTGCTCGCCCCGCTGCTCGACCGTGACGCGGTCCGCCGCGCCCTCGCCCCGGCCGCCGCCGAGCTGCGCGGACGCACCCTGGTCAATCTCGCCAACTGCGCCCCCGAACAGGCCCGGGAACTGGCCGAATGGGCCGCCGCCCACGGCGCCGGCTATCTCGACGGGGCCATGCTGGCCCTTCCGCGGACCGTCGCGACCTCCTCGGGCTTCTTCCTCTACAGCGGTGCCCGCGACACCTTCGACCGCTTCCGGGCCGCGCTCGAAGTGATGGCCCCGGCGCACTGGTCCGGCCCGGACCCCGGAGCCGCGGAGATCCACAACCTCGCCGTGCTGGGCACCGGATACGCGGCGCTCGCCGGATTCCTGCACTCCGCCGCCGTCCTCGACGCGGTGGGCACCTCCCCGGAGACCCTCGCGCCGCTCGCCGCCCAATGGCTGCGGGGCATGGCCGACTTCCTGCCCGACCTGGCCCGGGAGGCGGCATCGGGGGCGTACGCGGACGGGGTCTCCACGATCGACCTCAACCGCGCCGCGGTCGACGCCCTCATCCGGCTCGGCGGGGCCCATGGTGTGGCCGGGGACGTACACGCCCCGCTGAAGGCGCTGCTCGACCGGCGGGCGGCCGACGGCCGAGGGCAGGACAGCTTCTCCGCCGTGTTCGAGCTGCTGCGGGCCGGGGCACCCCGCCGAACTGAGCGCACGGCCGGGGAGCGGGCCCGCCCGTGACCGGCGGGCCCGTCTCCGGGTCAGAGACCCAGATTGCTCAGCCGGTCCTCGTAGACGATCGTGACATCCTCCAGATCGTCCGTCGGCGCCTCCCACAGGGCTTCCAGCTCCGCCCGCACGGTCGCCGGGAGAGCTTCCCAGCGCTCGGTCCAGGTGTCCGAACCGGGGACCCAGTAGCCGACCACCTTGAAACGGCTGGAGTCCAGGCCGAGCGTCCTGCGGAGGTGCTTGCGCACCGAGCGCAGAGCGGTGGTCTCGCCCGCCGTCCAGAGATAGGTCCCCGTGAGGTCGCTCTCCCCGGGCAGTGCCGTGGTGACCAGTTCGGCCAGCCGGCTGGGGGAGTGGCCGTTGCCCCCGTGGGTCCAGGTGACCCTGGCCCGGGGGTGGGCCGGAAGCGCCTGCTCCGATGCCTTGTCCGGCACCTCCAGGATCACCCGGGTGGCGATGTGCTCCGGGGTGTTCTCCAGGATCCGCGCGACAGCTGGCAGTCCCGTCAGATCCGCCACCAGAATCTGGCGGACGACGTCCTCGGGCGGGTCGTAGAGCCCGGTGGGGGCGTTGAGGCCGATCGGGTCACCCGGCTGCGCCGCCGCCGCCCAGCCGGCGGCCACCCCGTGCTCGTGCACCACGAAGTCGATGTCGATCTCGCCGGGTTCGGGCCGCACCGCGCGGATCGTATAGGTGCGCATGGGCGCGGTGGGACGCCCCTCGGGGGTCTCCCAGCCCGACTCGGTCGGGACCGGCAGGGACAGGTCGTGACGGTCGGGGCCGTGCGGGAAGAACAGCCGTACGTACTCGTCGCCCACCCCCGTCGAGGTGAACGCCGGCAGGTCGCCGCCGGTCAGCGTGACACGGATCATGGACGCGGTGAGGGGCCGCACCCGGGCGACGACTGCTCGGTAGATCTCCACGGTTCAGTGCTCCTTGTCGGTTCCGGCGGCCGTGTCCGGCGCCGGTGCGGTGCTGTCTGACGTGCTGTCCGCGTTCGTGTCCGTGCGCGCGCCGGCCGCGGCCGGCTCCCCGGACCCGCCGGTGTACGCCCGCCACAGCGACGCGTACTCGCCCCCCGAGGCCAGCAGGGCGTCATGGGTGCCCTGTTCGGCCACCCGGCCGTCCTTCAGGAGCACGACGCGGTCGCACTCCCGGGCCTGTTCCAGCCGGTGGGCGACGATCACGCTCGTCCGGCCCCGGGTGACGCGTTCGAGCGCCGCGCCGAGGAGAGCGCGGTTCGCGGGGCCCGACTCCGCGGTCGGTTCGTCGAGGACGAGGACGGGCGGATCGGCCAGCAGCACCCGGGCCAGCGCCAGATGCTGGACCGAACCGTCGTCCAGGGCCGCGCCGTCCGGGCCGCCGAGTACCGCGTCGAGCCCGCGTCCCGGTTCCAGCGCCCAGTCCGCCCCGGTCTCCCGCAGCGCCGAGGTGAGTTCGGCGTCCCCGGCCCCCGGCCCGGCCAGCCGGAGATTGTCGGCGAGCGTGCCGCCGAAGAGATGGACCTCCTGGGTGACGAGATACCGGGGACCGTGCTCCGGCCCGGATCCGACGCCGATCACCCCGCTGTCCGGGATCCCGGACCCCGCGATGAGCCGCGCCAGCGTGCTCTTGCCCGAACCGCTGGCGCCCACCAGGGCGACCGTCGCGCCGGCCGGGATTGTCAGGGTGATGTCGCGCAGCGCCTCGCGGGCGGCACCGGGATAGGTGTAATGGACCCCGGTCACCGCGATGGCCGGCGGCCCGGCGGAACCCGCCGCGGGCGCCGGATCCGCCGTGCGCGGCGGCGCCGCGTCCGTGACGCCCACCAGCCGGGCCAGGCCCACCGTCGCCCGCTGGATGTCGTCCAGACTGGTGAGCAGCAGACCGATCGGGCCGAAGAGCCGGTGGAAGTAGAGCGCCGCCGCCGTGGCCGTCCCCAGGGTGATGGCGCCTCGGCCGAGCAGTACGTACCCGGTCGCCAGCAGCGCCGCCAGGCCCACGAACTCGGCCGTGTTCAGCAGACCGTAGAAGCTGTTCCGCAGCTTCGCCCCGTCCCGCTGCCGGTCGATGGCCCGCTCGCCCCGGTCCGCGAGCTCCGCCAGATGGGTGTCCTGGGTGCGGTACGCGCGGATCGTCTCCGCGCCCCGTACCGCTTCGATGACGGTCTGCCCGCGGCCGGCCTCCAGCAGCCGGATGTCCGCGTACACCCGGTGCGAGCGGGTGAGGAAGCGGCGGGTGGCGTACCAGTGGAGCGGTACGCAGGACAGCCCGGCGAGTGCCAGCCGGGGATCGAGGACGGCGAGGCCGGCCACGGTGAGGACCACGGTGAGGCCCGCCCCCGTGATGTCCGGCAGCACGCCGGAGGCCGCCTCGGAGACCGCCTCGACATCGCCCGTGACCCGGGAGACCACATCGGAGCTCCCCGATGACTCCAGGGTGTCGGCGGGCAGCCGCATCGCCGCCTCGAACACGTCCTCGCGGAGTCCGGCCAGGGTGTCCTGGACCAGGCCGACCAGCATCCGGCCGCCGGCGTAGGTGAGCACGGCGCTCACCAGGGAGGCGCCCGCCAGGGCCGCCCCGAGGGCGATCACCCGGCCGCGCCCCGACTGGCCGGCGACCGCGTCGACCACCGCGCCGAGCAGCGGCGGGGTGGTGAGGGCCGCCGCGGCCCCCGCCAGCAGTACGAGCAGGGTGAGCGCCAGCCGTCCGCGCCGCAGGGCGAGCCGGCGGACGATCTCCCGCCGGGTGCGGGCCGGGCTCGCGACGGGGAGCCGGGCCGGGTCCGGGGCGCTGGTGGTGTCCGTGATTGGCACGGTCGCGGGCGGGGTCACCGGAGGGATCCGTTCGGCTCGTTGTCTCGTGTGGTGTCGTCCCCGGGGGTGTCCGTGAGGTCGACCACCCGGTCGCAGGCGGAGAGCAGGATGCGGCTCGCGGTGATCAACACGGTGGTGCCGGGGAGTTCCCCGAGCCCCCGCGCGATCCGCGCCTCGGTCACCGGGTCGACCGCCGTGGTCGGTTCGTCCAGGACGAGTACGGCGGAATCGGTGTGCAGCGCCCGCGCGAGCAGCAGCCGCTGGCGCTGGCCGCCGGAGAGCCTGCGGCCGTGTTCGCCGATCTCGGTGTCCGCGCCGCCGATGTGCTCCAGCACGTCGTCCAGCATCGCCGCCCGGATCACCGCGGGGTCCGGGGTGCCGTCCCGCGCGGTGAGATTGGCGCGCAGGGTGCCGGTGAAGAGGGTGCCCTGGTGGGGCGGGGCCGTCAGATGGGCGCGGACCGCCTCGGGGCCGAGGTCGACGGCGTCCGCACCGTCGATCAGGAGCTCTCCCCGCTCCGGCGGGACCCGCCCGGCCAGCCGGTCGCTGAGCCCGCGCGCATGCGCGGGATTCCGCGGCACCACCCCGATCAGCGCGCCGGCCGGCAGCTCCACCGGCTTCCCGTGCCCGGGCGGATGCCAGACGACCGGGACGGTGCGGGAGTGGCCGCGGGGGCCGGGAACCGGCGGTGCGGGGGAAGCCGGCGCCGGCGGGGTGACCAGGGGCGGTTCGGCCAGCATGGCGCCGATCCGCCGGGCCGATGCCCGCTTGTGCGCCCAGTTGGAGGCGAAGGTGCCGACATGGGCGAGGGAGCCCTGGAGGAACTGGGCGAGGCCCAGCACGGTCACCAGCTGGCCGATGGTCAGCCGGCCGTCGAGGGCCAGCAGACCGGACGCCCCGGCCAGCACGGCGAGGAAGACACCGGAGAGCAGCAGGCTGAGGGAGGAGTACGCGAGGACGGCGCGCGACGCGGCGACGGTGCCCCGCTTCGACTCGTCGCTCGCGGCCCGGTACCGGGCCGCCGCCTCCGCCCGGGCGTTCATCCCGGTCAGCACCCGCAGCCCGGTGATCATGTCGGTGGCGACCTCCCCGGCGCGTGCGGCGGAGCCCTGTTCGGCCAGCCCCCGCGCCTCCAGCGGCGCCGCGAGCCGGCGCATCAGCAGCAGGAAGAGCACCGTGCCGACGATCACCCCGAGGCCGAGCGGGACGGAGATGAGCAGCAGCGCCGCCGACGCCGTGAGGATCGCGGTGACGGTGGCCGCCTGCTGGGTGACGCTCCAGGAGACGCCCGCGACACGGTAGGTGTCGGAGGTGACCAGGGACAGGGCCTCGCCCGGTCCCGGGCGGCGGCGCATCCCCCAGGGGTCGAGCAGCCGGGTCACGGCCATCCGGCGCAGCTCCTGCTCGGCGTAGCCGTAGACACCGACCATCGCCGCCGCGGCCCGCTGATACGACAGCGACAGGGTGAGGAACACCCCGGCGAGCACCCCGAGCCACAGGAACAGGGCGGCGGAGTCGCCCGGCTCCAGCGCCCGGTCGATGACGACGCCGATGAGGATGGGGACCAGCGCCTCGCAGAGCTGGTGGAGCATGAACGCGAGGGTGGTGAGACCCAGCCGCAGCCCCCGCCCGCCCCGCAGCAGCGCGATCCTGAAGAGCTCCCCGGTGGGTATCCCGGGCTCCCGGCCGCCGCCGCCCTTCTCCGTCCGGCTCACGCGGTGTCCCGCCGGCGCGCCAGCGGTACGACCATGGGGGTCCCGGTCTCCGGGTCGGGGACCACCCGGCACGGCAGCTCGAACACCTCGCGCACCAGGTCGGCCGTCATCACCTCGGACGGCGGGCCCTCCGCGACGACCCGGCCGTCGCGCATGGCGATCAGATGGGTCGCGTAACGGGCGGCGTGGTTCAGATCGTGCAGCACCGCGACGAGGGTGCGCCCGGAGCGGTGCAGATCGGTGAAGAGCTCCAGCAGCTCGATCTGGTGGGCGATGTCGAGAAAGGTCGTCGGCTCGTCCAGCAGCAGGACGGGGGTCTGCTGCGCGAGCACCATGGCGACCCAGACGCGCTGGCGCTGCCCGCCGGAGAGCTCGTCGACCAGACGGCCGGAGAGACCGGTGACGGCGGTCGCGGCCATCGCCTCCGCCACGGCCCGCTCGTCCTCGGCCGTCCACTGGCGGGTGAGCGTCTGATGCGGATAACGGCCCCGGGCGACCAGCTCCGCGACGGTGATCCCGTCGGGGGCGAGAGAGGTCTGCGGCAGCAGACCCAGCCGCCGCGCGACCTCCTTGGAGCGGTACTCGGCGATCGGCCGGCCGTCGAGCAGCACCTGCCCGGCGCTGGGGGCCAGCAGCCGGGCCACCGCACGCAGCAGGGTCGACTTGCCGCAGGCGTTGGGGCCGATGATCGCGGTGAAGGAGCCGTCCGGGATCCGGAGGTCCAGATGCTCGGATATGGGGCGGCGGGCGTAGCCGAAGGTGGCGTCCCGCACCTCCAGCCGGGCGGGCGCCGGCTCGGGCGCGGTGTGCGGCCCGGGGTGGTCGGTCTTCGGGGGCATGAGAGGTCCTCGGGAACGGGAGGGCGGCGGGGCGGGGTTCATCGGCGGGCCGTGTACTGACGGGCGAGCAGCCAGGCGAGATAGGCACCGCCCACACAGACGGTCACCACCCCCACCGGCAGCTCCAGCCGCTGGGCGGCGAAGTCCGCGGCGACCAGCACGGCCGCGCCGGTGAGCGCGGCGGGCACGATCCGCAGCGTGGTGGAACTCCTGGTCAGCCGCTGGGCGATCTGCGGGGCGGCCAGGGCGATGAAGGCGATCGGGCCGACCGCGGCGGTCACCAGGGCGGTGAGCGCCACCCCGACGACGGTCCCGGCGAGCCGCGCGCGGTTCGCCCGTACCCCGAGGGCCGCCGCCATGTCGTCGCCCATCTCCAGGTGGACCAGCGGACGGACGGCGGCGACCGCGAGGAGCAGCAGCACGGCGAGAACGACGGCGGTGGGCGCCAGCTGCTCGAACCCGAGCCCGCCGAGCGAACCGGCCGCCCAGGTGGCCGCCAGCATCGCCTGCTGGGGATTGACCGAGAGCAGCATCATCGACGTCAGTGAACTGAGCCCGGCGCCGACCGCGATACCCACGATGATCAGCCGGAACGGATGCAGTCCGTTCCGGTAGGCCAGCAGATAGACCAGCAGCGCGGTGACGGCCCCGCCGATCAGCGAGCCGGCCCCGACCGCCGCATAGTTGGCGGTGCCGAGGAACAGCATCACCACGGTGGCCCCGGCATAGGAGCCGGACGAGAAACCGATGACGTCCGGGGAGCCGAGCGGATTCTTGGTGAGCGACTGGAAGAGCGCCCCGCTGATCGCCAGCGCGGCGCCGCAGACCAGCGCGAAGAGCAGTCTCGGCAGCCGCCAGTCCACGACGACCAGCCGCGCCCGGCGGTCGGATTCCGGGTCCAGGAGCGCGGTCACCACCTGCGCGGGGGAGAGCGAGATGGACCCGGTGCCCAGGGTCACCACACCGAGTACGAGGATGACCGCGGCGAGCGCGCCGCAGACCAGCACGGAGCGGCGGTCCACGCGCAGCGCGGCGCCCGCCCGCCGCCAGGTCCAGACGGTGCGTCCGAAATCGACACGGGCCTTCCCGGCGGCGGGCGCGGTGCGAACGGAGGTCATGACGGGTCCGGGCTCCCGGGTGGGGTGGCTGCTCACAGTCCGCTCACATTCCGCCGCCGGACCAGGGCGACCAGGACAGGGGCGCCGATCAGCGCGGTGACGAGGCCGACCCGCAGCTCCCCGGAGGGCAGGACCACCCGGCCGGTGATGTCGGCGGCCAGCAGGAAGGCGGGGGCGACGATCAGGGTCAGCGGGAGGATCCAGCGCTGATCCGGGCCGGTGAACCAGCGCACCACATGCGGCACCATCAGCCCGACGAAGGCGATGGGACCCGCGACGGCGACACCGGTCCCGGCCAGCAGGGTGACGGCGAGGACCACCGCGGCCCGGGTGGTGCCGAGGCGGACACCCAGCGAGCGGGCGCTGTCGTCACCGAGCGCGAGAGCGTTGAGCGAGTGGGCGCTGAGCAGGCCGAGGATGATTCCGGTCCCGATCAGGGGAAGGGCGACCGGGAGGATGTCGAGCGAGCGCCCGCCGATCGAGCCCACACCCCAGAACCGCATGAGGTCCAGGGTCTGGAGGCTCTTGAGGGTGAGCGCCGAGGTCAGCCCGCTGAAGACGGCGGTGAGCGCGACACCGGCGAGGGTGAGTTTCACCGGGGTCGCGCGGTCGGCGCCGAGCGAGCCGAGGACGTACACCAGGATGGTCAGCACGAAGGCCCCGGCGAGCGCGAACCAGACGAACTGCGCCGGGTCGGTCAGACCGAGCACCGCCACCGCGAAGGTCACGGCGAAGCCCGCGCCCGCGTTGACCCCGAGGACTCCGGGATCGGCCAGCGGGTTGCGGGTGAACGCCTGGATGAGGGCACCGCACAGCCCGAGCGCCGCGCCCACCAGGAGTCCGATCACCGTGCGCGGCAGCCGCAGCTCGCGGACCATCACATGCTCGTCGGCGCTGCCGTCGTAGTGGAACAGGGCGTCCCACACGGTGCCCGGAGGGATCGCGCGGGCGCCGACCATGACACTGAGGACGGTCATGGCGAGCAGCAGCGCGACAGCGGCGATGAGCACCAGGGAGCGGTGCCGGTGACGCGGGACCGGGCCCGTACCGGAGTACGGGCCCGGCGCGTCACGCCGTGCGGTGGTGGTCTCACCGGGGGGTGGAGCGGTCGTCACGGGTGATTCCTCGCGAGTGGGGCGGTGGGCCGGGCGTTCGGGTGGGTCAGGAGCCGGCGGAGCTGACCGCGCCCTTGCCGGCGACCGCGTCGGCGAGCAGCGGCACGTACCGCTCCATGGCCCACGGGATCGACAGCACGCTCGGGCCGCTGGTGGCCATGCCGAGGGGTGCCTCGTCCACGAACGCGTAGTTCTTGTTCTTGATCGGCGTCCACCGCTGGAAGAGCGGGTCCTTCAGGGTGTACGGCACCTCCTTGGGGTCGTACGCCCAGCCCACGAAGACATCGGCCTTGATGTCGTCGAGCTTCTCCAGGCTGACGCCGCCGTAGAAGTTGGTGCCCTTGACGGTGTCCGTGATGGCCTTCATCGAGGGGGTGTTCTCGAAGCCCATCTCGGTGAGCAGCCGGACCCGGGGGTCGTAGTCGACATAGAGGCCGAGGTCGGTGGAGCCCGGGGTGAGGGAGGTGCCGTAGGTGAAGGTCTTCCCCTTGAACTGCGGGTTCTCCTTGGC
Source organism: Streptomyces sp. CAU 1734 (assembly GCF_039888735.1). Lineage (NCBI taxonomy): Bacteria > Bacillati > Actinomycetota > Actinomycetes > Kitasatosporales > Streptomycetaceae > Streptomyces > Streptomyces sp. CAU 1734. The sequence goes on from NZ_JBDQQP010000003.1 coordinate 122,936, forward strand.
GACGGTGGCGAGGGTGCCCTCCACGTCGGTGATCACGCTCTCGGCCTTCTCGTTCTCGCCGAGAGCCTTGCCGATGGTGCGGGTCATGTCCTGCCAGGAGCCCCCGTCGAAGGGCCGCTCCAGGTAGGGGAGCGTGGGCGCGATCTCGCTGAGGCGCTTGTAGTCGACATCGGTGATGCCGGAGTACAGGCCGACGATGAGGTCCGGGTCGAGGGAGAGGATCTGCTCGAAGTCGATCTCCCCGGAGTCCCCGTAGTTCAGGGTCTCGGGGAGCTTGCCGCCGAGCTTCTCGACCTGGGTGCGGAACCAGGGGGTGTGGCCGTCCTTGTCGCCGCCCCACTGCTTGTCGACGCCGACGGGGACGGTGCCGAGCGCGGCGACCACGTCGTGGTTCATCCAGCTGACGGTGATGATCCGCTTGGGCTTCTCGGGGATCTCGGTGGTGCCGTGCGCGTGCTTGATGCTGACGGGGAAGGCGCCGGCCGAGGCCGCGCCGGCGGCCTTGGTGTCGTCGCCGGATCCCGAGGACGAGGTGCCGCAGCCGGTCAGGACGAGGGCGGCGGTGACAGCCAGTCCCGCGACACGGGTCCAGATCCTGGCGGGGCGGGCCGCCCGGGTGGGGGCGGCCGTGGACAGGGACATGGTTCTCCTTGATTCTGCGCACCGCGAGGGATGCGACGGCGGTCGGGGGTGCGAGCCGTCACAGCGGTGCGGGACGTACACGCGCGGCCGGGACAGGGGGCGCCCGGCCCGCCATGCCCGAGGTTAGGTAACCCTCACTTCGGCCAACGTTAGGGCATTCGGCGGCCGGTGGGCGTCGTGCCCCGGCCATGGTGCGTCGCGAATCGGCCAGTGGGTGGCCGGTCGCGGTCGCCGTCGAAGACTTCCGGGCTCTCCGCCGGACGGCCGGCGGGCGCCGGTACGGAACGCTCGCGCAGGTACTCGGTCGGGCTGACACCGGTGACCCGGCGGAACGCCGCGCTGAAGGCGCTGGTCGTGGAGTAGCCGCAGCGGTGCGCGACGAGATTGACGGGCCGGCCCTGCGCGAGCAGTGCCGTCGCCGCGGACATGCGCAGCAGGGAACGCCAGCGGGTGAACGACATCCCGATGTCACGGCTGAAGGCCCGGGTGACCGTCCGCACGCTCAGCGAGTGCCGCGCCGCCCACTCCTCCAGGGAACGATCGCTCTCCGGGTCGCGCAGGACGTCGTCCGCGAGGGCCTGAATGCGCCAGTCCGCCGGGAGCGGGACCTCCAGCACCGGCAGCGGATCGTCCTGGAGCATCTCCAGAATGACCCGCTGGGTGCGGAGCCGGAGGTCGTCGGGCATCGGGGTCGCGTCGAGATGGAGCAGCATCTCCTGGAGCGCCCGCCCCACCCTGACCGCCCGCAGCGAGGTCCACGCGGCGGGGATCGCGGCCTCGGCCACATAGGTGTAGCAGGCCACCCCGCCGGGGTCGGCGCCGGAGACGTGCGGGGTCCCGGGCGGCACCCAGATCCCCTGCCCGGGCACCAGCCGCCGCACCCCGGCCGGGGTGTGCAGGGTCATGGATCCGGCGTGCGGCCATGCGAGGAGCGCGTCGGGATGGGTGTGCGCTCCCTCGAAGACCGGCCCCATGGGCTCACCGCCGTCGAAGACGGCCGTGGTCAGCAGGTACGGCGAGGAGACCTCGGGCCCGCCGACCACCGGCGCGGACCACCGCGGTGAGACGGCGGACGCCGCCTCTGCGCGGTCGTGGCCGGAGTCATGAGCAACCAACATGGACTTAGGTTAACCTAACCTTTCTTTCCGGCCGGGGGCGGGGTCCGTGAACGGCGCATTCCGGGACGGGGCACGGTGATTCGGGGCCGGGCGGAGGGTGCGCGCGAGGGGCGCGGGCGGTGTCGGGCCACCCGGTCCGGCCGCGGTGTGCGGGCTCCTCGGGCGGCTGTACGGCGCCGGCGCCGGCCGGGTTGCCGCACCCCGCGGTGCCCTCGCCCCGCACGGGGCGCGCGCCGGATCCGTGTCCCCGTCGCCCCCGGGCGAACCCGGCTGCGCAACGGAGTGAAACCCGTGGCCGGAATCCCCGCGGAGATCGCCGCGCCGGGCGTACGATCCCGGAGTTGATCTCGAACTCGCTTACGGGGTGGGCCCGTTGAGGGCCCGGGAAAGGCGGCACGGACTTATGCGGCGCTCGGCGATCCGGCATCTCCCGGCCATGGCCCTCGCGGTGGCCACCACCACCGCACTCGTTCTGACCACCACACCCGCGACCGGCGCCGGCCCCGCGCCGGCCGACAGGGGCGGCTGGGCCGGCAGCTGGGGAGCCGCGCATCAGCGGCCGACCGTGCCCCCGGGGTGGCCGCCCAACTGGTCGGAGGAGGGGTTCTCCGCCGAGAGCGTCCGGCAGATCGTCCGGATCAGCGCGGGGGGCTCCCGGATACGGGTACGGGTCTCCAACCGATACGGCACCCAGCCGCTCGTCGTCACCGCCGCCACCGTCGCCCGGACCGCCGAGGGCGCCGCCGTGCGGCCCGGCAGCCTGCGGACGCTCCGCTTCGGCGCGGCGCGCGGGGTGTCGGTCGCGCCGGGGAGAGAGCTGGCCTCGGACCCGGTCGCGCTGCGCGTACGTCCCCTGGAGCGGCTGACGATCACCCTCCACTTCGCCGGGCCCACCGGCCCCGTCTCCTTCCACTCCGACGGGCTGACGACCACCTACCGCGCGCCCGGCGACCGGACCCGCGACATCTCCGGGCAGGCGTTCGCCGGCGCGGTCGAGGAGTCCTACTCCTACTACGCGGTCTCGGGCGTGGAGGTCTCCGAGCACCGCGCCGAGGGCACCGCCGTCGCCTTCGGGGACTCCATCACCGACGGCGCCGGCTCCACCCCCGGCGCCGACAACCGGTACCCCGACCAGCTCGCCGAGCGGCTTCATGCCGGCGGGTCCCGGCTCGCCGTGGTCAACTCCGGCATCAGCGGCAGCCGGCTGCTCTCCGATTCGCCCTGCTTCGGGGAGAAGGCCCTCACCCGCTTCCGGCACGACGTCCTGGACCATCCCGGTGCGCGCGCCGCCGTCGTGCTCATCGGCATCAACGACATCGGCAGCTCGGGCAGCCCGGATTTCGGCTGCGGCGCCGCCCCCGAGATCACCGCCCGGCAGCTCATCGACGGCCACAAGGCCCTGATCCGGATGGCCCGCGCCCGCGGGATCACCGTCATCGGCGCCACGCTCACCCCCTTCAAGGGCGTGGAGTGGGGCTACTGGTCCGAGGCGAAGGAGGCGATGCGCAAGGAGGTCAACACCTGGATCCGGACCAGCGGCGCCTATGACGCGGTCGCCGACCTCGACCGGGCGCTGCGCGACCCCGCGGACCCGGACCGGCTGCTGCCCGCCTATGACTCGGGGGACCGGCTCCACCCCAATGACGCCGGAATGGACGCCATCGCCCGCGCGGTCCGCCCGCACCTGGCGGACTGACAGGACTGCCGGTCCGCCGGTCCGCCGGACCGCCGGACGCCTCGCCGGGCGGGATAAATGTCTCGCCCGGCCCGGCCCCCTTCGGTACGCTGAATCCGGCGCTGATCATTCGCCTGTGATCATTTACCGAGGAGAGACAGCAGACGTGGTGGGTGACGACGACATCACCGGGTGAGACCCGGTCCTGACGGCCACCGGCCGGTGCCCCGGAGCACCGCCGAGCGTGGCCGCCCTGTCGTCCCCTTTTTCCCCACCGCCGGGGCGGAAGTCCGCCCCGCCCGTCCTCCCCGAGGTCTCTTCCATGTCCGATGCCTCCATCGTCTGCTCGAATCTCTCCTTCGCCTGGCCCGACGACACCCCGGTCTTCACGGACCTCTCCTTCACCGCCGGCGCCGGCCGTACGGGTCTGGTCGCCCCCAACGGCGCCGGCAAGTCCACCCTGCTCCGGCTGATCGCCGGGGAGCTGCGCCCCCGCGCCGGGTCGGTGTCCGTCGCCGGCACCCTCGGATACCTCCCGCAGACCCTTCCCCTCACCGGCGGGCTCACCGTCGCCGAGGTTCTCGGCGTGGACACGGTGATCCGCGCCCTGGACGCCGTCGAGTCGGGGGATGTGAGCGAGGAACACTTCACCGCCATCGGTGACGACTGGGACATCGAGGAGCGCACCCGCGCCCAGCTCGACCGGCTCGGGCTGGGCGGGCTCGCCCTGGACCGCAGGCTGAGCACCCTCAGCGGCGGCCAGATCGTCTCGCTCGGGCTCGCCGCCCGGCTGCTCGGGAATCCGGATGTGCTGCTGCTCGACGAGCCCACCAACAATCTCGACCTCCCCGCCCGCCGCCGGCTCCAGGAGGTGCTGGAGAGCTGGACCGGCTGCCTGCTGCTGGTCAGCCACGACCGCGCCCTGCTCGACCGGATGGAGCGGATCGCCGAGCTCGACCGGGGGGAGCTGCGCTTCCACGGCGGCAACTTCACCGCGTACGAGGAGGCCGTACGGGCCGGGCGGGAAGTCGCCGAGAAGAACATCCGCAGCGCCGAGCAGGAGCTGAAGCGGGAGAAGCGGGAGATGCAGCAGGCCCGTGAACGCGCCGAGCGCCGCGCGGGCAATGCCGCCCGCAATCTCAAGAGCGCCGGCCTGCCCCGTATCTTCGCCGGGAACATGAAGCGCGGAGCGCAGGAATCCGCCGGCCGGGCGGGACAGATCCACGCCGGCCGGCTGGGGGAGGCCCGGGCCCGCCTGGACGAGGCGGAGCGGGCGCTCCGGGAGGATCAGCGCATCACCGTCGAGCTGCCGGACACGAGTGTGCCCGCCGGGCGCACCCTCTTCCTCGGCGAGCGGATGCGGGTCCGGCTCGGCGGCCGGGACGTCTTCCGCGATCCGGGGGCGGACCTGGCGATCCGGGGCCCGGAACGCATCGCGCTGACCGGCCCCAATGGCGCCGGCAAGACCACCCTGCTGCGTCTGGTCAGCGGTGACCTCACCGCCGAGAGCGCCGAGACCACCGAGACCGCCGAGACCGCCGAAAGCGCCGCCGGCCCCGGGAGCGCCGGGAGCGCAGAGCACCCGGACAGCGGCTCGATCAGGCGCGCCGACGGCCGGATCGCGTATCTCTCCCAGCGGCTCGATCTGCTGGACCCGGACCGCACGGTCGCCGAGAACTTCGCCGCCGCCGCGCCGCACCGCCCGGAGGCCGAGCGGATGAATCTGCTGGCCCGCTTCCTCTTCCGGGGAGCCCGGGCCCATCTGCCGGCCGGGGTCCTGTCCGGCGGTGAGCGGCTGCGAGCCACCCTCGCCTGTGTGCTGTGCGCGGAGCCCGCTCCCCAGCTCCTCCTGCTGGACGAGCCGACCAACAATCTCGACCTGGCCGGCACCGAACAGCTGGAGAGCGCCCTGGCCTCCTATCAGGGGGCGTTCATGGTGGTCAGCCACGATGAACGATTCCTCGCCAGGATCGGGGTGAACCGATGGCTGCGGGTGGCCGGCGGCGAGCGCACCGTGACGGGAGCGCCCTCCGTGTGACCCACCCGCCGCGGCCCGTGCCCCGGACACCGGGGCACGGGCCGCGCGCGCGTCAGGGGCGGCCCAGGGCCCGGTACTCCCACCCGGCCGCGCGCCACTCGACCGGGTCGAGGGCGTGCCGGCCGTCCACGATGCGCCGCCGGGCCACCACCGCGCCCATCGCATGCGGATCGATCTCACGGAACTGCGTCCACTCGGTCAGCAGCAGCACCACATCGGCCCCGGTCGCGGCGCTGATGGCGTCCGTGCCGTACTCCAGCTCCGGGAAGGCACGGCGGGCGTTCTCCGTCGCGGCCGGGTCGACCACCGTCACCCGGGCACCCGCCCGGTGCAGGGTGCGGGCCACGTCCAGCGCCGGGGCGTCGCGTATGTCGTCGGAGTTGGGCTTGAAGGCGGCCCCCAGCGTGGTCACCCGCACACCTTCCAGCTCGCCGCCGGTCAGTTCGCGGACCAGGTCCACGGTTCGGGCGCGCCGCCGCTGATTGATGCCGTCGACCTCGCGGAGGAAGGCCACGGCCTGCCCCACGCCCAGCTCCTCGGCGCGGTGGGTGAAGGCGCGGATGTCCTTGGGCAGGCATCCGCCGCCGAAGCCGAGGCCGGGCTTCAGGAACCGGGCGCCGATCCGGTCGTCGTGGCCGAGCGCCGTCGCCAGCGCCGTCACATCGGCGCCGGTGGCCTCGCAGACCTCCGCCATGGCGTTGATGTACGAGATCTTGGTGGCCAGGAAGGAGTTGGCCGCGACCTTGACCAGTTCGGCGGTGGGCAGATCGGTGACCACGACCGGGGTGCCCTGCTCGATCACGGGCGCGAAGGCGGCCCGCAGCCGCTGCTCAGCCCACTCCGACGCCACCCCGAAGACCAGCCGGTCGGGCCGCAGACTGTCCTCCACCGCGTAGCCCTCGCGCAGGAACTCCGGATTCCAGGCGAGCTGGACATCCTTCCCGGCCGGGGCCACCCGCTGGACCAGCTCGGTCAGCCGGGCGGCGGTGCCCACCGGCACGGTGGACTTGCCGACCACCAGCGCCGGCCGGCGCAGATGCCGGGCCAGGGCCTCCACCGAGCTGTCGACATGCGACAGGTCGGCCGCGTGCGAGCCCTTGAGCTGCGGTGTCCCCACGCAGATGAAGTGGACGTCCCCGAACTCCGCCGCCTCCGCCGGGTCGGTGGTGAAGCGCAGCCGGCCCGAGTCCAGCGCCTTGGTGAGCAGCTCCGGCAGCCCCGGTTCGAAGAAGGGCACCTCACCCGCGGTCAGCCGTTCGATCTTCCCGGGGTCCACATCCACACCCAGGACGTCGTAGCCCAGAACGGCCATGCAGATGGCGTGGGTGGCACCGAGATAGCCGGTGCCGATGACGGTGATACGAGGAGCGGGAGCGGGAGCGGTCATGCTTGCCTCCGGGTCTGTGGGATCTGGTCGGTGTGTGCGGAGGGGGGTGACGGTGCGGTACCCGGACCGGCCGGCCGCGGAGTCGCGCCGGGTGTACGGGGGTGTGACGGCTCACCGCACCGGCCGCCGGAGACGGCGGCCGGTGACGTGACGAGGTGGGGGAGAGGGCCGGCCGGGGTCAGGAACCGCAGTCGACGTTGGCGAGGCCCTTGGCGGCGTCGGTCACCTTGTTGTCGCAGGTGACCTTGTTGCCGTCGGAGGTGAGACGGAAGCCCCAGCCGGGTCCGTCCACGATCGCGGTGTTGCCCTTGAAGGTGTTGCCGGTGCCCCAGCCCTTGACGATCTCATGGGTCTGGAAGCCGTCCTCCCGGGAGTTGCGGCCGGTGTTCCCCTGGATCAGCCAGCCGTTGCCCTTGATGTCGACCCAGGAGTCGTTGTGAGAGCCGGAGAGCTTCGCTCCGTCGAAGGAGTTGCCGACGATCTTGCCGCCGGTGGTCCCCTCCTTGATGTCGACGGCCTCGGCCGTGGTGCCGGTGATGTCGTTGTCGATGATGTCGTTGTCGTTGCTGTTGTCCGGCTTGCAGTCGGAGACCGTGCACCAGTTGGACTTGGCGGTGCCGATGTACACACCCTCGCCGAACTTCGGCTTCCGCAGCCCGGTGGCGCGGATGGTGTTCTCCCGGATCACATTGCCGGAGCTGAAGTTGCGCAGATGGATGGCCTCGTCGCCGATCCGCTCGACCGTGAGGCCCTGGATCACGGTCCCCTGGACCTTGTCCGCCATCACGCCCTTCTGGCCGTTGGTCACGGTGAAGCCGATCAGCCGCCAGTGGGCGGCGCCGTTGAGGTGCAGCGCGTATCCGCCCTTGATGCCGCCGCCGTCGATGACCGCGCCCGCGCCGCCGCACAGGAAGACGGGCTTCTCGGCGGTGCCGGCGGCCGTGGCCACGAAGCGGCCCTCGTACACACCGTCGCTGAGCCGGATGCTGTCCCCGGGCGCCGCGCCGGCCAAGGCCTCCTTGAGGGCGCGGGCGTCGCTCACGGTGACCGATGCGGTCGGGCAGTCGACATTCTCGGAGGGCGCGGGCGGGACGCTGCCGCCGGTGCCGGCGCCCGTGGACGCCGCCGGGTCGTCGCTCACCACCGGATCGGGCTCCCCCGGATCGCTGGGCACGATCCCGGGCCGTACGGACCAGGTCTCCTTCGGGCCGGCGTTGGTCGCTCCCGGTTTCACCGCGCCGGAGCCGTCACCGCTCCCGGCGATGGCCACGGCGAGGGCGATCAGGGCGACCAGGAGCGCGCTGCCGGAGAGCCAGACGGCGGGGCTGCGGGGAATCCCCGGCCGTCCGGGCGGTGGGGAGTCCGGCGGCTGCTGGGGCGGCTGCGACGGCTTCGGCGGAACGGATGACATGGTCGGTAACTCCGGCTTCGCGGGGACGTGTTGTGGGGCCGGTGGTCGGGTGCGGGCCCGGTCGTTTCCGGCCGGGCCCGGAGCGGGGTGCTACCGCGAACCGCGGCCGACCGTCATCGCCGGCATCCGGTGGCGCCCGCCCGGCCTGGTCTCGTCGTCCTCGTGACCGGGCTCCACGGCGACCTCGGTGGCGGGTGCGCTGGGCAGTGGCATCTTGTCGGCGTACGGGTGGGCGCCCAGCTGAATGCCGCCCCGGCGGTTCCTGCGGCGGGCACCCAGGATCGCGGAGACCAGGATGAGCAGCAGGATCGCCGTCCAGAGCAGGGTCATCGGGCTGGCGTAGTGACGGAACTTGATCCAGAAGGTGCTGGTGTCGTGCCAGGCGAAGGTCTGGTTCTGCTTCAGCGTGATGTCGCCGCGCGCCCGGCTGACGTCCAGCGCGCTCGGGCCGACACCGGCGACGACGTTGTACGTCACGATGGACTTGCCGACCCCGCCCACCAGGGATATCCCGTGCTCGGTGGCGTCCTGGACGGTGTTCCCGCGCACCTCGGCCCGCGAGTCGCGGACATAGACGCCGGTGTCCGTGCCCTCGATGAGGTTGCCGCTGACGGTCGCGCCCGACACCCCGTCCCGCACCGAGATGCCCTGCCGGGCCTGGCCGGTGAGGTGGTTGCCGGTGATGGCGACCTTGCTGGCGTTCTCCCGGGCCACTATGCCCATGTCGCCGCCCTCGACCTTGTTGTCCTGCACTCCGACGTTCGCGCCGCCGAAGACCTCGATGCCGTAGCGGCCGTTGTCGACGGCGGTGCTGTGGGAGACCGAGTTCGATCCGTAGCTGGCGATCGACTCACCGGCGGCCGAGGGGCCGTCGGCCAGCGGCCGGCCGCTGAGCGTGAAGCCGTTGCCGCCGTTGGAGAGGGCCTTGGAGCCGGTGACCCGCACCTGCTGGGTGGCGCGGGAGAGGACGAAGCCGTCGCCCTTGTTCTTCTCGGAGACACTGCGGTCGACCACCACATTGGTGACGCCGCGGTGCAGCACCACACCGTCCTCCAGGCTCTTGTCCACCCGGGTGCGGGTGATGTTGACCCCGCTGGCGCCCGAGACGAACATCCCGAAGAGATTGCCCGTGATGCTGGAGTTGCTGATCTCCGCCGAGAGGTAGGAGAGATCGGGGACCGAGAAACGGCCGTCCGGGGTCGACAGCTCGCCGGCGGGCTCGGCGATCACTCCGCTGCTGCGGGGTGTCTGCTCGTCGCGCCGCTCGGCCTTGTCGTCGGCCGCCGACTGCTCGCGCTGGTTGAGATCCTCGCCCGAGTACTTGATGTTGCCGGTGTCGGGACGGTCGGTCCCGGTGAGGCTGAGCCCGCCGGTGCGCCCGCTCCAGAAGCCGAGGTTGGAGACCCGGGTGTGGGTCATGGAGAACTGGCCGCCGATGGCGCGCAGATAGGCCCTGCCGTCGCGCACGTCCAGGTCGGGGTCATTGCTGCGGGTGTCCGAGCTGGTGACCCGCATCGGGGCCTGGGGAGTGCCCTCCAGGTCGAGCCGGCCGCCGAAGGAGACGATGGAGACGAAGCCCTTGGTGTTGCTGGCCAGCCGCAGATGCAGACCGCCGGGGCTGGACAGCTTCAGCTTGGCCCCGGTGTTGAGATAGATGTTCTCGGTCAGCAGATAGGAGCCGTCCCGCTTGCGGACGAAGGTCTGCGGGGCGAGCTTGAGCAGATCGGAGACGCCGTACGGCTTGGTGCGCTGGGTGAGTACCAGGGTGTAGCCGCCCTGGGTGTCCAGCCGGTACGGCCGGGTCCACTGCGGGCCCTTCAGCGGGGCGACGGCGGCCACCGCGCGGACCTGGTCGAGCCGGTGGTCCTCGGCGGCCACGAGGGTGGCCTGGTTCTCCGCGTCCTCCGCGGTGAGCTCCAGGTCCCGGGGATCCACATCGGCCGGCGCCGCGGCCGGTGCCGACTCCGGCGCCGCCGACACGGACGAGGGCGCGGCCAGGAGGAGCGATCCGGCGACGGGCAGCGTCACCAGGATGCGTGCGATACGGGGGTTCCGCCCTGCGGACCATCTCTGCTGCTGTGTCACTGCTTTACCGCCCCTGCCGGAGAGGGCGCACCGGCCCGTGCCGCGTTGATGAGAGAGGCGGAGTCCTGTCCCTCGCCGCCGATACTCGTGCTGGTACGGGTCAGCCAGCCCTGCTTGTTCATGGTGATGAAGGCATACAGCTTGATCGGTAGCGAAATCATGATCACGACGAGTGCCAGCAGCGGCAGCAGGAAGATGTCCTGGGGGAATCGCCGCAGATGGGAGTAGCCGCGAATACCGCGTCCCACCACCAGCCAGATCACCACGAGCACCACACCGCGGCCATTGAGCTCCAGCCGGCTGAAGAGCAGATATCCCAGCGCCATGCCCATCGTCACCGGGGTCAGCAGAATCTGCAGCACGGTGATCTTGGTGACCAGGGGCGCCCGCCAGAGCCAGCCCTTGTAAAGGGCGGTCAGATAGCAGCGGTAGGAGTTGCGGCTCCAGCGCACCCGCTGCTTCACAAAGGCGGAGAAGGAGGACGGGAACATCGACAGCGCCCGTGCGGAGGACTGGTGGACGGTCTTGTAACCCGAGGCGAGCACCAGCCAGGTCAGCCTGCCGTCGTCCCCGGCGACGCATCTGCGGCCGAGGAAGAACTCGTTCTCCAGGTTCTCCAGCACCGGCTCGACCGCGGCACGCCGGTAGGCGGCGGTCCGGCCGGAGAGACACGCCACGGCTCCGGCGCGGCCCATGGCCGGGACGTAGTCGTAGTAGCGCAGATTGACCAGCCAGTCGGCCAGCCGCCGCCAGACGCTGGTGTGCCGGAGATAGACGTTCTGCTGGGTCCCGACCCCGCCGACCTCCGGGTCGGCGAAGGGCATCTGCACGGCCGCGAGCAGCCCGGGCTGCCAGCGGGTGTCGGAGTCGACCAGCACGATCAGCTCACTGGTCGCGGCCCTGATGCCCACCCCGAGCGCCGAACGCTTCCCGCGGTGCTCGAAGGCCAGCACCCGCACCCGCGGATCCTCCACCTGCGCCAGCCGGCGCAGCACCTCCGTGTCGTCCACATCCGGCACGATGATGATCTCGGTGGGGTCCTGTTCCAGCCAAGTGTCCAGGCAGTCCAGCAGAATCTGCGGGTCCTCCCGGTAAGCCGGAACAACCACGGACACCGTGGTGCGGAAATCATTCACCACCGGCTTCGCGAAGCGCGAGAGCACGGCCCGGTAGAGCCACAGCGCCCAGACGAATGCCCCCGCGATACCGAGGGGCATCAGCTCACGCCACGATGTTTCCCCCACTGCCGTGACGATCCACGACCAAACCTCATCGAAAAAACCCGACACCTGTCCCGGCCCCCCAGCCCACATGGCGATGACGGTGGAACTCAGAAGTCCACGCGATGCGCAACTGTACGGGAGAAATCACAGCCGAAAAGGGGATGCCTCCACACTTGATGCACAGAGTTCACTCGACCCACACCGCAAACTTCCATAACTCGGACAGAACTCACCGGTATTTGCCACACTGTGACCTGAGAGAGGGCGTCCGGGCGGATGTCGGCATCCGATTCGGCATCCGATCGGCCGATGGGAAGAGGTTCCACCGGCCGAAAAATGGCCTGGAATCGCCCTTGTCCACCGCTGCCCGGATTGCTCGGACCCGGGCCGGCCCCCGCACTTCCGGGCCGGGCTCCCGCGGCCACGGGACCCCGGCCGGACCGCGCCGGCCGGGAGCCGCCACAGGAGAACCTGTTTGTCGACGGTGCCGGCCGCCGTCCGTCGGGGGCGAAGGCCGGCCCGTACATCGCGGCCCGCCCGGCCGCGCCCGACCTCCGGAAGCGGCAGATCCGGCTTCCTCTCCGTACTTCGGATGAGTGCGCACCGGCCGCGCGGCAGTAGTCGCCCTGGTCGCGGAGCGGCCCCGGTGCGGCCCGCCGGCCGGTGCGCGGCACGTCCGGCGGGCCGTTCACACCCGGCCGGGGGCTCCGCGGGGCCGTCCGCGGCGAACGCTCGTACAGGGATCCGTGCTTCGCACACTAGGGTGCGTCCGTGCATGCATTGCGGGTACTCCTGGTGGAAGACGACGAGCCCGTCGCCGAGTCGCTCCGGCGCGGTCTGCTCCGCTACGGCTTCACCGTCGAATGGGCGAGTACGGGAACGGCCGCCCTCGCCGTCACCGATCCCTACGACCTGGTCCTGCTCGACCTCGGGCTGCCGGACACCGACGGTCTCGACGTCTGCCGGGAGCTGCGCCGGCGCGGCGATGTGCCGATCATCGTCATCAGCGCCCGCAGCGACGAGACGGACCGGGTGGTCGGTCTGGAGATCGGGGCGGACGACTATGTCTCCAAACCCTTCGGCGTCCGCGAGGTGATCGCCCGGATCCGCGCGGTGATGCGCCGGGTCCAGCCCGACCGCAGGACGGCGGGCGGGCCCGACCGGTACGGTCCCCGGCTGCTGGTGGACCGCAAGGCGGCACGGGTCCGGCTGGACGGGGCGGAGGTCGCGCTCACGCCGAAGGAGTACGACCTGCTCGCCTTTCTCACCGAGGAGCCCGGCGCGCTGATGTCGCGCGAGCAGATCATGGAGGCGGTCTGGGACGCCAATTGGTTCGGGCCCACCAAGACACTGGACGTGCACGTGGCCGCGCTGCGCCGCAAGCTCGCCGGAGCGGTGGTGATCGAGACGGTGCGCGGGGTCGGCTTCCGGCTCGTCCTCCCCGAGAGCGCGGACGCCGAGTGACCACCCCGGCCGGGGCCGCGGGAGCGGAGGGGGGAGCGGCATGATCCGGCGGCTGATCGTCAGCTATGTCCTGCTGGTCGGCGTGGCCCTGGCGGCCTTCACCGTGCCCGTGGCCTTCACCCTCACCGCCCAGCTGCGCGGTGACACCGAGGAGTCGGTGCGGCGCGAGGCCACCACCATGGCGCTGCTCCTCGGCGGCGACGCGGCGGCCCGGCAGGCGCTGGTCAGGGTCGCGGAGGCGTACGCGGGCGAGACGCCCGGCAGGGTCGAGGTGGTGTCCGCGGGCGGGGCGGCCGTACCGCCCCTGCGGACGCCCGGCCGCCCGGCCGACGCGGCGATCACCGGCGCCCTGCGCGAGGGCCGGATCACGGTCGACTGGGGCGACCGGCCGGTCTGGGGCCCGGAACTCGTCGTCACCGTGCCCGCGCACGCCCAGAGCGACGACCGCCGGATCGTCGGCGCCGTGCGCATCCGGTACGCGACGGACGACCTCACCGACCGGCTCTGGCGGATCTGGGGCTTCCGGGCCTTTCTGGCGGTCGGCGTCCTCGCCGTCGCGGCCGGGCTGGGCGCGATCGTCGCCCGGCTGCTCACCAAGCCGCTGCGCCAGCTCAACGACATGGCGAGCCGGTTCAGCGACGGCGATCTGACCGCCCGCTCACCGATCACCGGGCCGCAGGAGACGCGGACCCTGGCCCGGACCCTCAATCAGGGGGCCGAACGCCTGGACACGCTGGTGGCCGCGCAGCGGATCTTCGTGGCGGACGCCTCCCACCAACTGCGCACCCCGCTCACCGCGCTGCGTCTCTCGCTGGACAACATCGCCGACGGAGTGGACGACGAATTCGTGCGGGAGGACGTGGAGCAGGCGACCGCCGAGGTGGTCCGGATGAGCCGGCTGGTCAGCGGATTGCTGGTACTCGCCCGGGCGGAGGCGAAGGTGTCGGCGCCGGAGCCGCTGGCCCTGCGCGAACTGGTCGCGGACCGGCTGAGCGTCTGGCGGCCGGCCGCCGACGAGAGAGGGGTGCGGATCATGCTCATCGGCAGCGTCGACGAACCCCTGCACGTGCTCGCCGGACCCGGCAACCTCGATCAGGTGCTGGACAATGTGCTCTCCAACGCGCTGGAGGTCTCCCCGGACGGCGGCACCATCACCGTCCGGCTGGCGGTGCCCGGCGGCGACGAGGCGGTGCTGGAGGTCCTGGACCAGGGACCGGGGATGTCCGCCGCCGAACAGTCCCGCGCGTTCGACCGCTTCTGGCGCGGCCAGGGGCTGACCGGCCGCTCCGGCACGGGCCTCGGGCTCGCCGTCGTCCGGCAGCTGGTGACGGACGACGGCGGGACGGTGGCGCTGCGGGACGCGCCGGGCGGAGGGCTCTGCGTACGGATCGGCCTGCGGCTCAACCCGCGGCCGGGAGCACCGAGGAATGGTGGTTGATGATCAGCCACTTCCCGCCCCGCTTCTCGTACTGGTACGTGTAGCGGGCCACCACGGGGGAGGTGGCACCGGTCTTGGCGTCGGTGAGGTGGAAGCGGTACAGGCCCGCGTCGATCGCCGAGTTCTCGTCCAGGACATGGATGACCGAGCGGATCTTCTCGCCCCGGGGCTTCTTCTGGAGGAAGTGGTCGAAGTAGTCGACTATCTGCGTGCGGTTGGTGCGGATGTCCGGTGACACGGTGGGGAGGAGCACGGCGTCACCGGCGTACCGGTCGGCGACCGCCTTCGGGTCACCGGTGGCCAGGGTCGCGTTCCACTGCGAGAAGAGCGCGGCGATCTCCCGCTCGGTGACCTTGGCGGCGCGCTGGTCGTCCTTGTCCACGGCCTGGGCGACACCCACCGCGGCGATGGCGGCGACCGCGGCGGTCGCCGTGGCGATGACCGTACGGGAACGGAGGCGTTTCATGGGGGGACTCCTGCTCAGGTGGGGGTGAGTGCGGTTGCATCACCATCCCGGCAGGCGGGCAAGGGCCCGTACAGCGGACGGCAAGGCCGTGGCCAAGCCCCGCCCAAATCCGGTGGGAGCGGCGGTGCGGGGCGGGCACGGCCCCGTCCGGGTCGCGCGGGGCGATACGGACGGCCGGCCGGCCGCGGCCTCGAGAGCTGCTCGGCCCGGGAAAAAGACTGGCCCGGAGGCTCTGCCGCCCGTCAGGATATGGACCCGATAATCCGCCAACCACCTTTATTACGAGGTTTACTTGACGACAATACTTTCGAGTGAACAGCGGGATTCACGGCCGCGTCCGGCCCGCCGGCAACTCGGTGCTTCCGTACCCCGACGAGCAGGAGGCCGGGCATGACGGTTCTGCGGGGAGTGTGCGAGACCCGGTTCGACGGTGTGCGCGCCGCACTGGAGAAGAACCTTCTCTCCGGTGAGGAGACCGGGGTGTCCCTGGTCGTCGACATCGACGGCGAACCGGCCGTCGACCTGTGGGGCGGATTCCGCGACCGGGCCCGGACGGTGGCGTGGGACGAGCACACCATCGTCAATGTGTGGTCGAGCACGAAGGCCGTCACCAGCCTCGCCGCGCTCGTCCTCGCCGATCGCGGTGAACTGGACCTCCACGCGCCCGTGGCCCGGTACTGGCCCGAATTCGCCGCCGCCGGCAAACAGGACGTCGCGGTCCGCCATCTGCTCTCCCACACCTCGGGAGTCAGCGGATTCGATCCGCCCTCCGCGACGGAGGATCTCTACGACCACGAGCGGTCCGCGGCCCGGCTGGCCGCGCAGGCCCCCTGGTGGACACCGGGGTCGGCGTCGGGATACCACGCACTCACCTTCGGGCACCTGATCGGTGAGGTCGTCCGGCGGATCACCGGAAGGACCCTGAGACAGTTCGTCGCCGACGAGATGGCGGGGCCGCTCGGCGCGGACTTCCGGATCGGCGCCGCCGAGCGGGACTGGCACCGGATCGCGGAGCTGATCGCACCGCCGCCGGAGGAGTCCGGCCCGCTCGATCCCGGCGGTCTCACGGTCAGGACCTTCACCGGGCCGGGCGTGAGCGTGGCGGAGGCGTCCACCCCGGCCTGGCGCCGCGCGGACATCGGTGCCGCGAACGGACACGGGAACGCGCGCTCGGTCGCGCGCATCCTCTCCGTCATAGCCCGGGGCGGTGCCGCGGGCGGCGTCCGCCTGCTCGGGGAGCGGACGATCGATCACATCTTCGAGGAGCAGGCACACGGCACGGACCTGGTCATGGGTGTCCCCCTGCGCTGGGGCATCGGCTTCGGACTCCCCGAGCCGAGGACCCTTCCCTGGCTCCCCGAGGGGAGGATCTGCTTCTGGGGAGGCTGGGGCGGATCGGTGATCATCATGGACCTGGAACGGCGCATGACCATCGCGTACATGATGAACAACATGGCGCCGGGCCTCATCGGCTCCAGCCGGAGCGGTACCTATGTCCGGGCGGTCTACGACGCCCTGTGACGGCTTCCGGCGGCCGGGACGGCCGCCCCGCCCCCGGCGGCGTCGTGATCCTCAACGCCACTTACCGGACAGGGAGTTCGAGAATTCCGGACATGGTGAATGATGTGGGCGGCCCGTCGTGATCTGACGGGCCGCCCCGCCTCGTACACCGAACGGAAGGAACGACTCCGTGCAGGTAAGACGTCTTGCCACCGCGCTGGTGGTGAGCATGATCGCCACCCTCGCCCCGGCGCTCGGCGGCCCATCGGCCGCGGCCGCGCCCGCCGCGGACGGCCAGGAGCGGAAGCTCAGCTGGAAGGGGTGCGCCCCCGAGCTGCCCGCCGGACTGGAGTGCGCCACGGTCACCGTGCCGCAGGACTACCGGAACCCCGGTGCCGGGACGATCGGCATGGCGATATCCCGCCTGGCCGCGACCGACCCGGCCAAGCGCAGGGGAGCCCTGCTGATCAATCCCGGCGGCCCCGGCGCCTGGGGACTCGACATGCCCGTCTATCTCCAGGAGGCGTTCCCCGCCTCCGTGCGGGAGCGGTACGACCTCATCGGGTTCGACCCCCGGGGCGTCGGCAGCAGCGCGCCGATCACCTGCGGACTCTCCCCCGAGGAACTGGACGGCGAACGCGCCTGGACCCCGGCGGCGTTCCCCCGGCACACCGCGGTGACCCGCAGCATCGCGGACAAGTGCCGCGACAAGTACGGCGAGGAGACCCTCAGCCGGTTCAACACCCGCAACACCGCCCGGGACATGGACCGGATCCGGGCCGCGCTCGGCGAGCGGAAGATCAGCTTCCTTGGGTACTCCTACGGCACCTATCTGGGCGCCGTCTACACCCAGATGTTCCCCCGGCGCGTCGACCGCTTCATCCTCGACAGCGCGATCGACCCCGCCACCGCCTGGCGCCACAGCTTCCGGGTGTGGGGCTCCGAGGCGGAACGGGCGTTCAAGCGCTGGACCGAGTGGACCGCCGCGCGCTCCGCCTCGTACGGACTCGGCGACACCCCGGCAGAGGTCTCCCGGACCTTCTGGGACATCATCGCCCGAGCCGACCGTGAGCCCATCCGGCTGGGCGACACCCCCTTCAGCGGCGCCCAGCTCAGGGCGATGACGCGCACCAGGATCTTCAAGCTGCGCTCGGGAGCCGAATGGGTCGTGGAACTGAAGCGGGCCGCGGCCGGTGAGACCGTACCCGCGCCGTTGCCCCCGTACCTCTGGGACGACAACGCCACCGCCATGTTCTGGACCGTCGTCTGCGGGGACACCGCCTGGTCCCGGAACCCGGAGACCTACCGCAGGGAAGCGGCCCGCGACGCGGTCCGTCACCCCCTCTACGGTGACTACTCCGGCAACATCGCGCCCTGTGCCTTCTGGGGGGAGAACGCGGAACCGGCCACCCGGGTCGCCAACGGAGTCCCGGCGCTGATCCTCCAGAACGAGTGGGACTCCCAGACGCCGCTCTCCAACGCCAGGGGCCTGCGCCGCGCGCTCGACGGCTCCCGGCTGGTGACGGTCGACGAGGGCGAGGGCCACGGAGTGTACGGAACCTTCGTCAGCGACTGCGCGGAGCGGATCGCCAACACCTACCTGGTCACCGGCGTGCTGCCCGCCGGGGACCGGGTCTGTGAGCCGAACCCGGCCGCCGCTCAGCGTGCGCGGGCCGGATCCCGGGTCCCGGTGCCCATCCGCTGACCTCCGCCGCGTCCCCCGTCCGGACCGACACGGACGGCGGACAACCGCCGCGCAGGGCCTCCGGATCACCCGTGCGGCCGGAGCACTCCGGGACCGCCCCGGCCCGCGCCGGAGCGGATTCGCGATGCGGGGCCGGGCGGCCGGCGCGGTCCCCGGACCGCCGGCCGGTCCGATCACCCCGCGCGGATCGTGCGGATCGCGCACGACCGGGACGCCCGGCCCCATCGCCCGGTCCACGCGTGCCGGGGCTCAGTGCTTGAACGTGTCCTTGATTTTCTCCTTGGCCTGCCGGGCGTCGCCCTTGGCCTGCTCGGCCCGTCCCTCGGCGGTCATGCGCTCATTGCCCACCGTGCGGCCGGCCGTCTCCTTGACCTTTCCCTTGGCCTGTTCGGCCTTTGCCTTCATCTTCTCTCTGTCCGCCATGATGACTCATCCCTGTGGACTCGATCGGATATTCCGACGATACCAGTCCTCATTTTTCCCGCAGATTCTCGCGGAATTCAGCGAATAATTCTCTGCACGGGCACCGCTCCGGGATGAGGAATCGAGAAAATGCGGGACAATGGCTTTCCGCATGGCCGTGCGCGGCGGTGCGGAGCGTCAGCGGCCGGCCTCCCCGGCGGGACGGAGCACGACCGGCAGCTCGTGATGGCCGTTGGAGATGAAGCTCCGGACCGGGCGGAGGCCGCCCTCCGGCGGGGCGAGGGCGAGATCCGGGAAACGGTCGAAGAGGCCGCGCAGGGCGATCTCCGCCTCCATGCGGGCGAGCGCCGCGCCGAGGCACACATGGACGCCGTAGCCGAAGGAGAGATGGGTCTTGTCCTCGCGGGTGGAGTCGAATTCCCCGGCGGTGGGGCCGTGCAGATCCTCGTGCCGGTTGGCCGCCGCGTAGGAGGCGAGAATGGCGTCTCCCTTGCGGATCGTCAGATCGCCGAAGGAAATGTCCTCGATCGCGAATCGCATCGGCAGATGCGCGACCGGGGCCTCGAAGCGAAGGGTCTCCTCGATCACATCGGACCACTGGACGCGCCCGGTGCGCAGGAGTCGGAGCTGATCGGGGTGGGTGAGCAGGGCCGTGATCGCCTGGTCCAGCAGATTGACGGTGGTCTCGTACCCCGCGGTGATCACCAGCAGCAGGGTGTCGCCTAGCTCCGCCTCGGTCAGCCCGGCCCCGTCGCCCTCGCTGTCCCGGGCGGCGATCAGCTCCGAGGCGAGGTCGTCACCGGGGTCGG
This sequence comes from Streptomyces sp. CAU 1734, assembly GCF_039888735.1. Taxonomy (NCBI): domain Bacteria; kingdom Bacillati; phylum Actinomycetota; class Actinomycetes; order Kitasatosporales; family Streptomycetaceae; genus Streptomyces; species Streptomyces sp. CAU 1734. The sequence continues at coordinate 142,320 of NZ_JBDQQP010000003.1, forward strand.
CCCGTTTCGCCGCGAGGAGTTCGCCGAGGATCTCGTACATCCGCCGGGTGTTGGCATCGGCCTCCTCGGCGCTGAGGCTGGTGGCGAAGATGTTGTCGACGACGCGCCGGAACGCGGGCCGGACCTCCTCGGGCAGGCCCAGTAAGTCACTGATGACCCCGATCGGGAACGGAAAGGCGAAGTGCTCCCGCAGATCGACGGGTTCGCCGGGCGGGACCTCGGCGAGCCGGTCGAGCAGTCCGGCCGCGATCCGCTCGATGCGCGGGGCGAGAGCGGTCATCCGGCGGGCGGCGAAGGCCGGGCTGACGATGCGGCGCAGCCGCCGGTGTTCCTCCCCGTACGCGGTGAACATGTTCTCCACGGCCACCCAGATCGCGAGCGGCCAGACGCCGATGATCCGTTCGGGGTACGCGGGCCAGTGGCGCCGGGCGTCCTTGGAGACGCGGGGGTCCAGCAGCAGCCGCCGGAGCAGCGCGGGGTCCGTCACCGCCCAGGCCGGCACGCCCAGCACATCGACCCGGGCCGCCGGGCCGCGGGCGCGCAGTCCGGCGTTCTCGCCGTCACGGTCGGCGCTGTCCGGGTCGAGAACGATGACCGGCTGTTCGTCCATGGGTGCACTCCTCGGAGGGTGAGAGGTGCGGCGCCGCGGGCGCGGCGGGATCGGGCTCCCGGGGTGTTCCCCGAGCGGTTCTCCGTCTCCCCCGGTGTACGGGCCGCGGTGCACTTCCTTCCCGCCCGGCCGGGAAGGGAACCGGGGATCGGGCAGCCGCCTCGCGGGACGGCCGGATCCCGGACCGCGCGGCGGACGGACGCCGTCAGCGGCCGGCGTCCGGGGCGCGCAGCCCGGCCCATACGGTGTGGCCCTCCCGGTCGTTGAAGTTCCCCCATGCCTCGGCGGTGCTGTCGACCAGGTGAAGACCCCTGCCGCCGGTGCCCAGATGCTTCTCCGGCGCTCCGGCGGGCCACTCGCCCGACGGGTCCAGCCCTCCGCAGCGGCCCTCGTCGCGGACCTCGATGCGCACGGCCGTGCCGTCGGGCCGGCGGGGGCGCGGCCGGCGGAGGGTGAGGGTGACCGGGCCCTGGGTGTGGACCAGGGCATTGGTCACCAGCTCGGAGGTGATCAGCAGCGCCTCCTCGGTCAGCCCGGACAGCTCCCAGGCGGCGAGCTGCCCGCGGACCAGACGGCGGGCCGCCGCCGCGGCCGTGAGGTCCGGCAGCAGCTCCCAGGAGGCGGAGAACGCGGCGGCGGGACCGGTGCCGGCTTCCGCGGCCGTCTTGCGGCCCGACGGGGTGAGCGTGACGGTGTCCATGATCGGTGTTCCGGTGGGGGAGGGGGCGGTCGTGAGATCGGTGCCGTTCCCGGTCCATACGCCGTACGGTGCCGGGCCGGCATGCTCCCTGCGCGGGTGAGGAGGGTGGGGCATCGTGGTTTCTTTCTCCCTCCGGGCCGTGTGCGCGGCCCATTCGGTGCTCGGCAGGGATCCGTACTGCCAGAGTGCTCGTGAAGGGGCCCCCGGGGCAGGCTCCGGAGGTCGCGGTCATGGCGCATCCGCCAGAGAAATAAATAGGGCATCTATTGACAAAGCGGTGAAGCTGCTCTACCCGCCCCCGGCCGGCCGGTGATCGTCGCGGCATTGTCCGGGAGGGGGTGGGGAAGGACGGGTACCGATGGGAGTGATCCCGACCAGGAGGCAGCACATGACACACCGGAACACACCGGCGGCCGAGGTATTCGACTCGCTGGGGGCCGAATACGAACGGGCTTTCGCCCACGCCCCCGGGCATCACGAGGCGCTGCGCTGGCTGGCGGAGCGGCTGCCCCCGGGCAGTGAGGTGCTCGATGTCGGCAGCGGCACCGGTTATCCCACCGCCCACGCCCTGGCCGGCGCCGGGCACCGGGTGCTCGGGGTGGATGTCTCCCCCGTCATGGTGGAGCTGGCCGCCCGCCGGGTGCCCGAGGCGGTCTTCCGCCGGGCCGACGCCCGCACCCTGGAGATCGCTCCGGCGAGCCTGGACGCCGTCTGTGCCTTCTTCTCCCTGCTCCAGATGGACCGGGCCGACCAGCGCGCCCTCGTGGAGCGGATCGCGGGCTGGCTGCGGCCCGGCGGGCTCTTCGTCACCGCGACCGCCGTGCTGGACGTGGAGCGCGCGCCCTTCACCTGGATGGGACACGACGTCGAGGTGACCAGCTTCGCCGCGGGTGACTATCTGGGGCTGCTGGAGGCCGCTGGGCTGACCGTGCTCGAATCCCATGAGCGGGAGTTCACACCGGACGTGGAGTCGCCGATCACCGAGTCGCAGCTCTTCGCGTACGCCCGGAAGCCCTGAGCCGCCGGCCCCGGGCGCCGGGCCGCTCCCGCGGCCTCCCACGACCGGGGCGGACCGTCCACTAGACTCCGATACGAGGCTTTTGGGGTACATTCCTCGCCCTCCCGGTGACGGCGGGGCGGTGCCGCGCTCTCCGGGGCCACGGAGACAGGGTGGCCGGAGCCGCTGTACGGGCCCGGTGGGCGCGCCGCGCCCGCCGGTGCTCCGTGCGCGGTGCGTCCCGCCGGAGCCGGGACGTCATGGAGGGTCTTCGTGGGCGTGACGGATTCGTGGGCGTGACGGGCCGGCCCCCGGGCGAGGGCCCGGCGGACACACTCTTCGGTCTCTTCATGGACCACAACCCGGCCGTCACCTTCCTGGTGGACCCCGAGGACCGGGTCATCTGGGCCAACCAGAGCTTTCTGGCCTGGCTGGGCCGGCCCCTGGCGGACGTCGCCGGCAAGCATCCCGACGAGGTCCACGGACCCGGCGCCGCCGCGCAGTTCGCCCCCTCCACCCGGCAGGTGCTCCGCACCGGCCGGCCGTTCGCCATGGAACAGACCGTGCACTTCGACGACGGCCGCGAGATCCATCTCGCCGGTCACAAGTTCCCCGTGCCCCAGTCGGACGGGACGGTCCTGGTGGGCGGCACCTTCGTCGACGTCTCCGACCGGGTGCGGGCCGAACGCGCCCGGCAGGAGGCCGAGGAGCGCTTCCGGGTCTTCATGAAACTGCTGCCCGCCATGGCCCACACCAAGGACGCCGGGCTCCGCTACACCTGGGCGAACCCCGCGTATCTGCGCACCGTCGGACGGACCCTCGACGAGATCACCGGCCGCCGGGCCGCCGACATCTGGCCGGACGCCCGGGAGCAGGAGCAGGAAGAGGCCGCGGTCGTCGCCGAGGGCCGCCCCCGTACCTTCCGGGACCGCCTCACCCTCGCGGACGGATCCCTCGGCCATGTCTTCGGCTACCGGTTCCCCCTCGCCGGGCAGGGCGAGGACGCCGTGGCCGGAGTCTTCGTCGACGTCACCGGGGAGGTGACCGTCCGGGACCGGATGGCGGAACGCGAAACCCGGCTCGCCGCCCTCTTCGAGCGCTCGCCCATCGGGATCGCCGTCACCGGACTCGGCGGTGAACTCGTGGACGTCAACCCGGCCCTGGCCGGTCTGCTGGAGAGCAGCCCCGCCGAACTCCACGGGATGAGCCTCGCCGACCTCACCCCCGGCGAGGAGACCGAGCGGGAGGAGCCGCTGCTGCGCGAGATGCTGGACGGGCGCCGCTCCCAGTACAGCTTCGACAAGCATCTGATCCGCCGCTCGGATCTCTCACCGGTCCCGGTCTCCGTCCGCCTCACCCTCATCCGTGACGCCCGGGGGAAACCGCAGGAGATCATCGCCATGGTCAGCCCGCGGACCGCACCCCGCCCGCCGGCCGCGCTGCGCTGCACGGAGGAGGAGATCGCGATCCTGACACTGGTCGCCGGAGGAGCCTCCGACGCCCAGGTGGCCAGGACCCTCGCCCTGGGCGAGTCCACCGTCCGGCTCAGACTCGGCGCCCTGAAGCGGCGCCTCGGGGCGGGGAACCGGGCGCATCTCGTCGCCCGGGCCTACCGGACCGGAGTCCTCCGCCCCGATCAGCCCTCGGCGTGATGTGCGCCGACGGGCGGTGACGTGTGCTGACCGGCGGTGATGAACGCCGATGGACGGTGGCGACGGGCGATTGACGCAGGGCGATCCGTGACGGCCCGCGCGGCCGCTCATGACGGCCGCCGCCGGCCCGCCGCCCCACTCGTCCGCCGCCGCGCCCGTCCGGAGCGACCTGCCCGGCAACGACCTGCCCGGAGCGACCCGGCCGGGATCGGGCCCGCCCCGGCCCCGGTTCCCGTGACCCCCGCCGCGTACCATCGCGTCCTGACATGGACACAGTTACCAGCTGGGGGTTGGCCGCACTCGCCCTCGCCGCCGTACTCGTCGGCTTCTCCAAGACCGCGGTGAGCGGTGCGAACACCGTCAGCCTCGCCGTCTTCGCCGCCGTACTCCCCGCCCGCGAATCGACCGGTGTCCTGCTGCCGCTGCTGATCGCCGGTGATGTGTTCGCCGTCGCCGTCTACCGGCGCCACGCCCACTGGCCCACCCTGCTGAGACTCCTCCCGGCCGTCGCCGCCGGAGTCGTGGCCGGAACCCTTTTCATGGTCTGGGCCGGCGACACCGCCATCCGCACCTCCATCGGCGCGATCCTGCTGCTGATGGCGGCGATCACGGTCTGGCAGCGCCGGCCCGCCGCCGGCGCCCGGCCGGCCTCGCCGGACGAGCCGCCCGCCTCCCCCGACAGGCCCGGCGGACGGCTGAAGGCGGGCTTCTACGGGATGCTGGGCGGCTTCACCACCATGGTGGCCAACGCCGGCGGGCCCGTCCTCTCCCTCTATCTGCTCTCCGCGGGCTTCCGCAAGCTCGGCTTCCTTGGCACCGCGGCGTGGTTCTTCCTGATCGTGAACACCGCCAAGGTGCCGTTCAGCGTCGGACTCGGGCTGATCGACGCCCAGTCCCTGCTGCTGGACGCGGTGCTCGTGCCCCTCGTCCTGGCCGGCGCTCTCCTCGGCCGCGCCTGCGCCGACCGGATCGATCAGGTGCTCTTCGACCGGCTGGTCATCGGCGCGACCGTGCTCGGCGGCCTCCAGCTGCTGCTCTTCGCCTGACCGGGCCCCGCCCGCTCAGCCGCGCCGCAGGAGATAGGTGTCCATGATCCACCCCTTGCGGGCGCGGGCCTCCTCGCGCAGCCGCTCGATCCGCTCCGACACCTCGGAGAGCCGCCCCGACACCAGGATCTCGTCCTCCGTGCCGACATACGCGCCCCAGTAGATGAACAGATCCTGATCCAGATGGCGGGTGAACGCCTGCCGGGCGTCCAGCATCACCACCACGTCGTCCACCCCCTCCGGCCAGCCCTCCGCGAGCCGCCGGCCCGTGGTGATCTGCACCGGGCGGGCCACCCGGTTCAGACCCGTGCGGTGCCGGGCCAGCAGCGCGGAGACACTGCTGATGCCCGGTATGACCTCATGGTCGAAGGCGACCGAACCCCGCTCCAGGATCTCCTCCAGGATCCCGAGCGTGGAGTCGTAGAGCGCGGGATCGCCCCATACCAGGAACGCCCCGCACTCGTCCTCGCCGAGATCCTCCGCGATGAACCGCTCGTACAGATCGGCCCGGCGGCTGCGCCAGTCCTCCACCGCGGCGGAGTACTCCGATGTCTCACGGTCCCGCTCCGGGTCGCGCGCCTCCACCAGCCGATAGGAGCCGGCCCGCGCATGCGCGTCCAGGATCTCCCGCCGCAGCCGGACCAGATCCGACTTCTCCTCGCCCTTGTCCAGGATGAAGAAGGCGTCCGCCGCGCTCAGCGCCTTGACCGCCTGAAGGGTCAGATGGCCGGGATCGCCCGCACCGATACCGATGACATAGATTTTCCTCACCCCGGAAGTCTCCCCCACACCACCTCGCGGCGGAGCTACCGGGGGGCCGCCCCCGCCCCTATCCTCCGACCATGCGTGTCGCCCTCTTCGTCACCTGCGTCAATGACGCGCTCTTCCCGGCCACCGCTGTCGCCACCGTGAGACTGCTGGAGCGACTGGGAGCGGAGGTCGCCTTCCCCGCCGCGCAGACCTGCTGCGGACAGCCCCAGTTCAACACCGGCCACCGGCGCGAGACCCTTCCGCTGATGCGCCGCACCGCCCGCGCCCTCGAGGGGTACGAGTATGTCGTCACCCCCTCCGGATCCTGCGCGGCCATGATCCGCGAGCAGTACCCGGGGCTGGGGGAGACCACGCTCGCCGCCCGCACGCACGAGCTCACCGAATTCCTCACCGACGTCCTCGGCGTCACCGATGTGGGCGCGCACTTCCCGTACACCGTGACCTACCACCCCTCCTGCCACGGTCTGCGCACCCTGCGCCTCGGCGACCGGCCGCTGCGGCTGCTGCGCGCGGTGCGCGGTCTCGACCTGCGGGAACTCCCCGGCGCCGAGGAGTGCTGCGGATTCGGCGGCACCTTCGCGGTCAAGAACCCCGATCTCTCCACCGCCATGGGCGCGGACAAGATCCGTGCCGCCCGCACCACCGGGGCAAGGGTGCTCTGCGGAGCCGACAACTCCTGTCTGATGCATCTCGGCGGCATCATCCGCCGCCGGGACGAACCCCTGCGGCCCCTGCACATCGCGGATATCCTCGCGGCCACCGAGGAACACCCCTGGACACCGGAGCCCTCCACATGAGCGGGACCTTCCTCGGTATGCCGGCCTTCCCCGACGCGGCCCGGGAAGCCCTCCGCGATCCGACCCTGCGCGCCAACCTCCGCCGTGCCACCCACACCATCCGCGACAAACGGGCCCGGGCCGTCGCCGAGCTCAGCGACTGGGACCGGCTCCGCGAGGCCGGAAAACAGATCAAGGACCATACGCTCCGCCATCTCGACCGCTGTCTGGAACAGCTGGAGGCCGCCGTCACGGCCGCGGGCGGCACCGTGCACTGGGCCGCCGACGCGGCCGAGGCCAACCGGATCGTCACCGAACTGGTCCTGGCCACCGGCGAGCGCGAGGTGGTCAAGGTCAAATCGATGGCCACCCAGGAGATCGGCCTCAATGAGGCGCTGGAGGCCGCCGGGATCGCCGCGTACGAGACCGACCTCGCCGAACTCATCGTGCAGCTCGGGCGGGACCGGCCCTCCCACATCCTCGTCCCGGCGATCCACCGCAACCGGGGCGAGATCCGTGACATCTTCACCGCCGAGATGGGCATCTGGGGCAGAGCCGCCCCCGACGGCCTCACCGACGACCCCGCCGAACTCGCCGAGGCCGCCCGCCTCCATCTGCGGGAGAAATTCCTGCGCGCCCGGGTCGGCATCTCCGGCGCCAACTTCATGGTGGCCGAGACCGGCACCCTCGTCGTGGTCGAGTCCGAGGGCAACGGCCGGATGTGCCTCACCCTCCCCGACACCCTGATCACCGTCGCGGGCATCGAGAAGGTGGTGCCCACCTGGCGCGATCTGGAAGTCTTCCTCCAGACCCTGCCCCGCTCCTCCACCGCCGAGCGGATGAACCCGTACACCTCCATGTGGACCGGCACCCATGACGAGGACGGCCCGCGGACCTTCCATCTGGTCCTGCTGGACAACGGCCGCACCGACGCGCTCGCCGACGCGACGGGGCGGCAGGCGCTGCGCTGCATCCGCTGCTCCGCCTGCCTCAATGTGTGCCCGGTGTACGAGCGGGCCGGCGGCCACGCGTACGGCTCCGTGTACCCCGGCCCGATCGGCGCCGTCCTCACCCCGCAACTGCGCGGCATGCACAGCGGAATCGACGCCTCCCTGCCCTTCGCCTCCACCCTCTGCGGCGCCTGCTACGAGGTGTGCCCGGTGGCCATCGACATTCCCGCGATCCTGCTCCATCTGCGGGAGCGGGCCGCCGGGCGGCCCGGCCCGGGCCGGCGGATGGAGAAGGCGGCGGTCAGGGCCGCCGGATGGCTCCTCGACCACCCCGGCGCCCTCGCGGCGGGGGAGCGGCTGCTCGGCGCGACCCGTGCGCTCCACCCGGCGAGACCTCCGGGCGCGGGCGCCTGGACCGCCGGCCGGGAGCTGCCCGAAATGCCCGCCGAGCCGTTCCGCGTGTGGTGGAGAAAGAACCGGGAGGGAACCGGATGAACGAGGCGAATCACTCCGATCGGGGGAGTGCGCACACGGCCGGCACCGCGCGGGCACGCGTCCTCGCCCGGATCCGGGCCGCCGTCCGCGACGCCGCCGAGGCGCCCCCGGTCACCCGCGACTATCTGTCCGCCCACACCCCCGACGACCCGGCCGCGGCCCTCGGCCTCCTCCACCGCAACCTCGCCGACTACCGGGCCGGCGTCCACCGCACGTCCCCCGACGGCCTCCCCGCCCTCGTGGCCGCCCTGCTCACCGCCCGGGGCGCCCGCTCCGCGGCCGTACCCGCCGGAGTCCCCGGCCACTGGCTCTCCGCGTGCACCGCGGTTCTCCACCACGACGACGGAACCCTCACCGCCCGCGCACTGGACACGATCGACGCGGTGATCAGCGGCTGTGCCCTCGCCATCGCCGAGACCGGCACCATCGTCCTGGACGGCGGCCCGGCCCAGGGACGGCGCGCCCTCACCCTCGTACCCGACCTGCACATCTGTGTGGTCCGCACACCGGACCAGGTCGTCACCTCGGTGCCCCGGGCCATGCCACTCCTCTCCCCGACCCGCCCGCTGACCTGGATCTCCGGCCCCTCGGCCACCAGCGACATCGAACTGACCCGGGTCGAGGGCGTCCACGGCCCCCGCACCCTGGAAGTCATCCTGCTGGCAGCCGGCCCCCCGGACCCGCCCTAGGCAACCACCCGCACCAGCCGGGGCGCCTCCGCCCGGGCGTCCACCGGACCGGCGCCCTCCCGGCCGACCCTGACCGCCAGCTCACCCGCCCACGCCGCCAGCCCCGGCCCGTCGATCCCGTACGGAAGCCCCGGCGGGCCGCCGGCCGCGTACCGCTCCCCGAAACCCGCGATCCGCTCCGCGCCCCGCAGCAACAGCCTGGCCCCGCCCCGCGTATTGCCGCGCGCCGCGTGGGTCAGCCCGACCGCCAGCTGCGCCAGCCCCTGCCACAGTTCGCGCTCCGCCGCCGGCCCGCTCTTCCAGGCGTCCTCGAAGACCTCATGAGCGTGGAACGGCATCCCGGCCGCCAGGAGCCGCTGCGCCTCCGCGAGAGTCTCCCCCGGCGACCGCACCACCCCCTCCGGCTGCCGCTCGACCCCCGGCTCCCCATGCCCCAGCGGACGCCCGAGCCCGTCCCGGGGCCGGGCGTTGCGGGCCCGTCCCTCACTGTCGCGGTCCCTCGCTGCGTCACCCATGATCTGATTCTCGCCGATTCCACCACCGATCCGGCCGAACGTGCCCGGACCGTGTGACGAGACAGCCCCGCACGTGGGGTAATCTTCTTCTTGCGCGCCCGGCACAGAGCCGACAAGGGCGGGCAGCGGGACGTGGCGCAGCTTGGTAGCGCACTTGACTGGGGGTCAAGGGGTCGCAGGTTCAAATCCTGTCGTCCCGACTTGTGTTTTCGCAGGTCGCAGGCGGTATCGGAGAAATCCGGTACCGCCTTTCCGTCGTTCTTGGGGACCATTTGGGGACCACACGGTCTAGCGGCGCCTTCCGGGGAGTGGCTGGACGGCGAGGCTGAGGGGTGCGCGGACGGGGTTGAGGTGGGCGGTGAGGGCTGTCCCGGCGTTGGTGATCTGGGACATGTCGGGGTGGAGGTAGCGCTGGGTGGTGAGGAGGGAGTCGTGTCCGGCGGTCTTGCGGAGCATGTGGGCGGGGGCGCCTGCGTCGGGGGACGTGGCGGGCGCGTTTGCCCTTGGTGTTCTTGTCGACGGGGCCGCCGGGTGCGGGGGTGGTCTGCCGACGGACGGTCCGGATCCAGTTCGCCGTGTCGATGCCTGTGGCGGGGACGCCGGAGACTTCGCCGATGCGGGCCGCGGTGGCGGCGGCGAAGACGACGACTTCACCCCACCCTCGATCATGGCCGTGGGAGCGTTCCACGGGCGCCTGGGCGAGGCGGAGCAGGGTGGGCCAGTCGGGCAGGGCGAGGGCGCGGGGGTTGTCGAGTTCGTCCTCGGCCTGTTTGTACTCGCGCTGCCGGCCGGTGACCCGGGCCGGGTTGACCGTGATGAGCCCGTCCCGGACGGCCTGCTCCATCACACGGACCGGAACGGCGAGGCTGTTCTTGACGGTGGAGCGCCTCTGCTCGTCGGCGATCCAGCCGTGAACGGTGGGGTCGACAGCACCATCGCTGATCATCGGACGGGAAAGTGCCCGAGCGCGGGAACCACCCGGCGGCGCCAGCCCGCCTCCGCTGCCTTGAGGGTGCCCGAAATCCACTCCTCGGCCTCATCCAGGGTGTTCCTGCCCTCGGAATGGGACCTGCGGCGTTCGGCGGGCCAGGTCTCCACATCGCGGGCGCTGTAGAGGATGACGCGCCCGCTCACCGGAATGTACGGGGGGCCTTGCCGGGGATGCGCGGTCCGCCGGCGTCGGAGCGTGGAGGGATCGACGCGGAGAAGTTGGGCGAGCTCTCCGGTTGAGTACCAGGCACCGGAGAGTTGTCCGTCCGGCTCGGTGTGGGGGATAGGCCGGATGGAGTCGAACGAGAGGCCGTGAAGTCCTGAGAAGAGGGCTGGACGGGCGGCAGTGAGCGGGCGGACGAAGGGGGTGTGTGCGGGTAGTTCATCCTTCAAATCTCTGCAAGGTCCCCGGTTAGCGAAACCGGCGATCACCTGCTACGAAGCCACCCGCGGGCGTCAGGAAGGCCAATATCCAACGGACGCTGGACAGCCCGTCATGGATGGCCAAGACCCCAGCGTCTGTTCCTGCCTCTTTCGACCGGGTGTTGGCCGGTGAATGGTCCGCATCTCGGGCTTGATCGGGTGGATCCATCATTGGTGACGGCCCATCTACGGGGGCAGTCATCCGAGGGGCCTTGGGTCAAGGCCCCATCCTGACCCACCCGGCCGGTCGCGGGGCGCCCGGTCGTTGCCGCCGAGGCCATGGCCGCCGTCCTGGGCCGCACCCGGCTCGACGCCCTGCGCCTCCTCGCCGAGCCGCACACCACGACATCGCTGGTGCGCGCCCTGCGCGTCAGCAACGCGACGGCTTCGTCCCATGCGGCGGCGCTCAGATCGGCTGGCCTGGCGACGACGACCCGCACCGGCCGCTCGGTCACACACCTGCGCACGGCCCTCGGCACGCTGGTCGCGGGCGGTGCAGCCCGTACGCCCTAACCCGCCTGCGCCCGGTCGCCGTCGGCCCGGTAGCCGGGATCGCCCCGGCGGCGGCGCCCGTTGATCCGGAGGTACAGCAGAGTCACTGATTCCCCGGCTCCGTGATCGAGGCGCTTCACGACTTTCCCGAGCGGATTCCGGAGCCGGCCGCCGGGCATCCGTACCCCCAGCGGCCGTCCGAACAACTCGCGCTGGCACTCGTCGGGTTCGCCCCGGACCGTGCTCGAACCCTCACGCGGTGGGGAGTGTCGCGGTCCGGTCCGCGCGGGCGGCCCGTGCCACGTGGCCGAGCTCCGAGTGTGCTCGGCCACGATGGATGGGCGACCCCGTCACCTTTTCCGCCGAGTGGTCCGTTCTCTTTCGGACACCGAATGGATGAAGGTGATTGTGCGGGAACGCATGCCCACACGGCGTTGCTCGACGATTTCCCCGCCCGGGGGATCTAAAGGCCCGCGGATCGGCTTGCTGTGCAGCTTCACCGCGCAGTCGAGGTCGGTGCAGAGGAGGAGGCCCACCGTATTGAGACGCTTGCGCTTGTCCCGGGATGGGCGTCGGGCGGTGAAGAGTGACACCTCGTTGAACCGGCGGGTGAACCGGCACAGGTCGCACATCATCGCGCGCGAGCCGTGTGCCGCGTCGTTCGGCGCCTGCCGCAGCAGTACTCCCAACGCCTGGTCGTCGGCCTCGGTGACGAGGTAGGCCCGTTGCGGGGAGCGCAGGTCCCGCCATCCGAGGTAGTCGATTCGGTCCCACCGGACGTCGTCGAACCAGGTGGGCAGCCGAACTCTGTTGTCGGTTGCGTCCGGGTTCACGATCGCGCCGCGTATTTCTTCCCTGGTCATCGGACGCATGGCAGCTCCCGGCGGGTTGCCCGTACGCGGATGAACGCGCCGGCCGGGAAGGTGCGCGGAAGGGGTGGGAGAGTCCTTGGGGTACTGGACACTCGGGGTGCTCCTTGCTGAGAAGTCCGTCATGACAGCAAGAGCAGGCCGAGCGGCTCGGCGAAGAGGCCCACCCGTTCGCCGCGATATACGTGCGGACTTGGAGGCGTGGGCTGGTTCAGCGCACCGGAGACTCACGTCCGGTCCGCCGTCCGGCAAGGACGGCGGCAGGGAAACGGACGGCTAGGCGGTGCAGCGAGGCGCGCTCGGCGCGGGCCGAAACATAAAAATCCCTCTTCCAGGGCACAGCCCAGAACAGATCAACGGAGCTCCGCCAGGTTAACAACAGCCCCCGGAGCGGTGGCAACCGATTTACTGGCCACCTCCTCGGCTCCGTGGGAAGACGGCGGCCGGGACCGACCGGTTCCCGAGTGTGTGGAGGCCAGTCGGTATGGGGATCACTCCGCTCGGCGCGGTGGCTTCCAGAGGTCGTCGAGGCGGCGCGGCGCGGGCCGCGGTGGGGCCACGAGGGCTGACGGCAGTACGGTGTACGACCGGCGAACGCTCTCTCGGCCGCAGCACCGCGAAAACCATAGTGACGCGCATACGCCGCGCACGGAGAATGCCCACAGACATACGGACAGTCGAAGACCGAAAGGCAACACAGTGGCATTGGCCAAGAAGGGTTCCCGCCGCATCGTGGTCGACGGCGTCGAGTACCGCTGGCATGTGAGCAGGAAACACTTGTGCTGCGACTCCGAGGGCAGCACCTTGGGCTACGTGGCGGAGGACGCGACCCGCCCCGGAACGACGCTCGTCGTGGAAACCGGCCGGCCGGCCGTCCTCTACCCGGACAGAGTGCCGGATGAGGTCGTCCTGCCGCGGGAAGTCGCCGCGGGCATTCGGGCCGCGCGGTCGAAAGGCTGGACACCCAACTCCAGCGGTTCGCCGTTCAAGCTGCACCTGTCTGCCGCTTGACCGGGTCGTTGCGGTTGCGCCCGCTTCGGTCGTGTCGTGCGTGGAGTCCTTCTCCACCGGCTCCAGGATCGCCACGCACTCCACCTGGTGCGTCATCTGGAAGAGATCGAAACCGGACGTGCCGGGAGACGTCGCAGGTCAGGGGGCCATCTGGTGCCGTCTCGTGCGGAGATTCTTGGGCCCTGAGCGTCAAGAGGCGGGAGGGGCGGATGGGGTTCCGGAGCCCGCCGCTTTCCCTGTCGAAGGGCGCCTGGTCGCACTTCGTCGCCCACGCGGGCGGCCCGAACGCCGTCTGACCGGCCTTCCCTCCGCCCGCCCGGCACTGCGGCCCACTTGCCCGGGGCGGACCCCGACTGGCCGACGTACGCGACCAGATGGCCGCAGGACATCGATGGGCACGGAAACGGTTCCGTGGACGCCCGGTCGTGGCAGACCAGAGTGTCCCGTACCCCGGACGAAGCGCTGCCCGTGGAACCCGCGACCTCACGGGCACCACCCCGAAGCCGGAAGCCCGGAAGCCCGGAAACCCAGTTCCAGGCCGGGGGCGGGGAGGCCGTTGGGCGCGGAACAGGGCTTGCGGGCGGCGCCGGCCCCGCTGCGGCGCCCGGCCCGCCGCGGCCGCCGGGAGGGCCGGCCCTTGAGCGGGCCCGGCGGCGGTACGGTGCCCCGGCGCCGCACGGGGCGTCACCCGTCGCCGGGTTCCTGCTTCCCGGCCGCGCACGCGGTGTGGCCCCAGCCCGCGCCGACCTTCGTGATCCGGCTCCCTGCCGCGTAGGACGTACCGCACGGGCAGCGGCCGGCGAACTTGGCGGTGATGGTGGGCGCCTTGCCGCCGGTCCGCGCCGTGGCACCGCGGCCGTTCGCGTCGGCGGCGCTGCGGCGTGCGGTGGCGGTACGGGCCGGGACGGGGACGGGCAGGTCGTGGTCGCCGTGTGCGGTGCCGGCCGGCTGCTGGCTGGTGGCGGCGTCGCTCGCCGCCCGGTCGGCGATGGCGTTGAGCCGGTCGCCGTCGGCCCGGTGGGCGGGCACGTACACGAGCTTCACGTCCCGTCCGGTCAGCAGCCCGTCGATGTGCTCCACGAGGTCGCGGTTGGCGACCGGGCTGCCGCCTGTGGTCTTCCAGCCCTTCCGTTTCCAGCCCGGCAGCCACTCGGTGACGGCCTTCATGGCGTACTGGGAGTCCATCCGGACCTCCAGCGCGGCCGTGTCCGGTACGGACTCCAGCAGCCGGGCCAGGGCCGTGAGCTCGGCGACGTTGTTCGTGGCGGTGCCCAGCGGGCCCGCCTCCCACCGCTCCGGCGTCCCCTCCGTGTCCGCGAGGACCCAGGCCCAGCCGGCCCGGCCGGGATTGCCCTTCGAGGCTCCGTCACATGCGGCGATGATGCGATCAGACATGCCCCGATCATCCCAGCCGCCACGGCCCGCTCCGGACGGGCTCGGCGGCGGAGGGGCGGCGCCTGCTTCCGTACGCACCCGGCGTCCCGGCCGTCCCCGGACCGTTCCCGCGGGCCGGCGGCGCGGGGCCCGGGGCGGGCCTATGCCTCCGGGGCGCGGTCGGCCGGATCCGGCGGAAACGGCGCCGGCGGTCAGCCGGCGGTGCCGCGAACCTCGGCGAGGAAGCCGCCGAGGCTGCCGAGGGCACGGGCGGTGCGTTCCTCCACGGTGAGGGCCTCTTCGTCGCGGCGGACCCGCAGGGCGGGCTGCCGCCTGCCCCGGAGGCAGGGCGAGCAGGCGAGGTCGGCGCACATATTGGCCCCGGCCGAGTCGCCCTCCCGTCCGCAGGCGCCGGCGCGCGGGGCGACGAAGAGGGAGACGCCGGAGGAGGCGTGGCCGGTCAGACAGTCCGAGCAGAGGCTAGACCGGACGGGCCTGCGGGACCCTGAGCAGGATCCCCACGGACCCGTCCGGTCCCGGGGCGACGGCGGCGGCCCGCAGCGGGGCCCCGGGGTGATCCCAGCCGAGGAAGTCCGGGTCGGTCCAGTCCAGTGCGGGAAATGCCGACCGTACCCGCGGCCGGGCACCGGATCATCCGGTCTTTCCCCCCGCCCCGGGGCGGGGGGACCGTCTCAGCCCTTGGTCACGTCCCCGGCCGTGCCCCGGTCCGTTTCCCCGGCGGCGCCCCCGGGCCCGTGCCGGTCGAGGTCGTGGAAGCCGTACGAGGTCAGGACGCCGTGGTCGGCCCGTCCCGAGAGGATCATGTCCACGAGGCCGGGGCGCGGGTCCGGCTCCTCGTCCGCGGCGGGCGGGAGACCGGGCACGCCTGCCTCCCGGAGGCGTTCGAGGGCCTGGTCGCGGCGCTTCCACGCCAGGGCTTCCAGCCAGCCGGCCGCCTCGCGCGGCAGCCCCGGTCCCCCGGCCCCGTCGTGGGGAAGCTCGAAGGTGACGTTGTTCTCGCGGAGGGTGTATGTGCGGTGGCGGACGAACATGGCGGGGGCGAGGTCGACGAGGAAGCCGCCCTCCCGGGAGGCGAGGTGCAGGACGATCCGGCCGGTCAGGGCGGCCAGGCCGGGGGGCGGGTCGAGCAGCGTCTCCTGGCGGAGCATCCAGCGCCTGTCCGCGGTGAAGCCTCCGCTCCACACCTCCGAGGAGTGGAAGGTTATCCGAGGCCGAGGAACGTCCGGTAGACCGCGTCCCAGGCGGGCGGCGGCGTGACGGCGACCGTGGAGCCGGACGTGTGGTCACGGGCCCTGCGGAGGTCGGCATCCGCCCGGACGCCGAGGAAGCCGCCGAGTTCCTGCCCATGGAGGCCCGGCACCGGCAGCCATGCCGGCAGGGCCAGCGTGAAGGGCAGGGTCCGCTCCTCCCCGGCGGCGATTTTCCCGGCGGCGCCGGGGACGCGCTCGGCGAGCAGATCCGTGTCCGACGAGGGCCTTCTCGCCCATGACGTCCGGGGGCGCGGGTACCGGCCGCCCTCCGCCACCTCCCGGGGCAGGGCCGGATAGTGCGCCAGTTGCGCTGTGAGGGTCAGCCGGACGGAGTCGACCGTGACGGGAACCGTGCCCGCGCGCAGGACGACCGTGCCAGTCAGGCGGCCTCCCGGTTCCGCCGGTTCGGCGCTCTGGACCACCTCGGCGGCGAACCCTCCGTTGCCGCCCGTCAACCGCTGGAATCCCATGGTTCCCCCCTTGATCACCGGTCCACACCTTCCCACACGGCTCGTGCCGAGGAGTATGGATCCGCCGCCTGGTTGCGATCCGCCGCATGGTCAGTCCGGGCAGATAGGCCACCTCGCAGCCCATGTCCTGCGCGACTGCGAGGGGCAGGGCGCGGATCGACGCGGGCTGGTCGACCACGACGAGCACGGTCCCTTGCTTGGCCTGGAGTTTCGCGAAGACCTCGCGCGGTTCCGGTTCGCTGTTGGGCAGGTGCTTGTCGAACCTCTTCTTCCCGGCCAGAGTGACGGCGGTGGCGGGGTGTTCGCCCTTGCCGACGTCCAGACCGAGGTGGTCGTCGATGTCGCCGGTGTCGATCACGTGTGTCCTTCGGTCGTGCCCGCCCTGCCGCCATTGGCACCGATCGCCACATCCACATGACGAAGAGCCCCCCTGCCTCCCGGAGGAGTCGGTGGTCGTGCCCCTGACCAACGGTCTGTCAGTGCCTCCGGTGACCGGCCCCCGGCGATACCTTCAACAGGGGGAGCAGTCATGCAGAGCCGGAAGCCGGGAGCCCCATTTGCGGGACCACCGAGAAGGCAATGCGGGGAGGCAACAGTTGGACGGATGCGTTGCCTCGGGCAAGTGCGCGTGGTGCGACAGCACCCTTCACACGGTCCGTTCGCGGACTGAACGTGTTGGCCGGACAGGACTTGTGGTGGAACCTCACCGGATGCTCCAACGAGGAGATTTTCCCGACCCGTTCGGATGGGATGACCGGCTCCTGCTTCGGTCGATGTGAAGGGTGCGATGGTGGTCCGCCGGCTGCTCCGAAATTGCCGCCGGGGCCGTGAAGAAGCGTGGGCGGTGCGCTGATCTGGTGTTTGATGAAGTGGTGTGCCCCGATTCTCGCGCGTAGGCGTACCGTCCCGGCGGAATATCCATGCGGGCGGGTCGGATGGGTCACCTGATCCATACCCAAGATCATTGGAAGACGGGCTGCAGGGCCAGCCGGTCGTCGTACCGGGGTACCAGGGGGGTTGTGTCCCGCGCGACCAGGAACTCCGGCCGGGTTGTACGGGTCGGCGCGTTCTTGACGGGGTTGTAGGTCACCACGAGCAGGGCCCGACGGTCCGGGGATGTGTTCCGTGACGAAGCGTGCACGATGTCCGGATCGAAGGCATGGATGGACCCGGCGGGCCCGGTGACGGCGGTCCGGCCGAGTGTCCCGGCCAGTTCCTCGGCGTGGTCCGGGTCCACCGTGTACGCGAGATCGGCTGCCACATGGGTGCGCCAGTCGCCTCGTCTGTCCGTGATCTCCGGCGGGTTCAGCGTACCCAGCCGGTGGGATCCGGGAATCACGATCAGTGGACCGTTCTCCTCGTGGGTGTCGTCCAGGGACACCGCGATGTTGACCGCGTCGGGGCGGGGCATGCCGTCCTCGGTACTCCAGAAGGTGAAGTCCTGGTGCCAGGGCCAGGCAGCCCCTGCCCGCGCCTGTTTGATGTTCACCTTGAACTGATAGACGTAGACCCGGTCCCCGGTCAGCATCTCGGCCAGGGCCACCAGATGAGGATGCCGCACCAGCGAGGTGCACAGCTCATCGAAGGTGTGGCAGCCATGTATCGCGCGAACCGTTCTATTGTCCTCTTCGTGAACGATCTCCGGCCGCCGCTGGCCGCTCAGGCACTCCACGCGTTCCCGCAGCAGTCGGACGGACCTATCGCTGAAGCGATAGGGGAAGCGACACCACCCAGCCTCGCGATAAGCGGAGGCAACGCCGTCGGGGAGGGGGCCGGATACAGTTGTGGGCATGGAGGACTCCTTCACTTGCCGGTCGGGGCGGGACGCATTCGGCGCAGGGCGGGACGTACCTCTGCCCGCCCGTCCCCCGCGGTGAGACGGGCAGCGAGGTTCCGCACGGTCGGCCCGTCGAAAAGAACGCGTATGTCCAGCTCGCAGCGGAGTTCGGTGCGGATACGGCTGATGAGCCGGGTGGCCAGCAGGGAGTGACCACCAAGGTCGAAGAAACTGTCCTGCGCACCAACCTCAGGTACATCGAGCACCTCCGCGAAGAGTCGGCACAGCACCTTCTCCTCGGCGGTGACCGGCTTGTCGCCATGCGACCCGGCCGTGTAGTCGGGAGCCGGAAGCGCCTGCCGGTCCACCTTGCCGTTGGGGTTGAGCGGCAGCGTGCCGAGGAGCACCACGGCGGACGGAACCATGTAATCGGGCAGGAAACCCGCTGCCGCACGGCGGAGTTCCCGGGGGTCGGGCACCGTCCCCGGCCGGGCCACAACATAGGCGACGAGCCGCTTGTCGCCGGGCCGGTCCTCACGCACGACACAGATGACATGTGCAACCGTCGGCAGTGCGGCCAGCACTGCCTCCACCTCGCCTGGTTCCACCCGGAAGCCGCGGATCTTCACCTGGAAGTCGGTGCGGCCGATGAACTCCAGGTTCCCGTGGGAGCCCCAGCGGGCGAGGTCACCGGTGCGATACATTCGGGTGCCGGGCGGGCCATGGGGATCGGCCACGAAACGCCCCGCAGTCAGGTCCGGCCGCTGGAAGTATCCCCGGGCAACCTGATCGCCCGCCAGGTAGAGCTCACCGGGAACTCCCATGGGAACAGGCTGGAGGGCCGGGTCGAGGACATAGGTCCGGGTGTTCCAGATCGGCGGGCCGATCGGCGGGGTCCGCCCCGAGGCGACAGCATCTGCGGTGAGCGTGCAGCCCGTCACCACATGGGTCTCCGTCGGGCCGTAGTAGTTGTGCAGGCGCCTTCCCGGTACTGCCGCGCAGAACTCTTGCAGCGCGGGACGGAGAGTGAGCGCCTCGCCCGCCTGTGCGATATGGACGAGATCCGGAAGTCCGAGCCCCAGGGCCCGGGCGGTCTCCGACACGCTCTCGATTACGGGCATGGGGGCGAAGATCTCATGGACCCTGTACTCCGTGAGCCAGCGCAGCAGCGCCTCGGTGTCCTTGCGGATGTCGTCCCGCGGCACGGCGAGGGTCTTGCCGGAGGTCAGTGCGGAGAAGGTTTCCTGGGCGGCGGCGTCGAAGCTGAGCGAGGCGAACTGGGCGGTGATGGTGCCTACGGAGCCGGTCATGACCTTGGCATGCCAGGCCAGGAGGTTGACCAGCGCCCGGGAGGGCAGGACGACCCCCTTGGGCCGTCCGGTCGAGCCGGACGTGTACAGCACGTACACCGGATGCTCCGGGCGGAGCGGCGTGATGCGTACCTCATCGGTGATATCCGCGTCGGCGAGGGCGGCCAGGGCGTCGCGGGTCCCCTCACTGTCCACGACGAGCGTGCGCGGGCTGTCCGGTGCCCTCGCTGCCATGGCCCGTGTGGTGATGACACAGACCGGTTCGCTGTCCTGGAGCATGTAGGCGGCACGCTCGGCGGGGTAGTCCGGATCGACCGGGAGGTAGGCCGCGCCCGACTTCACCACCCCCAGGAGCGACACGATCTGTTCCAAGGAGCGCTCGCAGACCAGGGCCACCACGGTTTCCGGGCCCACCCCCCGGGCGACCAGGAGACGTGCCATCCGGTTGGACCGGGAGTGCAGTTCCGCGTAGGTCAGCGTCTGTCCCTCGTGAACGACTGCCAGGGCCCCCGGGGTGCGCTCGGCCTGGAGCCGCAGCAGGTCCGGCAGGGTGGCCGGGCCGACCTCACGGGTGGTCGCGTTCCAGCCGTGCAGCAGTCGGCGACGCTCCTCCTCCGGGAGGACGGCGAGTCGGCTGATCGGTGTCTCGGGACGCTCCATGGCTGCTTTGATCAGCCGTTCGAGGTAGCTGGCGATCCTCTGTACGGTGGTGTGGTCGAACAGATCGGTGGCGTACTCGATCCGGACATCGAGTCCGCCGGCTCCCTCGGCAGGCGCCCGCCTCTCCTCAAGGCTGAAGGACAGGTCGAACTTGGCCATGTCCAGGGTGGGTTCGTTCATCTCGCTCACCGGGCCGTCCGTGCTGAGGAGAGGACGCTCGTTGTCCTGGGCGACGAGGAGCACCTGGAAAAGGGGGTGGCGGGCGAGCGACCGGGCTGGGTTGACCGCCTCGACCACGGTCTCGAAGGGGACATCCCGGTTCGCGTAGGCGTCAAGGTCCGTCTCCCGCACCCGGTCCAGGAGAGTGCGGAATCCGGGGTCACCGGAGGCATCCGTGCGCAGTACCAAGGTGTTCACGAAGAATCCGATGGAATCCGCCAGCGCTTCGTCGTCCCGGCCGGCGACCGGGCTGCCGATCGGGATGTCTGTCCCGGCTCCGAGGCGGCTCAACAGCGTCACGAGTGCGGTCTGGAACGCCATGAAGGAGGTCGCTCCCGCCGAGTACGCCAGATGCCGCAGCCCTTGGTGGGTCTCGGCATCAAGGGAGAGCCGCACCGTACCGCCCCGGTAGGAGGCCTGTGGCGGCCGGGGCCGATCGGTCGGCAGATCCAATTCTTCCGGAGCGCCGCTCAGCGCCCTCCGCCAGTACGCCAGCTGTCGCGCGCTGAGGCTGTCGTCCCGGTCGGGGCTGCCCAGCACCGTGCTCTGCCACAGAGTGTAGTCGGCGTATTGGAGAGGCAGTGAGGGCAAGCTCCCGGCGCCCCCGGCGCGCCGGGCGGCGTAGCAGGAGAGGAGATCGCGGGCGAGGACGGCCAGCGACCAGCCGTCACAGGCGATGTGGTGGATCGCGAGCAGGAGTACCGGTTCGGCGGTGTCCGACGTGACGAGGCAGGCGCGCAGGGGTGGCTCTGTGGACAGGTCGAAGCCCTCCCGGAGGAAGGCCCTCCGCTGCCGCTCCGCCAGGGTCGGATCGTCGGTCTCGACGGCGGTGAGGCCGACCACCGCGTCCGCCGGATCCAGAATCCGCTGCCAGGGCTCGCCCTCGATGTCGGGGAACACGGTTCGGAGGCTTTCGTGCCTGGCCACGAGGTCACTGAGGGCGGCTTTCAGCGACTCCTGGTTCAGCGGTCCGCGCAGCCGTAACTCCAGGGGCATGACATACGTGGCGCTGCGTCCCTCGAGTCGATCGAGAAACCACAGTCGCCGCTGGCCGGGGGAGAGAGGTATCCGCTCCGGTCGCGGCGCGGGCGCGGGCGCGGGGCGAGTCACGGTGGGTTGGCTGAGCCGAGCGGCCAGGCCCCGCACCGTGGGGGCATCGAAGAAGTCGCGGATGCCCGCCTCCAGGCCGAGTTCCCGGCGGATACGGCCGAGCAGCCGGATGGCCAGAAGGGAATGGCCGCCCAGTTCGAGGAAGTTGTCCTCCGGGCCCGGGCAATCGATGCCGAGAACATCGGCGAAGAGCCGTGCCAGAAGCTCCTCCCGGGCATCGGCGGGTCGATCGGCGGAGGCCGGCACGGGGCGGTCCGGTGCCGGCAACGCGGCGCGGTCCACCTTGCCGTTGGGGGTCAGGGGGAGTCGCTTCAGAACCACGATGGCGGAGGGAACCATGTAGGGAGGGAGCAGGGCGGAGAGCTCCCGGCGCAGGTGCCGTGGGTCCGGCGCTCCCTCGGGCGCGCGCAGCGCGTAGACGGTCAGCCGCTGGTCGCCGGGCCGGTCCTCACGGAGCATGGCTACCGCCCGGGCTACATAGGGCAGTCGTGCAGTCGCCGTCTCCACCTCGCCCAACTCGACCCGGAAGCCGCGAATCTTCACTTGGTCGTCGGTGCGTCCGGCGAACTCAAGCGCACCGTCGTCCCGGATCCGCGCGAGATCGCCGGTTCGGTACATTCGGGTCCCGGGCGGGCCGTAGGGGGCGGCTACGAAGCGCCCGGCGGTCAGACCGGGCCGGCCGAGATAGCCGCGGGCCAGCCCGGGTCCGGCGAGGTACAGCTCTCCGGTGGTGCCAGGGGCGCAGCGTCGGAGTGCGTCGTCGAGGACGTACGCGGTGGTCCGCCCCAGGGGTCTGCCGATGGAAGGGGGACCGGGCCGCTGGCCGTGGCCGAGCGTCATGGCCGTGGACCAGATGGTCGTTTCGGTGGGGCCGTACGCGTTGGTGACCTCCGCTGCTGCCGTCCGAAGGCGGTCGGCGAGCGGACCCGGAAGTGCCTCCCCGCCCACCAGCGCGCGCACCCCGGTGAGATCGGCTTCCCCGGTGTCGAGGACGGACTGCCACAGGGTGGGGGTCGCCTGCATGACAGTGATGGGGTGGTGTGTCAACAGGCGTGCGAGACGCACGGGGTCACCCTGGTCCGCCTCCCCGGCCAGGACGACGGCGGCTCCGCCGAGCAGTGGGAGGAGGAGTTCGAGGCCGGCGATGTCGAAAGAGGGTGTGGTGACGGCGAGCAGACGGTCTTCGGGGGTGAGTCGCAGCAGGATCTGGAAGGCGTGGAGCAGATGGATGAGGCCGGCGTGGGTGACCACCACCCCCTTGGGGTCCCCGGTGGATCCCGAGGTGTGGATGACATAGGCGGGATGTCCAGGGTGCGGAGGCGCGGTGCGCTCGGTGTCGGTGAGATCCCCGGTGCCGCGTCCCGGGTCCGGTAGCCCGTTGCCGAGGACGATGATCGGAACCTCTGTGGCCTGGAATCCGCCTGTTTCCCCAGGGGCTGCGGGGGGACGGTGCCGGTCGGTCAGGATCAGAAGGGGCCGGGCGTCCCGGATGACCCGGGTTCTGCGCGCCGGGGGGTGATCCGGGTCGAGCGGGACGTATGCGGCCCCTGTCTTGGTGACGGCCAGGAGGCAGACCAGTAGCTCTTCGGAACGCGTCAGTGACAGGACCACCCGGTGTTCCGGGCCGGCCCCTCGCTCGGTCAGTAGCCGTGCGACCCGGTTGGCACGGATGTTCAGCTCGGCATAGGTCAGGGTGCGCTCACCGCAGATCAACGCGGTATGTCCAGGCGTCCGGCGAACCTGCCGCTCGAAGAGTTCCGCTACGGTTCTGGCACCGTTCGACTCCATGCTTCACCGGCCTCCGCTCGGGGAACCTGCTGCTTGGAGAAGGCGTTGCCACTTCGTCAGCTGTGCGGGCGCACGCCGCTCATTGCCGGACAGGACCTGCGACGCCGCGTCGGCGCTGCCGGAAGGGCTGTTCACACGGGCTCCCGAGGAGTCGGTGGTGCGATGCTTTGCAGAACGGCGGACAACAGTGCGCCAGTGGTGGCGGCACCGGTGGTGAGCATGGAGTGGTGGTCGCAGCTGGCCCTGTGCTCGCTGATCTCTCCGGTGGTGTAGGGCCGCCAGGCGGGAGCTCCGGCGCCTGGGAGGTCGGCGGTGATCAGGGTGAGATTCCCGTCGAAGACATCCGGGACGAACTCGCGTTGCAGACGCAGATTGTTGATGCCCACGTTGAGCACGGAGCGGATCTGCTCGGTGCCCGCGTCGGCCAGTGGCGGGAAGCCCTCGCGGATCCGGTTGAGATCCCCGTTGGGCCCGAACTCGGTTTCGGGGTGTCCGGATCCCTCGAAGGGGCCACCGAGTAGATTGTGTACCGCCTCGGCCATCAGATTTTTCTCTTCGGCGGGGCCGGAAGGGTCCATAGGGCGGGAGAGCGTGGCCGGCAGCGGTGGATGACTGTCAAGCAATACCAGCAGGTCCACCGCCTCACCGGACCGACGCAGCCGTGTTGCCATGGCATGCGCGACACATCCGCCGTAGGACCAGCCGAGCAGGTGATACGGTCCGGTCGCCTGGACCTTCCTTATCTCGGCCAGATAGTCCTCGGCCATCTCGTCCACGGAACCCGGGAGCGTGACGGCGGGATCGCCCGGCGTCGCGATCCCGCGGCCTTGCAGCCCGTACACCGGACGGGTCGGGTCGATGTACTGCAGGAGACGGAAATAGCACCAGCTCAGTCCGGTTCCCGGGTGGACCATGAACAACGGGGCACCGACGCCCTGTGCGCGCAGCTCCAGCAGCACCCCGTACATGTCCTGGGTGGGCTGCGCTCCGGCCAGACTCCGGGCGAGGGTCGCGGGCGTCGGCCACCGGAACAAGCTCGGTAACGGAACATCCATCCCGAGCGTCCGTCGGATGATCCGGAGGAGAGGGACGGCCAGCAGAGAATGACCGCCCTGGGCGAAGAAGTCGTCGTCCGCACCGACACAGGGGACGCCGAGGACATCCGCGAAGGTCTGCGCGAGTAGGGCCTCCAGCGGTGTCCGCGGACGTGCCCCGCCCCTGGCGGCCGGCCGTGGGTCGTGGAGGGCGGTGCGGTCCAGTTTGCCGTTGGCGGTGAGCGGGAAGCGGTCCAGAACCGTCACGACGGACGGGACCAGGGCGGCGGGCAGCCGTTCCGCCAGGGCCTGCCGGAGCAGCGCCGGCTCGGGGGCTCTCTCTCGGGGATCCCTGGCGGCGTAGACGAGCAGCCGCTGGTCCCCGGGGCCGTACTCGCGGACCATGGCGCACGCCGCGGCGACCCCGTCCTGAGCGGCGAGCACCGCCTCCACCTCGCCGACCTCCACCCGTCGGCCGCGCAACTTCACCTGCCCGTCATCGCGGCCGAGGAAGTCGAGTGCGCCGTCCGGCCGCCGACGCACGATGTCCCCGGTGCGGTACATCCGAGTGCCCGGCGGGCCGTACGGGTCGGCTGCGAAGCGCGCCGCCGTGAGCGCCGGGCGGCCCAGATATCCGTCGGCGAGCTGGGCTCCTGCCAGATACAGCTCACCCGGGACCCCGACTGGACACAGCGCGAAGCCCGCGTCCAGCACATGGATCCGGGTGTTCCACACAGGGCGCCCGATGGGCACGGTTCCCCGGTCACCCGGCAGACACGGATGGTGGGTCACATCGACGGCGGCCTCCGTGGGCCCGTACAGATTCTCCAGTGAGACACCGGGCAACAGGCGGTGGAACTCCGCCGCCGTCTCCCGCCCCAGAGCTTCTCCGCTGCAGAAGACCCTGCGCAGCCCCGCGCAGGAGATCGGCACCGAGGGCTCGCCCAGAAACTCCCGCAGCATGGATGGGACGAAGTGCGCCACAGTGACCCGCTGCTCGCGGATGGTTCGGGCGAGCTGCACGGGATCCCGGTGCTCATCGGGGGCTGCGAGCACCAGTGCGGCCCCCACTCGCAGCGGCCAGAAGAACTCCCACACGGAAACGTCGAATCCGAAGGGGGTCTTCTGCAGTACCCGATCCCCCGGCCCCAGTGGGAAGGACCCTTGCATCCAGCGCAGCCTGTTGTCGATCGCCCGGTGCGGGATCACCACCCCCTTGGGCCGACCGGTGGAACCGGAGGTGTAGATGACATACGCCGGGTGGTGGATGCCCGGTGCGGAATCCGTCGCCGGACCACAGTGCTGGATCGGCTGGAAATGGGAGTGCCCGGCCTGGTCGACGACCACCGTGGGGCCGTCGGCCAGGGACAGTTCTCCGCGGCTGGACTCGTCGGTCACCAGGCATATGGGCTGAGCGTCGTCGAGCATCTCGGCGAGGCGCGCGTCGGGTTGGCCCAACTCCAGCGGTAGATAGGCACCGCCGGCGCGGAGAACTGCCAGCAAGGAGATCACCAACGAGGGGGAGCGCGGCAGCGCGACCGCCACAAGGCTACCCGCCCTCACCCCGGCCTGCCTCAGCAGTTCGGCCAGTCGTGCGGACCGTTCATCCACTTCTCGGTAGGTGTAGCGCTGTTGACCGCAGATCACCGCGTCCGCTTCCGGGGTTCGGCGCGCCTGGTCGATGAAGACTTCGTGCAGAGTGGTGGGCGGCAGTCTCCTGGCGCTCGCGGCCCGCTCTGCCAGCAGCCCGCTCTGCTCCGCGTCCGACAGGATCCCGATCCGCGCGACCAGGGTGTCCGGTGCCGTGGTGGCTGCGTCGAGTATCCGGGTGAGGCGGGCCACGAGCGATTCGGCCGTGCTCCGATCGTACAACTCGGTGGCGTACTCAAGGACCCCGCGCACGCCCCCCGGCACCCCACCTGCGCCGTGGTGCTCCGTCAGTTGAAAGGTCAGGTCCACCTTTGCTCCGGGCAGTTCGGCGTCCTCCGGGACCGCACGCACCCCGCCGAAGTCCGGCGCGGGCAGCGCGGTGTTCCCGAACGCGAGCAGGACCTGGAACAGCGGGTGGTGAGCGAGCGAACGTGGTGGGTTCACCGCCTCCACCAATAGTTCGAACGGCAGATCCTGATGGGCATAGGCGGCGAGATCGGCCTCACGGACCCGGCGCAGCAACTGGGCGTAGGACGGATGTCCCGCGAGGTCCACCCGCGGAACCAAGGTGTTGACGAACATGCCGATGACGCCGTCCAGATCCTCCTCCGTCCGGCCCGCGACAACCGTTCCCACGGGGATGTCGGTGCCTGCACCCAGCCGGAACAGAAGTGCTGCCAGCGCCGCGTGCACCACCATGAACAGCGTGCAGTCGTACCGCCGGGCCAGGGCGATCAGTGCCCGGTGTCGCTCTGCGCCCCAGCACACCTTCACGGCTTCGGCCCGGTGCCCGGCCACCGGGGGGCGTGGCCGGTCGGAAGGGAGTGTCAGCGCTGCCGGGGCACCCTCCAGGGCCGCCCGCCAGTAAGCCAGCTGACGGGCGTGCACACTGCCCGGGTCGGCGGGATCACCCAGCAGCTCTCGCTGCCACAGAGTGTAGTCGGCGTACTGCACCGGCAGCTCTGTCCAGGTCGGCGGGCCGGGCCCCGCGGTACGTTCCCTGTAGGCGGTCGCGAGGTCGTCGAGGAGCACGGTCAGTGACCAGCCATCGGCAACGATGTGGTGCATCACCAGCACGAGCAGTGGCTTCGCACCGAACGGCCGGAACAACACGGCGCGCAGCGGGGGCTCGTGTCCGATGGAGAAAGGAGCAGCGATGGCTGCACGCACCGCCTCGGCAAGACCTTCCGCCGTGACGGACACCACGGACAGCCCGGGCCGGGAAGGGTCCGGTTCGAGGATCAGCTGCGCCGGTTCTCCGTCCCGCTCCGGGAAGACGGTGCGCAGGGCCTCGTGCCGAGCCACCACATCCCCCAGTGCTTTCTCCAGTGCCGATTCGTCCAAAGAGCCGTGCAGCCGCAGGGCCGCGGGAAGGTGGTAGGTGCTGTCGGCGCCGTGCAACCGGTTGAGAAACCACAGCCTGCGCTGCGCAAAAGAAAGGGGGAACACCCAGTGTCTCCTTGCTGTCGGCTGTTGGCCCGTCGCAGGCCGGTCAGGTGTAGGCGCGACTCTGTACGCGGTACAGCTCGGCGTACTGACCGTCGAGCGACATCAGCTGTTCATGGGTGCCCTCCTCGGCCACCCGCCCCTGGTCCAGGACCACTATGTGGTCGGCAGCGCGAACGGTGGAGAACCGATGTGAGATCAGCAAGGTGATGTGCCCTGGGGCCCTGAGCACACTGCCGTTGGGGCGGGTGAAACGCTCGAAGAGGTCGTGCTCCGACTGGGGGTCGAGCGCCGCTGTTGGTTCGTCCAGCACGGACAGCAGGGGGCGACGCATCAGCGCCCGGCCGAGTGCGAGCTTCTGCCATTGACCATGGGAGAGTTCCGCACCGTCGAACGCGATTCCGAGCTGGCTGTCCAGTCCTTGGGGCAGACGGTCGACGACCCGCTGGGCATCGGCCGCCGCGACGGCGCGCGCTACCGCATCGTGGTCTTCGGCGCGGGGCAGATCTCCCACACCGACTGTATGGCGTGCGGTGGTCTGCAGCTTGCAGAAGTCTTGGAAGGCCGCGGAGACCCGATTTCGCCAGCTTGTCAGGACCAGTCGGCGGAGCGGGGTCCCGTCGACCAGTATCTCTCCCTCATCGGGCTCGTACATTCCGGTGAGCAGTTTGACCAGGGTGGTCTTCCCCGCTCCATTGATCCCCACTACCGCCACCGTGGTGCCGGCCCGTAGCCGCAGATCCACACCACGCAGGACTGGCGTTGCGGTGCCCGGGTAGGCGAAGGTGAGCCCGCGCAGGGTGACGCCCTCGTTGAGACGGTTCGGCGGCTCCAGGGTGCCGGTGTGGCGGTGCTCGGCGGTGTGGCTTTGCAGCCATCGGTACTGGCGCATGGTGTGCTCGCCTTCCGCGAGCTGCGTGGCGCCGCTGACCGTGGCGCTCAGCTGGGTGCGGAGGTAGCCGGAGATGCTGGCCACCATCAGCAGGTCACCCGCTGTGCCGTCGCCCCGGGCGACCAGGTCGGCCACGAGAGCGAGGGCCGCCACATACCCGGCGGCGAAGCAGGTCCAGCCGGCTGCCTGCCACACCGCGGCCTGACGCTGGGCCCGCACCAGATGTGATGTGGCCTCCGACCAGTAGGCGGAGGCCCGGCGGCTGATCTCCGCGGAACCCCCACTGATCCTGAGCTCCTTCGCGGCGGCGGCCCCGGTCGCCAGCCCGTGCAGATGTGCCTCACGGCGCTCGGCGTCGATGGTCAGGTCGCGAGCCCTGCCGAGCAGATCCGTGGCCCGCCGGGAGAACAGCAGGGGAGGGACGGAGAGCAGGACGAGGAGCGCGAGCGCGGGATGGACATCCATCAGGAGCCAGGCACTGAGGCCCAGGCTGAGCAGCGACGAGGCCGCGCCGACCGCCCCCCAGCAGGCGCCCGCGAGAGTCTCCGTGCTTGACCGAATTCCACTCAGCCGGTCGAGGTAGTCGGGCCGCTCAAGGTGTTCCAGGGTGGGTGTCCGCGCGATGAGGGTGTGCAGACGCTCCGAGAGCACCAGGTCCACCCGCTCGGTGAGGTCCACCTGGAGGTTGTGCTGGACCCGCTGCACCGAGGCGATCAGCGCGTAGGCGAGGGCCCCCACCGCCGCGGCCGGAAGCAGACCGCCGGAGCCGTCCGGGTCGGTGGCATCGGCGACCTCGCGTACGCTGAGCCCAGTGGCTGCGACCGCGAAGGCGTTGACGCAGGCCAGAAGAAGGACGGCCGTGGTGGCGCGTGTGTCGGCTGCGTAGGCGAGACGCACGATCTCCAGGGCGGTGTGAGGGTGCCGCTTCATCCCTCGGCTCCTTCCGCTTCGGGGTCCGCAGGTCCCGTGATGGTGTGGTCGAACCGGTCCGCCTGGAGTCGGTACAGGGCGGCGTATCGGCCGTCGAGTGCCATCAGCTCGTCATGGCTGCCGTTCTCGGTGATCCGGCCGCCATCCAGGAGGACGATCCGATCCGCGCGCCGCACCGTGGACAGCCGGTGCGATATGAGAACGGCGGTTACCCCGGAGACCGCCGAGACGATCTTGTCGTGGAATTCGGTCTCGGCTCGTACATCGAGGTGGGCGGTGGGCTCATCGAGTACCAGCAGTCGGCGTCCGTGTGCGACGGCGTACAACGCCCGGGCGATGGCGAGCCGCTGCCACTGACCGCCGGAGAGATCGACACCGCCAGAGTGCTCCCTGGTGAGCAAGGTGTCCAACCCATCGGGCAGATGCTGGATCAGCGTTCGCGCGCCCGCCGCGTCGATCGCGGCGAGGACGGCCGTGTCATCGGTCGCCGCTTCCGGCGCCCCCAGGGCGATGTTCTCCCGGACGGTCAGCGGATAGTGCACGAAGTCCTGGAAAACAGCGGTGATCCGCCGCCGCCAGGCATCGGCGTCCAGCTCGGCGAGATCCTGTCCGTTCACGGTCACCTGCCCTCCAGTCGGTCTTTGGAGGGCGGCGAGCACTTTGAGCAGGGTGGTCTTGCCCGCTCCGTTCTGTCCCACGATGGCGAGCAGTTCACCTGGGCGGATCTCCAGATCGAGCCCGTCGAGAACGGGTCGGTCCGTACCAGGATAGGTGAAGGAGGCTGAGTGAAAGCGTACCGTTGGTAAATCGGAGGGCGGTTCGGCCCCCTTTGTGCTGTCTGCCTCCGATCCGAGGCCGTCCTGCCGTAGCCGGTCCAGGGACCGCAGCGCTCCGAGCCCGTACTCGATGTCGAATGCCTCGTGGCCCATGGACCCGGCGGCGAACACACCCCAGGCGGCCAGAATCATCGTGATGAGTTCATCCTGACCGGTCCGGCCCGCTTCGAGTCCCGTGCCCGGCACATAGAGCGCGGCGAACCCCGCCCCGGCCGCCAGCATGAACGTCCACCACTGGCGGCGCAGAATCCCCCGTCGCTCCCGCCAGATCTCCTCCAACCATCCTTCCCCCTGGGAGAGATGACGGGCGGTGAGCCAGTCACCGAGTCCATAGAGCCGGACTTCCTTCGCCGCCGCCAGGCCGCTGACGGTGTCGGCCCAGTACCGCATGCGGTGCCGGTCGCCCGCGTGCCGGTCCCAGATCGCACTCAGCCGGATCCACTGACGGCGGATGGTCGCCCGCATCACCAGCGTCACGGTCAGAAGTGCGGCGCCCAATGCCGGTGTGTACCAGGCGATGACGGCGGCGCAGAGCGTCGCTCCCGTGAGCCGTCCGAGCAGGCTGAGCTGACCCACGGCACCGGTTCCCGGGGTACGGGTCCGCCAGCCGCCGAGTTCGCTGACGCGGGCCAGCTCCGTGGTGTAGGCGGTGTTGTCGAGATGGGCGATTTCCCGGGGAGCTGCGACACACAGCCGGATCTCCTTGCGCAGAGCACCGTCTACTCGCCGTGCGACCGCCAGGTCCAGGGGATCCCTGGCGATCTCCAGGATCTGGCCCAGCAGCACCAGCAGGGCAATCATCGACAGTGGGAACAGGGTGCCGCCCGTGCCGTCCTCCTTGAGGACCTGGGTGAGGAGCCAGCCGGTGGCGAGTGCCGTGGCGGGCGGTGTGAGCGCTGCCAGCAGATGGGCACCGAGGAGGGCTGACAGCAGCCTGGGGCCGGCTCCGGAGAGCAGCTGCAGCAGTCTGCCGCGCTCCCCTGCGACTGTGTGCCAGTGAGTCATGCGGCTGTCCTATGCGCAAGGGCGTGCCGACAGGATCTCCTTATCTCGCCCACGGTCTGCGCGGAGCCGTACGCGAGCCTGTGTAGTTGGCGGTCGTACCAGCTCAGAAGGGCGCGCAGTGCTGGGGGCGGCAACAGCCGGGGGTCGGCGCGTATCACCACCGGAACGTCGGGGCCGTTGCGTACCTTGATGTCCAACCGTGGGCCGATCTGCCGGTGGGGCGAGGGCTCCTCGGTGATTGTTCCAGGCTCGTACGATGAGGGTGGGCTGTGGGCGGGAGCGGGGGTGATCCCGAGGGCCATGTAGTTGTAGAAGTGGTCGAATCCCAGCGCAATGTCCCGCTCGCGTTGGACCAGATTGGTGATGGCGACGATGTCGTACGAGCCGAGCCGGTACGCGCGGAGGGCGGAACGCTGGATGCCGGCGGCGAAGTCCGCGAAGGAGGCCGAGTTCGGTCCGATGTCCAGCGCCAGCGGCGCGTACTGGTTCATGGAGCTGACGATGGAGCGCCAGCGCGGACTGTAGCGGTTGCCCGCCTGAAGAGTGAGTACCACCTCGGAGCGCTGTGTCACCTCGGAGGTGGCGAGAGCGGTGAGGGCAAGCAGCAGGTTCTGTGGTGAGACAGCGGTGCGTGCGGCGAGCGTGGCAAGCGCGGGGCTGGTGTGTGGGGACCGAAGGATGGCCTCTACACGGCCCGCTGTCTCTCCGGCGGACTCCGGTAGGGGGAAGAGGTCGGCGGGCAGGGTCCGCATGAGTTCCCGCCAGTGCTTCTCGGCGGCGTCATGACGTCTGCGCCCCACTTCGGACCTCTGTTCCGCAGCGAGTTCGCGTGGCTGGGGCGGGTGTTCGGCGAGCCAGCGGGTCCCGTCGGCGCTGTCGCCCCCGAGCAGGACGGACAGCTCGGCGCAGAGTCGGCGCAGGCCGTATCCGTCCGCGACGATGTGGTCGACCACCAGGGCGACATGGGTGGGTCGTCCGCGGTCCGTGACGATGGCGAAGCGGTGTCCGAACTCGGTGGCACGGTCGATCCGTGGGCGGGCGATCTCGTCGGCGGCATGGGCTGGCACGGCTTGCTCCACCGTCGCGGTGAGCACCGGGACGGCTGCGGGTCCGCCCACGGGGGCGATCCGCTGGACGGGACCAGTGGGTGTCTCGGCGAAGCGCGTCCGCAGTGACTCGTGCCGGGAGCACAGCTCGTCGAGGGCGTCCGGCACCCTGCTCAGCGGAGTTGTGGCGGGCAGCGGAACCGTGGCTCGCAGATAGGTCTCCGACCAGCGGTCGAGGGGGTAGGACCGCATGATCTGCCATACCGACAACTGACCGAATGTCAGTGGATGCTCGTCCGGCCTCCTGGTCATGCACCCGCCTCGGCACGGAGCCGGCTGACCGTCGCCCACAGAGTACGCGGAGTGGCGAAGGTCTCCGCTGTGAGGTCCAGGTCAGGGAACTGCACGCTGTAGGCCTCCTCGACTGCGATGAGCAGACCGACTGTGGCCAGTGAGTCCAGCCCCAGATCAGCCAACGCGGCGTCGGGGGTCAGCGCGGCGCCGCTGGCGAGAGGCACATGTTGCCGAAGAATTGTGTCAAAGCTATCCGGCCATGTGACATGAGTCATCGTCTCAGGATTCCGTTCCCAGTCAGTGATCACGGGATCAGGCCAGCCGTACGGTGCGATCCAGCAGGGTGAGTGCACCGTTGGCCGTCAGCAGGCGATCGTTGGAGTAGTTGAGACTCGCGGAGCGCAGATCGCGCAGATGCCGTTCGAGAGGGATGGCCGCACCTCGGCGGTACCCCACGGAGACGCCGGCGAGCTGTACCATCCGGTCCACGGCGCTGTAGGTCAGCTCGGCCGCCGCCACCTTCAGCGTATTGAGGTGAATCTGGGTCGGTGTCGCCGAGAGGGTGCCGCCTTCACTCCGCAGGGCGACCACCTCATCCCTGACCCGGTGGAGGTACGCGCCGACCAGTTCGAGTTCCATACGGATCCGGGCGAGCCGCTCGGCGGTCAGTTCCGAAGCCACATTGGCTCCCCGCGGCCGGTCACCTGAGTGGAAGAGCCCGACCAGATCGGCAAGCGCGGCACGGGCCGCGCCCAGCCAGCAGGCGGCCCATGCCAGATGACCGACGGGGGCCATGCTCTCCACGGCGATTGAGCGGAAGCCGCCGGGCTCTCCGACGAGCTGGCTCTCGGGGACGACACCGGAGAGCTTGAGTCCCACACTCCGGGTGCCTCGCATGCCGAGGGTGTCCCAGCCGCCACGCGGCTCAATCTCCAACTGATCCCGGTCTGCGTAGACGAGCGATACACGGTGCTGTGAGGAGTCCTCCGAGGACCGCATGGTGATCAGGAACCCCTGGGCGTACTCCCCCCCGGTGACGACCGGAGCCTCCCGGTCCAGGCGCAGCCCGGTGTCCGCCTGCCGGAGTGGTGCCACCCCGGTCAGCAGATGCCCGCCCGTACCGTGCTCGGTGGTCACGGAGGCCACGTATACGTCGCCTCGTGCGATACGTGGCAGGAGACGGTCAAGCAGCGATGCGGGGGCGAACCGAACCAGCACATCGGTCTGCTGGCAGTGCATGGCCCAGATCATCGCCGTCGACAGACAGCCCCCGGCGAGGACCTGGGCGACATCCACGAGATCGCGGAGGTCTCTGCCCATGCCGCCGTGGGAGGTCGGTATGAGCAGCCCGAACAGTCCGCTGCCGGCCAGCGCGCCCATCCCCGCCTCGGGAAAGGCCGCAGAGGAGTCGACCTGGGCGGCCTGCTTCCGTAGTAGAGGGAGGACGCCGTCGGCGGCCTTCAGGGCCCCGTTGTCAGACACCATCCGACTCGCTCCTGGGGGATGAGGGGGGCAGGGACTCCTGGTCGTCATCGTCGAGCAGGGTGCGGCGCAGTTCGAGCCGGGAGGCATGCACGGGGTTCCCGGTGCGCAGTATCAGTTCACCGGCGACCGGCCTGCTGAGGAAGGCGAGCAGACTCGCGGTGGGCCCGTATGCCCCGACGTTCGGTATTTCCACGACATCACCCGGCTCGGGTGTGCCGAGTGGCAGATCGCGTGAGAACTGATCGGCGGGGGTGCACAGCGGCCCCACGACGGTGACCCTGTCCATGGGTGTCTCCTCGGCCGGGCCGGGGCCGCGCGGCACGGGTGTGACCCGTGCCGACATCGGCAGCAGCCGTCCGAGCCCGGACATGCCGCCCAGATGATGGATACCACTGTCCAGCACCACAAAGGTGCGGTCGTGACTGCGCTTGACATCCTTCACCGTGCAGACGAGTCGACCGCTTCCACCGACCAGATACCGTCCCGACTCGAATGCCACCTCGGGGTTTCCGGCGCGCCAGCCCGGCAGCTGCGCATCAAGGGCGGCTTCGACACGGTGGCGTAGCCGTGGGTAGAGGGGGCGGGTGCCGGGCACCGCATACGGCATGGCGAAACCCCCTCCGAGGTCCACCTCCTGCAGCTCGAGCCCGGCCCTGTCCCGCAACCGCACCGCTTGGACGATACTGGCCGTGATCTCCGCAGTCACGGTCTCCTCGTCACTGCCGTTGCTCAGGGGAAAAAAATGAGTGCCGATGACTCTCGCACCGAGGCGGGGGGCGAATTGGCCGGCTGTCGCGATGAGCAGATCCGCGTCCGTTCCGAACGGGGAGGCAACCCCGGTCATGCGTAGCCCACTGGCTCCGTGGAGCCGCGGACTGTTGACCCGGATCAGGCAGTGCGCGGTGGTGTCCTGCGCGGCTGCGGCGCGTGCGACCTTTCGGTAGTCGGCGGATGATTCCACCGAGAAGCGGTGCACTCCCTGTGCGAGGGCAACCGCGATCTCCCACGAGGCCTTCCCGGGCCCGGTGTACAGGCAGTCACCGGGAGCGAATCCGGCGGCGAGTGCCGCTGTCAGCTCTCCGGGGGAGCTGACCTCGGCCCGGCACCCCGCGGTGCGCAGCGCCTCGGCGAGTACGGGATGAGGGTTGGCCTTGAGTGAGTAGTACAGCGCACTCGGTGCGGGGAGGCTGCGGTGCAGTTGTGCCGCAGCACGGTCCACATCGTCGAGCTCATAGAGGTACAGAGGGCTGCCGTACCGTTCCACGAGTTGGTGGACCGTCGTGGTCCTCTCCGAGCCGGGTTTCACAGAAGCCTGCCTTCCAGGATCCCAGCCAGCCGGGACCGGTCGGTCTTGCCGTTCGCGGTCAGCGGCAACGCGGTGACGACACGGCAGTTTTGTGGACTCTTGGCCGGCCCGAGAAGGCCGCGCACTCCACGCAGGACACCCTCGGGGGAGAGAGAACCGACGACACAGAGGACGGCGTCACGCTCCGTGGAGGGGGGTACGACAGCCGCCGCCTCGACCCCGTCCAGAGTGAGTGCGGCACGTTCGATCTCCAAGGAGGAGACCCGGGTGCCGCGGAGTTTGAATTGATCGTCACGGCGGCCCTCGAAGTACAGTCGGCCTTCGACGTCCAGATGCCCGAAGTCCCCAGTGAACAGGGTGCGCTCACCGGTCAGGGGGTCCGCCCGGAACCGCTCTGCCGTCAGATCGGGGGCCTGCCAGTAACCCTGCATCACATGAGGTCCCTGGACGCAGATCTCACCGGTACGGCCCGGAGGCAGCCGTTGGCCGTCGCGGTCCAGGATCAGCACCGTGGTGCCCGGAAGGGCACGACCCACTGAGCCGGGGTGCCCCAGGTCCTCATCAATCCCGGCCACGGTGACGCGCTTGCACTCCGTGATCCCGAACATCAGCCGCACCCCCGCCCCGGGGAAGGCCCTTCGCAGGGCCTCGGTGACCCGGGGGGTCAGATGTTCCCCGGTATTGGTGAACAGGCGGATGTGTCGGTCCGCCACTCCGGGGGGCTCACGGCGGGCAAGCGCCAGAAGCATGGTGGCGAGAGAGGGGACCACCGGTACCACGGTCGCCCGCACACGGCGGATTCCGGCAAGAAGCGCGGCGTCCTCACCGGGGTCGGCCAGGACCAGTGTCGCGGTTGCCAGTGCCGAGAGGAAGATCTGGTAGAGGCCGTAGTCGAAAGAGAGGGGAAGCCGGCAGTAGACGACATCGTTGGGATGGTAGGCGACACCAGCCGCAACCGCACGGGCGGCAAAGGCCACTTGGGCATGAGTGCAGGACACCCCCTTGGGCTGGGCGGTGCTGCCCGAGGTGTACAACAGCAGGGCCAGATCCTCGGGCCCGGGTGCGTGCGCGGGCACCACTGTCAGGGGGCCGGACTCCGTCGACAGGTTGCTCAGCCCATGGACGGGAACAGGAGCCCAGGCCCGGTGGGATTCGTCATCGGTGACCAGCAGCTTGGGTGACGCGTCTGCCAGCACATGGGACAGTTGGTATCGCGGTGCGTCGGGGCTGAAGGGCACCACCACCGCTCCCAGCTGCAGACAGCCGTACAAGGCGATAACGGTCCGGCGGTCGGGGACCGCCCGCACGGCGACCCGGTCACCGGGCCGGACTCCGCAGGCGACCAGCCCGGAGGCCGCCCGCCGCGCCGCGTGGGCAAGCTCGGCCCAGGTCAGCCCGCCCCATGAGTCCCGCACCGCAGTGTGTTCCGGAGCGGTCGCCGCGGCTTGATTCAGAAGGCTGTGCACAAAGGTCATCTGAGCCTCACTCCCGGTGCGGGTCAGTCGAGAGGGATCGCGCTGATACCGCGATCCTCGCCGTTCCGACGGCCGTGGAACATGTGTTCCAGGAAGGGCCGCTCCCAGCGCCCGGCTGAACTGTCCAGGGCGTCGTATGTATCGCGATAGCCCGGAACATCAGTGCGGAGGGCGTCGAGTTCGGCCGAAGGTGCTGAGTCGGGGTAGAGCAGGGCAGCGTGGTGGAGGGAGCAGTACACGCTCCGCTCCGCCCGGAACGCGCGTACCCGCGACCGTCGTGCGGCGGGCCACGGACCGTGTTCGGTCGGTTCGTCGAAGGCCGGGGTGATGTCGGGGAACTTCAGGGGCTGGAGATCGCTTCCGACTTCGATGCAATGGCGACTGACAGCTTCTTTGCGCAGATGGGTGCAGTGGTCGGTGAACTGGTCTGCCGGCGCCGGAATGAAGCTGCTCCGGACGTGGACGGAGCAGACCACGCGTCGTCCGAGGAGCTCCGTTACGGGGGCGGTGGCTTTCGAAAGGGTATTGGAATCTGTCGAAGCGGATGTCGACCACGTGCCGGGGCAACGGAGTGCGGCGCGAGAGGATGGTGATCGGGTCGGAGTCGGAGGAAAGATACCCCAGCTGGTGGTCCAAGGAATCCAGTAAAAGGGAAAACGAACGCACATCCTCATATTCGACCAGGATGTCCAGGTCGCGCGTGTGCCTGACTCCTGGGTTGCGGATCAGCCTGTCCGCAAGGGCTCGGTCGTTGCGGACAGGGTATGCCATGTCTGGTCCGCCGAGATTTTCCAGGACCCGCCCGAACTCTTCACCGACCACGGTTTGATTGCCGTAGTGGACCGCCCGGAGGAGCCGGGCGTACGGGACGTCTGTCTGGCCACCCGCACCACGTTCCAGCCGGCGCCGCATGACATGGTGGGCAACCAGAGGAGGCGCCATGTGAGGATCTTCCCGGTCGACGAAGGATCTCCGGTCGACGTCGTTCCGTTGTTCTGCCACCGGATAGCGACACCCCTTGATCCGTTCCTCACCGGGTTCCAGATGTGCGAGAGCGAGCAGTGAATCGGCTTCCGGCCTCAGAGCTGAGCTGGACGATTCCCCCAAGTTCCTTCCTTCCTGAAAATGGCGAGTCCTTGTAAAGAAGGTCGAGCGCGGCAGGTGCTCGGCCGGAATCCTCGGTGACACCCAAGGAGGGATCTGACCCGCTACCAGCTCGTTCATCGATGGTGCGATGCTAGTCATGGGCTGCCCAGCGATTACCACGTGATCGAAAGATTGACTGACCAATGACCGAAAGTGAACTGCCTGGCAAGAAATGGACTGTGAGATCTTGTGTTCTTCTGTGGGGTAGCAATGAAGATGGCTGTTCGGGCGGTTGACTTGGGCGCCATATCACGTGGTTGTATTCGGTACCGGATCTCATCGAGCCACTCTGCGGCGGACTCGCAGCGAATGTGTAGATTTTGGCGCCGAAGTTGTGCATGCCCTCCCTGCCTCGTGCGACGAAGTGTTCTCGGACGGCACGCTCGACCAGATGCTGCGTGCCGCGCAAACCTGGGCGGCCTGACAAACAAGATCCACCCGACCTGCGATGCGGCCCGCCGCTCCCCCTCGCCGTTACCGGGAACACCGGTGAGCAGGCTGCTGGGTCCTTGTAGCAGCGCGACACAGGCGCGCGAAGCCGCCAGGTGCACTACCGCGCGGCTGCCCTCCCGGCTCAGGCCCAGCTCGAGACAGAGCAGTGCAGTGACCCGACTGCGCGCGGCCGGGTCGGTGTGTGTCCACCCGCCGGCCTTGTCCGGCACGGCGAGCGCCTCAAAACGAATCTCGGCTCTCTGGTGCTGAGGTGTGTACCAGGCTTTTGCCGGGGACCTGTCGGAAGAGAACGCGTCCATGGAACTCAGCGGGCCACTGCACGGGCCCGTGCGGCGTGCGGAGGCGGCGGCACCGGGGTGAGTGCGGGTGGGCCATCGGCCCGCAGACGGTCACGGATGCTTCCGGACCACGACAGATGTCCACCGTTGGTGGCACCGACGCTGTGCAGCCAGTCACTGTCGCAGTAGGCCGCGAGCCGCAGTTCGTCCACGATGCGGCTGCTGAAGAGCTGATCCACGAAATGACAAACCCAAGCGATGGGCGGCGCCACATCGTGCCAATTGATCAGGTCCGCAAGCTTGACTCTCTGTGGCTTGTCCATGGCGTTCCACAACCGCCACACATCGGCGAACTGACCCAGGCGGATGTTCTTTTGCCGCACCGTGCGCTCGAACCAGCCCTCTCTGAACAGATGGAGCACGGTGAAGAGAAAATTGTAGCCCGGGGCGAGCGCTGGAAGGCTCTCGCCCGCGCAGGTGTGCACCTCGTCGACATGCAGGAGCACCTCGTCCATGGGGAACTGCCAGCCACTGCTGTACCAGGTCAGACTGAAGGCGATGTCGGCCACGTACCAGCGGACACCCTGATCCGTCACGGGTAGAACGAAGTGGGGGAGATGATCGGGGTACAGCCGATAGAGTGCCGCGTCCCTTCGTGGGAGATCCACGAAGGTGTCGGTGCGGTAGTCGTAGTCCTTTCCGGAGAAGTAGCCGAGCTCTTTCATGACAGCGGCCGCTTCCTGCTGTGCAGCGGGGTGGATCATGAGGTCGATGTCACCGAACCGGCGGGTCGCACGTCCACCGTAGACGGAGGACTCCAGAACTATGCCTTTCGTGCAGGCGATTGTGATGTTGTGTCGCCGCATGGCCGAGACTATGCGAGTGGCTTCCGCGGTGAGGTTGGACACCATGTTGCGGTTCCAGTGGAGCGCGTCGATCAGGTTGAGGCGCAGCTCGCGTGGAACGAGTGCGAGCCAGTCGGCCTGGATGAGGAAGTCCGCCATCTTCGGCTGGAGGCGATGATTGATCGTCTGTATCGCGAGATAGTTCCAGTCCAGATTCCGCTTCAGCTCCTCGGTCTCCTCGTCGGCGTCACCGGTGTAGTCGTGAATGCTCACATACTCCAGGAGGCGCCAGGAGCTCTCTTGTTGTGCAGTAGTCACTGTGACTCCATGGGTGTGAGGCGATCGCCGTTGAGGTTGCCGGCCGTCAAGGGATACGCGGCCGATGTGCCGCGAGTCGGAGCCTGGACGCTGAGCGGGAGCTGTTCGAAGCCGTAGTTGCGAGAAGTCGTCGCTCTGCGGGCCGCTGCCTGCGGCCGGCAACGCCTCCGGATACCGGGAAACGAACTTCGCGAGACGATGCGCGGTTCTGGGAGAGTCAAGGTCTTTTCCAGACGGACATGGCGTCCGACGTCGAAGGTCGGGGTAGCGCGTCCGAATCCCTCTCGGCGACGAAGCTCGCGATGCCGAATGGAGCAACCCGACTATATGAGCATTCGAGCCGACGGGGGAAGTGTGCTTGTCTGGTGGCAGAGATACCCGTGGCCGGGACGATGGTATGCCTGGTCGGGGCTGCTTTTGGTGCCTTTATGAGGCGTGTGCTTTGATGTCGCGTTGAGTGGTGTTTGACCGGCGAGGCCTCGAACGGCTCGGTGCCAGAATCACTGCGCGATAGAGGTGGTGGCGATCCCTCGCTATGCCATGGAGGTGCTCGGTCGGTGCCAATGGAGCCTGCATGCAGCGAGATTTCTCAAAGAGACTGGGCATCTTATGGATCAGTCGCTAATGTCTGCGGGGGCATCCCACCCGAAGGATCGGCTCGATCGGACGACTCTGATCCGGTCGGCTTGTGTGGTGCGGTGAGCCGTCGGTCTTGGGCCTGTTGGCTCATGAGGTTTGTTGTCGTGAGAGCATCTTCGCCTTTCGGCACGCCAGGATCGGGTTGCGGCGCATTTTCGCTGATTCCCAGCATTGCCGCCACCTCTCGTGTCCCGTCGCTTCTGATCAATAGGCTCACAGAGTTTCGGCGCAATAGCAGGACAAGAGGGATCCCGTTATCATGCAAGATTTGGTTAGGTGGTGTAATGTATGGGCTTTGGGTGTTATGTGGCGATGTTGGGGATCGACGGCAGTGGGAAGTCCTCTGTAGCTGCGCAGTTGCGTGTGCACTTCGAGGCCACGGGCCGCGAAGTGGTGGACGCGAGCACTGATGCGCTCTTCACCGAGGCGCGTCGCGGTAAGGGCCACCCGTGGGATGCTCTGAACTGCGTGGCGCAGGAAGGGTGGAGGCTCTTTCTCCTTGATCCTCCGCTGCAGTCCGCGGTCCTTGCCAGCGGAATGCTGGAACTCAACGCCTATTGTCTGGCCCGAGCCGAGGTGATCGCCCCTGCGGTCGAGCGGGGCGCAGTCGTAATCTCCGACAGCTACTGCCTCAAGAACGTCGTGAGAACGCTACGACAGGCGCAGCAGATGGAAGGCGCGTTGAGTGCCGCGGTCGACGACCTCCTGAGCGGGATCCGCGTCGCGCTTTCCTCTCCACACCTGCAGCCGGACGTCGGGTTGCACTTCGACGCGGACCCGGCCATCACAACCCGATGGCGCATCGCGCAGCGCGGAGCGTTGGAACCGGGTGCGGATATGTCCGTGGCTGGCCAGCCGGGCCTTGAAGCCGCGCTGAGGCTCCAGTCGGCCTTGGCCGCTGAGCTCTGTGAAGACGCCCAAGCATGGGGGTGGAATGTGCTGCCCGTGGACGGCAGACCACTCTCGGAGACGGTCGCGGCAGCATTGAACTGTGTCATGAGCCATCCAAGCCAGCGAGGAGAGCGTTGACGGCATCGATCCTCGAACGCAAGCTCGGTCGGCGGATCTCCTCACCCTCGGGTGCGGTGACCCTCGAGACGACAGAAGAGATCCTTGGCCGCGTTGCCGGGGCACTGGGCGCGGTTGAGGAACGATTCGGCGGTGACGAGTCAACAATCCGATTTTGGACTGGTCGCTTTCGCGCGCTGATGGAGGACAACCACTTCTGGCCGAGCGGACGCATCCTCAACAACTGCGGCACCCGCCTGCCTCAGCTTGCCAGTTGCTTCGTTCTGCCGCTGCGCGACGACTTCGGGGAGATCTTCGAATCGCTTGCACTGGCGGCGGCCTGTCACCGCACCGGTGGTGGCACCGGTTTCGACTTGAGTGCGCTGCGCGAGAGTGGCGCTCCCATTGTCTCTGCGGAAGCGGCAGGAGCGAGCGGCCCCGTCTCCTGGCTTCATCTGTTCGATGCCGAGACGATGGTGACGATGCAGGGCGGCAAGATGAGGGGTGCCAATCTAGCCTCTCTGTCTGTGAGGCATCCCGACATCTTCGCCTTCATTGACGCCAAGGCGACCGTCGGCAGGCTGTCAAACTTCAACATTTCCGTGGCAATCGACGATGCGTTCATGCACGCGTTGGGCGAGGGAGGATCGGTCCAGCTCGCCAGCCCATGGGATGGCCGTGCCGTGCGCCGTGTGCCAGCCGCTGAAATCTGGGAGCGACTGACGGAGAACGCGTGGCGCACCGGTGATCCGGGGGTACTGTTCGTCGACACCATCAACCGCGCCAACCCCCTCGCCGCCCATCTGGGACCCATCACCACCACTAACCCGTGCGGAGAGCAGACCCTCTACCCGTACGAAGCCAGCAACCTCGGCTCGGTGAACCTCGCTGCCTTCGCGCGAGCTGGGGTCATCGACTGGGCCGCTCTGGAGTCGACCTTCGCCGCCGCGACTCGGCTGTTGGACAACGCGATCGACGCCAGCCAGTATCCCGACCCGCGGATTACGGCATTCGCTCAGGCCAACCGCAGGCTTGGCCTGGGCGTGATGGGCTTCGCTGACTTTCTCATTGCCCTCGGCATCCCCTACGACTCGCAGGCATGCCTGGACCTCATCGATGATCTCGGCACTCGAATAAGCCGGGTGACCTGGGAGACCAGTCGTCAACTGGCGGCGCAGCGAGGCCCGTTCCCGAATTGGAAGCACACCGGTTGGCCGGTGCCGACTCGCAACTGCGCTGTCACCACCATCGCGCCGACCGGAACCATATCCATGGTCGCGGGCTGTTCGTCCGGCATCGAGCCCAGGTTTGCCGCCGTCTGGAACAAGGATGTCCTGTCGAAGGACGGGATCAACTTCTATGACGAGGAGCTACTCGCCGATCTGTGCCAGCGGACGGGGATGACGGCCGAGGAAGGCCTTCAGCTCATGAAGATAAAGCCGCTCAGCGAACTGCCCCTCGGTCCGGGCGAGCGTGCCAAGTACCGCTACGCGCACAACATTGCCCCCGAGTGGCACGTCCGAGTGGCAGCACGCTGGCAGCGCTACACGGACAACGCGGTGTCCAAAACTGTCAACCTCCCATTCGACGCCACGGTGGTCGACGCGTCCGAGGTGTACGGGCTGAGCTGGGAGCTCGGCTGTAAGGGCACCTCGCTGTATCG
The DNA here is from genome assembly GCF_039888735.1 of Streptomyces sp. CAU 1734. NCBI lineage: Bacteria > Bacillati > Actinomycetota > Actinomycetes > Kitasatosporales > Streptomycetaceae > Streptomyces > Streptomyces sp. CAU 1734. Next base: position 185,034 of record NZ_JBDQQP010000003.1, read on the forward strand.
ACAGGGATCCCGGGGCCGTGACCTCCTCCAGGTCGGCAGCGAGGCAGCACCTCAGGACGGCTACCGCCAGAGCAAAGCGCTCCTGTCCGCAAGGAATGAGGAAGGGACGGCCCCTCAATGAGCCATTTGGCACTTCACGGCGGTCCGAAGGCCGTGAGGCTCGCCCTCCCGCCTCGCTGGCCGCAGTTGTCTCCCGCAGCCCGGAGCCGGGTCGACCAGCTGCTCGATGCGGGGGAGTTGTCGGACTACGATTACGGATGCGTGCTCAGGGAACTCGAACGGACTGTCGCCGACTATCACGGTGTCCCCTACGCACTGGCGTCCTCCAGTGGGACTGATGCGCTCCTATCCGCGTACCTCGCGGTCGGGGTTGGCCCCGGCGACGAAGTGCTGGTGCCCACTTACAGTTTCCACGCGACGGTGGCACCCCTGTTCCTCCTGTCGGCTGTCCCGGTCCTCTGCGATGCGGACCCTGTGACCGGGAACATCGATCTGGCTGACGCGGAGTCGCGTATCACCGAGCGGACCAGGGCCGTCGCTGTCACCCATCTATGGGGGCATCCGGTCGAGATGGATGCTCTGGGGGCGATGGCACACCGCCGGGGCCTGAAGGTGATTGAAGACGGCTCGCACGCTCATGGCGCCCGCTATCGCGGCCGACTCGTCGGTACGTTCGCGGATGCGGCCGCGTTCAGCCTCGGCGCACGGAAGATGGTGAGCGGTGGAATGGGCGGTGTGATGATCACCGCCGACGAGGAGATCTTCCGCGCGCCGCAACCACTCGGCCACACCCACGAGCGCGCGGCCCACAGCTGGCCGGCCGAGGATGTGGCTGTGGGTATGGGGGGCAATCACCGCATTGGGCTCGTCGCGGCAGCCATCTGCATCGAGCAGTACCGCGACCTGGACGACAGAATCGCCGTCAAGAGCGCGGTACTCGAAGGTCTGAGTGAGCGCCTGCACGACATCCCCGGGCTTCGCCCCCAGTTCACCGCCCCGTACGTCACGCGCGGCGGCTGGTACGGATACAAGGCTCAGTACGTCCCGGACGATTTGGATGGACTGCCGTTGGACGACTTTGTCCGCGCACTCCAAGCAGAGGGTCTGGACGTCGACCGACCGTCCAACAGGCCCCTGCACTGGCAGCGGCTCTTTCGCACGAACAAGCTGGAACCGCCGTACTACCAGCCCGGCAGAGCTCGCCCCCTCTATCAGCCCGGGGAACTGCGCGGCGCGGAGCGCTACTACGAAAGCTGCCTCAGTTTTCCCGCTCCAGCGCTGCACAATCCGTGTGACGACCTCCTCGACTCGTACCAGGAAGGAATCCTTAAGGTGGTGTCGAACATTGCACGTCTCCGGCGAGCCAGTAGTTAACAGGACGGACAGCCGTCAGAAGGTGTCCGTACCTCCGAATGCCTTCTACATCCCGTCTCCTGTCGTCCTGCTGAGTACAGTCAGCGAGAGCGGCGAGGTAGACGTATCCGCCATGTCGGCCGTCGGCGTGGTGTGTCTGGACCCCGCGGTCATCGCAGTGGGCATCAAGCCCCGCCGGCAGACCTACAAGAACATCCGCAGAACTGGGTCGTTCGTGGTGAACCTGCCGCTGGAGACCGATCTGTGGGCCACGGACGTCACTGGTACGCGACCGCTGAGACGTAGCCCCGGCAAGATTCAGGAATCCGGTCTGAGTATTTGCCGCATGCCGGAGACCGGGTTGCCCTACGTGGACAGCTGCCCCATCGTCATGGCCTGTGAAGCGGTCGGCAACCTGGGACGCCGTGAGCTCAACCTCAATGTGACGCCCTCTCATCAGGTGGTGCTCGGCCGGATCACGGAGTGCCTGGTGGGCCGGGAATGGTTGGGGGAAGACGAAGTACGGCTGGAGGACATGCCCATTCTGGTCTACCTCAACCGCATCTACGCCCGGCGGGGCAGCATCCTTCAGGAGCAGCGTTTCACGGACGATCCAGGCAAGCGCGCTGAAAAGATGCGCGCCTACCGCAGCCTGGGCGGAACGGCATCCGAGTTCCACAGCGAAGGAAGTGACGGCGGCTGATGGGCCAGGGACTGCACATCTCCTTCCTCGGCGTGGATGGCATCGGAAAGACGTCTCTCGCCACCCATCTCGCACAACTGCTCCGTGAGCACGGCCTGCCCGTTCGTCTCATCTCATGGCGCCGTGCTCTCGAACAGAACGAGGCGACGCCGTGGCCCGGGCACGCCCTGCAGCAGCTGTGGCTGGAGACCTACCGTTTGCTGTACGGCGGTTCCTCATGCAATGGCACACCGGTGGTCCTGCCCCGTGACTACCCCCATTGGCGGGACGGCGACTACGAGGACCGATTGGGCCGGTCCGAAGTCAGCGGCAGCCGTCACGCGGGCCCGACAGCCGCAGCGTTGGTCGAACTCGCGGGGAACGTCGTGCTGTTCCCGGAGATTGTGCGCCCGGCCCTGCAGCGAGGCGAGATCGTCATTCAGGAGACGTTTCCGTACAAGCACGTTCTCAAGCAGCTGCTCATCGCCGAGCGCATCCCATCCGACCCGGTGCACGGCGAGCTGATTGACCACGTCATGTCGTTCATGACGACCATGTTCGGCACCGCCGCGTTCCAACCGGACATCGGGGTACTGATGGACGGTCCGATTTCCCTCGCCTACGAGTGGCGCATGGACGAATCAGGTCATGTCGGAGTGCTGGAGGACTTCAGCGCTGCGGGCGAGCGCGGCAAGTTGAGCTTCCATCGTCTGCAGGAGCAGACCGTCGACGCGTTCCGGCGGGTGGCCAAGGACTGGAACTGGCTCGTGCACACGGTGGATGACACCGGGCTCGCGACGAACATGAGTCGTGGCCTTGAGCTGATCACAGCGCACCCCGCACTCCGTGCGGCTATGGCCGACCGTCATGTCGGGCGAGACTGACACGACACGTATGAGGAGAACTTCTCATGAAACTCCCTCCTGTCCTGGAGAGCGCCGGCGCGCGCATCGTGCCCGCGCTGCAATTGGCGTTCGGTGAGCTGTCCCCGGAGATCCGCGCGGTCGTCGACTACCACATGGGATGGCGAGACGCGCAGGGCAACCGCGTGGAGAAACAGAGCAGCAAGGGCGTGAGGCCCGCGTTGGCGTTGCTGGCCGCTGCGGCCGCGGGCAGCAGGCCCGTGGAGACCGCCATTCCTGGAGCCATCGCGGTGGAGGCCATGCACAACTGCGCCTTTCTGCTGGACGACGTGATGGACGGGGACCGCTTCCGCAGGCAGCGGGAAACGGCCTGGGTGGTGTTTGGGGAAGGCATGTCCACTCTGTCGGGTGTCTCGCTCTTCACCTTGGGATCATCCACCCTCTTGGGCTGCGACTCGCCGAACCGGCACGCGGCGGTGAGCCTTTACCACGACACCTTCGCGACGATGCTCAAAGGTCAGGCGATCGACCTCCAAATGGAGGGCGCCACGGAGGTGAGTGTGGCCCGCTGTCTTCAGATGACCGAATGGAAGACGGCCTCTCTCATGCGCTGCGCCGCCACCATGGGCGCTGTCCTCGCCTGCGCCCCGGACTCGGTGATCGCAGGTTTGCGTGCCTACGGCGAAACACTGGGCGTAGCTTTCCAGGCCCGGGATGATCTTCTGGGTATCTGGGGCCGGCCACACGAGACCGGTGGCCGGCCGCCGGGCTTCGACCTCCGTGCCCGCAAGGCGACTCTTCCCGTGGCTTTCGCCCTGGAGGAGCAGGGCGCGGTGGCAGCCGAGCTGCGCGATGTGCTGTTGGGCACTGACCCGCAGGACGAGGACATTGCCCGGGCGACCTTGCTGGTGGAGAGCGGCGGCGGCCGTGAACGCACCATCGAGCTGGCGGCCGCCAAGGTGAACAAGGCACTCGACGCAGTACGCGCGCTGAACCTCCCGGAGGACATCCGGACCGGATTCGAAGAGATAGCGGAGATGGGCCGACCCGACTACTGAGCCGCGCTGACAAGTCACAGGAGGCTTGTGACGGCTCCCCCCACTACGTTGCTCAACAGAGGTGCCCCATGCTGGAACAGATCCAGGCCGAGCTTGTCGACCGACTACTCCGCCACATCGACGACGGCACGACGGACATCGCCCACGAGACCGTCGAGTGGAGTATCGACGCCTACCGTGACGCAGACATCCACCAACGGGAACTTGACACGATATTCCGCCACAGTCCGGTCATCGTCGCCCACGTCGGCCAGTTGCAGTCGCCAGGTGACTACGTGGCTGACGATGTGTACGGAATTCCGTACCTGGTGGTGCGCCAGGCCTCGGGGGAGATTCGCGGGTTTGTGAATCTTTGCCGTCACCGTGGCACCCGGCTGGCGGACGTCGGCTCCAGGAAAGCTGTGGCCGAGGGTTTCACCTGCCCCTGGCACGGCTGGCGCTACGGCCTCTCTGGCGACCTGTGCGGCATACCCGACCAGCAACGGGGCTTTCCGGATATCGACACGGAGAACCGCGGTCTATTGCCGCTGTACACAGAGGTCCGGCATGGTTTCGTCTGGCTGACACCAGAATCAGTCGGTACCCGAACGGTCGCGGACCATCTCGGCCCCTTGGACCACGAGTTCGCTGCTGTCGGGATGGAGAACTATACGTTCTACGAACAGTCGCGCGCAGCCACGAGATTCAACTGGAAACTGGGAATCGAAGCGTTTCTCGAGACCTATCACTTTCGCTGGCTCCATCCGGCGATGAAGAAATACGTGTTCGCCCCTGACCTATCTCTCGTGGACAGGCTTGGTGATCATGTGAGGCTTGTCGCACCCAAGAAGTCGGTGCTGGATAATCGAGCTCTGCAGCAGCAGGACAGGCGAATTCGCGAACACGCCACGATCGCTTACGTTATTTTTCCCAGCACTGTTCTCTTCCTGGAAAAGCGGCACATTACGGTGATGTCGATGCGGCCGGCGGGCCCTGAATCATGTGACGTCCATTTCCTGCATATAGTTGAGGAGGACACCTTGGGGCGGAGAGCCTACTGGGACGATAATATCGGAAAGTTCATGGAGGCTGCTGCCGAAGACTTCGGCGTCCTGGAACTTGCTCAAGATGGAATGGGACGGGCGGGAAGAATGCTGATTCCTGGGTATGAGACCGTCCTGTTCGGGCGTAACGAGCATGGGCTTCGATTCTTTCGGGACAGTGTCGACGCTGCTCTCCAGGCCCGGATCGAAACATGACGGAAAATCGCCGTGCTATTCGAGAATTTGTGCAGATTGTGCCCTGGGCTGCTTCTGACATGAAAGGCGGACGATGACGAAATTCACCCCCGGACTCCACGTCGCACTCATGGGTATCGACGGTGTGGGGAAGACAACGCTCACCCGTGAGCTCACCGAGCTGGCCCGGAGCCAGGGGCTGCGTGTTCGTGAGGTGTCCTGGCGAAGTGTCGTGGAAGGGAATGATCCACCGAGGTTCCCCAAGAACGAGCTGCGCCGGCTGTGGGTTCAGTCCTTCCGTACCAACTTCGCTGGAGCCACGACAGCGGACGGGGTGTCGCTCGAACTGCCTTTGGACTTTGAGGATCTCGATGCCCGCGGCACGGAATATCTGAACGGCGCCTCGGTCCAGGGGATGAAGCCCAGCGGTGCCCTGGCGTCGGCGTGGATCGAACTCGCAGCCAACACGCTGCTGCACAGGGTCGTCATCAAAGAGCTGGTCACCGAAGGTTACCTGGTCCTTCAGGAATCTTATGGCTATAAGCACCTTGTGAAACTCTTCGCTTTCGCAGAACATTTGGCTCCCGAAGCATCGGAGGCTCCACAAATCGGTAGAGCACTTGTGCGTGATTTCTTCGGCCGAATGCTCAGGCCAGATGTGGGCGTTTATGTACACGGTAGTCCGAAGCTGGCCCTCGCATGGCGTCGACAGCAATCCGGGATCGGGGTTTTCGAGAGGTTCTTTTCCGCTGGAACAGACATTGACGCCTCCTTCCTCAAACTACAGGAGTGTACTGCGGGCGCTTTCGAAGAATTCGCCGAAAGATATGCCTGGACCAGGGTCGACGTCGTCGAAGGATCTCGCGCGAAGAATCGGCAGCGCGCCGTCGACGCCCTCAGCGGAACTGCGTTGAGCCAGCTCCTCGATCTGTCGCAGATGGGATCTCGCTGATGGAGTTGGAACTGCGTTCCGAGCTTCTCTTCAGCCTGGAGGCGGAGGTCGAGGAGCGTCAGGACATTGGAGAAACGAGCTTTGGGCGCCGCCGAGTATATGTCGTTTCCGGCGGCACTTTCGTTGGCACGAGACTGAGAGGTGAGATCCTTCCCGGTGCAGGAGATTGGCTGGTACGTGGCTCCGACGGAACGTCAGAACTGGATGTACGGGCAACGCTCAGGACCGATGACGGACACCTGATCTACAACCATTATCGCGGGATCTATTATGTGTCCCCCGAGGTGAGGTCTCGAATGAATAGCGGAGAGGACGTTGCGCCTTCGGAATACTACTTCCGTACCACCCCAAGATTCGAGACGGGTTCCAAGAAGTACGCTTGGCTGAACCGAACGATTGCGGTGGGTGTAGGCCGAGTGACTGAGCGGGGCATCGCCTATCACGTGTACAGGGTCTTGTGAATGACGCGCAGGATGAGCGACAAGACGGTAATTGTTACGGGCGGTGGATCGGGGATCGGGGCTGCGGCTGGCCGGCGCTTCGCGGCGGAGGGTGCAGCCGTCGTGGTCGCTGATCTCGACCAGAATGCAGCTGCAGAGGTTGCAGCCCGGATTGGAGGGGGCGGCGGCACTGCGACCGCAGTGGGCGCCGATGTGAGTTCGGAGGCTGATTGTCAGGCGATGGCAGAGGTGACCCTGGAGCTGTACGGGCGGATCGATGCGCTGTACTGCAATGCGGGGATCCCGGGGGTGGGAACAGTGGTGACCGCTGAACGGAGCGTCTGGGATCGTGCCCTGAACGTGATGCTCACCGGAACGTGGCTGAGTATGAGGGCAGTCCTGCCAAGCATGGTGCAGCGGCGATCGGGCTCCATCATCGTTCAGTCGTCCGTGGCCGGCATCGTGGGCGTGAAGGCGCTGGCTCCCTACTCCGCAGCCAAAGCTGGAGTTCTCGGACTCACCCGCCAGGCCGCCACGGATTTCGCACCGTTTGGTATCAGGGTCAATGCGATCTGCCCGGGAACTGTGCCCACCCCTTTGGTGAGCGGAACTCTCGATGCGCAGATTGCCGCAGGGTTGAAGACGCCACGCACGCATCAGGAGGGGCTTGAGCGTGCCTTGTCGCACTACCCTCTGCGGCGGCTCGGCGAGCCTGACGACATAGCCAGTATGGCTCTCTTCCTCGCGTCCGACGAGTCGTCGTGGATAACCGGGCAGCACTTCACGGTGGACGGTGGGCTGACGTCATCGTGAAGTGTGCACAGCTTCTGCGTTAAGAGGAATGGATCGAGAGGTGAAGCATGAAGGCTGAATCAGCGCCGGAGATACCCGACCCTTATCGAGCCGCACGCGGACTGTCCGATGAGGTTCAGCGAGTTCTGCGGAAGAGGGGGAATGCCACCATCGGGACGGTGAACCCCAACGGGACGCCACACATGGCTCCCGTTTGGTTTCTGTTCGAAAAGTCGGGTTCGGCGGTCTACTTCGAATGCAACTCGGCTACCCGGAAGGCACGAAATATTGAGGCCAACGGTATGGCCTCGGTGCTCGCCAAGGGTAAGCGGGACGACGGAAACGGACTGATCGTGTTGGGCCAGGGCAGGGCCCGGCTGATCAAGGGCGAGGAAGCACGCGAGATCACCGCTCGCATCAGAAGAAAGTACATGACTGCCCAGGGGTACGAGCCAGTATCCGCCTACCTGGACACGATTGACGATGCGGTGGCGGAATTGAAGCCGGAGAAGTGGGTGGCCTGGAGCCCGGCCCGCATCAATGACACCATCCGATCGCTGCCCGAGTACGCCGACGGCAGCTGGGACAAGTGGTTTCTTCCTGATGAGTGAGACTCCTGGGCACATGCCACCGGTTGGTGAGCGTGTGGGCCTGAGCGTCATGGTTCTCGGCATCGACGGGTCGAGCAAGAAGTCCCTGATGGCCGGGGTGGATGAACGCTGCGCGGCAGCGGGAGTCGCCATCAAGCGGGTTTCGTGGCAGCGGGTGGTCGCGGAGGCCGCGAGCATGGGCCGACTCGACGAGTACCCGTACAACGAGCTGTCGAGGCTCTGGCTGGAGCTGTTCCCGGTGTTCTTCGCCGACTCCGGCATTGACGGACGTGCCCTGGATCCCCCGGAGTCGATCCGGGAACTCCTTGAGGGCGAGTTCATGGCGCGGCTGCACGCCGCGGAGATCCATGGCATGCGGGCGGTGTCCCCTCTCGCCACCGGCTGGCTGGAGATGGCCGGGCACACTCTGCTCCAGGAAGCGGTGGTACGACCTCTCGTCGCCGATGGTCATGTGGTCATCCAGGAGTCTCTGGGCGTGAAGAATGTCATCAAGAGCCTGCTCATGGCGGAATTCTGTGCCCCAGCGGAAGGCGCTGTACTCAGCGATCTGCGAAGCCACGTGCAGGACTATTTCGGCCGTGCTCTCGCACCGCAGCTCGGTATCCATCTCAGAGAGGACCCTGCCGCTGTTCTTGCGGCCAAGGGTGCCGATTCCATCGGAGTGTTCGACAACTTCCGGGCGTTCGGCGGATCTCCCGGGGAGACGTTCATCGACCTCCAGTCCGGCTGCCTGGAAGTGTTCGAGGAGTTCGTGTCCACCAATGGATGGGCGACCGTGGATGCTCGCGATTCAAGCCCAGCCGGCCAAGAGAAAGTCACCGAGGCCGTGGTCGACGCCATCCTCGCCGAAGTGCGCCGTCGCAACAATTCCTGATCCGTTCCAACCAGCTAATCCGGAGGGAGATGCATGCACGCCAGTGACCTCATTCGTGCGGTTGGGCCGCAGCCTCAGTCCACCGTTCAGGCTTGGCAGGAGCATCCGGCCTGGTCGGCGGTGTCCGCGAGCAAGGGCGCATCGGTGGACTGGTCGGCGGTGCTTGTCCTTGCTCTGAGGCACCAGCTGTCCGCGCTGTTGTGGGACGCACTGCAGACAGCCGGACTGTCAGATCGGGTTCCGGTCAGGATCGCCGAAGAGCTGTGCTTCCGGACGGAACTCGCCACAGCCCGACATGCGGAGCTCGTCGCGGCGCTCTCGGAGCTCGCAGAGGCGCAACCGGAGATCGTTTCCCGCTCCGTACTGCTCAAGGGCGGCGCCCTGCTGTCTGAGTACGAGAAGTCGGCGTACCGACCGATGAATGACTTCGACATCCTGTTCTCCTCGGAAGACTTCGAGGAGATCGAGCCCCGCTTCCCGGAACTTGGCTACTGGCGCAAGGAGAGCCTCAACGGGCCCACGTACTATCGGGCACGCAACAGTCCTGGGGCGCCACTGTGCATGGACGTCCATGTGGCGGGCCCCAGCAAGTACTGGCGCCCGGACAGCGCGCTGGTGCGATGGCTCACCGACGCACTGCCCTTCGTGGGCCCCGGAGGCATCGAGTGCCGAAGGCTGTCCCCCGAGTTCGAGCTGCTGAACATTGTCACGCACCTTCATGAACACCTGGGCAGCTGGATTCACGCGCTGGGCGACGACGATGTCGCGCTGGTCCGGCTCTTCGACGTCGAGCTGCTTGCTCAGCGTCGACAGGTGAACATCGAACGCTGCTGGAGTCTGTCCGTCGAGCAGGAACTGCAGGGTGAGTTCATGCTCGGACTCTGGGCCTTCGCCGAGATACGCGGCGCCCTACCGGCGTCTTTGGCGCCGCTTGCTCCTGGCTTGGAGCTCCTCGCGGATGTCGGAGACATGGTCGCCGTGCCGGGCGGAGGGGTTGCGCAGTGGTCCGTTCCGCTGTCACAACGCGCTTTCTTGATCAACCGGATGGATCTTGCCTTCGAAGCCTTGAGGGAAGGGCTGCCAATTCCGGACCGCGTGAAGATCGCGGATCCGGAGCACCTCGATGGCTGGCGCCATTGGTACAGGGACTTGGGCGCCCTGCCCGAGTACCGGGAGCGGGTCGAGGACCTGGGTGCCCGTGCGCGAGAGCGGTTGGCTGGATTCGATCCCAGCTGGCCGGAGAGCCGCGATGGAAAGTGAGCGTCAGACGGCATTCGTGAACAGAAGGGGAGATGCATGGAGAAGGCTAGGCACCTTCGTGAGCTGTTGAGTTCGGGCCGCTTGATACGTGCTGCCGGCGCCCATGACGGTCTCGGTGCCGTTCTGGTGCAGGAGCAAGGGTTTGACGCGGTTTGGGCCTCCAGTTTCGAAATCTCGGCCGCCCGCGCCCTGCCCGACGCGAGTTTGCTGTCGATGACGGACTACTTGAGGGTCGCGGTGGAGCTGGATCGGGTCAGCTCATTGCCCGTCATAGCCGACTGTGACACCGGGTTCGGTGGTGCACTGAACGTCGCCCACATGGTGGCCGAGTACGAGGCCGCGGGTATTGCCGCAGTCTGCATCGAGGACAAGGTATTCCCCAAGGTAAATAGTTTCGTCGGGCAGGGACAGGATCTTCTCGGGCTGCCGGAGTTCGTGCACAAGATCCGAGTGGCCAAGGAGTCGGCGCGCTCCGAGGACTTTGTCGTGATCGCCCGTACCGAGGGGTTCATAGCCGGGTGCGGAGTCAACGATGTGCTGGAAAGGGCTCATGAGTACGCCGACGCCGGAGCGGATGCCATTCTGGTTCATTCGAAAGCGAGCACCCCTGTGGAGCTCCTCTCCTTTCTCTCGCGTTGGCAGCGGCCGATTCCCGTGGCTGTCGTTCCCACCACATACTATGCATGGCACGCAGATGACGCGGCCAAGGCCGGGGTGAGTCTGATCATCTACGCCAATCATGGGATCCGTGCCAAAGTCAATGCGATGCGCAGTGTGCTCAGGTCCATTCAGCAGGATGGGAGCACAGTGAATATCGAGGGGGAGATTGCAAGTATGAAGGATATTTTCGAGCTTCAGCGCTTGGAAGATTGGCTGGCTCTCAACCAATGATTTATCCTGAGGACTTCTATTCCCTGCTCAAGGCGCGTGGCATCACCCGTTTCGCAGGTGTCCCCTGCTCATATCTCAGTGGGCCCGTGGAACTGCTGGAACGGCGTGGCTGCTACACAGCGGCAGCGAATGAGGGCGTGGCGCTCGCCCTGGCCGCTGGGTCGGCCCTGGTGGGTGAGCGGACCGGGGTCCTGATTCAGAACTCGGGCCTGGGCAACCTGATCAATCCACTAACCTCTCTCGTGATCCCCTACGGCTTGGGGATCACCGTGTTCATGAGCCTCCGGGGCTGGCCGGATCCCTCGGTGGACGAACCACAGCACGCGGTGATGGGAGCCGCAGGGCATGCCGTGCTCGATGCTCTGGGGGTCAGGCATTGGACGCTGGACGGCTCTGCGGCTGATGCGGCGAACGTGCTGGACGCGGCCGTGGAGCACATGAACACCGGTTCGCCCGCCTTCGTGATGGTGCCCAAGGGCACGATAGGGCCTGCCACCGCCGAGGCTGCCCCCAAGGACCACGGCTTCGGCCGTGCCGAGGCCATACGTAGTGTTGTAGGGACGTTGCCCCCTTCCGCGGCCATCATCGCCACGACCGGGTACATCTCGCGCGAGCTGTGCGCGATGGCCGACAGGCTGGGCAACCTGTACATGCAAGGCTCCATGGGGCACGCGGCTGCCCTCGGGCTCGGCCTGGCCGTCAGCGACCCGCACCGCCCTGTCATCGTTCTCGACGGGGACGGTGCAGCCCTGATGCACCTCGGCACGCTCTCGACCGTCGGCGGAGTCGCGCCCGAGCACTTCGTGCACATCGTCCTCGACAACGGCGTGTACGCCTCCACCGGTTCCCAGCCGACCACGTCCGGCACAACCGACTTCGTGCAGGTCGCCAGAGCCGCGGGCTTCCGCACGGCGGTCGGATGCGAGAATGGAGACCAACTGGCCGCGGCGCTGGCCGGCGCACTCCGTACGCAGGGTCCGCACTTCATCGCGGTACGGACCAGCGCGTCCGGCGGTGTGCCTCCACGGGTGACGGACATGATGGGGCCGAGGGATCTGAAGGATCGGTTCGCCCGCTGGGTCGGTGACGCGGTCTGATGCGGAGCCCCACTTCCCCGTCCCCGCTGTCGTCGGTCGAGGGCCCATCCGAGCTGCGGCTGATTGCATTGCCCGGTGCCACAGCGCGACTTCCCGGGGTGGTGGCGGAGCGCAGGCCGAGTTCTGTCGCCGTGTTCGGCACCCCGCGTGCTGTCTCCGAGTCCCGTGTACCGCAGTTGCTCGCTTCGTACGCTCTCTCCCGGTTCTCGGCGATCACGCCGAACCCGACGCTGGAGACGGCGCTCGCGGGAGCCCGGATGCTTCTGGAGACACGACCGGATGTCGTCGTCGCTGTGGGTGGCGGTTCGACGTTGGACGTGGCCAAGGCGGCCTGCCTGCTGCCCGCGGACCGGGATGCGGCATTGGCCGTGCTGGACGGGGACAGTTCCCGCCTGCGCGAAGAGCGTCCCATGCTTGTTCTGATACCGACCACAGCGGGCAGTGGCAGCGAGGTGACCCGGTTCGCCACCGTCTATGTCGACGGCTGTAAGAAGTCCCTCGATCACCCGACGGCCAGAGCTGATGTCGCGCTCGTTGATCCGCACCGAACGTACACTTGCCCCCCATCGGTGACGTACCCGAGTGCCTTCGACGCGTTGGCACACGCGATCGAATCCTTGTGGAGCCGACACTCCACTACGCAGTCCGTGACGTTCGCCACCGGCGCCCTGGGCGAACTGGTTGATCTCACCGGGCAGTCACTTCAGAGCCCCACGACTTGGCAGCGGGAGAGACTGGCGTTCGCGGCCACGAGCGCGGGCCGGGCCATCGACATCTCACGCACCACCGCAGGGCATGCCTTCTCCTACTGGCTGACGAGCCACAGAGATGTCCCTCATGGCGTGGCCTGTCTGCTGAGCCTGCTGTGGCTTCTCCCGTACAACGCCCGACACGTCCCGGCTGTTCATCGGGACCGGCTCGCCACCGTGTTCATGCTGCTTGGCGCTGATGGTGGATCGGGCCCGGCCGCCGCGAACGCGGCGGCCGCGGCACTGCGGGAGCGGCTCGAGCGGGCTGGCTTCCCCGTGCGGCTCGGCCAGTACGGCGTCGGCGCCGAGGACCTGTCGGCCTACGTGGCGGCTGGTCTCGGCGCCCGAAGCCGGTCCGACAACAATCCGGCACCGTTGTATTTTGACGCGATCCAATCGGAGGTTCTGCGCCATGTCTGAGCCGTCGAACGCCCTGGGGACGAGACGGGTGGGGGTGGGCGACCAACTGGTCCGGCGGTCGCTGTCCAGTGACCTCAGGGCCAGGGCCGAGCTGGGCGATCTGTTGTGCCGGGAGGTGGAGTCGGCCGACAGTCATGTGGTTTTCGCAGGCATGGACGGACTGGACGAGGCCGATGCCCGGACCTTTGTCGCGATGGCGACGGAGCTGCTCGGGCAACCACTGGCGCAGGATGTCCACGGCGCGCTGATACGCGATGTGCGTTATCGCGGTGTCCGCCTCGGAGAAGGATCAACCGGCAGATACTCCGATTCCCGCGACGGCGGCAGCCTCCACACTGACGGGCCGCACATGCCAGGGGAACCGCCCGACCACTTCACATTGTTCTGCGTGCGGCAGTCCCGCACCGGCGGCGATCTGATCCTGGTGCACAGGGATGCTCTGATGGAGCGGCTGTCGCCGGACGCGGTTCGTACGCTGGGTGAGGGCTACCATTTCGACCGGCGGAGCGACCTGGTTGATGAACTGACGTTGGTTCGGCCCATTCTGACGAGTCGGCGTATCAGCTACCTGCGCGAGTACATAGAGATCGGTCATGCGCATCCGGATGTTCCCATGCTGAAATCACGACAGCGGTCTGCGCTGGACGAGCTGGATCAGCTCTTGAACGACCGGGGCCTCTGGAGGACGGAGAGACTCGTCCCCGGGGAGTTCATCGTGATCGACAATCGAGTGGTATGTCACGGACGAACGGCATTTCGTGACAGTCCTGAAGAACCACAGAGGTTGATGCTGCGAACCTGGATTCGGCGGAGCCAGTAGTGCCTCGCTGGGTTCTGCGCTGTCGGGGCTTCCGTGGACCTTGTCCTTGCCTGTTGCCGAGACCTGGCAGGTGATGAGGATGTCCCGCGTCGGCCCCGGGGGAACCTCAGGCGTGAAGAGGGCACCGAGCATGACGTGGCGAAGTTCATCGCGAGTCGAGGGCATGTCGGCAGGCCATGCGCAGGCACTGACAGTCCGCCGGTCAATCCGCCCTCTCCACCCTTGCAGTGACCAGAGATGCCTGAGCGCGCCTCGTGGCCGGCATGGTGATCCTGGAGACCAGTCGGGGACCACACGCTACGCGCGGTGGTGCACGATGCATGCCTCCACGCACAACTTGCGCCCGGATCAGGTCTGCAATATGCAGAAAATGCCCTTGACCCTCACTCCTGGGGGTCAAGGGGTCGCAGGTTCAAATCCTGTCGTCCCGACCAGCGTTTTTCGCAGGTCGCAGGCGGTATCGGAGAAATCCGGTACCGCCTTTCCGTCGTTCTCGGGGACCAGTTGGGGGCCACGCGGTCTGGCGGTGCCTTCCGGGGATGCTCACCGCGGAATGCTGGTCCGGGGCTCCGCCAGACCTGCTCAACAAGCGCCATATGAGCGTCATTTCAGCGTCGAGACGCTAATGCGTGACGCCTGCGGCGGATCCAGCGCACATTGGCGAGACTGCCGGCCCGGCGCGGTCGTCCCCCGCGCACCGTCCCCGCCCGCTGAAACGCCAGGGCTCCGGCGCCAGGGCTGAAACGATCCGGCTTCCGCGATCCACCGGACACGTCCTAGCCGGTGATCTGGGCGAGGATGGTGCCGTTCTGGCTGGTCAGGCCGCCGGGTGTCAGGCACAGCAGCGGGTTGACGAGGGCTTGGATCCAGGTGAGGACACCGGTGGCGCCGGTGAACTCGCCCGCCGTGACGGTGCCGGTACCGGTGGTCTGTGTGATGCCGGCGGTCGTGGTCGTGACGTAGGTGAGGCCGCTGATGGTGGAACTCCGCCCGTTGTTCCAGTGGATGACGAGGACGTTGCCGGGGGCCAGTTGGACGTTGTTGCAGGAGGCGTTCGGGACGGGGAAGGAGTAGGGGGATGTGATCACGCCGGTGATGCCGGGGTCCGTGGAGACGCAGGTGGGTACGGAGTCGGTCTCGGAGACGGTGACGTTCTGCGGTGTGAGGGTCAGGCCGGGGCTGTAGTCGACCTGGGTGGTGCCGGTGCAGGTGGTCGAATCGGCCGCGTGTGCCGACGGCGCCGCCACACCGGCACCCGCCACGGTCAGGGCGGCCACGGCCAGCCAGCGGGTGGCCTGTCGCAGCGGCTGCCGTGCGAAGGGCATTCTCATGTTCGCCTCACTCGATTCCGGCCGCCGGTCACAGCGGCACCGATTCCTGGATGGCACGGTCGCGAAGATCTGCCCGTGTATCGGACCCCGGGCCGGCTGAGGGGAACGGCGGCTGCCGTGCCGCCGCTTTCCGGGACCGGACCGGGGCCATGGGTTCGCTTCCTTGTACGCCGGGCCGGGCGGGGCCGGCGGACCCGCCCGGCCCGAGCACGGCTGCCATGAGCAGAGTGGCCAGACGGCCTCGCAGACCGTGCCCGGAGGGGCGGAGTGCTGTGAGGTGAGGCGGAGGCATGTCCGGATGCTCCTTTGAGTCGGGCGCCATGCCGTGACCCGTCCCGCATTGATGCCGGCGGGAACGCGACAGGGCGCCTCGGAGGCTCGCCGCGCGGTGTCCATGAGAGTTCTCCCGGTCGAACGCCCGCCGTCCCGAACCAGGGCCGGGGTGCGGCAGCGCCCCGGCGGTGCGGTGAGGACCGGAGAACGTGAAGGCAGGGTTCCACCGCCCGGGCCGCGAGGACATAGGCCGAATGGGTGAGTGGCACAGGCCGGTTGCGTATGCCGCGAGTTACCGCCCGAGGCCAGTGACGTAGCCATACGCGGATCCCGGCCGCGGTGAGCGTCCCGTGATCGACGTATGCGCTCTCGGGGAAACGCGGGGCCACTGCCGGTTGGTCCTCGGCTCCCCACCGCCCGGCCCGCGCCCGCCATCCGTGTCCGTGATGCCGCCCGCGCTGTGGAACGCGGATGCCGTTCCGCCGCAGTGAAGGCGGACGGACGGGTGCCCGCGACACGCGCCGGGAACTGCGCTGTATGGTCCTGTTTGCTGAGCTTGGTGTGATATTGGGTGCTTATGTTCTGTGAGTGGCGCCCCGGTAGTGCGGGCGCCGGACTCACATCGGAGACATGATGCGCAGAGCAGTTCTCACCGCGGCCCTCACCGCGGTACTGGCCCTGGTGATTCCCCCGGCCTCGGGCGCCTCGGCTCAGGACACCGGACCGTCGCACCGTGGCGGCGACAGTCAGGAGCGCGGCCTGGCCGTGCTCGGGCTGACGGAAGACCAGCGGCTCGTCGCATTCGGCTCGGAAGAACCTTCGGCCGTGCGGTCCCTGGGCAGGGTGACCGGGCTCGCCGGTGACACCGAGCTGGTGGGCATCGACTTCCGGGTCCAGGACAAGAGCCTGTACGGAGTCGGCGACCGCGGCGGCGTCTACACCCTGGACACCACGGACGCGAAGGCGGTGAAGGTGTCCCAGCTCACCGTCGAGCTCGCCGGGTCCCTGTTCGGCGTCGACTTCAACCCGGCGGCGAACCGGCTGCGGGTCATCAGCGACACCGGCCAGAACCTGCGCCACAACATCGACGACGCCGCCGCACCGCTCACCACCACCGTCGACGGCACGCTGACCAACCCGACCACACCCCCCTCCACGGCACTGGGTGTGACGGGTGCCGCCTACACCAACAACGACCTCAGCGCCGCCACCGCCACCACCTTGTTCGACATCGACACCGTCAACGACCGGGTCTCCCTGCAGTCCCCGGCCAACGCCGGCACCCTCGCCCCCACCGGCGGCCTCGGCGTCAACGCGGGACCGAGCGCGGGCTTCGACATCTACTACTCGCCCCGGACCGGCACCAACCAGGGCTACGCCGCTCTGGAGACGGACGGGGGCTACCGCTTCTTCCAGGTCGGCCTGCTGAACGGAACAGCCGTCAGCCGGGGTGCCTTCCCCACGAGCCGCCAGGTCTTCGACATCGCGCTGCCTCTCGACCAGCCCTGACCGGGACCTGCCGACCGGAGCGGTACCGCGTCCCGCCGGGACGGCCGGTGCCGCTCCGGCCGGCGGGCTGGAACAGCCGGGCCGCCGTCTTCCGCGCAGAGGCCGGGCCCGGCTGTTCCCGCGGTCATCGCCCCTTGCCGGCGGACGCCGCCCGGCCGGCTGCCGGACGAGGCGCTCGGGCCGTGCGGAGGGGTGCGCGTACGAGCAGAGCCCGCGGGGGTGCCGTCGCCCGAGTGGAAGACGAGCGCGAGGGTGTCCCGCGCCGGCGGCAGAGGGCGGAGTCGCCGCGTACGGAGGCGTCGGAGGCGAGGGTGCCTCCGGGCAGGGCGAGGTCACCCATGTGGTCCCCGGCGGCGGGCTGTCGGACCACGACCGGTCCCTTCGGCTGAGCGATGCGCGGCCGGCCGGGTCGGATCGGTGCGGGTGCACCCGCACCCCGCGCCGGTGCGGTCGTCCCGGCCTCACGGCTTTGAACCCTTCCCCCGCTCCGCGCGGGAGACGCGCGGGCGTCCGTCGCCTCACCGGCGTTTCCCGTGACCGGCCGGGGACAGGAACCGCCGCCCACCCCTCGGCGGATCGCCCGCGCGAGCCGGCGTGGCCGAGTGGCCCATCCAGGTGAACAATCCGGACCGGAAGCCTCCCTCGCACCGCGTCCGTACCGATCCCCGTTCCCGGCCGTCGTCCTCAACGGTCTTCCGGTGCGCCCGTGATGGGCACCGCGGAAGCCTCCGCGATCACCGCCGGACCCCGCGCGAGCCGGTGCCTGCGGCCGTTACGCGGCCCGTATCGTCGCCGGGCGCCGGCCGTTGACGCCCCGAATCCCCTCCGGCGCGGCGGCGAACCGGGCGGGAACGGCCGTGTGACCGGGCTCGGGCACCACGGAGCCGGTGCCCCGGAGTCCGGCTCCGCCGTCGCTGCCGCCGGTTCTGTCACGCCGGGGCCGGCGCGGTCTCGGCAAGGCACCCCACTCCACTCCACTCCGGTGGTGCCTGCTCGGGCATCGGGCCTCCCGAAACCCGGTGGCCGGCCGGGCCGGTGATGACTAGGTTCGGCGGCATGGCTGACGACTGTTTCGCGCATCCACGGCTCGCCGCGATCTATGACCCGCTCCACGGCGACCGGGGCGATCTGGATGCCTACCTCCGGGTCGCCGAGGAGTTCGGGGCGCGCCGGGTGCTGGACATCGGCTGCGGTACGGGGGTGTTCGCGCTTCTGCTGGCCGGGCGAGGGGTGGAGGTCGTCGGCGTCGATCCCGCCGGGGCCTCCATCGATGTCGCCCGGGGCAAACCGGATGGCGGGCGGGTGCGCTGGATCCACGGTGACGCGACGGACCTTCCCCCGCTGCGGGTCGACCTCGCGACGATGACGGGGAATGTCGCCCAGGCCATCGCCGATCCGGACACCTGGCGGAAGACCCTGAAGGGTGCCCGTGAGGCGCTCCGCCCCGGTGGGCGTCTGGTCTTCGAGACCCGTGATCCGGCCCGGCGTGCCTGGGAGGAGTGGACCCCCGAGAACACCCGGGAGGTGATGGAGGTGCCGGGGATCGGCACAGTCGAGAGCTGGGGCCGGGTGATCGATGTGAGCCTGCCCCTGGTGACCTTCCGCTGGACCTATGAGTTCGCGGCGGACGGCCGGGTGCTGACATCGGACTCGACACTGCGCTTCCGGGAACGGGAGGAGGCCGAGCGGGACCTGGTCGCACACGGCTATGTGGTGGACGAGGTCCGTGACGCCCCCGACCGGCCGGGGCGGGAGTTCGTCTTCGTGGCACGCCGTCCGTGATTCCTCGCGGTCCGCGCGGCGGGCCGCGAGGTGCCGGGGCCGCCGCCCACTCGCTCGGCGGCGGCCCCGGCACCGGGGTCTACTTGCCGAAGTAGGCGTCGTGGACGGTGATGACGCTCTTGTTGTTCTTCTTGTCGGTGATCTGGGCGCGGAAGGAGATGCCCTTGCCCTTGGCCGGGTTGGTGACGGTGATCCGGCCGTTGGTGACGGTGACCTTCCGCCACGTCCTGCCGTCGTGGGAGACCGAGACGGCCAGCGACTTCAGGCCCGTGCCCGCCGCGGCGCCCTCGACGGTCACGGGGATCGTCATCTTCCTGCCCGCCGGCGCGGTGCTGTCCGGGGCCGGCTTCGCGGCGAAGCGCACCGAGGAGATCGGCAGCCGGGCCCGCGCGTCCCCGGCGGGCTTCTTGGACCGGAAGGTCCAGCCGGCGTCAATGCGGGTGGCGACCCTCGCGAGGGTCCTGTCGCCCTTCACCGTGGTCGCCAGGGTGTACTCGGCGTCACCGGCGCCGACCGTGAAGGGTGTGCCGCCCTGGAGCGGGTCGTCGTTCTCCCCGATCTTCCTGGTGCCCCGGTGCAGCGTGGTCTTCGCCGAGAGGAAGGGGGATCGGACCGTGTTGCCCTGCGAGTCGGCGAGAAGCTCCACATTGCCGACGATGTCGTTGCCGGTCCGGAAGACGCCGCTCTCCTTGTTCACCAGCGGAGTGTGGACCCCCGCATTGAGGGTTTCGGTGGTGGAGGTGCCGGCCCGGTAGCGCCTCTCCGGGACCTGGGTGGCGGTCTCGTCCTCGAAGGAGTCGTCCACCCCCTTGCTGTACTGGGCGAGCGACAGGGACCACGCGGCCTTGGCGCTCGACGCGAGGTGCAGGGTCCTGACGGCCGGCAGCGGCACTCTCCCGCTCTCGAAGGAGTTCACGATGCCGCCCACATCGATCACGGTGAGGACGCGGCCCTCCTTGTTCTTCGCCGAGGCGCCCGCGTTGACCTTGACGGCGGCGAAGTCGGCGGCCCGGAGGTTCTTGACGTGACCGGTGGAGAACTTCCCGGCCGTGCCGCCGAAGGCGGTCCGGTACTCGGTTGTGCCGCCGGCGGTCCACTGGCCCGCCCAGGACTCCCGGTAGGAGCCGTCCGTGACCTCGGGGCCGAGGTGTGCGGTGCGGACATTCTCCAGGAAGGTGTGGTCCATGCCGCCGCTCCGCCCGATCCCGGAGCTGTTCTTGTCGTAACTGAACTTCATACGGGTCAGCTTCGCCCTGGCGTCCGGCATGGTGACGGTGACCGGTTCGGCCTTGCGGGCGTCCGCGAGGACCGTGGTGTCCCTGTCGAGGACCAGCTTCGGCTGGATGAGATGGTCGAGGCCCTTGCGGACATCCCGCTGGTCCACGGTGTGTGTGGAGTCCAGGACGTAATCGCCCTTGGGCAGCCTGAGCCGGACGGTCGCCTTTCCGGGGTCGAGATGGGTCTCGGTGCCGTCGACGGCCGAGAACAGGCTGGAGTTGAACGTCCCGCTCGGCTTGCCGTCCCGCCCGATGTGCTTGACGGTGAGGTCATAGGACTCCACCTCGCGCTCCACGGCGGCCACCGTGCGCACGCTCCGGCCGCCGCCGGTCGCGACGACCGTCGCCGTGTAGTGGCCGTTGCTGTCGCCGCCGATGCGGGTGTTCACGGTGAGCCCCACATCGGCGGAGCCGCCGGCGGGGACGGTCACCTTCGCGGTGTTCGCGGTGAAGAAGCCCGCAGGCGCCGGCTTGCCCTGCGGGCCGGTGCCCGTCACCTTCACATCGAGGGTGATGTCCTCGCCGCCCGTATTGCGGTAGGTGATCTTCCGGGTCTCGGGGGCGTCGTCCCGGTGCGGCCACGCCTGCTTGGTGAAGACGATCGACGAGGATTCCGTCACCACGTTCTGCCGGACGGCCCGGTCCAGGGCGATGCGGCCGGTGCCCTGTTCGAAGACGGTGTGGCCGGTGTCCTCGGCGGTGGAGGCCAGGGCCGCCTTGAGCTCGCTGCCCTTCCACCGGGGGTGCCGCTGCTTGAGCAGGGCCGCGGCGCCCGCGACATGCGGGGCCGCCATCGACGTACCGGAGTAGGAGACATATCCCGCGGGGTCGCCGGGCAGTTCGGGCGCGATGCCGGCCGCGGCGGCCGCGGTGGTGTCCACGCCGGGGGCGGTGACATCCGGCTTGATGACTCCGCCGGTGACCCGCGGGCCCCGGCTGGAGAAATCGGCCATCCTGTCCGCGTCGTCCACGGCGCCCACGGTCAGGGCCGCGTCGGCGCTGCCCGGTGAGCTGATCGTGCCCGCGCCGGGGCCGTCATTGCCGGCGGAGACGGCGAAGAGCACCCCCTTCTTCGCGGACATCTCATTGACGAGGGCTTCCACCGGGTCGATTCCGGGGGCGTCCGTGCCGCCGAGACTCATGTTGACGATGTCGGCGCCCTGGGCCACGGCCCAGTCGATACCGGCGACGATGACGGAGTCGAAGCCCTCGCCGGTGTCGCCCAGGACCTTGGCGTTGAGTATCCCGGCTCCGGGGGCGACACCCTTGTGCCTGCCGCCCGACTTGGCGCCCGTGCCCGCCGCGATGGAGGCGACATGGGTGCCGTGACCGAACCGGTCCCTGGTGTCGGGGGAGTCGGTGAAGTTCTTCTCCCCGACGACCCGCGTCCTCAGATCGGGGTGGGTCCGGTCGACACCGGTGTCGAGAACCGCGATCGTCACCCCGGTGCCGTCGTGGCCGGCCGCCCACGCCTTCGGCGCGCCGATCCGGGCGACGCTCTTGTCGAGATTCGGGGTGCGGACCCCGTCCAGCCAGATGCGTTCGACCCCGGAGACTGCGACGGTGCGCGCACTCGTGGTGCGGGTCAGCGCCGCCCACAGGGCTCCGGCGTCCCGCTCGGACACGGTCACGGCATCGGCGTTGATGCTCGGCAGGCTCCGGTTGACCCGCACCTCACCCTCGGCCCGCAGTCCCTGCCGGGCCGTCGCCGCTGCCCGGCCCTCGTAGGAGACGATCACCCTCAGGCCCTTGCGGTAGGCCCTGCGGCTCTCCGCCCCGCTCAGTTCGGTGATGTTGAACAGCCGCTGGTCGAGACGGCCGTCCGCGATCAGCGCACGGGCGTCCAGCGGCACCGTGAAGGTGCTGCCGTCGCGGGTGAAGGTCTGGAAGGGCATGTGCTCGCGCCCCTTGGCGCGGTCGATGACCACGGCCCTGCCTCCGGCGTCCACACCGACGCGGTCGCCGGTGACGAGGGTGACCCACCGCACCCCCGCGGCCTTGCCCCGGCCGCCGGGGGAGCGCTGCTCCGGCCCGTCCGCCGAGGCCGCGGTGCCCCGGTCCTCCGGGAGGGCGGCACCGGCGGCGGACGAGGCCGGCACGGTGAGCCCGGCGACGAGCGCCGCCGCGACCGCCGTGGTGAGCGTCGCGGCGCCGAGATTCCGGCGTCTCCTGCTGAACACGTGTTCCCCCTGTTGTGGCGGGGGTCGTACGGCGTCGGCGGAGTGGCCCCCGCTTCCCACTTCCGTGAGGGAAAGAGGGAACAGCGCTCATTCGGTTGTCATGTCATCGGATGAATGGCCGAAAGATGATGAAGGGGGGAGCTGTTCGCCGTCCGGGCGCGTCATGGCGCCCCGTCCGGACATGAGGACGGCTCACCAGCCCTTGAGGCTCGTACGGGCCGTTCTCCCTCTCCGTGACCCGAGTCGCCGGACATGGCCGAAAAGTGTGCCCATGAGTGAGTGGTCGTGTGACGGCCGCGCCGCCCGGTTCCGCGGCTGTGCGGGGTGCGGAACCGGGCGGCACGGCCGCGGGTGCCACTGAGTGAGCGGTTCGAGGCCCTGCTTCCGGAGACAGGTGCTGATGGGCGCCCACCAGCCCGCGCCGGCGCGGCTGTGGCCCCTGCCCCTGCCCCTGCCACGCGGCGGGGTGGTTGGTCGTGTCCGAGGCCGAGACGATTCCGCGGCCGGGACCGGCGCCGGGGCGTGCCGCTCGCCTCACACCCGCTCCACCACCATCGCCACCCCCTGTCCCACCCCCACACAGAGCGTGGCCAGGCCGAGCCGCCCGTTCTCGCGCTCCAGCCGGCCCATCAGGGTGAGCAGGATCCGCGCGCCGGAGGCGCCGAGCGGGTGTCCCAGCGCGATGGCGCCGCCGTCGGCGTTCACCTTCCCCTCGTCCAGCCCGAGCCGCCGGATCACGGCCAGTGCCTGGGCGGCGAATGCCTCGTTCAGCTCGACGGCGTCCAGGTCGCCGATTGCCCGGCCGGCGCGGGCGAGTGCCTTCTCGGTGGCGGGGACCGGGCCGAGGCCCATGAGCTGGGGCGGCACACCGGCGGATGCCGAGGTGACGATCCGGGCCCTGGGGACGAGTCCGTACCGGCGTACGGCCCCGGCGCTCGCGACCACCAGCGCGGCGGCGCCGTCGGAGAGCGGCGAGGCGGACCCGGCGGTGACGATGCCGTTCTCGCGGAAGATGGTCCGCAGGCTTCCCAGCTTCTCCAGGGTGGTGCCCGGACGGGGGCCCTCGTCCCGGGTGACCTCGCCGTCCTTCACGGGCACCGGCACGATCTCGCGGTCGAAGCGCCCGGCCTCGCCGGCCGCGACCGCCCGCCGGTGGCTGCGCAGCGCGAAGGCGTCGGAGTCGGCGCGGGTGATGCCGTCGAGTACGGCGACCTCCTCGGCGGTCTCGCCCATCGACAGGGTGATCCGCACGGCCTCGGGCCCGGCGCCGGCGGGTACCGCGCGGTCGGCCGCGGCGAAGCGGGGGTTGGTGAACCGCCAGCCCAGTGAGGTGTCGTGGATCTCTCCCGGTTTGGCCCAGGGGGTGCCGGGCTTGGCCATCACCCAGGGGGCGCGGGTCATGGACTCCACCCCGCCCGCCACCACGACATCGGCCTCGCCGGAGCGGATCGCCTGGGCGGCCGAGGCGACGGCGGTCAGACCGGAGGCGCAGAGCCGGTTGACGGTGTAGCCGGGCACGGTGTGCGGGAGGCCGGCGAGCAGGACCGCCATCCGCGCGACATCGCGGTTGTCCTCGCCGGCCTGGTTGGCGGCCCCGAGGATCACCTCGTCCACGGCCTCGCCCGGAACACCGGCCCGCCGCACCGCCTCGCCGACCACCAGGGCCGCCAGGTCGTCGGGGCGCACGGCGGCGAGCGCGCCGCCGTGGCGGCCCTGCGGGGTGCGGGCGCCGTCGATCAGGAAGACCTCGTCAGACATGGGCGGACTCCTCGGTGTGAACGGGCCGCCGCGACGGGAGGGCGGTGAAGCGGCCGATGACGAAGGCGGGATCGGACAGGGTGCCGCCGGCCGCCGGACCGGCGGGGCCGCCGCGGAAGCCGCCGGCGGCGGACTGATGGACATGGACCTGCCCGGCGGGATGCGCCGCGAGGCGCACTCCGGCGTCCGGTGCCGTTCGTTCGGCGGCGGCCGGCACCTCCTCGCCGGTGGAGCGGACGGCGGCGGCCGGGGCGCCGTGTCCCGCCACGGTCTCGCGGAGGAGCCGCGGGCTGTGGCCGGCGGGCCGGGTGCCGATGACGAAGGAGACCGGGCCGGACCACTCCCGGGTACGGATCTCCCGGCCGGTCCCCGCCTCCGGCCGGGCCGCCAGTGGTGTCCGGACCACGGCGGCCGGACGGCCGGGGTGCGGTACCGGCGCGGACGCCCGTACCGCACGGCGGGCTCCGGCGGCCTCCCCGGGCTCCGCCGCGCCCTCGCCGTACACGGACCCGCTCGCCGGCTCCGGACGGGGCATCCCGTGTTCGCGGCTCGCCGCGGCGGCTGCCGCCCGCTCCGGCAGTGCGTGACGGCGGGCGAAGCGGTCCGGTCGGTCAGGGGGGTTCCCGGGCATGTGTTCCACCTCTTGACAGGCAGCGGGGTGGCTGGATTACTGGGCGTGCCGCACGCTAACCGAATGTTCGGTCGGGGGACAAGATGGTGAGGACAGTGAGACGGGCCACCGGTCCGGCGCCCGTGAGGGCCGGACCCGCCGGGGCCGGAATTCCCCGGGACCTCCGCACCGTACTGCCCCCGGCCGCCGGGGGCGGTGACCCGGGCGGCCGGGGTGGTGCGCGGGCCGGGGCGGCGGCAGTCCCGTACCCGGCGCGTGCGATGCCGGGAAGTTCCGTATCCGGGCCGGACGATCCCGGGCTGTTCCGCGCCCGGCCGCACGACACCGGGCCGCCCGGGCGGCCCCGGCATTCCGGCGAGACGCACGACGGTGACCAGGACACCGCGCACGACGGCGAAGGAGCCCGCGATGAGCAGCGAACAGATGGCCACGGACCCGGCCGGGGGGCCTCGCCCCGGCGGCCGGCGGGGTGAGGCGATTCCCCCCGGCCTGCTGGACGACGCCGAACGTCTCACCCGCGCACAGCTGGAGGAGCTCCAGCTCGACCGGCTGCGGGCCACCCTCCGCCACGCCTACGAGAACGTGGAGCTGTACCGCCGCAAGTTCGACGGCGCCGGCGTCCGGCCGGACGACTGCCGCTCGCTCGCGGATCTGGCCCGGTTCCCCTTCACCACCAAGGCCGATCTGCGGGACACCTACCCGTTCGGGATGTTCGCCGTTCCGATGGCGGACGTACGCCGGGTACACGCGTCCAGCGGCACCACCGGCCGCCCCACCGTGGTCGGCTACACGGAGAACGACCTCTCCATGTGGGCGGATGTGACGGCCCGCTCCATCCGGGCGGCCGGCGGCCGTCCCGGGCACAAGGTGCACATCTCCTACGGCTACGGCCTGTTCACCGGCGGCCTCGGCGCGCACTACGGCGCCGAGCGGGCCGGCTGCACCGTGATTCCGGCCTCCGGCGGCATGACCGCCCGCCAGGTGCAGATCATCCAGGACTTCCGGCCCGAGATCATCATGATCACCCCGTCCTACATGCTCACCCTGCTCGACGAGTTCGAGAAGCAGGGCATCGACCCGCGTGGCAGTTCCCTGGAGGTGGGCATCTTCGGTGCGGAGCCGTGGACGGAGGAGATGCGCCGCGAGATCGAGGAGCGGGCCGGTATCCACGCCGTTGACATCTACGGCCTCTCCGAGGTGATCGGCCCCGGCGTCGCCCAGGAGTGCGTGGAGACCAAGGACGGCCTGCATGTGTGGGAGGACCACTTCTACCCCGAGGTGGTCGACCCGCTCGCGGACACCGTGCTGCCCGGCGGCGAGGAGGGCGAACTCGTCTTCACCTCCCTCACCAAGGAGGCGCTGCCGGTCATCCGCTACCGCACCCGCGATCTGACCCGGCTGCTGCCCGGCACCGCCCGCCCGGCCTTCCGCCGGATCGAGAAGATCACCGGACGCAGCGACGACATGATCATCCTGCGCGGGGTGAATGTCTTCCCGAGCCAGATCGAGGAAATCGTGCTGCGCACCCCCGGAGTCGCCCCGCACTTCCGGATCGAGCTGACCCGCCGGGGCCGGATGGACCATATGACCGTCCTGGTCGAGGCACGCCCCGAGGCCGGCCCCGGGCAGCGGGAGGAGGCGGCCCGGTCCGTCGCCGCGGGGGTGAAGGACGGGGTGGGCGTGACCGTCGAGGTGCGGATCGTCGACCCCGAGACCCTGGAGCGCTCGCTGGGCAAGATCCGCCGGGTCAAGGATCTGCGCCGGCCGTGACAGCGGGCCCCGGAGGCCGGGGGCGGCCGGCACCGCCCCCGGCCTCCGGGGGCAGTGCCCTTCTCGCCGGGCGGCCCGCCGGAGCACAATGGCGTGATGGCGAAGGAGGTGGCTCATGGCCAGCACCCCGGACATCCGTGAGCGCAGCGAGCGGTTCCAGGCGCTGGTCTCCGACGCGTTCGCGCCCCTGCGGGTACGGCCCGATGAGGACGCCGCCGAAGGCCCGGTGCCCACGCTCGGCAGCGCGCGGCCGGGGCAGATCCTGGTCACCCGGATCACCGGCGGGCCGTGCACGGTCCAGCGCACCCCTTCGCTCATCGGCTCGGGCGACCGGGAGCTGGTGAAGGTGGCGCTGTACGGGCGGGGCCGGGCGGGCGTGGAGCAGGACGGCCGGCAGTGTCTGCCCGCACCCGGCGACCTCGTTCTGTACGAGACCGTCCGCCCGTACCGGCTGCGTTTCTGGGACCCCTTCGACCTCGTCGTCCTCGGTATCCCGCGCACCCTGCTGGGCCCGCACACCGACCCGCTCGTCTCCCGCACGGCCTCTGCGGTGCCGACCGGCGCCGGCGGCCGGCGGCTCGCCGCCGCACTCCTGAGGGATGCCGCGGGTGACCTCGAAGCGTGTTCGGGCAGCGGAGGCCCGCACCTGGCCGATGCCCTCGTCTCCGTCGTCCTGACGGCGCTGGCGGAACAGCCCGTGGACCTTCGCCCCGCCGACGACCTCGGCGAACGCATCCTCACCCACTGCCTCGGCCGCCTCGCGGACCCCCGCCTCTCCCCGGAGTCCGTGGCACGGGCCCATCACGTCTCGGTGCGCTATCTGCACAAGGTCCTCCAGCGGCGGGGGGTGACCCTCGCCTCCTGGATCAGGGTCCGCCGGCTGGAGCGCATCCGCCGCGACCTGGCGGACCCCGCCCTGGCCGACCGCAGCGTCTCCGCCATCGCCGCGGGCTGGGGCGTTCTCGACGCCACGCACCTCAGCCGCGCTCTGCGCGCGGAGTACGGGCAGAGCGCGGCCGAGATCCGCCGGGCGGCCGGACAGCGGTCCGCCACCCGGGACGCGCCATGCGCGGCGGGTGGCTGACGGAGCCCGTTCGCGGTCGCCCGCCGGACGGAGCGGACCCGGAAACGCCCCGCCCGGGCGGGGCGCTCCGGGAACGGCCACCGGTTCGCCGCGGATCCGCACGTCCCGTGCGGCGAACCGGTGGAGACCCGATCCCCCGCTAAGAAGCGGTGCCGAGGTGGGTGGCGGCCGGGTCGTAGGCCGGATCGGCCAGCATCGCGTGCAGCTGGCGCCGGCGGACCCCGAGGTTGCCCCCGTCGAAGAGGGGGTAGGCGAGGGCGTCCTGGAGGATCTCGGCGAGCGGGTGCTCATGGCTGTAGCTGTCCATGCCGACCACCCGCATCAGATCGGTGATGACCCGTACCGCCGTCTCCGAACCGAAGACCTTGGCGTGCAGGGCCAGCTCCGCAGCCCCGGGGCCGCGGGTGTCCAGGGCGTGACAGGCCCGCCAGGACAGAGAGCGCACCGCCTCCATCGCCGACTTCGCGTCCGCGAGGGCGTAGCCGACGGCCTGGTGGTCGATGATCGGCACCGCGCCCGCCCGCCGCTCCCGCTTGGCGAAGCCGAGCGTGAACTCGAACGCCGCGCGCATCTTGGCGAGGGCGAACACCCCGACCAGCGCGGCCGTGGGGACGAAGCTGCCCGCGACGATCTCCCGGCCGGCGCCCGGCGCGCCGAGGACATTGCCCTGCGGAACCCGCACATCGCGCAGGGTGATCGTGGGCGTCTGATGCGCCCGGTGGCCGAGCAGGTCGAGGCTGTTGTCCAGGGTCAGACCGGCCACGGGGCCGGGCACCAGAATGACCGACAGCGACCGGTCCGGTGACGCGTCCGGGTTCGTACGGCAGACCACGGCCAGCAGGTCGGGGCCCTTCCCCTCCCAGCCGCCGGCGCTCGACACCCATTTCTTCGCGCCGTTGAGTACCCATTCGCCGCGCTTCTCGTCGAGGACCGCGGTGGTGCGGACGCCCTCGGCGGGTGCCGGGGCGTCGTAGTTGGCGCTCCCGCCCGGCTCGCTGAACGCGAAGGCCGCCAGCGGGGCGCCCGAAGGCTCCAGGAACCGGCCGAAGTGCTCGCGCACCTGCCCGGGGCTCCCGGCCGCCATCAGGGGGGTGAGACCGAGGGTGACCGCGAACAGGGTGAGGGAGACGTTCGCGTCGACGGCGACGAACTCCTCCGCGACCAGGGCGAAGTCCACCATGCCCGCGCTGTCGCCGCCGAGCGCTGCCGGCAGGATACGGCGCAGCCAGCCGTCCGCCACGGCCTGTTCGTAGAGGGGCCGGGTCGCCTTCCAGCGCTCCTCGGGGTCGGCGAGGTGCCGGGTGGCGGGACCCACCTCGGTGAGGACCTTGTGGGCGAAGTCCCGCGCGTCCTGCCGAAGCTGCCGCTGCTCGGGGGTGAGGGTGAAGTCGATGGCCATGCTGGGTGCTCCTCGTTCGGCGCGCGCCGGAAGGGCGGCGCGGGTACTCCTCGGGGCCGGGGGCGCGTCCGGTGCCGCCCCGCCCGGCAGGACGGTCCCGCCGGATCGGCGCACCCGGCGGGACCGCGACCGGTGTCAGTGGTGACTGGTCCAGATGCTCTTGATCTCGGTGTACGCCTCGATGGCCGCCCAGCCCATCTCGCGCCCCAGGCCGGAGGACTTCATCCCGCCCCAGGCCGCTCCGGCGTCCAGGCCCTGCGTCATGTTGATCCACACCGTGCCGGCCTTGATCTGCCGGGCCAGCCGGTTCGCGGTCCCGATGTCCCGGGACCAGATCGCGGCGGCCAGTCCGTACGCGGAGTCGTTGGCGAGGCCCGCCAGCTCCTCCGGCTCCTCGTACGGCAGCACGGCGAGCACCGGGCCGAAGATCTCCTCCCGGGCTATCCGCATGTCCTGCCGGACACCGGCGAAGACGGTCGGCTCGTGGAAGAAGCCGGACGCCAGTTCGCCGTCGGGGCGGCTGCCGCCGGTCAGCAGTTCGGCGCCCTCCTCCCGGCCCAGGGCGACGTAGTGGGCGGTCTGGTCGAGCTGTTCGGCGGAGACCAGGGGCCCGAGGTGGGTCCCGGGGTGGAGCCCGTTCCCGAGCCGGAGCGAGGCGGCCGCTCCCGCGAGCTTCTCCGCGAACTCGTCATGGCGCTTGCCGTCGACGTAGAAGCGGGTGTACGCGGCGCACACCTGGCCCGAGTTGAGGAGCCCGCCCATCAGGTTGCCCCGGACGGCCGCGTCGATGTCGGCATCGGCCGTGATGACGCTCGGCGCCTTGCCGCCCAGCTCCAGCGACACCTTCTTGAGGGACCGGCCGCACTCCGCCCCGATCTCCTGCCCGGCCGCGGTGGACCCGGTGAAGGAGATCTTCTTGACCAGCGGGTGGCGGACCAGCGCACGGCCGGCCTCCGGACCGCCGGTGAGGACGTTGACCACTCCGGCGGGAACCCCGGCCTCCTCGATCAGCTCGGCCAGCCGCAGCGCGGACAGCGGGGTCTGCTCGGCCGGTTTGATCACCACCGTGTTGCCGGTCGCGAGGGCCGGGGCGAGCTTCCACACCAGGATCATCAGCGGGAAGTTCCACGGGGTGATCAGCCCGCAGACCCCGAGGGGTTCCCGGACCGACCGGTAGTCGACGTCGGGAATCGACAGCGGGGTCGTCACGCCGCTGATCTTGGTGACCCAGCCCGCGTAGTAGCGGAAGTGCTCCACCGCGTTGGGGACCGAGAACCCGGCGCTCACACTGAGCGGCTGCCCCTGGTCCATGGTCTCCAGCCGCGCCATTTCCCCGGCGTGATCCTCCAGCAGGTCCGCGACCCGCAGCAGCAGCTTCGCCCGGGCGGCGGGCAGCAGCCCGCCCCACTCGGGGGAGGTGAACGCCGCGGCCGCCGCCCGTACCGCCGCGTCCACATCCGCCTCGGTGGCCTCGGGCACCTCGGCGATGACCTCAGCGGTCGCCGGGTTCAGGGTCGGAAAGGTGATGGTTCCGCTCCCCGCGGTCCACTCACCGCCGATGAGCATGTCGGTGCGCATGTGCTTCTCTCCCTCGAAGGTGAGCGAGCCGGCGGACGGAGCGGATGTCCGCTCGCCCGCATGGCTCGATGGGGTGACGACGGCCGAGGAAGCCGGAGCGCCGGGAGCCGTCCCGCCGTGCCGACCGCCCGGCTGCTGACGGTGTGCCGCGATGACCGCCCGGGCCGGGGCGGCCGTGTGCCGGTGTGCTCGCCACCCCTCGGCCGGCTCCGGCCGGCGCAGGCCGGACACGGCCTCCCAGAGCCGCCGGGCGGGGCCGCGACCGGCTCCTCCGGTGGTCCCGACAGGGCGACCACGCTCGACACGCGTCAGCTGTGCCATCGCCTCCCGCTTCCGCGACCTCGCCGCCGCCGTGACGGAAAGCTAGACCGGCGAGATCGCCGCAGGTCGCCACTGGGCGCACGGACAGTCGCCCATGAGCGCACGGAGGGGGAGTCCGCGTCCGGGTACCCCCGGGGCGGTTCGCGGCGGGCGGAAGGACCGCGGTGACCGCTGAGGACGGCGGGTGACTCCCGGGCGGGGCGGGGCGGTGTCCGGGCGGCCGGTGTTCACGCCGTCACCGGGGAGCGGAACACGGACACAGGCCGCAAACGCCCCTGGCCCGCTCGCCTGCACGGCCCCGGTCCTGTCGCCGACCGCTCGCGGCCGGTCCCGGGCACGCGAAACGGCCCTCCGGCGAGGTCATCCGGCGGGAGGGCGGCTGCGGTGGTGGCTCGGTCAGCCCGTGAACTGGGCCCGGGTGGGGGCGGGCACGGGGAGCGGACGGGCGCTTTGGGGGCGCAGGCCGTCGAAGATCATGGCGAGGTAGCGCCGCCAGAGGCCGGGGGCGTCCTCGCTGATGCTGAGCACGGCCTGTGAGGCGGCGCTGAGCAGAAGCACGATGTCCAGGCCGGTGATGTCGTCGCGGATCGCCCCGGCCCGCCGCGCCCCGGCGACCAGGGTCTCGGCCACGTCCGCGAGGCGTTCGCGGGAGGCGTGGACGGCGGGCTCGCTGCGGGAGAGTGCGGCGGCCGCCTGGCAGAAGGAGCGGTCGCGGGCCTGGATCTCCGTGCCGATGGTCATGAACTCGAAGAGCGCCCCGGCCGGGTCGTCGGATTCGGCGAGCCGGAGCCCGGCCGTGACCAGCTCCTCCAGGCGGTCGCTGAAGATCTCGGCGAGCAGTTGTTCCTTGGTGTCGAAGTGGCGGAAGACCGTCCCCTTGCCGATTCCGGCCCGGCCGGCGATACGGGTGATCGACACATCCATGCCGTTCTCGGCGAACTCGGCGGTCGCGGCGTCCATCAGCAGGCGTCTGTTGCGCACGGCGTCGGCTCTCGTCATGCCTCCATCGTACATAACCGGACCGATCGGTCACATTCATGGAGCGGCCAACCGGACCACCCGGTCATGTTGTGCTACGGTTCAGAACATGACCGAGCGGTCCGGTTGTGGGACCGGAACGCGTGTTCATCGCTATGCGCCATCAGGAAACGAGAGGAAACAGTCATGGATGTCCGCGGTTACGAGACCGGCCCGATCAAGGCGGAGGCGGCCTTCACGTCCGACTTCCCCCTGGACGACCGCCACTCCACCCAGGACCTGGTCGACATGCTGGAGCGCGAGCGCCCCAACATGGACATCCGCCCCGGCATGCGGCACAAGTACACCCCGCTCCGCTTCGACCCGGCCACCGGCGTCAAGTACATCGGCGGGCGCTACCTCTTCGACACCTGGGAGAACGTTCTCGACTACAACCACTTCACCAATGAGGAGCTCTTCCCCGAGCCCGGTGTGAAGTTCTGGTCGCGCTTCCCCGGTGTGGACAAGCACTACTGGAAGGTCACCGGCGCGCACGACTTCAAGCCGATGGCCACCTCGCACCACATCAACCGGTTCGAGCGCTACTCCTACACGGACGAGAGCGCCGAGCGGCTGCTGGCGGAGGTCTGGCCGGCCATCCGTGACGAGGCCGAGAAGCAGGGCCTGTCCAGCGTCTGGCTGATGTTCCAGCCGGAGGAGAAGCAGATCGGCATCCTCACCGTCGCGGAGAAGGCCGGCGACGCCGACCAGTCCGCCGCCATCTCCAAGGGCCTGGAGTACCTGGAGCGCCTCGACGCCTTCGGCCGCTTCCTGCCCGCGCGGCTCGGCACCGAGCGGCTGATGGACCGGACCAGCCTGATCATCTCGTCGTGGCTGCCGGAGTCCCGTGCGCTGGGCGGCGCGCACTCGTCCTTCGACGTGTCCCCGCCGCACCCGAAGCCGCAGATCTGATCGCGGCCCCGGACCCGGAAGGGTGTGAACGGGCGCCCGGCCGGAACACTCTCACTGTTCCGGCCGGGCGGTCTCGTGGCCCCGGCCGTTCGCGGACCGGGGCCGTCAGCCGTTCCCGGCGGGCCGGACCGTGAGGTCCAGACTGCCGGGAACGGCGGCGAACGCACGGCCGGTCAGGGCGATCAGCTCCGGCCGGCCCGTCTCCGCCGGTCCCGTGGACCAGGCGTGCAGCGCGCACCGGAAGGCCGCCACGGTGATCTCCAGCGCGATCCGCAGCCGCAGCTCGTCCATGCCCGGCCCGTCCGGCCCGCCGTCGTGCGCCACCAGCGGCCCCAGCGGTCCCAGGCGTACGGAGAGCAGCTCCAGAACGGCATCGGAGGTCTCGGCGCAGTGCTGGAGGCTCTGTGCGGAGAGCGCCGGGGTCTTCTCCACGAGTCGCCGGCTCTCCGCGAACCGGTGCTCCCACTCCTCCTCCATCCGCTCCAGCGAAGTGATCAGCGTCCGGTGCAGTGTCCCGAGGACCGGCCCGGACAGCTCGGCCTCCCGCAGTACGTCCAGGAAGGCCGTCCAGAACTCCTTCTCCGGCGCGAGCGCCACATCCTCCTTGGAGGCGAAGTAGCGGAAGAAGGTCCGCTTCGAGATCTCCACGTCGTCGGTGAGGTCGTCGAGCGTCGTCCGCTCGAAGCCGTCCCTGGCGTACCGGGCGAGCGCGGTCTCGACCAGCGCCCGCCGGGTCCGCAGCCGCTTGCGCTCGCGCAGCGGCAGCTCCTTCCCCTCGGGTCCCGGTGCCGCCGCCGCTGTCGTCATACCGGCGAGTGTAGGCGGAACCGCTCCCGGAATAGATCAGCCACTGAGAGGCGTTTGCCCATCAAAGGTAAGTGCCACTGAGTGTCATTATTGTATTCGTTCTTCGTGGCCCGACCCGTCCCAGAGATCAACCGGAGGAATCCCGTGCGTGCCCTGATCGTCGACCGCTCCGCCCCGGGGCAGCTGCGCCTCGCCGAAGCGCCCGACCCCGTCCCCGCGCCCCACCAGGCACTCGTCCGGGTCGCCGCGATCTCGCCCAATCCGGCCGAATTCCGCTACATCCTTCCCGGCGCGCCCGACGGCGCGGTGATCGGCTGGGACGCCTCCGGGGTGGTCGAGCGGGCCGCCGCCGACGGCTCGGGACCGGCGGCCGGCACCCCCGTGACCACGCTCGGCCTCAGCGAGGGCTGGGCGGAGCTGCGGGCCGTCGACACCGCGCTGATGGGCACCGTGCCCGAGGGCGCCGACCTCGGGGAGACGAGCACCCTGCCCGTCTCCGGCGGAACCGCGCTGCGCGCTCTGCGCAGGCTGGGCCCGATCCTGGGCCGGCGGGTCCTGGTCAACGGCGCCACGGGCGCGGTCGGCCGGTTCGCCGTCCAGCTCGCCGCCCGGGGCGGCGCGCGCGTGATCGCCGCCGCCCGCCGGCCCGAGGCGGCGGACGAGCTGCGCGCCCTCGGCGCCCATGAGGTCGTCACCGGACCCGAGGAGCTCACCGCGCCCGTCGACGGTGTGCTCGACCAGGTCGGCGGCCCCGGCCTCGCCGCGTACTTCGACGCGCTCGGCGAGGGCGGCACGCTCGTCCTGACGGGCGCCGCCTCCGGGGGCACCGCGGTCTTCGAACCGGGCACCCTGCTCGCCGACCCGGCGCGCCGGGACCGCACGATCGTCACCTTCTTCGAGATGACCGGCGGCGGTATCGACACCGACCTGACCTGGCTCGCCGCCGAGGTGGCCGCCGGCAGGCTGCGTACGCACATCGCCTCCCGCGGCGACTGGACCGACGCCGCCGGCACGCTCGGCGCCGTACGCGAGAGCCGGCTGGCCGGAAAGGCCGTCCTGGACCTCTCCTGACCCCGGGGAGAGCCCCGGGCCGCCGTGCCCGCCACGGCCCGGTTCCGGCGACGGAACCGGGCCCCGCCCCTCACACCCCCGCGCGGGGACCACCCGCGCCCACCGCGAAAGAACCGCAATGACCCGCCACTCCGACATCCCGCTCTCCGTCCTCGACCTCGCCCCGATCCGCAAGGGCCGGCCCGCCGCCGAGGCGCTGGAGAACACCGTCGCGCTCGCCCGCGCCGCCGAGGCGCACGGATACCGCCGCTTCTGGATCTCCGAGCACCACAACACCCCGGCGATGGCCAGCTCCGCGACCTCGATCATCATCGGCCGGGTGGCCGCGGCCACCGAGCGGATCAGGGTCGGCGCGGGCGGCATCATGCTCCCCAACCACGCCCCGTACGTGGTCGCCGAGCAGTTCGGCACCCTCGCCACCTACCACCCCGGCCGGATCGACCTCGGCCTCGGCCGGGCCCCCGGCACCGACCCCTGGACCACCCGCGCCCTGCGGCGCGAGCACCGCGGCGGCGCCGACTTCCCCGAGCAGACCGCGGAACTCCGCGGCTACCTCGCTCCCGGCAGCGCCGAGCGCAAGGTCCGCGCGATCCCCGGCGAGGGCGTCGACCTGCCCGTGTACATCCTCGGCTCCAGCACCTTCGGCGCGGCCCTCGCCGCCCGCGAGGGACTGCCGTTCGTCTTCGCCTCCCACTTCTCGCCCGACCAGCTCCTGCCCGCGCTCGACCTGTACCGGACCGCGTTCCGCCCGTCGGCGGCCATGGCGAAGCCGTACGCGATCGTCGCGGCCAACGCGGTGGTCGCCGACACCGACACCGAGGCGGTGAGGATCTTCAGCACCATGCGGCAGAAATTCCTCACCCACTTCCGGGGCGGCATGGAATTCCTGCCGCCGGTCGACGACATCGACGCCGTCTGGGCCCCGCAGGAGGCGGCGACGGTGAACGCCATGCTCGCCGAGTCCTTCACCGGCACACCGGACACCGTCCGCCGCGGCCTGGCGGACCTCGCCGACCGCACGGACGCCGACGAACTGATGATCGTCAGCGAGGCATGGGACTTCGAAGCCCGGCTCCGCTCGTACGAACTGCTCGCCAGGGCCTGGAACCACTGACCCCGCAGATCCCCCGGAAAGGACCCGCCGTGAACGCCCCCGCCGCCCTCTTCGAGCCCGTCCGGCTCGGCGACCTCACCCTGCCCAACCGGATGGTCATGGCACCGATGAGCCGCGCCCGAGCGGATTCCGCCGGCACCCCCGGCACGCTGATGGCGGACTACTACGCCCAGCGGGCATCGGCGGGGCTGATCGTGGCCGAGGGCACCCACCCGTCCGCCGCCGGAGCCATCGGCCCCGGCGCGCCGGGCCTGTTCACCGACGCCCACCAGGACGGCTGGGCGCGGGTGGCCGACCGGGTGCACGCGGCGGGCGGACATGTCTTCCTCCAGCTCATGCACGCGGGCCGGCTGGCCCACCCGGACTTCCTGCCCGGGGGAGCCGCACCGGTGGCCCCCTCGGCGGTGGCCGCCGGCACCCTCGTCCACACCCCGGGCGGCCGGGTGCCGGCCGTCACCCCGCGGGCACTCACCGAAGCGGAGATCCGGGAGCTGGTCGGAGACTTCGTCCGCGCAGCGGGCCGGGCGGTCGCCGCCGGCCTGGACGGGGTGGAGATCCACGCCGCCAACGGCTATCTGCTCCACCAGTTCCTCGCGGAGAACACCAACCTCCGCACGGACCGCTGGGGCGGGGACACCGAGGGCCGGATCCGGCTCACCGCCGCGATCACCGGGGCCGTCGCGGACGCCATCGGCCCGCACCGGGTCGGGGTGCGCGTCTCGCCGTCCAACCCCTTCGGCGACCTCGCCGAGGCCGACCCGTACGGCACCTACACGGCCCTGGTGGGCGCGCTCGCGCCGCTCGGGATCGCCTATCTGCACCACGGCGAGACGGGCACCGCACTGGACACGGCCATCAGGGAGCTGTGGCCCGCCCCGCTGATGATCACCCCGCTCCCGGCCGACCGGGACAAGCCGGAGGCCGCCGCGGGCGCCCTCGCCCGGGGCGCGGACCTGGTCTCCTTCGGCCGGGACTTCCTCGCCAACCCCGACCTGGTCGACCGCTGCCGTATCGGCGCACCCCTCAACGAGGCCCGGCGGACGGGCTTCTACGGCGGGGGAGCCCACGGCTACACCGACTACCCCACCCTCGGCGCGGAGGGCTGACACCCGCCGGGAGCCCCGCCCGCGCGGGGCTCCCGGCCCGGTCGGGTACCTTGTGGCCGATTCCGGGCGTCGCCCGTTCGAGGAGGGAGAACCCGATGTCCGCGCATGAGATCGAGGACCTGGTCGCGGACTCGATCCGTGTCCTGGACGACCACACGGAGCCGGACGACCCGCGCGTCCGCGACTGGTTCGCGGCGCTGTACGGCTTCCAGAGCGTGTACGACTGCTCGTTCACCCACTTCCGGGTGATGGACATCCTGCTGCGCCGCCGCTACACCTACCGCTTCCCGGTCGCCCGGCACCCCGACCACGCCGGACGGCGCGAGTACTTCGACGGACTCACCGAATTCACCGGCCTGCGCGTCCTCGACGAGGAGGCACCCGGCTTCGACGGGTACGAATCCTGGCTGGAGGACGGCTACATCGACCCGCCGTTCCTCTACTGCGACGCCGGCACCGCACTGTGGCGGCGGATGACCGCCGCCGGTGAACTGAGCGGCCCCGACGCCGCCCCGCCGCGCCCCGTCCCGCTCGTCGAAGCCGTCCGCGAGATCGCGGTCGCCGCCGAGCGGGAGCGGGACCGTGAACTCATCGCCATGTGGTACGCGTTCGGCTGCGAGATCCTTGTCGGCGGCCCCGCCGGCTGCCCCTTCGATGTCGACGAGCTCGCCGGGATGCCGGCCGTGCGAGAGCTGCGCGCCGTGGTCCGCCGCACCGGCGTCCTCTCCGACGCACAGCGGTCGCCGCATGCGGTCCCCGCGGAGTTCGCCGGCTGCCCGGAGCTGGAAGCCTGGTGGTGGCGGCTTTGAGAGCGGCACCCCGCCGGGCCGCTCCCGCGGAAACCTCATCCGTCCCGGGAGCGCGGACATCCGGAGCGCGGCGTCGGCGCGCCATCGCGCCCGCCCGCGACTCGGCGATGGTCAACTCCCCCGTACCGCGCGGACACGACGACAGCCGACGGGCCGCCGCCCGACCGCAGTGATGTGTACGGGGGTTCCCGGGCCGCTCTGATCGCCCGGGGCAGCGGCTTCCTCGCCAACGGCCGGACCCGGGTCGGGGCGAGGGGGTGAGCTCTCCGCCACCGGCGAACCCGCCGAGGAGGCGAGCACCGTCACCGACCGCGCCCTCGGCTCCTCGGGGCCCCGGCGCCGGAGAAGGTGACCCGTACGGAAGACCGGCGGTCACGGCTTCGTCAGCGGCGAGGGCGCCCCCGCCGAGGCCGGCGCCCCATCGCCCCGCTGGTCACGGCGGTTCCGGCGGTTCCGGCGGCTGAAGGGTGCGCATACGCCTCCGCCGGCGCGAACCTCCCCGCATCGTGGCCGGTATGTGATCATCCGGAGCTGCCGGCACTCGTTCCCCGCTGCTAAATTCACTCCCATGTCCTTCCTCATGGCGTAGGCACGCCCGAAGCCCCGCGACCGCGCACCGCGCTCGCGGCACTCCGGCGTCCCTTCTTCCGCCTCGACCGAGGACTTCCCCATGTCTCAGCCCGTTGCCGGGCGGCCTTCCTATGCCGCCGTCCTCCGCCTTCCCCACGCCCGACGCACCTTCGCCGCCGCCCTGCTCGGGCGGCTCTCGTACGGCATCGTCGGGCTCTCCGTGATGCTGGCGGTGACCCGCTCCACCGGCTCCTACGCGGTGGCCGGCACCGTCCTGGCGCTCTTCGGCGCCACCAGCGTCTTCCTCTCCCCCTTCCGGGCCGCCCTCGTCGACCGCCACGGACCGCGCACCGCTCTGCTGCCGATGGCCCTGCTCCACGCGGGTCTCCTCGGCGCCCTGGCCGCGGCCACCTGGCGGCCCGGCGCCGCCGCCCCCGTACTCGGCGCCCTGGCCGCCGCCGCTGGTGCCGCGGCGCCGCCGCTCGGTCCCTCGATGCGGGCCGTCTGGCGTGAGCTCACCGATGAACCAGCCCTGATCCAGCGGGCGTTCAGCCTGGACAGTGTGGCGGAGGAGATGCTGTTCGTCTCCGGTCCGCTGCTGGTCGGCGCCCTGGTGCAGATCCTGCCCCCGGCCGCCGGCATCGCGGCGAGCGCGCTGCTGGTGGCCGTGGGCACCTGCGCGTTCGTCCTCTCGCCGGCCGTGCGGAACATGCGGCCGGCCGCGGCCGGCCGGGCCGCGGGCGATTCCCCGGCGCGCGGCCGGGGCGGTCCGGGACTGATCGCGCCCCTGGTGGCGGCCGGCGTCGGGCTGGCGCTGGGCGCCATGGACCTGCTCGTCCTCGCCTTCGCCGCCGAGCGGCACCACGGCGACGCGGTGGTCGCCTGGGTGCTCGCGGCCCTCTCGGCGGGCAGCGCCGCCGGCGGTCTGCTGAACGGTGCCGTCACCTGGCGCGTCAGCGCCCGGGTGCGGCTGCCGCTGCTGGCCGTGGGGCTGGGTCTCGCCCTGGCCGCCGCCGGACTCGCGCCGGGCCTGGTGACACTGACCGCCGCGGTGGCGTGTGCCGGTTTCTTCGTGGCACCCGCCCTCACCACGGCGTATCTGCTGGCGGACGAGATGGCGCCGCCGGAGCGCCGCACCCAGGCGGGCGCCTGGGTCAACACGGCCGTGAACGCGGGGATTTCGGGCGGCACCGCGGCGGCCGGGCTGCTGGTGGGACGACTCCCGCTGGGCGTGTGCTTCGCGCTGGCCGGCGGCGTCACCCTGCTGACGGCCCTGGCCTGCGCCGTACAAAGGCCGCGGAAAGCCGTGTCCACCACCGGCGGGCCGGTTCCCGAGCCGCTCACCGCGCCGCGGGACGCCGGCGAACCGGCCGTGCGGTAACGGCGTCCGTCCGCCGCGTCGCACCGGACGCACCGGCCCGCCCGCCGGGCGTCCGGAGCCGGGCCGGCGGGGGCCGCGCGGCGCCGCGTGCGCGCCGCCCGGCCCCGCCGACCCGAAGGGAGCAATCCGGGAGGTCCGGCCGCCCCCGCGGGCGTACGGTGGGAGCCACGCTCGCCTCCGGGGGTGCATGCACAGATGAAACGGTCGGCCCGAACACGGTGCGGTGCGCCCGGCGTCATAGCCGCGGCGGTACTCGCCCTGCTGCTGAGCGCATGCTCGGACGGCTCGGACGAGCCGCCGGCGGAGTCGTCCCCCTCGCCGGCGGGACCGGTGCTCGCCGTGAAGATCGACAACGCTCCGCAGGCCAGGCCCCAGACCGGGCTGAACGCCGCGGACGTGGTGTACGTGGAACAGGTCGAGGCGGGGCTCAGCCGGCTGATGGCGCTGTACGCGACCCGGCTGCCGGGCTCCGTGGGGCCGGTCCGCAGCGCCCGGGAGTCGGACCTCGAACTGCTGGCGCAGTTCCCGGAGCCGACACTGGTGTTCTCCGGCGCCCAGTCCAAACTGCTGCCGCTGATCGCCGACGCCCCACTGCGGCCCGTGACTCCCGGTGACGCCCCGGCGGGCGCCTTCACCCGTGATCCGGCGCGGACGGCCCCGTACAACCTCTATGTGCGCCCGCCCCGGGTGCAGAACCGGCCGGCCGGGGCCGTGGCCCTGGAGCGGGCCGGATTCCGCGAGGGCCCGGCGCCCGGCGGCGGGGAGCGGGTGAACGAGCGCACCGTGCGCCTGCCCAGCGCCCGGTTCACCTTCACCTGGTCCGCCGGCCGGGGGCGCTGGCTGATCGCGATGGACGGCCGCCCGGCGGCCGAGCCGGACGGCACGCCGGTGACGGCGGCGACCGTCATCGTCCAGCGGGTCGAGATCAGGGAGTCCCGGTTCCGGGACTTCATGGGCAACAACACCCCGCTGACCGTGACCGTGGGCTCCGGCAGTGCCGAGGTGCTGCGGGGCGGACAGGCCCACCGGGGTGAGTGGAAACGCCCGTCGGCGGAGTCCGGAACATCCTTCACCACCCCGGACGGCGATCCGCTGAACATCGCGGACGGGCCCGTATGGGTGATGCTGGTGTCCCGCTGACGGACCGGCGAGCGGCGCCCCGCCTCTCGCCGCCGGCCCCTGAAGTGCCCCGGCCGTCGGCCCGCGCACGTCCAGGGGGCAGCGCCGACGGCGGCCGTCAGCGGCGACCGGTGATCGAGGGCGCTGACCGAAACGGCCTCAACCACCGCGCCACCGGGCGCGGTTGCGGCGGACGGTGCGGCGGCGCCCCGTTGCTAACGTTGCCGGTATGGAGTTGCGGACGCTCGAATATTTCGTCGCCGTGGCGGAAGAGGGGTCTTTCACCAGAGCGGCCGCCCGCTGTCATGTCGTTCAGCCCGCGATCAGCCAGCAGATCCGGAGCCTGGAGAAGGAGCTGGGCGAGCCGCTCTTCGACCGTCTGCACCGGCGGGTCGTGCTCACGGCCGGCGGTGCCGCCCTGCTGCCGCACGCGCGGGCCTGTCTCGCGGCGGCGAGAGCCGCGTCCGTGGAGTTCGCCGGCCGTGCCGGGCTGCTCGGCGGCTCCCTCGCACTCGGCACCGTCGGCAGCCTGGAGGGCACCCGGCTTCCCCGGCTGCTGGGGGAGTACCACCGCCGCCACCCGGGGGTGACGGTCGAGTTCACCGGATCGTCGAGTCCGTCCCTGCTGGCGGCGGTCCGCGGCGGGACCCTGGACGGGGCGGTCGTGGCGGAGCCCCGGGAGGACATGTCCCGGGTGCTCGGATCCCGCGTCCTGCTGCGGGACCGGATCGTCGCCGTCCTCCCCGCCGGGAGCGGTACGGCCGGCCGGCCGCTGACCCTTGAGGAGGTGTCACGGGGACCCGTCATCACCTACGGGCCCGACAGCGGCGTCCACGGATTCATCAGCGCCGCCTTCGAGGCCCGCGGGCTGCGGCTCGACATCGCCTGCGCGACCAACAATGTGGCGCTCCAGCTCTCCCTGGTCGCGGAGAACTTCGGCATCGCCCTCGCTCCCCGGTCGAGCCCGGCGCTCTCCGGCGATCCCCGGGTCACGGTGGTTCCGCTGGAGCCGGCCATCTCCTTCCGGAAGGTGTTCGTCTGGCGGCTGGGCAGCCGGCCGAACGCGCCCCTGCGCGCCTTTCTCGACATGTGGCCCGGGCCGGCCGCCGCCGGGTCCGGCGGAGAGTAGAGCCGGGCCCTACCCCTGCTCCGCCGCCGGGCCGGGGCGGCCCATCGGCAGCAGATACTGGAGCGGCTGGTCCAGATCGTCCAGCCCGAACACCTCGTGCGCCAGCTCGTCACGGAACCCGCCGAGCGGGGTGGTCCCGAGACCGAGCGCGGTGGCCGCGAGGAGCAGCGACTGCGCCAGATGTCCCGACTCCAGAAGCCCCAGACGCAGGGCGCGCAGCCCGTACCGCCGCCGGAGCCGGCCGAGGTCCGCGTACAGCCCGAGGAGCACCGGGAGCCCTTCCGCGACGATGCCGTCGGGATCCCCGGCGGGGCGGGACAGATAGGACGAGAGGGCCCTGATCTCCTCCGCGGCGGGCGCCGGGCCGATGTACCGCAAGCACCGCCGCTCCGGCACACACTGATAGGTGCCGGGCTCCAGACCGCCGACATCGAGGACGATCAGCCGGATACCGGCGGTGTACAGGGCGCCGGGGCTCGGATAGGAGCGATGGTGCATCAGCGCCCGGCCCCCGTCCGGGAGCGGGTGGACCGAGGTGTGGCCGAAGGCATGCGCGCCCCACAGCAGGGTGCCCAGTGTCGTGGCGTCCAGCGGCCCGGTCAGCGCACCGCGCCGCGAGACCCGGCTGGTCATCACGGTGCGCAGGCTCGTGTCGGGGAGCGGACCGGCCGGGAGGGGGATGTCGTCCGGACCGGGAGCCCCGGCCGGGACCGGACCGGCGGGAGCCGTCACCCGGGCCGCCGAGTCCTGTTCGCGTCCCAGCTGGAACTTGCTCCGCTCCAGATACTGCCGGTCGGGCGACAGATGCCCGGCCGGGAAGAACGACGCCTCGTCGCCCCGGTCGAGAAGCGTGCGCGCGGCGAGCCGGCAGACGGCGCGCTCCTCGTCGGGCGCCGTTCCCAGCCGGTTGAAGAGCATGTGCAGCTGGGAGGCCCACACCCGGGGCCGGTCCGTCCCGGGGCAGCGGGTCCGCAGCTCCCCGTCGGCCGCCCGGACACCGCTGTACCACTCCAGCAGCGGGCCCGGTGCCGTGCCGTCCGCCAGCCCCCGCCGCACCGAATCGGCCCGGGCCGCGAGAGCCTCGCGCTGAAGCGCGTACACCTGATTGACCCTGGCGTGGATGTGCTGCGGGCCGAGCAGGGCCATCTCCTCGACCCATCGCCAGCCGGCCGCGTGGCGGCGCAGCCACTGGGCGGCCGTCAGCGGATCCATTCCGCAGGCGAGCGCCGTGGTGTGGGCGAAATCGACGGCGAGGGCGAGCCGTGCGCTGCCGCGCGGGGCGTCCGCCAGCGCGCCCACCGCGACCTTGCTGGAGAGCAGGAACACCTCCTCCGCGACCGGGAGGGCGTCCGGGCCGCCGTACCGCGCGGTCTCCGGCACATAGGGTTCCGGGCGGATCTCGCCGTGCCGGCCCAGCGGTGTGCCGTCCGGCCCGCCGAGATCCTCCCCCCGTGCCCGCCAGGCATCGGCGACCGGCAGCCGTCCCGTCAGGCGCGCCAGCGTCCCGGGCAGCGAAGCGGCCGCCTCCGGGTCCGCTCCCCGCACCCGGACGCGCAGATGGGGACCGCCCTCGTCGTAGCGGATGAAGAACCAGCCGCCGGCCCTGCCCCCGGC
This sequence comes from Streptomyces sp. CAU 1734, assembly GCF_039888735.1. NCBI lineage: Bacteria > Bacillati > Actinomycetota > Actinomycetes > Kitasatosporales > Streptomycetaceae > Streptomyces > Streptomyces sp. CAU 1734. Next base: position 228,655 of record NZ_JBDQQP010000003.1, read on the forward strand.
GACGAGTCCGTCGAGCAGCGGTGCGAGGCCGTCGTGCAGAAAGGCGTCGGTGACCTCGGGGGCGGACCGCAGAAAGCAGTGCAGGCTGAGCCAGCCGGCGGCCCGCGGGGAGGCGGCGGCCGGTGCCGGGAGTTCGGTCGTCACATCGGTGGAGTCCGTCACTTGATGTCCAGTTCGCTCGGCGCGTCGCGGGAGGGGTGGAGGCGGTACGGGGGACCGCCTCCCGGGCGGGGAGAGCGGCCCCGGCGGGGAGAGCGGCCCCGGGCGGGCTCAGGGGAACGGATGCGGGTGCGGGGAGAGTTCGTCGTGGCGCAGCACCCGCTCCGCGCGGCCCAGCCGGTACGGCACCTCGAGCAGCCGCGGCAGACCACGGGTGCGGCGGTTGACATGGCCGAAGGTCATCGGCAGCGACCCGGGGACCACGACCTTGACGGTGCGGAGCCCGAGCCGGTCCCGGACACCGGGCTCGTCCTGGGAGACGACCACGACCTCCAGCCCCAGCCCGGCCAGTTCGGCCACCTTCCGCTCCAGCAGCGCGGTGAGATCCCGCACCGGCTCGGGCGCGCCGGGCCAGAGCTCCCATGGACCGGCCGCCGGACCGCCGTCGTCCAGGAAGTCCAGCCGGGACCGCGCCTCGGGCAGCGTGTTCACGGCCACATGGTCCGCGAGCGAGGTGATCAGATCGGGCCGGGCGAGCAGACCGAGCAGCCGCCGCCGGTCGTACAGCTCCGGTTCGGCACGGTGCCGGTGCACGGCGTTGGCCACATTGGTCACCACCTCGGAGACCGCCGAGCGGATGGCCGCACGCGGATCATGGTGCCCTCCCGCGGCGATGAACGCCTGTGGAGCCGGGGACCGCGGGTCACGGTGGAGGGCGACCGCGATCACCACGGGTACGCCCAGGTCATTGGTGGCGTCGTACAGGGTGACCCGGTAGCCCGCGAGTGCCGCGCGATCGGTCAGATGGACCACTTCCGGATCGTCGGCGGGCGGGGTGACACGGCGCAGCGGGGTGCGCGCGTACCAGGCCATCAGAAAGGCGTCCCGCTCGGCGACCTCGAACAGCCCGTACAGCGCGGCCTCCTGGGGGCTGTTGCCCAGACCGCAGCCGTTGGAGCACTCGAACACCACCCGGGGCCGGCCGGGGCTCGGGTCCCAGTAGGCGACGTGCTCGGGTACCGCCAGGGGGCGGTCGTGGGTCAGGGACCAGCCGTGCACCCACTCCAGCGGCAGCTCCGGGGTGTAGGGAACCGTCCCGGAAGCGGGGTGTCCGTGGTGGACGGGGTCGGGCAGGCCCAGCCGTACCGGGTCCAGCGCGCGCTCCGGACCCAGCTCGGCGTACGGGGCGCGGAGCACGGTCCGCCGGCCGGTGGGGCTCATCGACGCGAGGCGTTCGGCGGCCTCGAAGAGCGCGACGCGTTCACTGCTGTCGAAGTCGAGACTCCGCCCGTAGCCGCCGTCGCGCCCATGGCGGCCGAAGGTGACATAGGCGCTGGTCAGATTGTGGACGGACTCCTCGGTCCGCAGAATCTGGTTGACCGGCCCGAACCTCTCGTCGAACAGCTCCGACCGCAGCCGGGCGGTTTCCGTCCGGGGGTTGGGCTCGCGCAGCGAGGCGGGATCGGGCGGGGGGCCCGGCAGCCGCCGCGCGGCCGGGCCGAAGGCGGCTTCGGCGGCGTCCGCTCCATCGGCGGGCAGCGGCAGACAGACAGCGCAGCCGCCCACGGGCCGGAAGGCGTGCGTCGACCAGGTGGCCCGGCCGCTGTGGACGACATGGACGACCGCGTCGGACCCGGTTGCGGTCTCCGCTTCCGCCTCCGCTTCCGTCTCCGGTTCCGCCTCGGGGGAGTCCACCGCGCCGGCGAGCAGATCAGCGGCCAGTGCGCCGACGGCGTCGAGGAAGGCGGGCGACGGCCGGCCCGCGAGCCGCAGCCGCCGGCTGTGCCAGGGCACCCGACCGCCGATGGTCGCCAGCCGCTGGTACTCGCTGCACGACAGACACCCCCGCGCACCCGGCCGCAGCACGGGCCCCACCACCGTGAGCGCCCCGTCCCCCCGGACGGGGACCAGCGTCACCGGATGCCGCAGCGCGTGGCGGGAGAGCTCCGCCGCCGTGCCGAGACTCCACTCGTCGAGCAGCACGACGGCACCGCCACCGGTGAGACGCAGGGCGCCCGGCACATCGACCACGACGGGATGGTGTTCGGCCAGGGCGTCCAGCAGCGGGCCGGTGGTGGTCATCGGAGTCCTTCCACGAGGGCGGTGCGCACAGGATCGTGGCGGTGCGAGCCGGACGCGCCGCCGGCACCGTACCCGCCCGGCTCCATGGCCAGTACCGAGAAGCCGCACTGCCGCAGCGCGGACCACACCGGGTGCGCGGGCGCGCCGCGGGCGGGCTCCCAGGGCCGCGGACGCACCCCGGTCACCTCGGCCAGCGCGTCGCGCAGACCCTTCTCCCGGCCGGCCGTCTCGCCGAGCCACGCCGTCGTCCAGCCCCCGTCCTCCCAGGGAGCCGGCTCCGCCGTCGCGGCGAGCACGGCCGACGCACCGCTCGGCAGTGCGAGATGCCGCAGGTCCGGTGCGTGCGCGCGCAGTTGGACGCGGACGACCGCGCGGAGCGCGGCATAGGCCGCCGCGTCGTCCGCCGTGGCCTCCACACCCGTGCCGAGGAGCCGGGGCGGGCCGCCCGCCGCCGGACGCCCGCGCACCTCGGCCCGGAACACGCCGTCGTCCGCGCCGATGCGGAACACCGCCGCCTCCGCCGCCACGCCGAGCCGCCGGACCAGCACGGACCACCAGTGACGCGCCTGCGGATGGACCGCCCCGTCCGGCCGCCACACCACCGGACGCTCCGGTGCCCCCGGGCCGCCGCTGTGCGGGCGGCCGGCGGCCCGCCGCAGCGCCCGGCCCCTCGCATGCTCCGGATTCACCCCGACGACGAGATCCGCACCGCCGAGGGTCAGTTCGGCGGCCCGGCACACCGCCTCCAGCCGGGCGAGGTCCGCCCGCGCCGCCCCGGCGAACAGGGCCCCACCCGGCACCGCGCACCGGACCAGGGGCACGGGAAGCTGCGGCAGCGCACCGGGGGAGGGCTCGTCCAGTACGCCCACCTCGCCGTCGCCCAGCACGGGAATCCGGGCCAGCGCGTCGGCCAGGGTGAGCGGAGCCGCACCGGCCGCCGGCCGGCCGCCGTCCGCCGGGGCGGGGCGCGGCCAGGTCCGGTACTCGCCCCGCAGCGGCCGCTCCCCGGCGATCAGCACCGCCGGCAGCTCCGGCAGCAGCCGGGCGCCGCCCGCCTCGGCGGACGGATCACTCAGCCCGGCGGCGGCGCACAGCAGACGCTGCGCCGCGGCGGCGGCCACGAGCGCGCTCACCGCCGGATGTTCCCCGGTGTCGCGAGCCTCCCGCCGCGCCGGCCGCGCGGCCAGGGCCGCCGCGTCCGCCCGCACCTGTCCGGGGCTGCCCACGGGGGTGACGAAGCCGCCGCCCGCGTACACCCCCGCGGCCACCGCGAACACCTCGCCGCCGGCGGTCGACGCGGCGGTCAGGATGATCCGGCCGGCGGGCAGACCGGTGTCCCGCACCGGCTCCGCCGGGGTGCCGCTGTGGTGCAGCGCGCGCCCGGCGGCCCGGGCGAGCGCGCCGTCCGGCCGGCCGGCGAGCAGCCGCGTCCGGACCCGGGCGAGCCGGTCCGCCGCCTCGGCCGGCCGCCCGGCGGCCGTGTCGAGCCACTGGCCCGCGAGCCCGCCGGGCGTGCCGTCGGTCCCGTACCGCTCGACCAGCAGATCATGGTCGTGGAGCCGGCCGATCAGGGTCACCAGGGCGGCGCGCAGCGGCGAACCGGCGGGCGCCGCGCCCGCCAGGGCCGTGCCGCCGTCCCCGGCCAGGGCATCGGCCAGGTGCTCCCAGAGCGCGGGGATCGCCGGATTGCCCTCCAGCGAGACGCTGGTGATCCAGCCCCGCAGATGCACCCCGTCCCGGAGCACGGTCGCCGACACCCCCGGACGCAGCCGCCATTGCCCCAGGGAGTCCAGCGCGTCCCGGGGCGCGGGGGTTTCGGGCGCGGTCCGGCGGTCGGTCATGGGTGTCCCCTCCGATTCGTCTTCCCCTTGGGCTTCCTCTTCGTCCCCGCGCCGGCTCTGGTGCGGGCCGGGAGCCGCCCGGCACTCACCCGGGCCGTCCGGGCCGGTGGCTCTCCACCACCAGCTCGACCGCCGGGCCCGTCCCGCCCGGGCCCGGGGCCGGCAGCGCCTCCTCCAGGACCGCGCCGCGCGGGTGCCGGGCGAGCCACTTCCCCAGACAGCGCAGATGGAGCGCGTCGCCCAGGTCGATGAACTGCGGCCTGGGCCGGTCGAGAGCGTCCAGCAGCTCATCCGCGACCCGGTCGCCCCGCGACGGCGGCGCGGCGTGCAGATAGACCTGGTCGGGTACGCCGAGCAGCGCCCGCCACCGTGCCACCGCCGCCACCGGAACGCCGCCCTCGGCCGCGAGCTCCGCCCGCAGCGCCGCCACGCCGCCGCCCGAGAGCTGCCAGCGGCGCCGGCGCAGCACCAGATGGCGGTGGCGCAGCCGGGGCGTGTACACGAGCTCCCCGCCCGGTACGGCACTGACCCGGCGCGGCGTCAGAATCCTGAAGTCGGTGATGCCGTGCGGATGGTCGGTCAGCAGCGGCGCGAGCCGGGGCTGGAGCAGCAGGGGCGCGAACACGCCCGCGTAGATCACGTCGATCGGCTCGCCGGTCGCCTTCAGCCTGACTCGCACCTCGTCGTGGCGCGGATCGTGGAAGAGCTCCACATCATCGGCGGCGAGCGAGGTGTACGAGCGGTCGGGGCCGATCTCGTCCGGCGCGAAGAGCGGATGCAGGTTGGCGTTGAAGCCGCTGACGGGCCGGATCTGCGCGGCCCGCGCACCGGGAGCGAGCGCCCCGAGCACCGCGGCCCGTGTCCCCCGTACCGCCCCGGGGGGCAGGGCGGCCAGGAACCGGCTGCTGAAACGCCCCCACCCGCCGTACACATGGTTCACACAGAGCAGACCGCCGTGCCCGCGCTGGAGGAAGAGGGAGTACGACACCGGGCGCCGGGTCATTCCCGGCGGTGTCCGGCCGAGGATCTCGGCGACCCGCCCGGCCGGCAGGACGGCATCGGCGCCGCCGCCCGGGTACGCGCCGTGCACCGCCTCCACCAGCTCGGCGCGGAGCGCCGCGAGCCGCCCGGCGCCGTCCGCCGGCATGGGGCCGGCGGGCCGTGTCCACAGCGCGCCGGAGTTGGCGCGCCGGGCGGCCTCCTGCCAGCTCTCACAGGCGTCGGTGCCGAAGTCCCAGACATGGGGGCAGACTCCGCCGGGGCCGTAGCGGGCGACGAAACGGTCCCGCACACAGTCCCGGATCACCGGACCCAGGTCGAACAGTTCGGCCAGCGCGGCCAGTTCGCCGAGCGCCGTGTGGTCCGCGCCGCCGAGGAAGCCGTCCAGCCGGACCGGCTCCCGGAGCACCACATCCTCGCTCAGCACGGTGAGCCCGGCGGTCTCGCCGCCCACCGGGCGGTCCAGATCGCCGAGCAGCGCGGCCCAGCGCTCCCGGAGGCCGGTGAGCACGGCGGTGCGGCGGGCCGGCTCCGCCGTGGCGAAGGTCCGGCCGGCCGCCGTGATCTCCTCGATCCGGCCGGCCATCTCACGGTCCCCGGGCAGACCGGCGGACTCCCGGAGCCAGTGCGCCAGCCGGGGCAGCGGATCCGGGTCCTGCGGATCGAAGGGCTCCACGGGGACGAGGAGTCCGGCGTCGCTCAGCCGGCGGAGGAAGGCGACCGCCGCGTCGGACTCCCCGGGGCCTGCGAGCGCCCGGGCCAGCGTGTCGAGGCGGGCGGGCCGGTCGCACAGGGCGGCGAGCCGGCGCAGCGGCTCCGCCGCGGCGAGGGCGACCTCGTCGTCCTCCACGGCGAGGAAACGCGCGGAGGCGAAGGCGGTACGGGAGCGCGCGAGCCCGGCCCGGCCGTCCGAGAGCCGCAGGCTGCTGCACATGCGGTGGGGCAGCCCGGCCCGCCGGACCGGGTCCGCCAGCAGCGCCGCCGCCAGTGTGTCCGCCAGGGTCCGGTTGGTGCGGACGACCGCCGAGGCGGCGTCGAGCGGCAGCTCCGCGCCGCTCCAGGGGGCCCCGGGCCGCCCGGAATCCGCCGTCGCGGGCGGCAGTTCACCCCAGCCGACGGCCGTGAACCAGGAGAGCGGGGTCGTCCGGGCCGAGGCGCGCATCGCATGCCGCAGCACCCCCGCCTCCTCCTTGCGGGCCCTGCGGTCGTCCCGGCCCTCGCCCGCCCGTACCACCGCCCGCAGCAGATCGGCGCTGGTGAAGGAGACGGCCCGGGCGAACACCGGCTCCCGGCACATCCCGGCGAGCGCCGCCCGCCCGGCGGCGAGCGCGGCTTCGGATCCTGCCCCGGCGGCCCCGAGCAGTTCGGCTCTCCGCCCCCGCGCGGCGAGCCAGTCGCGCAACCCGGGCACCCGGCCGGGCAGATCACCCAGTGCCGCGAGGACGGCGGGCCGCGGATCGCGGTGGTTGTGCACCGCGCGGCGCAGCGGCAGCACCACCTGCCGGTGGAACTCCTCCCCATGCCCCGCCCGGCTCGCGTACAGCGCGTCACCGAGGGCGGGAGCGAGCGCCGTGAGCCGGCTCTCGACCGAGGTCAGTTCCGCCAGCGCGGCCCGGAAGGACCGGGCGGGGCCGGACTCGGCGGGCAGCGCCAGCAGGGTCGTACGGATCATCGCACCGGCGGCCAGCCGGGGGACGGGGGCGCTCCGCGAGCCGGCGGCCCGCGCCGCGGGCGTCCGGTCCTCCCGGAGTGGCTGTTTCCGGAGTGACTGTTCCTGGAGTGACGGCTTCACTTCGATCCAGTCGACGAGGCGTGCGGAGGGTGGAGAAGGGGGTGGTGGCGGGGGGCTTCCGGGCCGCCGGGGCGTGGAGGGAAGGCGGCGCGGAAGCCCTCACCGCGGCTGCGTCAGGAGGGCTCGCTCATGAGGGGCTGCTGCACACTGCACTGGCAACTGGCACAGCCCATGCAGGATGTCGAGGAGGACGAGGACAGCGAATAGGTGGACTCACCCGTTCCCGCTGTGTCGCGCATCGAGGTGACGGTGATGTCACCGAGGTCCAGTCCGTTGAGGTCGAAGGAGGTGGCCAGATCGCGGAGTGTCATGTGTTCTCCCGGTTGAGTGAGAGGAAACAGCACGGTTTCTTTGCACCGCTTTTGCAGATTAGGACAGGAGTGAAGACCAAAGTCGGCGGCCGGAACGGGACTTGACATACTGCCGACGTCTTCGCGAGCCTCCGGCGTCCGAAAACAACTCCGTCCCCGCGACGGCCGGAAGCGCGCGCAGTGGGGATTTCCGGCGGTGTTCCGTTCGCTCAGCGGTGACGGACGTCAATTCGGCCCGCCCGGCTTCCGCCGGGGCGAATGTTTTGCGCCGCGCGAATGAGCGGGCGAGACAATCATTACGGTTTACGGCCTGAAACCGCTCCCGGACGCCCCTCGGTGGCCGGCCCGTTGGCGGGCGGTGCGCGGGGCCGGCCATCCGGGGCGGGGGGCTCCGTCAGACCGCCCGGCCCGGCGGCGGCTGGTCGAAGCGGCCGAGTTCATCCTCGTCAGGTGTCTCGAACTGCTCGGCCCACTCCTCCAGCATCGCGCGGCTGACCGGGGCCGTTCCCCGGGTACCGTGCGCGCTCCTGGACTCGACTCGTCGGTACAGCTCGTCCAGAGAGGCCGTGAGAGAGTGCAATTCGACCCCGGCGCCGAGGGCGCGCGCGGCCAGCCGCATGGCGTCGCGTTCCTCGCGCCCCCAGAAGCCGAACTCCAGGATCACGCTCTGCCCGAGCCTCAACAGGTCCATGGCGTGACTCGACAGGACTTGCTCCAGACGGTCTCGTGCCGCCTCGTCGAAGAGATCCAGGCCGAGGCCGGTCATCCACTCGTCCGGGCACAGACGCACGGCGGGAACACGATCCGCGAGGTGTCCGGCCAGCGTCGTCTTCCCCGAACCGGGAAGCCCGCACACGAGAATCAGCACCGGCCGGGCTGTCGAGGACACGACTTCCTCCCTCACGCGGCGGACAGCGTCTTGACCATGACCAGCTCCCGGCCCGCGCCGGCGGGCGGCGGATCTCCGTGCCGTCCGGTGCGCTTGAAGCCCGACCGCTCGTACAGCGCGACGGCAGGACCGTTCTCCCGCATCACCGACAGCCGCACAGAGCTCGCCGGGCCCCGCGCGGCCCACCGCTCGACCTCCCCGACCAGGGCCTCTCCCACCCCCTGGCCCCGAACGGCGGGGCTGACCCACATCGAGATCAGCTCCACCGTGTCCGGGGTCCCCGACGGGACACCACTGGCCATTCCGGCCGGTCCGTCCGCGAGAACCGCCACGACATTGTGTGACCCGGGAATGCCCAGGCGGGCCCGCCAGCGCTGCTCCCGGTCGCCTTCCCCCTGCCATTCGGCCAGGGTCGCGCCGAAGGCGTACGGCGCCTCGGCGAGCGCCGCCAGCCGCAGCTCCCGCCACACCCGCCAGTCATCCGGTCCCAGTACACGCAACTCGATCATGTCAGGACAGTGCCCGCCGCCGGCGGCGCCGGCAACCGGAATGAGGTGGGCACGCTCAGGAGTACCGGGTCACCAGACCGCGCCTGCGGAAGGTGCGCAGCATCCGGCCGAGAGCCCACAGGCTCACCACCAGCAGCACGGCCGTCCCGCCGGCGGCGATCGCCAGCTCCCGCCACGGCATGCCGCCGCCGTTGTTGAGCGCCCGCCCGGCCGCGAACACATGGGTGGTGGGGAGTACTTCGGCGATCGGGCGCAGCGCCGCCGGCAGATTGGAGACCGGGTAGAAGACCCCGGACAGCGGCATCACCACCGACATCGCACCCCAGGCCAGCGCCTCCGCCCCGCTGCCGAACCGCAGCACCAGACCGACGACCAGCAGCGCCACCGCCCAGCCGCAGACCAGCAGCAGCGCGGCCACCGGGATCAGCCCCAGCCCCAGGGTGGTCACATCGAAGGAGTACGCGGTGAAGGCCAGCCCGGCGACCGCCAGAGTGCTCATCGCCGTACGGACCAGGGCGAACAGCCCCACCCCGGCGAGGTACTCCCACTCCCGCAGCGGTGTGGCCAGCAGACTCAGCAGATTGCGCGACCAGGTCTCCTCCAGGAATCCGGTGGCCAGCGAGATCTGGGTCTGGTGGACCAGGTGCCAGAGCACCGTGCCGCTGAGCAGATAGACGGCCAGGGTGGCGCCCACACCGGGCTTGCCGCCCGCCGCCTCGGCGGCCTCGGCGGCGAAGAGGCCGATGGAGCCGTACAGCAGAGTGTCGACGACGGGCCAGACCATGACGTCGAAGAAGCGGTGCGGACTGCGCTTGAGAACCAGCCAGTGGCGGCGGGCGACGGCCAGGATCCGCCCGGCCGAGGCCCGTACGGGGGAGTGGACGGGGTACGCGGCCGGGAGGCCGGCCGCCGGGGCGCCGCCCGCGGCCTCGGTGCTTGTGGTGCTCTCCGTGCTCTCCGTGTTCATCGGGCGGAAGCCTTTCCCCGGTCGCGGTCCTCGGCCAGATGAAGGAAGACACCTTCGAGATCGGCCCGGCCGTAGCGCTGTGCGACCTCGGCGGGAGCGCCGTCGGCCGCGACTTTGCCGCCGTGCAGGAACATCACCCGCTCACAGAGCCGTTCGACCTCCAGCATGTCGTGACTGGTGATCAGCAGGGCGGTGCCCTGCTCGTCGGAGAGCGCCAGCAGCCCGGTGCGGACCCGCAGCGCGATATCGGGGTCGAGCGACGCGGTCGGTTCGTCCAGGATCATCAGCCTCGGCCGGTGCAGCGCGGCCTTGGCGATGCCGACCAGGGTGCGCTGGCCGCTGGAGAGCTCGGTGCCGATCGCCGACGCCAGATGATCGATGCCGAACCGGACCAGCGCCGCCTCCACCGCCTCGGCGGAGTCGCGCAGTCCGTACAGGTCGGCGTAGAGCCGCAGATACTCCCGGACCCTGATCCGGTCGGGCAGCGGCAGATACCCCGCGACGAAACCGACCGACTGCATCGCCTGGGCGCGGGCGGCGGGGAGCCGGTGGCCGAGGATCTCGATCCTGCCGCCGTCCGGTTCGACCGCGCCGAGACACATCAGCAGGGTGGTGGTCTTGCCCGCGCCGTTCGGGCCGAGCAGCCCCAGCCGCTCACCCGCCCGTACGGTGAGGTCGACACCGTCCACGGCCCGGCCCCGGCGGTACTCCTTCACCAGGCCGCGGGCCGAGAGGACGACTGGCCGGGGGTCGGCCGGGGAGGTCCCGCCGCCGCTGTCCCGTTCCGGTGCCGGCTTGGGCGTCAGCATGTCCGCTCCAGCGGAGCGAGAGCTTCCAGGGACCAGATCAGCTCGGTGCTCAGGGGCCCCGTCCGGGAGAGGAAACGGCCGTGGTCGGCGGCGAGCGCGGCGAGCTGTGAGCCGTAGCGCTGGACGGCCGACCGCTTGAGGGCCCACTGCTCGTCCGTCAGCCGCAGCTCGGACCGGACATCGGCACGGTACCGGCGCAGCAGTTCCTGGTAGGCGGGACCGACCACGGGGCTCTCGGCCAGGGCCTCGCAGGCGCCGGGCGTGCCCCACTCGGGAAGGTGGCCGGTGTAGGGGAGATCGGCGTAGACCCGGGGCAGCGGCTCCCCGCGCCCGGCGAGGACGCTCATGGCCCGCAGCCGTACCGCCAGATGGTCGGCCTGGTTGCTGCCGAGGGGCGCCAGTACGAGGGTCCCGGGTGCGAGTTCGGTCAGGAAGTCGTCCAGACCGGTGAGCTCGGCGCCCTCGGCGTAGGGCCCGTCGGGGTGGTCGAGCACGATCTGCGCGGCGCCGAGGAGCGCACACGCCTCGGCGTCCTCGGCGAGGCGGGAGGCGTGGGCCTCGGCCGCTGAGGAGAAGCCGCAGACACTGTCCCACCAGGAGACCGGGGTACCGGCGGCGGGTGCGCCGCCGTGCACGGTGACGACGGCGACCGGACCGGGGAGTCCGGGGATCAGCCCTGCCAGGGAGAGCGCGGCGTCATCGAAGTGCGGGGAGAGCACGACGGTGCGCCAGGGAGTCGGTGCGGTGTGCGGCATGGAGTCCTCGGGATGTCTTGTATGGGCGGCATGAGTGGTTCATGAGGAGCGCGCGGCCCCGGGGCGGCCGGATCCCGAGGGTGTCCGGTCCGCTGTGGGCGAGCCGGCTGTCCGGTCCATGGCGTACGGGGACGGCGTACGGGAATGACCTGCGGGGACGGCGTACGCGCGGGGCGGTACACCGGTGCGGCCCGCCGGTGACGGAGCGGGACGGCCGCGGGCGGCCGGCGGGCGCGGCCGGCGCGGAATCCCCGTGGATCAGCTCCCGGTGCGGCGGAGCACGATGCCGGTGCTGCCGCGTTTGCTCAAGTAGGCCCGGCCGCCGCAGACGGCCTCCAGGGACGCCCCCACCAGCCGCGTCTCACCGGCCTGTGCCCAGGTCGTGGAGGCGTTCAGCCAGGGACGCAGCCGGCCGGCGACGGACGACGGCTCCAGGGCGACGAAGACGAGATCGGTCGCCAGATCGTTCAGCAGGTCGAGATCCTGGCCGTAGTAGAGCATCTCGATGAGGAGATACGCGGCACCGGGCAGCCGGGGTTCCGCCGTCAGCGCCGCCAGGTCGCCGGGGTGGACCCGGACACCCGTCCCCGCCCGCTCGGCGAGCCGCTCGCGGAAGAGCGGATTGGGCTCGGTGGCCTCGACCCGGAACCCCTTGCCCGTCAGCCTGGTGGTGAGCGCGCCCTCGCAGGCACCGACCTCGATCAGCGGGCCGTCCTCGGCCCTGACCCAGTCGGCGATCCACGCGGTGGTGGCGTCCAGGCGCTCGCGCTCGTACGGGGAGTCGGCGAACTCCCACGGGTCCTCCACCGACGCGGCCTCCTCGCCGAGGCTCGCCAGCAGGGCGAAGAGCCTGCGCCGTTCGCCGTCACCGGCGGTGAACCAGCGCTCCAGGGAGGGGACGCGCGCGGTGTCCACCAGATACTCCGGGTCCTCGTCCCGCAGCAGCGGGCGGCAGTGCCGGTTGGCGAAGTCGAGCTTGGCGCCCACCAGCGCGCGGTCGAGCGGACGGTGCGAGTCGGCGATGAACTGGAGGTAGGGCGAGTAGCCGACGGCATGCTGTACGGGCAGCCCGAGGCCGGCCGCGGCGGTGGCTGCGTCCAGCCCGAGCCGCCCCCTGCTGCGCCGGTTGTCCGCGGGGGAGTGGGTCCACACCCGGGCGGGCCGTCCGGCCGCGGCCCGGTCGATCAGCTCGGCCAGCACACCCGGACCGGGGGAACCGGCCGAGGCGTCCGACGGCCGGACACTGCCCGCCAGTGCTTCCAGCCGCTCGGCGGTGCCGCCGCCCGCCGCGAGCACCACCTGCTCGGAGGTGTCACCGCACAGCACACGCACCTCGTGGCCCGCCGGGTCGGTGAGCACGGAGAGGAAGTCGAGAACCGCGTCCTCGGCTCTGAGTACCGCCACGATATCGATCACAGACATCCCATCAGCATGCCGAGCACCCAGCATGCTGAGCACCACGCGCCGACCCACCGCCTGACGGCGGCGGATTCGGAAAGAAACCTAACCATTACCGTGCGTGGACTCCAGAGCGATTTCGCGCCGAAGATTCGAATTCGGGCGGCGGACGGGGCGGTTGTCGGGTGGGTGCGCCGTCACCGCCCCGCGGGGAGAACGGCCGCCCGGCGCGGGAGGGCGCGGGCGGCCCGGCGGTGCCGCGCCGTCGCAAGGGGAGAGCGGAGCGGACCGTACGCCCGCGCCCGGCCGGGCGGCGGCCGGGGCCGCTCGCGGGCGGTGCCGGATCCGGCCGCCGGCGGGGCGCCGCCGGGGTTGGCCCCGGCGGCGCTATCCGGCCATCGGGTCCTCACGGCATCGGATCGGGGGCCGGCGGCGGGCGGGGCGGGGGCGTGCCACGGGCCGGTTCCGCCGCTCGAAGGGTCCGCGGCGGGGGTCCGCGGCGGGCTGCGATGGCCGCGGTGGGGCAGTGGCGGGTGGAGGTGCGCGGTGCTCGCGGGCGTCGCCTCGGAGCCGGAGGGACGGCCCGGCGGGTGCCGGTGCCGTCGTGCACGTACGACACTCGCCGGAGCCGGAGCCGGAGCCGGAGCCGGAGCCGGAGCGGTCGCGGTCGCGCGGCGTGTGCCGCAGCCGTCGCGGACGGGCGGCCCGCCGGTGTCCGCGGCACCGCCCCCGCCCCCCTCGTACCGATGCGTCGTCAGTGGCTCGCGGCGGCCGGTGCCGGGGGTTCCGGGGATCCGGAGCCGTCGGCGGTCCCGGGGGCCGCCGGGTCGTACTCCAGCACCGCGGTCAGATACTCGCCGATCGCGTCGCGATTGCGCGTCAGGCACCGGATGCGCTCGGTCATCCGGTCCCGCTCGTGCTCCAGCACGGCGACCATCTCCGCTGTGGCGTCCGGGAAGTAGATGGTCCTGGGCTTGTCGAGACAGGGCAGGATCTGCTTGATGATCCGGGTGGGCAGCCCGGCGTCGAGCAGCCCCCTGATCTGGAGGACCCGGTCGACGAACCGCTCGTCGTACGCCCGGTATCCGTTGGCGCACCGGTCGGCGGCGATCAGCCCCTGCTCCTCGTAGTAGCGCAGCAACCGCCGTGACGCGCCCGTGCGTTCCGAAAGCTCTCCGATGCGCACCCGTTCCGCCTCTCCTTGACCTTCACATCGATGTCAGGGTTCGACGATATCCGTCCGCCGGTCCACCACGGCCCGGAACAGCTGTGAGGTGAGCTCTGATGGAGAACCAACTCTTCGACTACAGCCCCCTTCCCGAGCGGAGGCCCGTCCACTGGCCGGACGGCGCCCGGGTCGCCTTCTATCTCGCGGTGAATGTCGAGCACTACCGGATCGACCGGCCCTCCACGAGCATCTTTCCGGACACCAGGGAACTGGCCCCGGACCCGCTGAACTACGGCTGGCGCGACTACGGCCCCCGGGTCGGCATCTGGCGGCTGATCGAGAGCCTGGACCGGCACCGGATCCGTGCGAGTGTGATGCTCAACTCCGATGTCACCCGGCACTATCCGCAGATCATCGAGGCCGGCCGGCGGCGGGGCTGGGTGTGGGCGGCGCACGGCCGGGACAACTCCACACTCCAGGCGCACATGACACGCGAGGAGGAGCGCGCCTACCTCGCCGATGTGGTCGCCGCCATTGAGGAGGCCACCGGCAGCAGGCCGCGCGGCTGGCTCGGCCCGGCGCTGACCGAGACCTTCAACACGCCGGCCCTGCTCGCGGAACTGGGGCTGGAGTACGTCCTGGACTGGGCCAACGACGACCAGCCCTACCGGCTGAAGGTGCCGGGGATGCTGAGCGTGCCGTACTCGATCGAGGTCAACGACATCAGCCTGTTCGTCGGCAAGAGCCTCAGCGGGCCCGATTTCGTACGTGTGGTCAAGGACCAGCTGGACCAGCTCCACGCCGACGCGGCCCACAGCGGCCGGGTCATGTCACTGGTTCTGCATCCGTTCGTGATCAATCAGCCCTTCCGGCACAAGTATCTGGACCAGGCGCTCGAGTACATCGCCCACCATCCCGGCGTATGGCTGACGACCAGCGACGAGATCGCCGGCCACTACGCCCGGACCACCGCACCGGAACCGCTCTGACCGCTCTGACCGCTCTCACCGGCCCGGGCGGCCCGGCCGCCCGGGCCGATCTGCCGAGAGGATGACCGGGGGACGGCGGGGATGATCGGGCCTTGTTGCTGCTGTGTCTGAAGGGGTCCGTGTGGCTGTGGAGGCGACACTCGGGCTCCGGAAAGGCACCACCTGGATGACCAAAAGAGCAAGGGGTTAACATATGAGCGCCGCCTAGCTCGAAAGATGGACTTGTGACTGTCAACGAGGACTCGTTCACCAATTGGAAGAACCGCGAGGAAATCGCGGAGTCGATGATCCCCGTCATCGGGAAGCTGCACCGGGAGCAGGACGTAACGATCCTGCTGCACAGCCGTTCCCTCGTGAACGAATCGGTGGTCGGCATCCTCAAGACCCACCGATTCGCCCGGCAGATCGCCGGTGAGGAACTCTCGGTCACCGAGACGATGCCGTTCCTCCAGGCCCTCACCACGCTCGATCTCGGCCCGTCCCAGATCGACCTCGGCATGCTCGCCGCGACCTACCGGGCCAATGACCGGGGACTCTCGGTGGCGGAATTCACCGCCGAGGCCGTCGCCGGCGCCACCGGGGCCAACAAGATCGAGCGCCGCGAGGCGCGCGACGTCGTTCTCTACGGCTTCGGCCGCATCGGCCGGCTCCTCGCCCGGCTCCTCATCGAGAAGGCCGGTTCCGGCAACGGCCTGCGACTGCGCGCCATCGTCGTCCGCAAGGGCGCCGGCCAGGACATCGTCAAGCGCGCCTCACTGCTGCGCCGCGACTCCATCCACGGTCAGTTCGAGGGCACGATCACGGTCGACGAGGCCAACAACAAGATCATCGCCAATGGCAACGAGATCCAGGTGATCTACTCCGACGACCCGACCGCGGTGGACTACACCGCGTACGGGATCAAGAACGCCATCCTCATCGACAACACCGGCAAGTGGCGCGACCGCGCGGGCCTCTCGAAGCACCTCCGGCCCGGTATCGACAAGGTCGTCCTCACCGCGCCCGGCAAGGGCGACGTCCCCAATGTCGTCCACGGTGTCAACCACGACATGATCAAGCCGGACGAGCGGATCCTGTCCTGCGCCTCCTGCACCACCAACGCGATCGTCCCGCCGCTGAAGGCGATGGCGGACGAGTTCGGCGTGCTGCGCGGCCATGTGGAGACCGTCCACTCGTTCACCAATGACCAGAACCTGCTGGACAACTACCACAGCTCCGACCGCCGAGGCCGCTCCGCGCCCCTCAACATGGTCATCACCGAGACCGGCGCCGCCTCCGCCGTGGCCAAGGCGCTGCCCGACCTCGACGCCAGGATCACCGGCAGCTCCATCCGGGTGCCGGTGCCGGATGTCTCGATCGCGATCCTCAGCCTCCGGCTCGCCCGCGAGACCACCCGCGAGGAGGTTCTCGAACACCTCCGCGATGTGTCGCTGACCTCGCCGCTGAAGCGCCAGATCGACTTCACCAGCGCCCCCGACGCGGTGTCCAGCGACTTCATCGGCTCGCGCCACGCCTCGATCGTGGACGCCGGCGCCACCAAGGTGGAGGGCGACGACGCCATCCTCTACCTCTGGTACGACAACGAATTCGGCTACTCCTGCCAGGTCATCCGTGTCGTCCAGCATGTCTCCGGGGTGGAGTACCCGACCTACCCGGCCCCGGCGGTCTGAGCACACGCGGGGGCGGCACGGAGCCGCGCCGCCCCCGCGATCACGCGCTGTCCGCGCCGGGCCGGCGGAGGGCCCCGCCGGTCCTTCCCGGGGCGGGCGGACACCCGCCGACCCCTCATGGTCATCAGAGGCCGTACCGGATCGCTCCGGTACGGCCTCCGGTGTTTTTCCGGGCCGGCGCCCGGCGCCCGGTGCCGGGTGCTCGCTGTCCCGAGTCCCGTTGAGCGCTGTGTCGCGTTCCGGATCGGCGCGGTGGGTCAGCGCTCTCCCGCGGGCCGGCTCTCCCCGCCTGCCGCACCGCTCTCCCGGCCCGTCTCCTCATGGGCCCGCGCGATCAGCCCGGCCGCGATCACCGAGGCGATGCCGTGCAGGAGGCCGTCGTCCACGGGCCGCTGGAAGGCGAGCAGGGCCATGAAGAGCGGCCCGCTGATCAGCAGATGGGCGAGTGAGGGATCCACGGCCCCGGGCAGCTCGCCCCGCCGCACCGCTCGTTCGAGGATCGCCGCGAGATCGTGCTGCTCCCGGGCGATGAAGGTCTCCCGGAAACGGGCCGCCAGCGCGGGATCCCGGGCCATCTCGGCCAGCAGCGGAGGCGCCACCTGGCGGGCCCCCGGGCTGGAGAGCCGCTGGTCGATGATGCGCGCCAGTGCGTGCAGATCACCGCGGAGCGAGCCGGAATCCGGCGGAGGCTCGATGTCCATGCCGTGCACCGCAGCCGCGAAGAGCAGCTCCGCCTTGGAACCGAAACGGCGGTAGATGGCGGCCTTGCCCACACCCGCGCGCGCGGCGGTCGCGTCCATGGTCACCCCGGCGTACCCGGCCTCGGCGAGGAGCTCGCGCGCGGCCCGGAGCACGGTCCGGTCGATCTGAGCGTCCCTGGGGCGGCCCAGTTGTTGTCCCGAGTTCGGCATGGTGCCAGTATACGAGACCCTAGTTCCGGAACTATAGTCTCGTAATGAGGGCGGGCGCGGACGCGTCCCCCCGATCCGCCCTGGCCGCCGACGGCGGCTCCGGGGCCGAGGTTCGAGGAGGAGCCATGGCGGCCGACCGACAGCACCGGACACGCCCGCACCGGCGGACACACCCACCGGCCGGTCCCCGCCGGGCGCCGGGCACAGGGGCGCTCCGTCCCGCCGGGAGCGGTGGATCATGAATGACCGCATCGAACCCTGGCTGCCGGTGAGCCACTGGGCCACCCGCCACAGCCGCGCGGTGGCGGCGCCCCCCGGGGAGGTCGCCCGCGCGCTGCGCGAGGTGACGGCCGGGGAAATGCGGGTCATGCGCCCCCTGATCGCGATGCGCACCCTGCCCTCGCGGCTCTTCGCGGGCGACTCCGCGCCCCGCCCGGCCCCGGCCGGCGCCACGATGGACATGACGCGGATGGGGTTCATCCCGCTGGAGGACCGGCCGGGCGGGGAGCTGATCCTCGGCTGGATCGGACAGCCCTGGAAACCGGTGCTCTCCCAAGCGGTGCTGACCGGCCTCGCGCCCGGGGACTTCCTCGCCTTCGACCGCCCCGGGTACATCAAGGGCGTCTACGCCCTGTGGCCCGAACCCGACGGCGCCGGAGCCCTGTTCCGCACCGAGACGCGGGTGTACGCCACGGACCGCGCGGCGGCCCGCCGCTTCCGGCCGTACTGGCTCCTCATCGAGCCCTTCAGCGGCCTGATCCGCCGGGATCTGCTGGCCGCCGTGGGCCGCCGCGCCGAGCGGTCGGACCGGTCCGGAGGGCCGGACCGTTCCGACCCTCCGGCCGCGGCCTGATTCGACTCGACTCGACTCGACTCGACCTGACCTGACCTGACCTGACCTGACCTGACCTGATGTGCCGTGCCGTGCCTCGGGTTCGGCGTGTTCCGGGCCCGTCGTGCCGGGCCCGGCCGGACCGCTCGCGCCGCCGTGTCCGGGCACGTACCGCCCGTACCCCTGTATCCAGCCCCGTGCCGCGCGGATCAGTACGGACGACAGGGCTCCTGCCGTCCGCCGTGGAAAGCGGTACCCAACCACCGAAAGTGAGACGAACGTGGACCGTGACGCCATCCACCGGCGCCGCTGGCGGATCCTCGCCGTGCTGTGCATGAGCCTGGTCCTCATCGGCCTGGACAATCTGATCCTCAATCTGGCCCTGCCCAAGATCCAGACCGACCTGGGCTCGACCGCCACCCAGATGCAGTGGATCGTCGACTCCTACGTCCTCTCCTTCGCCGGGCTGCTGCTGCTCTGCGGCAGCCTGGGCGACCGCTGGGGACGCAAACGCATGCTGACCGCCGGCCTCGTGCTCTTCCTGGGCTTCTCGGTCGCGGCGGCGTTCTCCACCGACTCGGCCACCCTCATCGCGATGCGGATCGGCCTGGGCATCGGGGCCGCGCTGATCATGCCCGCCACCCTCGCCATCATCAAGGACGTCTTCCCGGCCGAGGAACAGGCCAAGGCCATCGGCATCTGGGCCGGCACCGCCGCGCTCGGCGTCCCGCTCGGTCCCCTCGTCGGCGGCAGTCTGCTCGACCACTTCTGGTGGGGATCGGTCTTCCTCATCAATGTGCCCGTGGTCGCCGTGGCCCTCATCGGCGGCGCGATCCTGATCCCCGAATCACGCAACCGCAAGCATGCGGGGCTCGATGTGATGGGCGCGCTGCTCTCCGCCGCCGGACTCGGACTCCTGGTCTACGGTCTCGTCGAGGCGTCCCGCAACGGCTGGACCGACCGCATCACCGTGGGCTCGCTCACCGGCGGCCTTCTGCTGCTCCTCGTGTTCGTCCTCTGGGAGCGCCGCACACCCCACCCGCTGCTCACCGCCGAGCTGCTGCGCGAGTCCCGCTTCACCGGATCCGCCCTGGCCATCACGGCCATCGCCTTCGGCATGTTCGGCTCGCTCTTCGTTCTCACCCAGTACCTCCAATTCGTCCTGGCGCATCAGCCGTTCGCCGCCGGGCTCCGGCTGCTGCCGATCGGCACGATGATCATCGCGGCACCGCTCAGCGCCCTGCTCGTCCAGCGGATCGGCCTCAAGACCGTGGTGGCGGCCGGGCTCACCCTGATCACCGCCGCCCTGGTGCTCACCGCGGGCGCGGGAGTGGATTCCGAGCCGCGCATCCTGTGGAGCCTCGCCCTCTTCGGGCTGGGCATGGGACTGGCCATGCCCGCGTCCGCCGATGCCATGCTGGCCGCCGCGCCGCCCGGGCAGTCCGGTGCCGGATCGGCGGTCACCGACGCCTCCATGCAGGTCGGCGGTGCGCTGGGCATCGCCGTCGTCGGCAGCATGCTCTCCACCACCTACCGCGACTCCATGCCCGCGGTGGACGGGATCCCGGCCGGTGCCGCCGCGGCGGCGGAGGATTCCGTCGGCGCCGCCGGCGGTGTGGCCGCCCGGATCGGCGGCGAACCCGGCCTCCGGCTCCTCGACGCGGCACATCACGCGTTCACCGACGGTCTCCAGAGCTCGATGCTCGCCGCGGCCGTGGCCACCGCCCTCGGCGTCGTCATCGCCGTTGTGGTGCTTCCCGGCCGCTCGCGCACTCCCGACACCGGCTCACCCACCGGCCACCGGGCCGCCGGTGCGGAGAAACTCCCCGCGGAGGGTGCCGTCGTCGCAGCCCGCAAGTGACCGGCGCGCCGGTGCCGCACCTCCGGCCCCGGAGCCCATGGCGGACACGGCACAGGGGCACTTCGCCCGCCCCTGTGCGATCGCGGGGCACGGATCAGCGCCCCGGAGCGCCCGTCACCGTCCGTCCCGCACACCGGTCTCATCCGTCCCGTACGCCGGCCTGTTCCGTTCCGGCGGTTCGCCGCCGGGACCCGCGCCCCGTCCACTCCGTCCAGCCGTCCCATGGAGGTACGCACGTCATGCCCCAGCAGCAGCAATCCGCCGCACCCGATGTGAAGGACCTGGCCACCCGGTTCGCGGACCGGCTGTGGAACCACCCCGACCCCGGCCCCATCGACGCCCTGGTCACTCCAGGCTTCGTCGGCCACTCACCCGGCAATCCGGATGTGCGCGGTGCTGCCGAGCTCACCGAAGCCGCCGCGGAGCTCCGCAGGGCGCTGCCCGACCTCCGGCTGCGCATCCTCAACCGGCTGGCGGAGGGCGACCGGGTCTTTCTGCGGTCGGTGCTCACCGGCACCCAGCAGGGGGAGTATCTGGGCATTCCGCCGGCCGGGACACCGCTGCGGATCACCGGGATGACCATCCTGCGCTTCGAGGGCGGCCGGGTCGCCGAGCTGTGGCAGCAGTCGGACGATCTCGGTGTGCTCGACCAGCTCGGGGTGGTGCCGCCGAAGGAGGCGGGTCCGCTCGGCCGGATCGCCCACACCTTCCGGCTGGCGGCCAGGTTCGGCGTCCTGAAAGCGAAGGCGGCGAAGCGCGAGCGGGCGGCGGCCCGGTGAGCACCGGAGGCCCCCGGTGCCGTACGCCCGGCGCGCCGTCACCCCGCACCGGCCCGGAGCGGGCCGGCCCGCGACCGGCCCTCTCCGCATCTCACCCACCCTTCACCCCGCGCCCACCCTTCACCCCGCGCCCGTCCTCCGTGCCTTGCCCGTCCGCCGTGTCATCCGCAACCTCCGCAACCTCCGCGATCGAGGAGAAGACCACCCCATGACCGATGCCCGGCCCTCCCTCGCCGACCACACCGCCGCACCGGGTGCCGCCGCCCCGCCCCGCCGCGGCTCCAGGGAATCGGCGCTCGAACTGATGGAACGCGGCTGGCGGCTCAAGGACACCACCGTCCTCGACGAGATGGCCGCACCCGAGTGCACCTACCACCTCGCCGGCCACCCGCCCATGGGCAGTGCGGAGTTCATGGAGCTGATGGGGCAGATCTGGCGGGCCAAACCGGATCTGCGCGTGGAGACCTTCGAGATCATCGAGGACGGCGACTGGGTCGCCACCCGGCTGCGCTTCAGCGGCACCCAGAGCGGGGAGCTCCTCGGCATCCCGCCCACCGGACGGTATGTCTCCATCGACGAAATGGTCCTCGAACGCTGGGACGAGCACGGCAAGCTGCTGGAGCTCCACCAGGAGGCCGACTTCCTGGGAATGCTCGGCAGCCTTGGCGTCGTACCTCCGAAAGACGCGGGACCACTCGGCATTTTCGCCCACACCTTCACCAGCGCGATCCGGTTCACCTGGCTCAGGCGCAAGGCGCGGCGGTCCGGGAGCGGTTCGAACTGACTCGGGTGTATCCCAGCGGCGCGGCACGGATCTCTATGAGTGAACCGCAGCCGACAACACTGGGGGAGACACCATGCCGACGCAGGAACCGCCCGTCCCGGAAGCCGACTACGACATCATCGTGGTCGGCAGCGGCCTCGGCGGTCTGGCCGCGGCGGCCTGTCTGGCCAGGGCGGGCCGCCGGGTGCTGGTCGCCGAGCGCGCCGACGGAATCGGCGGCTATGCCCATGCCTTCCGGGCCGGCGAGCGCTACTTCGACCCGGCCATTCATGTGGTCCCCGGCGCGGCCGAGGGCGGCACCATCGATGTCCTGCTGCGCCATCTGGGCGTCCGGGAGCTCTGCGAGTTCGTCGAGTCGGACGCCCTCTACCGCGTCGTCATCGACGACGACGTACTGAACGCACCCTTCGGGGCCGAGGCGTTCATCGAATCCCATGTCCGGCTCTTCCCGCACGAGGAGAAGGGGATCCGGAGCTTCTTCGGGCTCTGCGAGCGATTCCTCGCCGAAGCACACCAGGTGCCGGTGCAGCTCTCGCCCAGGGAGCTGGGCGAGGCCGTCGAGAAGTTCCCCACCCTCTTCGGGCACCGGATGTCGACCCTGGGCGATGTCCTCGACGCCCATATCGGCGACCCCCGCTGCAAAGCGTTCTGCAGCGCCGGCTGGCCGTACATGGGGCTGCCGCCGTCGCAGCTCTCCTTCGAGCTCTTCGCCCGCTTCCTCTTCACCCAGATGCACGGGCTCTACCACTGCAAGGGCGGCTTCCAGCACCTCGTCCGCGCCTTCACCACGGCGATCGAACGCGACGGCGGCAAGATCGTCACCGGTACCGCGGTGGAGCGCATCGTGATCCGCGACGGGCGCGCCGAGGGTGTGGTGCTGGCCGGCGGACAGGAGCTGCGGGCCCCGGTCGTGATCTCCAACGCCGATGCCCGGCACACCTTCGAGGAGCTCGTCGGCCTCGAACATCTGCCGAAGGCGTACAACCGCAGGCTGCGCTCGCTCAAGGGCTCGATGTCGATGTTCGTGGTCTATGCCGCCACCACCCTGGACATCGCGGCGGCCGGCGGGGCACACGAGACCTTCATCTACGAGAGCCACGACCACGACCGCTCCTTCGCGGGCTTCTCGGAGGGCCGGGCACCCGCCACCGTCGTGGTGGTGCCCACCCTGCTGGACCCGAGTCTGGGCCCGCCGGGAGAGCATCTGGTCACCTCCACCGCCCTCGCTCCCTATGAGGGGCCGGAGCCCTGGGCCGAATTGAAGCCCAAGCTCGAGGAGAAGTACCTCAATCTGATCGAGCGGCTCCATCCCGGGTTCAGGGACGGGCTGACCTTCGTCTCCAGTGCGACCCCGCTGACCCTGGAGCGGTACACGGGCAACCACCGCGGGGCGGCCTACGGCTGGGAGAACACCCCCGCACAGGCCGGCAGCAAGCGGCTCACCTACACCACCCCGATCGAGGGGCTCTATCTCTCGGGCCACTGGGCACAGGCGGCCAGCGCGCTCCGGGTGATCGTCTCCGGCAGCCACACCGCGCAGGAGATCCTCCGCGCCGACGGTGTCACCGATGTGGGACCGGTGCTGTGAGAGGGAGTCCCGGATCACCCCCGCCGCACCCGCGGCCCGGCCGGGACAGCCGCCGCATCGAGCACCATCACCTCAACCGAAAGGGCAGTTGATGTCTCTCCCCGTACACCTCGACACCCGGGCCGACGCCAATGCCGACGGCTCCCTGGACAAGACCTACCACGAGATGGCGCGCCGCTATATCGAGGAGGTCTGGGACAAGAACAACATCGAGACCGAGCGAGAGCTCCTGGCCGCCGACTGGCAGGACCACATGCCGCTGCCCGGCTGCCCGCAGGGGCCCGCGGGGCACCGCGCCGCCGTTCAGCTGATGCACGACGCCTTCCCGGATCTGCGCTTCTTCCTGGACGACATCGTGATCATGGGGGACAAGGTGATCGACCGGTGGACCGCCACCGGCACCTTCCACGGAGAGCTCTACGGCTACCCCGGCAATGGCAGCCGGATGACCATGACAGGTCTGGATTTCCATATCGTGCGCGACGGCAAGTTCTCCGAGCTGTGGCACGAGGAGTCCACCGCGGCCATGGTCGAACAGCTCGGCATGGCACCGGAGCCCGGCAGCGGGCCCGGCACCATTCTCAAACTCACCTTCGGGAACATCCTGCACGTCGCCCGGCACAAGATCCGTCAGCGCTGAGGTCCGGCCCACCAGCAGAGCGAGGCACCATGAGTCTGACCCTGAGCGGTCGCCGGCAGGCGCCGGGCCCGCAGGGATATCCCGTGGTGGGATGCGGCCCCGACCTGGTCCGTGATCTCGTCGGCACCTTCACCCGAGCCTGGCGCGAGTACGGAGACATCGTCCGCTTCCGGCTCCCGGGAAAGCACAGTCTCTTTCTGATCGTGCACCCGGACCACATCAAGCACGTCCTCGACGACCACCAGCCCAACTACCCCAAGGACCCGCTCTCCGTCGGCAAGTTCGAACCCTGGGTCGGCCAGGGACTGTTCACCAGCAACGGCGAATTCCATTTCCGGCAGCGCCGGCTGGCACAGCCCGCCTTCAAGGGATCGCGCATCTCCGGCTTCGGACCCGCGATGGTCGACGCCACCAGCGATCTCGTCCGGGAGTGGCATCCGCGCGCGGTCCGCAGGGAGACCTTCGACATCACGCCCGAGATGTTCCGGCTGGCACTGACCATCGTCATGCAGACGCTGTTCAGCACCAACATCAGCGACCGGGCGGGGGAGCTGGCCCGCGCCGTGCGCATCTGCAATGCCCACACCAATGTCCGGCTCCAGCGGTTCGTGGAGCTTCCCGAGGCACTCCCGAGCCGCTCCCGCAGCCGGTTTCTGCAAGCGCGCCGCACTCTCGACTCCTTTGTCTACGGGCTGATCGCCGAGCGCCGCAGGGACCCCTCGCCGCCGGACGACCTGCTCACCCGCTTCCTTGCCGCACAGGACGAGCGGACCGGCGAGCGGATGTCCGACAAGCAGGTCCGCGACGAGGTCGTCACCATGTTCCTCGGCGGATACGAGACCACCGCGCTCTCCCTGGTGTGGGCGTTCTCGCTGCTGTCCCGGCACCCGGAGGCGGAGCGCAGGGCACGGGCGGAGCTGGCGGAGGTCTGCGGTGACCGCGAGCCGGCCGCCTCCGATCTGCCCAAGCTCCGCTATCTGCGCGCCTTTTACCAGGAGGTGCTGCGGCTCTATCCGTCGGTGTGGACGATGTCCCGCAGCCCCGCCGAGGACGACCGGATCGGCGGCTACCACATACCGGCCGCCTCCCAGGTCTTCATCAGCCCGTATCTGATGCACCGGCACCCCGAATTCTGGGAGAACCCGGAGGGGTTCCGGCCCGAGCGGTTCGAGAAGAGCGCCACCGGAGGCGCGCCGCTCTATGCGTACATCCCCTTCTCCCGGGGGCCGCGCCTCTGCCCGGGGTCATCGGTCGCGGTCCTGGAGGCGCCCCTGGTCATCGCCCGGATTCTGCAGGAGTACCGGCTGACCCTGGCGGGCGGCCACATCTGCGAGCCCACCTCCAATGTCTTCCTCTATCCGCGCGGGGGAATGCCGATGCGGCTGGAGCGGATCGCCGACAGCGCCGGGGCGGGCGGTGCCGGGAGGGCCGAGCGCGTCAGGAGCGCCGGAAGCGCCGGCGCGGCCGAGAAGGGAGCCCCCTGATGGCCCGGCCGCACACCGCGGCACAGCCTGCCCCGGCCGGGCGCCGTCCGCCCGGGCCCAAGGGGCTGCCCCTGCTGGGGTCGGCACTCGACTTCCGCCGGGACCCGCTCCGGACCTTCGTCAGGGCCTGGCGGGACCACGGGGATCTGGTGCGGTTCCGCGGACCGGTCCCGGTGGTGCTGGTGACCCATCCCGACGACCTCCAGCACATCCTCGCCGACAACTTCGCCAACTATCCGCACCCCGACGACTTCAACCGCAAGGTCGCGGTCTCGGTCGGCCAGGGACTGGTCACCACGGAGGGCGAGGTCTGGCGCGCTCAGCGGCGCACCGTGGCCCCTTCGTTCCGCCGTGAGCCGCTGGAGCGGTTCGCCGGGGTGATGGCCGACAGCGCCGCCCGGATGCTCGACCGCTGGGACCGGGTCGCCCGGTACCGGCAGGTGATCGACGCCAGGACGGAGATGCAGAGCCTCACCCTGGAGATCCTGGCGCGCTGCCTCTTCCGGGCCGACTGGTCCTCCAGCGCGCGCGAGCTGGGCGACGCGGTGGCCGCGCAGCTCGAACACATCAATGGCAAGCTCATCGCGGTGGCGGACATCCCGGAGAGCGTGCCGACTCCACGGAATCGCCGATTCCGGGCGGCGCGCAAGGTGCTGGACGACACGGTTCACCGGCTGATCGCCGAGCGGCGGAGGCTGCCCGCCGGGGGTGAGGCCGATGATCTGCTCTCCAGCCTCATGCGGGCGCCCGACCCCGAGACGGGCCGGCTGATGACGGATGAGCAGCTGCGGGACCAGGTGGTGACCCTCTTCATCGCGGGGCACGAGACGGTCGCGGCGACCCTGTCGTGGATCTGCCATCTGCTCTCCACCCGCCCCGCCGAGACCGAGCGGGCCCGGGAGGAGGTTCTCCGGGTGCTGGGCGACCGGCCGCCCACCATGGAGGATCTGCCGCAGCTGAAGTACCTCAAACTGTTCATCCAGGAGGCGCTTCGGCTCTATCCGCCGCTCTGGCAGGTGGCCCGGATGCCCCTCCGGGACGATGTCCTGAGTGGTTATCACATTCCCGCCGGATCGTTCCTGCTGTTGAGCACGTACATTACCCACCGCAATCCGGAATTCTGGGACAACCCTGAGGGTTTCGATCCGGAACGGTTCACCCGGGAACGCTCCGCCGGGCGCCCCAGATACGCCTATGTTCCCTATGTCGGTGGCCCCCGCAACTGCGTTGGACTGGCCTTTGCCAACATGGAGTTGACCATCGTGGTGGCCTCCATGCTCCAGCGCTTCCGTCTGGAGATGGTCCCCGGCCATCCTGTGGTGATGCAGCCGGACATCTCCCTGCGCGCGAAGTACGGGATCCGGATGACACTGCGCCCGGTGGAGGCCGTGGGGGCGAGCTCACCGGTGCCCGCGCCTCGGCCGGCGGCGGATGTTCCTTCGGCGGGGTGCCCGGTGGCCCATGGTCCCTCGGCCGGTGATTCGGCTCCGGCCCCGGCGGCGACAGCGGCGACGGAGCTCGGCCCGGCGGTGTCGGATTCGGCCCCGGAGGTGTCCGGACGGGGTGCGGAGGAGGCTTCCGCACGGGGCGCGTTGGAGCTTTCGGCGGAGCCGTCGGGCGCCCCGGGCGCTCTGTCCTGTCCGTACGCTCCCCCGGCTGCCGCGGCGGGAGAGTCCGGCCGGTCCGATGCGCTGATCCGGGCGCCGGATGGCCGGCTGCGAGAGCCGCAGCCGGCCATCCGGCAATCCTGGAACCACCTCACCGGGAGATGAGGATCTCTCCGTCCGCCTCGCGCACCCGGAACATCTCCACGGGATCGGTCGCGGGAAGGTCCAGGGCCTCACCGGTGCGCAGGCAGAAGCGGCTGAAGTGCCAGGGGCACTCCACCGTGCCGTCCTCCACCTCGCCCTCGGAGAGCGGGGCGCCTTCGTGTGAGCAGCTGTCCCGCAGGGCCCGTACCGTGCCGTCCACCCGGGCGAGGAGTGCGGGGGTGCCGTCGACATCGACGCGCAGAACCCCGCCGGCCGGAATGTCCTCCGCTCGTGCGACACGGACTTCGCTCAGATGTGTGTCCATAATTGTTCCTCTCGCGGTATTACGCGCAGAAGTGCTGACGACTCAACAGATCCGGCGGAATGTGGCCTGGATACGGCTCCGGGGGAACGTCCGGTATTTGACTTGCGGCCCTCGGCGGGCGGCGGCAGGGCACGGCGAAATGATCGTTGACATTCCGCCCCTCCCGCAGCTTATAGTTAACAGCAGTAGCGCCGGAAAACGTAGAATTAAGACGCTATTCCTTCCCGTTCGGAGTGAGTGGCCAGCAGGTGCCGGACCCCGGCGCCGCGGGCACCCACCCGCCCGGGGAGCAACGGGGGATACATGAAAGCTCTTGCACTGCATGAACTTGTGGACAAGTGCCTGGCCGGGGACCAGGAGAGCTGGAACTGCATTGTCGACCGCTACACACCACTGATCTGGGCCATCGCACGTGGCCACCGGCTCTCGGCCGCCGACTGCGAGGACGTCAGCCAGACCACCTGGATGCGGGTCATTCAGCATCTGGGGAAGCTCCGGGATCCGCAGAAGCTGGCGCACTGGATCTCCGTCTCGGCCCGGCGGGAGAGCCTGAAGCACATTCAGAAGGCCGGCCGGAGCACGCCGGTGGAGGGGCCGGAGGTCTTCGACCGGCCGCAGCCGTCGGAGAACCAGCCCGAGGAGACCGCGCTCAAGCGCGAGCGCTCCGATGAAGTCCTGCTCGCCTACTGCTCGTTGTCACAACGATGCCAGGCACTGCTCGGTCTGTTAGTCGCCGAGCCGCCCATGTCGTACGACGAGGTGAGTGCGACACTGGGCATCGCCCGGGGCTCCGTGGGCCCGATCCGCAGCCGGTGCCTGAAGCACCTGGAGCGCGCCCTGGAGCGCGAGGCGGGCCGTTCCGAGGAGACCAGGAAGCTCTTCGAGACCATCAAGTCCATGGGCCTGCGTGCCTATGCGCTGGAGAGCGGGTCCGAGGTCGCCTCAACGGCTTCGTGTGGCCGAGTGACAGCCGGATGAGTCACAGGGCGCGCCCTGTGACAGGGGCGCGTCCTCCGGCGCGGCTTCCGGCTGCTCGCTGTTCATCAGGGCTTCATGCGCGATGAACGGGAAGAGTGCCTTGGCGTTTTCGGAAAGGCTCCGGGGAGGTTGTCCGATGGCTTCCGCGAGCTCGTCCAATGACTCGTTCTCGGAGTTCTCTGCTGCCTCCACCTCCACCTCCATCATTTAGTTCGACTGTTAACTATGTGCATGGTAGGCGAGAGTCCCGCGAACAGCAATACCGATCAGTAAGTGCTCGCGGGACAGACGCAAATCCTTTGATTCCGGATGTATATCACGCCGGAATGGAACCGCCCTGGAGCAGCTCCTCTTCCGGCTCTCCTTCCTGAGCTCGGGGTATGCGGTCGATGCGCCGCATCTCGCCCGCCGGGTAACACACCGCGTCCGGAAGCGAGGTGCGGACGAAGCCGCTCAGCACCCGCCCGGGGCCGGCCTCCACGAAGGTCCGGGCACCCGACGCCGCCATCGCCCGCAGGGTGTCCGCCCAGCGCACGGCGCCGGCGAGCTGACGGCGCAGCTGCTCCCGCGCCTCGTCCCCACTGCCGATCCGGCCTCCCGTGCCACCGGAGACAACGGTCAGCCGCGGATCCCGGAAGGCGACCCGGTCCAATTCCCCGGCGAATTCGCCCTCCAGCTCACGCATCAGGCTGCAATGGAAGGGGGCACCGACCCCCAGCAGCACGGTGCGCTCGGCCCCCATCGCCTTCGCGGCGCCCACCACCTCGTGTACCGCCTCCCGTGCGCCGGAGACCACATGCTGCGCCGGGTCGTTGTAGTTGGCGACCTCGACCACCCGGCCGCTCCGCTCCCGTACGCGCGCACAGAGCTCCTCCACGGGACCGGCCGCGAGGCCGAGTACGGCCGCCATGGCACCCGGGGTGCGTTCATTGACCCCGGCCATCAGCTCACCCCGCCGGCGCACCAGCCGCAGGGCATCGGTCCAGTCGAGCACTCCGGCCGCGACCAGCGCCGCGTACTCGCCCAGACTGTGCCCGGCCACCGCCGACGGTGTGATCCCGCGCCCGCGCAGCACATCGAGGACGGCGATACTCGTCAGGAAGATCGCGGGCTGGGTGATCTCGGTCGGAACCAGCTCCTCGGCGGAGCCCTCGAAGCAGAGCTTCGACAGCTCCAACCCCAACAGCTCATCCGCGGGCCGGTAGTACCGCTCGATCAGCTCCGGATGGCGCTTCACCAGATCGCGTCCCATTCCCGGCCGCTGGGATCCCTGGCCGGGAAAGAGGAAGGCGAGGGCATTCATACAGACTCCAGACTCCCGTGGTGTGCGGAACACAAAGGGCCGGCGCTCGCTTCGCGCCGGCCCGTGTCGGCGGTGCCGCCGAACTCCTCACCCCAGGGTGAGGAACCGCCCCTGGTGGTAGGCGAGGGGGTCGGCCGCCTCGGCACATCCGATGCGGCCGACCTCTCCGATGAAAATGATGTGATCGCCCGCGTGGACGTCCTGGACCACCCGGCACTCCAGATGGGCGACGGCCCCGGTGAGCACCGGGGCGCCATGGCCGCCGGTCCGGTGCGCCACCCCCGCGAAGCCCGCGGCACCCCGCGGCCTGCCCGTGGTGGCGAACCAGCCGGCCAGCTCCGACTGCTCCCGCCCCAGGATGTTCACGGTGAATGTCCCCGCACGGCGGATCACTTCGGCACCGCTGGAAAGGCGGCCCAGGCAGATCAGCAGCATCGGCGGTTCGAGCGATACCGAGGCCAGTGAACTGACCGTGGTCCCGTGCGGCCCCTCGGGGCCGCACGAGGTCACCACCGCCACGCCGGTCAGGAACCTCCCCATCGCCTGCCGGAACTCTGCCGCCGCCACCCCGCGCACGGGATCGGCCTCGGCCACGCTCGGCTGTCGGGACGTCATGGGCGGCCTTTCCTCAACCGGTCGGAGTGGGCGCGGTCCAGTCCACGACGGCACCCGCGTAGATCCACTTGGTGCTCTCGACACCGATCAGCATCAGCCGGTCACCGGGGTGGATCCGGCCGGTCCGCCAGGCGTCGTCCAGGAAGAGCGGGACCGCCGCGCAGCCGACCGCCCCCATGGTGGAGAGGCTGTCGATGATCTTCCCGTCGAGCGCCTTCCAGTCGGCGGTGTCGAGCCCCAGCTCATGGAGCGATTCGAGCATCCAGCCGACATTGCCCTCGGGGACCAGACAGAGATCGACGGACTCGACATCCACCCGGCTGCGCCGCAGTGTGCTGCTGATCGCCTCCGTGACCATCACCGGGGTGAAGTCACCGGCCCCGACCACATCGACCTTGAGGTCGACCAGGCGCTTGGCCTTGAGCTGTTCATGGATGGGAGCGTGGGTGCCGCCGCCGACCGAGTGGATGCCCGGCTTGCGATCACCGCCGATCGCCTCCATCGCCGCGCCGAGCAACCCGCCCGACGCGGCGCCCTCCTCGGCCCGCAGCACGATCGCCCCGGCGCCGTCCCCGAACATGTAGACCGGCATGCGGTCCCGCATCCGGATCTTGTCGGGGTCCTTGCCGAGGAAGACCGGCGCCAGCACGGGGGAGATCGCCTCACTGCCGATCACCAGGGCAGTGCGGTACACCCCCGACGCCAGATACATCCGGGCGATGTCCAGCCCCTGGACCACGCCCGCACCGCCGGAGCGCAGCTCCAGCGTGGCGCAGCGCACCAGCCCCAGCCGCTCCTGGACCATGTTCACCAGCGGCGGCAGCGGGAAGTCGGGCGTGCCCGTGGCGAGGACGAGCAGATCCACGTCGCCCGGCTCCAGCCCGGCGGAGTCCAGCGCCCGCACCGCCGCCTTGTGAGCCATGTCCGAGTTGTTCTCACGGTGCTCGCCGGTGGCCGGGTCGATCATCCAGAACCGGCGCTCGATGGAGAGACCTTCGCGTACCTCGTCGGGGAGCGGGCCGACGAGCCGGGCGATCTCATCGGTGGAGATGGGATCGCCCGGCTGATAGCCGCCCGTGCCGATGATGTGAATCGCGGTCATGGTGATGTCCCCTCAGGCCGCGATGCCGGCTGTGGCGTCGGCCTCGGCCCGGGAGGCGACCAGACCGGCCAGATTCTCGACCGTGAACAGGCCCATGACCCGGGTGGCGCGGAGCTTGCCGCCGAGCTCCGCCGTGTCGATCTGCGGCATGACCTTCTTCAACTGGGCGAGGCCCGCGGCCGACACGATCTCGTTCTCGTCGCCGAACTCCTCGTCCGGTATGCCGCCCTGCACATGGGCCGCCAGCTCCGCGGCCTGGATCTTGATGCCGAGCGAGCGCTCCAGGCGGAAGAGGATGTCGAGCAGATCGATCGACTCGGCGCCCAGATCGTCCAGCAGGGTCGCCTCGGGCACGACCTCCTCGGGCTCCACGCCGAGGGCGTCGATGACGGCTTCGTTGACAGCGGTGACGATGGTGCTGTGGTCCATGGGGAATCCTCCGGAACTCATCGGTGGTTCATCTGTGGTGAAGCGGTCTCTCTCAACGAGGCCGTTCTCATGGCCGTTCTCGTGGCTCTTCTCATCTGGAGGGCGGGACGGGCGACGGCGTCCGTCCCGCGTCTCTCGTCTCACAGATCCGCCGGCGGTGCCCCCGGATACACCGTGATCGACACGGGGTGGCCCGCCGGCCGGGACGGGGGCCGAAGCCGCAGTGCCCCCGCCGCCGGTGCCGGGGGAGCGGGCCGCGGCGCCCCGCCGCGCGGACACGGCCCACCGGCCGCATACGACCGCTCCGGAGCCGCCGGGCCATCGGCACCCGTGTCCCGTCCGGTGGGGTGTTCGTGTGTGGCGCGGCCCGCCCGGCGCAACGGCACTCGCGCGCTGCCGCGCCGCGCGCCGGCCACTCCGGCCCCATGCCCGTGACTGCCGTCCGGCCGAACCGCGCCTCACCCGGGACGGTTCATGTCCCGAGGACGCGGCCCGGAACCGGATCAACCGCACACCCGGCACGGCGGCACACCCGGCCGCGGCACCCGGCCGCCGTGCCCGGCCGGTCAGACGGACGGGCCGCGGCGGGCGGCGGCCCAGGAGACGGCGGATGCCCGGGGGAGGGAGCCCGGGATCGGCCAGGGGTCCGGTGGCCGGGCGGGGCCCCGGTGGGCCGTCGACGCGGCGGCGCCCGCGGCATTCGCCAGGCGCAGGGCGAGCACCACCGCGCAGATCTCCTCCGGGGTCGGTTCACCGCTGACCACGGTCAGCTCGACGCCGCTCACTGCGGCGGATTCCCGTGCTTGCGCGTCACCAGCGGCACATACTTCGCACGCAGCAGCTCCAGCGAGCGGATCAGCACCGACCGGGTGTCCCGCGGATCGATCACATCATCGACCAGCCCGCGCTCCGCCGCGTAGTACGGATGCATCAGCGTCCGCCGGTACTCCTCGATCACCTCGGCCCGCTCCGCCTCGGGATCCCCGGCCGCCGCGATCCGCCGGCGGAAGACCACATTGGCCGCGCCCTCCGCGCCCATCACCGCGATCTCATTGGTCGGCCAGGCGAACGACAGATCGGTCCCGATGGACCGTGAGTCCATCACGATGTACGCACCGCCGTACGCCTTGCGCACAATGACCTGAATCCTCGGCACCGTGGCATTGCAGTACGCGTACAGCAGCTTGGCGCCGTGCCGGATGATC
This sequence comes from Streptomyces sp. CAU 1734, assembly GCF_039888735.1. Lineage (NCBI taxonomy): Bacteria > Bacillati > Actinomycetota > Actinomycetes > Kitasatosporales > Streptomycetaceae > Streptomyces > Streptomyces sp. CAU 1734. The sequence goes on from NZ_JBDQQP010000003.1 coordinate 261,580, forward strand.
CCGCCGCGCTCCTGGTCCGCCCCGGGCAGAAAGCCCGGCACATCGACCAGCGTGACCAGGGGGATGTTGAACGCGTCGCAGGTGTGGACGAATCTGGCGCCCTTCTCCGACGAGTGGATGTCCAGCACCCCGGCGAGCCGCATCGGCTGATTGGCCAGGATGCCCACGGTGTGGCCGTCCAGCCGGGCCAGCGCGCAGATCAGGCTGGTGCCCCAGCCCTCGTGCACCTCGAAGAAATCCCCGTCGTCGACGATCTCCCCGATCACCCGCCGCATGTCGTACGCGGCCTGCGGATCGACCGGCACGATCTCCGCGAGCGCGTCACAGGAGCGGTCCGGGGCGTCCTGCGGCACCTCGGCCGGTGCCATCTCCCGGTTGTTGGCCGGCAGCAGGGAGAGGAGATGGCGCACATCCTCGAAGCACGCGGCCTCGTCGTCATGGGCGAACGCCGCCAGCCCGGAGACCCGGGAGTGCAGATCCGCACCGCCGAGCTCATCCTGGGTGAGCTTCTCGCCGGTCACGGCCTGCACCACATCGGGGCCGGTGAGAAACATCTGCGAGGTGCCGCGCACCATGAAGACGAAGTCGGTCAGCGCCGGCGAGTAGGCCGCACCGCCGGCACACGGCCCCAGCACCACACTGATCTGCGGAATCACCCCCGAGGCGCGCACATTCCGGCTGAAGATCCCGCCGTACCCCGCGAGGGCCGTCACCCCTTCCTGGATGCGCGCACCCGCACCGTCGCAGAGCGAGATCAGCGGTACACCACTGCTCTCGGCCAGATCCATCACCTTGTGGATCTTCTCCGCATGCGCCTCGCCGAGCGCCCCGCCGAAGATCCGGAAGTCATGTGCGTACACCAGGACATGACGGCCGTGAACCTTGCCCCACCCCGTGACGACTCCGTCGCCGGGGGGCTTTCTCCGGTCCATGCCGAAATCCGTGGCGCGGTGCCGCCGCAGCGGTTCGATCTCGGTGAACGAACCCTTGTCGAGCAGCATCCCGATCCGGTCCCGCACCGTCAGCTTGCCCTTGGCGAGCTGGCGTTCGGTGGCGGCGGGGTCGCCCGCATGCACCTCCTCCTTCAGCAGCCGCAGCGCCGTCGTGCGCTCCTCCATCGACTCCGCGGCCGGCCCGGGGGTGCTCACGGGCGCCCCAGCCCGAGCGCGGTCATCGCCCCGCCGTCCACATTGACCAGCGAACCGGTCATGTACGACGACTCGGGACCGCTGAGGAACCGGATCACCTCGGCCATCTGCTCGACCCGCCCGAAGCGGCGCATCGGTATCTGCTTCCTGATGGAGCGGCCCGTCTCCCCCTCCGTGAGCCCCGCGACCAGATCGGTGGGGGCGAAGCCCGGCAGCACCGCGTTCACCCGGATGCCGAAACGGGCGGACTCCATGGCACAGCAGCGGGTGAAGGCGTTCACCGCGCCCTTGGAAGCCGCGTAGTTCGACTCGCCGATCCAGCCGCGCTCGCCCATGACCGAGGAGACATTGACGATCACACCCGAGCCCTTGCCCATGAAGTGCGGCAGCGCAGCCTTGGTGCAGTGGAAGACCCCGCCGAAATTGACCTTCATCACATCGAGCCAGTCGTCCATGCCCATGTTGTAGATGAGCGCGTCCTGGGCGACCCCGGCGTTGTTGACCAGGATGTCCAGATCGCCCAGCTCCTCGATGACCCGGCCGACCATCAGCCCGGCCTGTGCGGCGTCCGCGACATCGCCGTGGACAGTGACGGCCCGTCCGCCCGCCGCCACGATCTCCTCCGCCAGCTCCTTGGCCGGCCCCTCCGAGCTCCGGTAATTGACCGCCACCGCCGCGCCGTCCGCGGCCAGCCGGCGGCAGGCCGCGGCACCGATGCCCCGGGAACCGCCGGTGACCAGGGCGACCTGTCCTTGCAGTGTCATCGGGTTTCTCCTGTCGGGAGGTGGATCGGGGTACGGGAGTCCTCAGCGCCGGCACGGACGGCCAGGGACACATGGCTGCCCCCGAGCGAGGAACTGTTCAGCAGCACGGGACGGCTCCCGGCGCGGCCGCGGTGCAGGGCCAGCGCGAGCGTCAGCGCACCACCAACACCCATCGGCTCACCGAGCACGGTCTTGGGGGCGTACAGCTCCGGCACCGGACCGGATCCGAACAGCCGCCGCACCGCCGCCGCCTCGGCCCGGTCGGCCGCCGCCAGACCGGCCGCCGCCAGCCACACCTCGTCGACCGCGGGCACCACGCCCGGCTCCGGCGCCGCGAGCCCCGCCGTCGCCAGCGCGGTACGCATCGCCCGCTCCATGCCCCGGCCCCGGGCGTCCCAGAGCCGGGCCCGGCTCGCATCCGACGCCATGCCGTGCCCGAGCACCTCGCCGAGGATCCGCGCGCCGCGCGCCAGCGCAGCCGAGCGCCGCTCCAGCACCACGGCGACACTGCCCTCGGCCAGCGTGAACCTGCCGTCGGCGGGTGCGCCGGGGGCCCGTGTCGACGCCGCGCCGACCGCCGCGTACGCCCGCGCCACCTGCTCCGTGAGCGCGTCGGTGACCGTGCACACCAGCGCGTCGGAGTGCCCCGCCGCCAGCAGATCGGCCGCGTACGCGAGGGTCGCCGCACCCGTCGCATGACCCACCGAGAGGGTGGAGGTGGGGCCGCGCAGCCCGAGATGGATGGCGATCTGACCGGCCGCCTGGTTGTAGACCGTATTGGGGAAGACCGACGGATCCGCGGCGGCCGGGCCCTCCGTCAGCAGCGGTACGGTGAACCGCTCCATGGCCTCCATCGGGCCCGTGCCGGTGCCGAAGACGATGCCGAGCGCCGCCGCCCCCGCACTGCCCGGCTCGAACCCCGCGTCCGTCATCGCCCTGGCGGTCGCGGCCACGGCGAGCTGCCCCAGCCGGTCCATCCGGCGCCGCTCCCGCCGGGTCAGATACGGCTCGGGGTCGAAGTCGACCCGGCTCACCCGCACTCCGCCCGACCAATCGGCCGGGGCGCGGTCGTCCGCGTACGCCGACCAGACCTCGGCCGCGGTGCCGCCCGCCGGGCTGAGCAGCCCGACACCGGTGATCACCACCCGGTCGGTCTCCGGCACCGGAGGCCGGTGCCGGTCCTCCGTACGGGTCAGCACCAGCGCGGCATTGGCCCCGCCGAAGGCGAAGTTGTTGGAGAGCGCCGCGCCCGTCGACAGCGGCCGGGCCGCCCCCGGGACATAGTCCAGCGGGCAGTCCGGCGCTGGGGTGGTGTACCCGGCGGTCGGCGGCGCGGTCTGCTCCGCGAGCGCGTACGCCGTCACGATCGCCTCGGCCGCCCCGGCCGCGCCCAGCAGATGACCGATCACGGACTTGGTGCTGGAGACCGGGGTGCGGGCCGCCTTCTCCGCGCCCAGCGCCAGCGCGATCGCATTGCTCTCGGCCGGGTCGTTCTTCGGAGTGCCGGTGCCGTGGCCGTTGATGTATCCGATCCGCTCGGCGGGCACCCCCGCGCGCAGCAGCGCCGATGCGATGGCCCGCGCGGCCCCCTTGCCCTCCGGCTGGGGCGCGGTGGAGTGGAAACCGTCCGCCGAGAGGCCGTAGCCGGCGACATCGGCCAGTCCGGTCAGCCCGTGCGCACGGGCGAACTCCGAGCGGACCAGGACCACCATGCCGCTGCCCTCGCCGAGCGAGAGCCCCTGCCGCTCCCCGCAGTACGGGGCGGCCGGCTCCGGCGACAGCGACTGGAGGGAATTGAATCCCGCGAAGACCACATCCGAGAAGGCGTCGCTCCCGCCCGCCAGCACCGCGTCCGCCCGGCCCGCGCGCAGCAGATCGGCGGCGAGCCCGATCGCATTGGCACCCGAGGCACAGGCGGTGTTGACGGCCAGTACCGGACCCCGGAGCCGGAACGCCGCGCCCACCGACTCGGCCAGCGCCTGCGGTGTCACCAGCGTCGCCAGCAGCGGATCCGGCTCGGCTCCCCGTGCCGCGGCGCTCAGCCGGCCGGAGAGCAGACCGGCGTTGCAGGTGCCGAGGACCACCCCGAACCGCTCGGACGCCACCAGCCCCCCGGGCAGTGCCGCCATCGCCTCCCCGGCCGCCACCAGGGCCAGCTCCACGGCCCGCTCCCGGAAGCGGGACGGCCCGCGGAGGCCCCGCACCGGCTCCACCGGGTCGGTGACCTCGCCGCCGACCTTGGTGCCCAGTCCGTCCATGGGCAGGCCCTGCACGGGCCGCACCCCCACGCGCCCGCGGCGCGCCCCCTCCCACAGATCCCGGGCCGTCGGCCCCAGCGCGGTGATCGCGCCGGCCCCCACCACGGTCACTCCGGTGTCCCGGGGACGGTCGTCCCGCCCCGCGGCAGTGCTGTTCATTCCGCTCCCCTCTCAGGGCTCTGCTGTGGCGCGCTCAGGACGAGCGCCGTCTGCTGGCCCTCCAGTCCGCGGCCGATCGCCACGGTGTGCCGCACCCGCCGGTCCCGCGCCTCGCCGCGCACCCAGTCGACGCCCCCGCACTCGGGGTCGAGCCGGTCCAGATGGAGCGTCGGCGGCACCGCCGCACGGTCGATCGCCATCGCGCACACGGCGGCGTTCAGCGCGCCCGCCCCCGCCACCAGATGACCCGCGGCGGGTTTGACGGACGCCGCAGCCGGACCGCTGTCCCGGCCGAACACCCCGGTCAGGGCGCGTGCCTCGGTGAGATCACCGAGCCGGGTGGCACAGCCGTGAGTCGCCACGAAATCCACCGAACCGGCCGGCACCGCCGCCTCGCGCAGCGCCCGCGACATGGCCTCGGCGAGCGGTTCGCCGTCCTCGTGCGGGGTGATCAGACGGGTGTCCTGGGTGGCTCCGGCGCCGCGGAACTCCGCGTACACATGCGCCCCGCGCCGCCGTGCCGACTCCCACTCCTCCAGGACCAGGAACGCCGCGCCCTCGCCGAGGACCGAGCCGCTGCGGTCGCGGTCATACGGCCGGAACGCCCGCGCGCCCTCCTCATTGCGGGTGGTCAGCACCCCCATGCCGTCCATCTTCGACAGCAGCCACCAGGACGCCGCGTCGTCGAAGCCGCCGGCGAGCACCACATCGGACTCACCGCCGCGGACCGAGCGGAAGGCCCGGGCCAGCGCCGTCGAACCGGCGTCGGCGGTGCCGTGGAAGTAGGAGTTCGCGCCCTTGAAGCCATGGGCGTGCGAGAGATGGAAGAGGGACGCCGACTGAAGGCCCTCCACGAAGTAGAGCGGGTAGAAGGCCGAGGAGGCCCGCTCGCCCAGCCGGCGCAGATCCGCGCGGCCGTCCTCCCGGCGGGCGGCGAGTGTGCCCGCGAGCAGGTGGTCCGGGTTGGAGATCTCCTTGTTGCCGCCGACGAAGATCCCGGCCCGCTCCGGGTCGTAGCCGGCCGCCGCGAGGTCGAGACCGGCGTCCTCGACGGCCAGGGCGGCACCCGCGATGGCGAGCCGGTCATTGTGCGTGGTCATCCGCAGCGACCTGCGGTGCGCGTACCGGGTGGCGCGGAAGTCCGGCAGCTCGGCGGCGATCCGGGTGTGCAGCGACGAGGCGTCGTAGCCGCGGATCGGCCCGATGCCGGTCCTGCCCTCCAGCAGCCCCTTCCAGGTGTCGCCCCAGCCCTCCCCGAGGGCGGTGAGCACTCCGATGCCGGTGACGGCGACCCGCCTCATGCCGCCGCCTCCCCGCCGGGGGCGTGCTCCAGCCGCAGCCGGCGCACGGTGGTGATGTCCCGCCCGTCGACCCGGACCGCCGCGGTGAGGGTGACCGACGACCCGGTCGTCTCCACCACCTCGACACTGATCTCCAGCCGGTCGCCGCCGCCGGCGAAATGCCGGTAGCGGACCCGGTGGGCCTCCGCCAGGGTCCAGCCGCGCCCCGCCGGGGCGGGCGGGGCGGCGATCCCGGCGGCCCGCACCACGTCGTCCAGAATCAGCACTCCGGGCAGAACCGGGAAGCGCGGGAAATGGCTGGTGAACACGGGCAGGGTGGCCGGTACATGACGGACGACCAGCGCCCGCCTGCCCGGTACCACTTCGAGTACCTCGTCGAACGCTGTCATGCTGCCCTTCCTTCGGCCGGTGCCGCTTCGCCGGCGGTCCCGCCGGCCGCCCTGTCCGGGGTGGATCCCGCACCGGCCCGGCCGGCGCCCGCGGCGGCGGCCGACCGGATCACGAAGCAGGCATTGGTGCCGCCGAAGGCGAAGGCGTTCACCATCGAGGCGCGGACCGGGCGGCGCACCGCCGTGTTCGGCACATAGTCGAGATCCAGCTTGGGATCGGGATGATCGAGATTGATGGTGGGCGGCACCAGCCCCTCGCGCAGGGCGCCGAGCGAGGCGATCAGATTGACCCCCGCCGCCGCTGAAGTCAGATGTCCCGTCATGGACTTCGGCGAGCTGACACACAGCTCCCGCGCGTGCGGGCCGAAGACCTCCTTGATGGCGGCGGTCTCGCTGGCGTCATTGCCCGGGGTGGAGGTCCCGTGCGCGGAGATGTAGTCGATTCCGCCGGGACCGAGCCCCGACTCCCTCAGCGCGTCCCGCATCGCCGCGATGGCGCCGCCGCCGTCCGGCGGGGAGTCGGTGATCCGGTACGCGTTCAGCGTCGAGCCGTATCCGACGATCTCACCGTGGATCCGGGCGCCCCGCGCCACCGCGCTCTCCCACTCCTCCAGTACGGCGATCACCGCCCCCTCGCCGAGGACGAACCCGGAGCGCCCGGCGTCGAAGGGCCGGGAGGCGCGCTCGGGTTCGTCGTTCCAGCGGTCGGTGATGGCGCCGAGGAGGGAGAAGCCGAGGACGTCCATCCAGGTCGTCAGCGCGTCGAAGCCGCCGGCGAGCATCAGCGCGCACTCGCCCTCCTGCACCCGGCGGTACGCCTCGCCGATCGCATGCGCGGCGCCCGCGCAGGCGGTGCTGACGCTGATCACCGGACCGCGGCAGTCCCCGGCCCGGGCGACCGCGGTCACGCCCACATTCTGATTCCGCAGCAGTACGTCCCCGGGGGCCTGCCGGTAGAGATCGCGGAATCCGCTGCTGCTCAGCTGGTGCGACATGTCGACCAGCTCCTGGAGCTCCGGCCGGCCGACCGTGCCCGCGATCACGGCGCCCCGGTCATAGGGACCGGTCTCCTCCCAGCCGGGACCGGCGTCGGCCAGTGCCTCGCGGGCCGCGGCGAGCGCGAAGAGCGCGGCCCGGGAGAGATGGCGCCGCTGAGCGGCGGGACCCGCGCTCGCCGGATCGAACTCCTTCACCTGGCCCGCGATCCTGACGGGGAAGGTGGTGGCGTCGAAGGTCTCCAGCCGGCCCACTCCGCTGCGGCCCTCGGCCAGGCCGCGCCAGGTGTCCGCCGCGGTGTTGCCCAGCGGGGTGACCGCGCCGACCCCGGTGACGGCGACCCTCTTCATCGGCGGCCACCGCCCACCGGGACCCGGGTGAGCAGCCGGTCCAGGGTCCGGCGCGTCTCGCCGGGGTCCTCCAGCTCCTCCGCGGGCAGCAGCGCGCACATCACGGTCTCGGCGGTCATCACCGTACGGCCGTTCACCGAGGCGGTGCCGCTGAGCACGGCGGTCTCCGCGCTCAGCGACTCGACCGCGCCCTCCAGCACCAGGACGTCCCCGGGACGCACCGGTCCGTGGAAGCGCACCCCGTCCACGGAGAGCAGCGCGGCCCGCCGGCGTACATCGGTGGTGGCGATGATCAGCCAGGTGCCGGCCTGGCAGAGCGCCTCCAGCACCAGAGGCGCGGGCATCTGGGGCCCGCTGCCCTCGTCCCGCCAGAAGTCCTCCAGCCAGGAGGTGAGTTTGCGGGCGCTGATGGTGCGTCCCGCCTCCCATGAGTCGATTCGGTCGATGAGATGGAAGAGCATCGTCATCCTTCGTCCGTGACCGCGGGCGCGGGCGCGTGGCCGGTGCCTGGTTCGCCGTCGGTTTCGGTTTCTGTCCCGGAGCCGGGGTGCCGTTCGCCGCCGCTGTCGTCGCCGTTGCGGAGGAACATCACGGCCTGGGCCATGGCGTACTCCCCGCTGTGCGACAGCGAGATCTCGATCCGGGAGGCCCCGGATCGCCCGGCGCGCTCCGCGGCCCCGCCGCGCAGCCGTATCCGGGGGCGCCCGAGCGGGGTGTTCACCACCTCGACGTCGGTCCACCGGGTGCCCGGCCCCAGCCCGGTCCCCAGCGCTTTGAGTACGGCCTCCTTGGCGGCGAACCGCGCCGCCAGATGGGCGTGGCGGTCGCGCTTGCCGGCGCAGTACTCCCGCTCGCGGCCCGTGAAGATCTCCTGCTCGGCCATGGAGTTGTCCGCCAGCAGTCGCCGTACCCGGGAGACCTGTACCAGGTCCACTCCCACGGCCAGCCGTGTCGTCACCATTCCCCCCGGTCTTTCGTTCCCGCACTGTCCAGAGAGATCCGGGGGAGCGGCGCCGGGATACACCTGTGCCGTCCCGGGTCGGAATCCGCGCCCCGGGACGGCACACCGGGCCCCGCGGACGGCGCCTGACGGTGCGGGGACGGCGAGGGGCCATGAGAGGAAGGGGGACCAGGAGGAGGTGGGGGAACAGGGAACAGGGAGCGGGGCGGCCGTCGGCCGTCGCCCGGCTCAGCCCCCGGTGACACCGCGGAGGCCGCCGCCCCGATCACCCTTCCGCGCGGCACCGGACGGACCTTCTCCCGAGTCCTCTCCCGGAGCCGGCCCGTCCCCTGTTCTGCTCCCGGGTCCTCCCGGCAGCACGCCGTGCCCGGGCACGCGCGCGGATGACGGCGGTACGGGGCGGGGCCGCACCGGATTCCGCTCCGGTGCGGCCCCTGGCCCGGCGGGTCCCACGCCGGGGGTTCAGCCGGTCTCGCGCCGGGGGTCCACCCCGGCGCTCACCCGCCGCTCACTCGGGCACGTACTGGATGCCCTCGTACGCCAGCCACTGCATAAAGGTGTGCAGCCCGTGGTGGAGATCCATCTCGGGCTTCCACCCGGCCGGCCGGGAGCCGGTCTCCCCGCGCTCCGTGTCCTCTGCGTTCCCTGCGTTCACTGCCTTCCCTGCGTTTCCCGCGTTCTCCGCGCCCGCCGGCCCGGTGGAGCCGGCCGTCGGCACGGTCTCGACGGGCACCGGCCGCACCGCCGCCCTGATCGCCTCCGCGACCTCCCGCACGCTCAGCGGTGCCGGGTCCGCGAGGGTGAGCGAGCGCTCCGCCGGCGGGTTGCGCACCACCGCGGAGAGGGCCGTGATCAGGTCCGTGACATGCAGCGGACGCAGCGGCGGCCCCGGCGGGTCCGTGACGGCCATCGGCCGGCTGCGCAGCGCGCTCCACACCAACCGGCCGATCACCGAGTCGCGCGGACAGCCCGGACCGTAGAGATCGCCGGTGTGCAGGGTGTGCACGGACATCCCGCCGGGGGCGCCGTCGTGGAGGCGCACGGTGACCGCGGCGGCGGTGCCGTCGCGCAGCGGGCGGAGATCGATCACCGCGCCGCCCGGCCGCAGCGGATCCGCGCCGCGCGCCCGGGCGATGGTGTGGCCCCGGTCGGTCAGCCCCCGGGCGATGTGCTCGCCCAGCGGTGAGGCGCCGCCGAGAAGCGTGATCACGGGCCCCGGGACGCGCACACGGGAGCCCGGGCGGCCGCCCGCGTCCAGGCCCGCCTCCAGCGCGGCTCCGGCGATCCGTGCCAGATTGTCGCGGAGTTCGGCGATCCGCTCCTCGGAGCGGGTGTAACTCACACCGCCGGGACCGATGGTGGCGAGAGACTCGGCCAGTACGGGCGTACTGGCGAGTTCGGCGCCGAATCCCTGCCGCCGATGGGCGAATCCCATGGCGAACGCGGTCAGCCAGGTGCCGCGCGCGGCCTCCGGATCATCAGCTCCGGTCAATCTCGAAATGGCTGAATCGAGCCTTTCCCTGCGTATGCCGGAGCCTTCCAAATACTCCTCGCATGTCAGATGAAGCCAGCGTTCCGGTCCTGGCCCGTCCACCCGGACCGTGCACTGGGCGACACCGTGTTTGAAGAAGGGGAGGACGCGCAGCCCCTCCAGCCGGGCCGCCTCGTTCACCGGTTCGTCATCCGGAAGAAAGCAGACCGAGCGCCGCGGGCCCCGGAATGCGTTTCCGGAAATACTCCCGTGGTCCTCGTGTTCGGCGAGACTGGGCACCGATATATATGCAGGAACCTTGCGCGATCTCAGATACTGATACATGAGGATGTCGTCGGGCCAGGCATCCAGCCGGGCTCGCCCGTATTCCACGAAACCGGCGGCCACATCGCGGGGAAGAATGATGGCGACACAGGGAAAGTACTCATTGACCGCACCCACCCAGCGGGCACCGGTCATCGCGCCGAACCGGACCGCCGCGCCGCCCCGGGAATCCCAGAGGGCGAAGAGCGCGAGGGCGGCATGCGGCATGGCCTCGACCGCCGCGCGGGCCCGCTCGAAGAACGAGGCGGACAGAATCATGTCGTCCTGGACGACCAGCTGATGGGTGGCCCCGTCCTCGATCGAGGACCAGGCCGCGAGCGCGGTCCGCAGAACCGACGGCTTTCCCGCCGGGTCCGGGTCCATCACGACTCGTAAAGCCCCGGGCGGAGCCGAATCGGCCAGTATCCGGGCGGCCGCCCGGCGTTTCGGGTGAGTCATCACCGCGCCGCTGATGCGATAACGCGTCACAGATCCTCCGTGCTCTGGTTCTTGCCTATCGAAATCCGGACAGTACGGTGCCCGTTTCACCGGCCGCAAGAGTGCCGAAAAGGCACCCTGGTTTCGGCCGACGATGATCGTCATGCTGTCACTGCGTGATCCACATGCGTATCAGTAATTGAGGAGACTGCATGACTAGCGTGCTGGCCGACGGCGCGGGTAACGAAGCCGCCGAATCCGTCACCTCCCGGCTGGAGAAACTCCGCGGGACCCGGGTCGTGGTGACGGGTGGCGCGGGTCTGGTGGGGAGCAGGCTGACCGGGCTGCTGCGGCGGGCGGAGGCCGAGGTCACCGTTCTGGACCGGATGGACGCCTACCCGGATGACGCCCAGCGGGTGCTGTTCGGCGTGGAGAACCAGGGCACCCGGCTGGTCGTCGGCGACATCCGGGACCGGGCGGCGGTGCGGGAACTGCTCGACGGCGCCGACTATGTGGTGCACGCTGCGGCGTTCGCCGATGTGGCCGCCTGCACCAAGCGGCCCGACATCGCCTTCCGGGCCAACATCGAGGGGACGGAGGTGATCCTGGAGGAGACCGCCGCCGCGGATGTGCGACGGCTGGTGATGGTCTCGTCGGCGGCCGTCTACGGCAATGGGCCGGCCGGTGACTCCGGACCCCGGCAGTTTTCGGAGGATCTGCCTCCGCATCCGCTCTCCGTTTACGCCAATTCAAAACTCTGGGCGGAGCACCAGACCCGGCTGCTGCTCGGGGCCGCCGGTACCGAATTCGCCATCCTGCGGTATTTCTCCGTCTACGGGGACCCGCAGATACCCAAGCCGGGCAGTCACTCCTGGATGGTCGCCTGGCTCGCCATGCACGCCAAGCTCGGGCTGCCGATGCGGCTCAACGGCGGCGGGGTGCAGGTGCGGGACCTGGTCCATGTCGATGACATCGCCCTGGCCACCGCGCTCGCGCTGGTGGAGGAGGGAATGGTCGGCGAGACGGTCAATGTCGGCAGCGGAATCCCCACTTCCGTACGTGACGTCGGTGAGCTGATCGCCCCCCATTTCCCGGGATCCCGATTCATCACCACACCGCGCCCGGCCGATGACCCGCTCGGCGGATACGCGGCCACCGACCGGCTGCGCGAACTGATGCGCTGGACGCCCGGAATCACCGTTCGCGAAGGCGTGGAGCGCTATGTCCGCTGGCTCAACGCCACGCCGGGAGCCGTGCCCGACTGGCTCGCGGAGAAAGCCGCATGACACCTTCTCCACAGACGGCCGGGCCCCGGCCGGGCGCACCGGAAGGCCGCACACCGATGAGTTACGCGGATTCCTATATCGGCTCACTCCGCCGGGAGGTCGGCAGCCGGCTGCTGCTCGTCCCGGGGGCGCAGGTACTGCTCGTGGACCCGGCGGGCCGGGTGCTTTTCCAACAGCGCGCCGATTCCGGGGTGTGGGAGCTCCCTGCCGGGGCCTGCGAGCCCGGCAGTGATTTCACCGGCACCGCCGTGCGGGAGCTGAAGGAGGAGACCGGACTCGATGTCGACCGGGCGGATCTGATTCCGTTCGGCTCGCTCTCCGATCCGGGGGTGCACACCCTCACGTATCCGAATGGCGATATCACGCACTGCTTCGCCCTGTGTTTTCTGGCCCGCCGCTGGTCGGGCGAGCTCCGTCCGGAGCCGGAGGAATCCCTGCGGGCCGTCTTCCGCGAGCCGGACGATCCGCCCTGGCCGCTCCATCCGCCGACGGCGGTGGCGCTCGACATGTTCCGCGCGTTTCTCGCCACCGGAAAGTTCCAGGCCCGGTGAGCGGCGGCGGAATCACCACGGCCACCGTGCCCTGCCGGGCCTGTCTCTCCGGCGAGGATCTGGACTGGCTCGGCGGCCGTTCGGTCAGTCTCGCCCTGGATCTGACCACAACGGTCGAGATCGCTCCCTTATCCGGGGAGCAGCGGGAGCAGCGGGACCGGCAGGGGCAGCAGCGGGACCGGCCGGAGACGGAGGGCGGCTGGCCGCTCCAGGTGTGGGACTTCCTCCGGGACCGGATACCCGGTCTCGCACCGGCCCCACCGTCCGTGACCGTGCGCAGTGACGCGCCGGCCGCCAGCGGACTCTCCTCCTCCACCGCCCTCATCGTTGCTCTCTTCCGGGCGTACACCGAGGCCCGGGCACCGCTGCCGGGCATCTCCGCCGCCACCCTCGCGCAGTGGGCGTACGAATTCGAGTTCGCCCACTTCAACGGCGGTGGCATGGACCATCTGGCGGTCATCGAGGGCGGTGCGCTGCTGCTGGAGGGCCGCAGTACCGGGCTGCCCGCGGTGACCGGCCGGAGCGGGCTGCCGGACGGCTGGTCGGTGGTGGTCGTGGACTCGGCCACCCGCAAGGACACCAGCGATCACATCAAGGTCGTCCGCGCCCAGCTGGCCGACCGCGATCCGGCGCTCGCCCGCTATCTGAAGGAGGCGGACGACGCGTCGGCGGCGGCGTGGGAGGCCATCGGCGCCGGGGATCTCCCCGGCCTGGCGACCGCCATGCACCGGGCCCACACCACCATGAGGGATCAGCAGGGCATGTCCACACCCCTCCTGGAGGAGTTGAGGGAGGGGGCCCTGCACGCCACCGGCCTGCGGCTGAAGCTCAGCGGGGCCGGCGGCGGCGGAGCCCTGGTGGGCATCTGCGAGACGGCCGGCCTGGACGACACCGTCCGGGAACTGCGCCGGGCGCTGGCCGCCACGCACCCCGCCGCCCGGGTGATTCCCACCCGGGCGGCGGCCGGAGCGACTCCGGACGGTGCGGACTGACCGGACCCGCGGGACGGACCGGGGGCCGGGGTGTACCGGATGGACCGGACCCCGGCCCCCGCGCCGTACCCCGTGAGGGCCCGGCGGAAGAGCCCTGGGAGAGACCCTAGATGAACGGGTCGTAGTCACCGCCCATCTCGGGCGTCACCGCTTCGGCCGCGATCTTCTCCAGTTCGAGGTTGGAGCGGTGACGCGCGCAGTGGAACCGGCAGTCCCGGGTCGGGTCGATGATCCCCCGGTCGGAGTTGAGCCAGATGTCCTGCATCCGCTCGGTCACCGCGTCACCGATCTTCGCCTGCGCGTTGCCCCGGTGGTAGGAGCAGACGTAGACGCCGGACGGGGTGATCAGCGTGCGCAACTCCGCCACCTGGCACTGGTGGTACTCCTTCGGCTGCACGGCGCCGACCCGGTTCCGCAGAGAGGTGAGGGTGGACGAGTTGATGATCTCGAAGGAGTCGTCCGCCCACTTCTCCTCCGCCCGGGCGAGCTGGTCGTCCACCGAGCCGAGGATGTCGTCGGCCACCTGGATCACATGGTGGCCGTCGTCGAACATGGCCTTGGTCTCGAAGTAGTCGCAGCCGATGTCCTTCGCCAGTCCCGCCGCCTCCAGTACCTCGTGGTGGTTGCTCACGACGGTGCCGTCGCGCTGTTGTCTGGTCATCACCAGGAACGAGTAGCCGAGCGCCCCCTTCTTGACCTCGGCCAGCATCCGCATGTTGCCGATGACCTTGTCGAACACGCTGCGGCCCTTGCGGTCGGGCCGGAAGATCCCGTAGGTCTCCCGGGTGCCGGCGTCCATCGACACCCGCACCCAGGAGGCGTACTCCGCCAGTTCGTCGAGGTTCTGCTGGATCATCGTGCCGTTGGTGACCACACCGATGGCGACACCGGCCTCACCGAGCATGCGCAGCACCTTGCGGGTGCCGCGATGGGCCAGGGGTTCGCCGCCGCCGATGAGAACCACACCGCGGACGGACATCTGTATCAGCTCGTCGGCGAGCTCGGCCAGCCGCTCGGGAGTGAAACGGCCCTGGTTCAGCAGCTTGCCGCTGATGCACTCGGGGCAGGCCAGGTCGCAGAAAGTCGTGGGGTCCAGGTCCACCACCAGCGGGCCGCTGGAGCGTTTCCCCGCGGCCGCTTCGAGGACTCGTGGCCAGCCGGACGGCTGGTACAGCTTGGACACCAGGTCCAGACGGTCGAACGTCAAATCGATCTCCTGCTGCGTATGGAGAACCCGTGTGTTCTCGTCTATCAGCGGGGCGGAGCGCACCGCCCCGGCATCTGTCGGTCCGGCTGGGTCCGGCAGCCGGCGCGGGCCGGCCCGGGGGACCCCGGGCCCCCATCCCGTCGCCGGCGCTCATCCCTTCACCGCACCCGCCGCGAGACCCGCGGCCACCCGGCGCTGCACGAGCAGGAAGAAGATCACCACCGGCAGCGCGGTCAGGGTCGATCCGGCCATCAGCGCGCCGTAGTCGGTGCCGAAACTGGTCTGGAAGGAGACCAGCCAGATGGAGAGGGTCTGCTTGTCATTGCTGGAGAGCAGCACATAGGCGAGGACGTACTCGTTCCACGCCTGGACCAGCGAGTAGATGGAGGTGGCCACCAGCCCCGGGGCGAGCAGCGGCAGCAGCACCCGGCGGAAGGCGGCCCCCCGGGTGCAGCCGTCGACCATCGCCGCCTCCTCCAGCTCGACCGGGACGGCGGCGATGAATCCCCTCAGCAGCCAGACCGTGAAGGGCAGCATGAAGACCAGATAGGTGAGCACCACCCCGGTCAGGCTGTCCGTCAGACCCGCGTCGCTGAGCAGCAGATAGAGCGGGATGATCAGCCCGGCCAGCGGGATCATCTGCACCGAGAGAATCACCAGGATGAACGCCTTGCGCCCGGCGAAGGCGAACCGGGCCAGCGCGTACGCCGCCAGCACACCGATCACCAGTGAGATCGCCACGGTGCCCACCCCGACGAACACACTCGCCCGCACACTCGACCAGAAGGTCGGGGACTCCATGGCCCGCCGGAAGTTCTCCAGGGTCATGTCCAGGCTCCAGAACTGCGGCGGATCGCTGCGGATCTCGGAGGCCGGCCGCAGCGCCGTGAGCACCATCCAGTACAGCGGGAAGGCCATCACCGCCGTGAACAGCAGTGCCAGCGCGTTGTCCCTGAGCGCGCGGCGGCCCCGGGGGCCGCGCCGGGCGCGGGGTGTGACGGTCACTCGGCCTCTCCCATTTTGACGAGCTGGCGGACATAGACCACCGCTCCGACGAGCAGCAGCAGTACGGTGATCACCGCGATGGCGGCGCCGACGCTGTAGCGGTTGACGGCGAAGGACTCGATGAACGAGTAGACGCCGAGCAGGTAGTACTCCTTCTCCGGCTGTCCCGAGCGCATCAGCCAGATCTGGTTGAACACCCCGAAGTTCCAGATCGCGTTGAGCGTGGTGACCATGATGAAAGCGGGCTTGATCACCGGAAAGGTGATGTGGCGGAAGACCTGGAGCCCCTCGGCGCCGTCCACCCGGGCGGCCTCCCGCAGCTCCGGCGGCACCTGGGTCAGCGCCGCCTGGAGGGTGATCACGGCGAAGGGGAGCGCCCCCCAGACCACCACCCCGGTGATCACGGCGAAGCCCTGCCAGGGGTCCTCGAACCAGTTGTGCTTGTCGAAGTCCGCCCCCGGCAGCAGACCGAGCACCCAGTTGACGACCCCGTAATCCGCGTCGACCAGCCACCGGAAGACCGAGGCGGCGACCATCACCGGCATCGCCCAGACCGCGACGAGCACTCCCGCGGCGGCCATCCGCACCCAGGGCGCCACCCGGCGCAGCAGCAGCGCGGCGCACATGGCCACCACCATGGTCAGCGTGGTGCAGACCGCGGTGAAGAGCGCGGTGCGCCCGACGACCTCCCAGAAGAACCGGTCGCCGAGGATGACCTGGTACTGATCCGCGCCGGCCCACGGCGGGGCCGTGCCCGCGAACAGCTCCCGGCGGGTCATGTCCTGGAAGGAGAGCAGCAGCAGATCGACCAGCGGATAGCCGAGGACGGCGGCGAGCGCCAGGACGGTCGGGGCGATCAGCAGATACGGCACGGCCCGGCGCAGCGGGGAGGGACCGCGCCGGCCGGCCGGCTCCGCGCGGCGGCCGGTCGGGGGGCGGTACGGGCGCCGGGGCGCGCCGGTGGGGCGCGGCTGACCGGTGGTCACCATGCGGGCGGGCTCCTCGAATCGTCGTTCGCGGCGCGCCCGGCATGCGGGCCGGCGCAGGCGTCGGTGGTCATCGGTCGCGGTGGGGTGATGCGGTGGGGGAGAGGGCGGTACGGAACCGCGGCGGGGGCGCGGCTCCCGCCGCCGGGGCCGCCGGGCGCACCCCGTCGCGGGGATGCGGGGCCGGCGCCGCCCGCTGCCTCCGGTCACACGGCCGGGGGGACGCCATTGACCCCTGTGGCCGGTGTGCCGTTCGTCAGTCGCCGGTGATCACCTGTTGTTGATCACCGCGTCGATCTCGCGGTCGGCGTCCCGGGCGGCGTCCCGGACCGACTTCTTGCCGGTGGCGATGGACTGGAGCATGGCGGGGAGGACATTGGACTTCTCCACGGCTCCCCAGCCGGGTGCCAGCGGGGTCACCCAGCCCCGGGCCGCGGCGAGCGCGGCGGCGCCGTTGATCCCGTCCGCAGGGACGTCGGCGAGCTGGACGGTGTTGTTCGGCAGGGTCTCGGCGGCTATCAGCGTCTTCTGCGACTCACGGTCGGTGAAGAGCTTGATCCACGCCTTGGCCACGTCCTGGTTGCGGGACTTGGTGGGGATCGCGAGGGTCGAGCCGCCGAGGAAGGGCGGCATCAGCTCACCGGAGGGGCCGGGGAAGGCGAAGGTGCCGAACTTGCCGCTCAGTGCGGGGTTGCCGCCGGAGCGCGGGTCGGTGGCCGCCTTGGCCTCCCAGGTGTTGCCGTAGAACATGCCCACATTGCCCTGGCCGACCACCGCGGGCTCGTCGCTGTTGTCCTTGGAGCGGTCGCCGACGTAGTAGGTCTCCAGCAAATCCTTCCAGGCGGTGAGGCCCTTGAGGGATGCGGGGGAGGAGAGCGCGCCGCGCCAGCGGCCGTTCTCCTCGACCGCCATCTCGCCGCCGGCGTCCTTCACATAGGCCATCGCCGCGTTCCAGTAACGGCCCGGCATGTAAAACGCGGAGAAATTCTTGTCCGAGGGCCCGAACTTCGCCTTCAGGCGGTCGAGTGCCGACAACAGCTCGGGGTAGGTGGCCGGCGCTTTGTCGACTCCGACCTGTTTCAGCAGGTCGGTGCGGTAGATACCGACACGGGCCCCCGCATAGTAGGGAACGCAGTAGGTCTCGCCGTCCAGGACACATGCGTCCGAAAGTGCCGGAAGCCACTCTTCCGAATAGTCGAAATCCTTCTTCTCCAAGGGGATGAAGGCGCCGTTCACGATGTAATTGGTGGTCTCACTGTTGCCCATCTCAACCACATCTGGTACGTCCTGGCCCGCGAAGGCCGCGTCAATCTTCTGGTTCTTGCTCGTCCACTGCTGATACTGCACCTTCACCTTCACCTTCGGATACTCCGCGGCGAAGCGTTTGTTCGTGGAGGCAACCAGATCGGGCCAGCTCTCGCGGGCGTCGACGGTGAGCCAGACCGTCAGACTGCCCTTGCCGGCACCGGCGCCCGATGATCCACCGGAGCCCGCCGAGTCACACGCGGACAAGGCCACCGACAGCACCACCGCGCCGAGGACCGAGGTGAGACGGGGTAAGCGACACGACATGAGTCTCCTCCTTTCAAGGACTGGCTGAACCGGGCTCCTATCTACCCAGCCAAGAGGTGCAATCTACCCATGGGGCAGTTTTTGGCCAGGATGAATCGACGGAATATTGAACGTTCTTGTTGTATACGAGCCGCTGGTGACGCGGGTTCACTCCAGTGACCTGACAGCTGGGGTGCCATGTACGCCCAACTGAATTGACGCAAAATACTATGATGTACCACTTGGGTGCCCTTGACGTTGACGCACCTCCTGACTCATTTTTCTCCAGGTGTCTCCCGCGTCCCCTATCGAAGGGTGTGGCACGTGATTAAGCACGGCACGACTGATGGCGAATCCGGCTCGAAGCCCGTGAGAGTCAACTCCTGGAACGGCTGGGACCCTTTGCGCCATGTCATCGTCGGCAGGGCCGACGAGGCCGTGGTCCAGGCGCCGGAGCCCGCGGTGCGCCGCGACTTCCCGGATGACGGATTCCCCCTCGGCACCTACGGCCCGATGCCGGCCGACATGACGGCCGAGGCCAATGAACAGCTCGACAACTTCGCCGGCATGCTGACGGCCCGGGGCATCAGGGTGGACCGGCCCACCCCGATCGACTTCAACCAGAAGGTCTCCACCCCGGACTGGTCACAGGAGACCATGTCCGGTTGTATGCCTCCCCGGGACATCCTGCTGACCGTGGGCAGCGAGGTCCTGGAAGCGACGATGTCCTACCGCAGCCGCTGGTTCGAATACCTCGCCTACCGGCCGATCCTCCAGGAGCTCTTCGACTCCGACGACCGGATGCGCTGGGAGTCCGCGCCCAAGCCGCGGCTGACCGACGCGAGTTACCACACCGAATTCTGGGACACCTACAACCAGTTGCCCACCGATGTCCAGCTCGCCCGGGTCAGGGACTACGATCTGGTCCTCACCGAGGAGGAGCCCCTCTTCGACGCCGCCGATGTGGCCCGGTTCGGCAAGGACCTCTTCGTCCAGCTCTCCTTTGTGACCAACCGCGGCGGCTTCAAGTGGCTCAAGCGCCACTTCCCCGACCACCGGGTGCATGCCGTCACCTCCACCAATACCCACCCGCTCCACATCGACGCGACCTGGGTGCCGCTGCGCCCGGGGCTGGTGCTGCACTGCGGTGAGCGCCTGGCCGACGCGGAGCTGATGGAGTTCTTCAAGCTCAATGACTGGGAGATCATCGAGGCCGTCCAGCCCGCCAGCTGGGACCACCCGCCGAAGCTCTCCTACTGCTCGCCCTGGCTGGCCGGCAACATGCTGAACCTCGATCAGAACACCCTCTGCATCGAGGAGAAGGAGGTCAGGCTCTCCGAGCAGCTCGCCGGCTACGGCTTCGAGATCGTCCCGGTGCCGTTCCGCGCGGTCGGCCCCTTCGGCGGCGGTCTGCACTGCGCCACCGTCGACATCGAGCGCGACGGCGACTGCGAGGACTACTTCCCGCGCCGCCACGGACGGTACTGATCCGGTGGGCACCGTACGAGACCGGCGGGCCGCGCGGCCCGGACGGGTTCCCGGCGTCAAGGCCGTGATCTTCGACTTCTACGGCACGCTGGTCCGTATGGTGCCCCCGCTGCCGCGCAGCCATGAGTCCATTCTGCGCGCCCGGGGTCTCCACGAGGCCGCGGAGCGCTGGGGCGACCAGTGGTCGGTCGGCCCCGGCGACGGCGAGGACCACACCGCCCACTCCGGCAGCGAGGAGTCCTATCTGGCCTGGGAGCGGGGACGCCTGCGGGAGCGGGCCATCGCCTGTGGCGTACCCCGCGAGCTGGCCGGCGAGCTCGCCGCCGAGGTGGACGCCTCCATCAAGAGCCTGCGGCTGGAGCTCTTCGGCGATGTCACGGCCGCGCTCGCGGAGCTCCGCGAGCGCGGTCTCACCGTCGCCCTCTGCTCCAACTGGTTCTGGGATCTGGAACGCGCCGCCGACGAGGCCGGACTCGCCGGGCTGATCGATGTGGCGGTCACCTCAGCCCGCGCCGGGGCCCGCAAACCGCATCCCCTGATCTACCGGACCGTGCTCGGCGAGTGCGGTGTGGATCCCGGGGACGCCCTGTTCGTCGGGGACATGTGGCAGGCGGACGTGGCCGGCCCGCTCGCCCAGGGGATGCGGGCGGTCCATCTGTGGCGGCCCGACCGGGCGGTGGAGGGCGAGGCCCCGCCGCTGCCCGGCCGGGCCGCGCGGATCACCGGACTGGAGGAGCTGTCCGGTCTGCTGTGACCGGGCGCCCGCCGCCGCCCGCCACCCCGCCGGAACCCTCCGGCGGGGTCCGGTGCGAGAGCCGGTCGAGCACATTCCGCGTCACCCGGACGACTCCGGGGTCCTCCTCACGGCCGCAGACCGTCGGCCAGTCGGTGGTCCCGGCCGTGAACACGGTGCCGCCGGCCGTGTGGATCCCCATGGTGGCCGCCCGCGGCGAGGTGATCCGCGGTTCGCGTTCCGGGCAGTTCCAGTGACCCCACTTCAGATGGTGAAAACTCTCGTTCACCGGATCCAGGAGAAAGATGCCGAGGATCAGGAACGACTCCGGGGTCCCGTCCTGTCCGGTCGCCCGGGCCACCCCGGCGTCGTCGTACGCGAAGGCCGCGCCGTCGCACTCGTACCCGATCAGCGCCGTACCGGCGCCGAGCGCGTCCGGCTCCCCGCCGTCGGAGCCGTCCCGCAGCCCGGTCCCGGCGAAGACCCAGTGATCGGCATGCTGCACCGTGTACCCGGAGGTCGGCCGGTCGCCCGGCCAGTCGCCGGGCCACATGCCGCCATTGCGGAAGCTCACCCCGGTGAGGGTGTTCTCCGGCTCGCCCACCCCGTCCGGAGGAGCGGGCCACCACAGATCGGTCGCCGGGAGATGCGGATACTCCTCACCCACCCGGTGATCGGTGTCCGAGACGAAAGCGGTGTTCCCATCCGTCAGATGAACCCGCCACCAGGCGGTGTTCGCACTGAAGTACGCCACATTCCCGCCCCCGCGCACATGCGCGGTGACCCGGTCGCGCATCTCCGCGCTCCAGTACTCGTCGTGTCCGACGCTGAGCAGCAGATCGTACGGGGCGAGCAGTTCCGGATCCTCGTGCAGATCGAGGTCGGTGCAGTACTCGACCCGGTAGCCGGAGCGCTCCAGCCAGGCGATGAACGGAGCGTCCCAGTAGGCGAGATCGATCACCCCGCCCGGACGGTGCATGCTCAGCTTGTGCCCGCGCGGTCGGCCCTCCCCGCCCTCGTCCCAGACCGGGTTCTCGTAGAAGTTGGAGTCCCGGGACATCCCCTCGTTGTCCGAGCGGTTGTACGCGTGACGGGTGAAGGTGGACTTCTTGTAGAGGATCCGGCCGTACGAGCCCGGCCGGCGCGGGCGGACGATGAAGAACTCGCGGGCGAACCCCTCGATCCCGGTGTCGTCCAGCAGCGGCACCGCGCGGGCCCGCTCCTCGTCGCCCTCCACGAGATGGGCCAGATAGATGCCCGGCGGCCACTCCTCGGGTATTCGGTACTCGTACGGCGGCAGGTTCCAGGCCGCGGCGGGCGAGGCATGTCCGGCCACCCCGTCCGGATGCGGCGGCGGATTCCGCAGCTCGCCCGGGAACACCGCCGACTCGGCCATGAACTCCAGCTCGCTCCCCAGCCGGTGGAAACGCACCCGGAACTCCGGCGCATCGGTGGATACATGGAGTGTGAGAACCTCGCCGGCCGTTACGCTCTCGCGGCTCGGATAACCTTCGATCATATGCCCTCCCCGGTGATCGTCCACGCATTTCGCGACAGACGCCGGAGTTGATGCTAAATGATCTCCATGGCTCATACAACAGAGGTGGCTGAGATCAGACTTTGATGGTTCGATTCAGGACAGGAAAGCTTGTTCGCGAATGGTCGCGCAAAAATTCGGGTAGCGCGGCTGCACAGGAAACCGGGCGCTCTTGAGGGGATGTCACAATGGGCAGTGAATTCAGGGTTAGGGACCTTGTCCTGGGGATTGAGGGTCTGGCGCTGCTGCGCAATGCCATGGAGGGGGACGAGCGGTTTCTCGACGCGCGCGTCGAGGAGATCAGGAAATTCGCGGCGGGCGCGGGGGAGGGGCTGCCGGACGGCGGCGCCGCCGTGAGCGAGCTGGACGCCTCGGCCGGGTACGCGGCCTGGTCGAAGGTCTACGACTCCCTGCCCAGCTCCTACATCGAGGTCGAGGAGCCGGTGGTGCACGCCCTGCTCGACCGGGGTCCGGTGGGCACCGCGCTGGACGCCGCCTGCGGCACCGGGCGCACCACCGCGGCGCTCACCGCCCGCGGTTACCGCACCATAGGGGTGGACCAGTCGCCCGAGATGCTGGCACACGCCCGGCGGAAGGCGCCGGCGGCGGAGTTCCGCGAGGGGCGGCTGGAGGCCCTTCCGCTGGAGGACGCCTCCGTGGACCTGGCCATCAGCACCCTCGCCCTGACCCATCTCCCCGACCTGCGGCCGGGCATCGCCGAACTGGCGCGAGTGGTCCGCCCCGGGGGCCGGGTCATCGTCACCGATATGCATCCCTTTGTGATCGCACTCCAGGGGCAGTGCGTTTTCGTCGAGGGCGGCGACCGGCTCGCCTTTGTGCGCAACCATGTGCATCTTGCCGGGGATTACATCGCGGCGTTCGCCGCCGCCGGGCTGACCGTGCGGGCCTGTGTCGAGCCGGTGTTCAATGGCCGGCTCGCCCCCGGCGGGTACGAGGAATTCATCGCGGATGCGGCACGCGCGGCATGGGACGGGCTGCCCATTGTTGTTGTCTGGGAGGCCGTCAAGGCGCCGAATCCGGTGTGACGGCCTGAGCCGTGATGGTCCGATTGGAAGTCTGAGAGGAAGAAAACCTGCTGTGGCGACAAAAATTGTAAATTATTCGGAGCGGCCCGAGCTCTGGGACAAAATTCCCGAGGTGTTCGCCGGGGTGGTCCCCGAATACAATCTGCACGGCGACATCAATGAAACCCATTGGAATCGCCTCTTCGACGACTTCGGCGACCACCAGTTCATTCTGCTCGACACGGAGACGGACGACATACTCGGTGCCGGACGCTCGCTGCCCCGCACCTGGGACGGCACCCCCGAGGGCCTGGGCACCGGACTCGACGAGTCGATCGCCGACGCCTTCCGCGATCTGGACGCCGGCCGCAAACCCACCGCGCTCTGCGCGCTCGGTGTCGAGGTGGCCCCCGCCCATCAGGGCCGCAACCTCTCCAGCGCGCTGCTCGGCCGGATGAAGGAGATCGCCCGGGCGGACGGACTCGACCATCTGATCGTGCCCGTCCGGCCCATCTGGAAGCACCGCTATCCGCTGGTCCCCATCGAGCGGTACGCGACCTGGACCCGGGACGACGGAGAGCCCTTCGACCCCTGGATCCGCGCCCAGGTCCGGATCGGCGGCACCATCGCCGCCACCGTGGAGCAGTCCTCACGCATCACGGGCACCGTCGCCGAGTGGGAGTCCTGGACCGGTATGGCCTTCCCGGAGGACGGCGAGTACGTCTTCCCGCAGGGACTCGCCACCCTCCGGGTGGACCGCGCGGAGGACCGGGGCTCCTACTGGGAGCCCGGGGTGTGGATCATCCACGAGGCAGGGGATCCCCCGCCGGCATCCGGTCCCCGGACCTGACGGCGCTCCAGGCGTACGCGGAGAGCAGGTCCGTGTGCGCCTGGGTCACCTCGGGCCGCCGCTCCGGCGGCAGCCCGGCGAGCCCCACGGTGGAGACCGCCGCCGCCCGCAGCCGCCTGCCCGCCGGGTCCGGCACCACCGGTTCCGGCGCGTACCGGCGGGCCGCGGCGGCGGCCTGCCGCCCCAGCAGCAGACAGTGGATCCACAGCTCGTCCGCGAACGAGGCGCCGTAGAGATCGGCCACCGCCGCCGCGGCGTCCTCGCCCCGCTCCCGGCGCATCACCTTCACCACCTCGGCCTCGGTGAGCTCGGTGTGCCCCAGCGCCTCCCGCCAGGTGAAGTGGTTGCGGGCATCGGGGCCGGCGTCCTGGCCGGGCAGCCGGACGAAGCCCTCCCCGTACCGCATGTACGGCAGCCAGCCGAGCTCCTCCAGCACCCAGCCCGACAGCAGCGCGGGGCGCGCGTCGGCCGATTCGGCGGGGCAGACCGCGCGGCGGACGCCCTGGGCCGCATGGCCGTTGATGCTGCTGGTGCCGATGTGCTCGGTCACCGTCGGGACCGCCAGCAGCGCGGCGGCCCCGCCCGTGCCGCCCGGCCCGCGGCTCCGGAGGAACGCCGCCATCACCTCGTCGTCGTGCCGGTCGGCGCTCCGCTCCGCGTACCGCCGGAACTCCGCGGCCATGGCGACCGGCAGACAGATCGCCAGCGTCGGGGTGAACTCCTCCGGCACGGCGCGCACCCAGCCCGCCCCGGCCAGCGCGGCGAGCCGCGCGGCGGCGCCGTTGCGGGCATGCCAGTTGGTGTAGTACGCCAGCGCCTCGCCGGGGAAACGGTCGGCGCAGCCGGCGACCAGATCCAGCAGATCGACGGGCGCGGCCACATCGTCCTGGATCATCAGATGGTGGGTGGCGCCGTCGCCGGTCCTGGACCAGGCGACCAGCGCGGTGCGCAGGGCGGAGGGATCGTCGTCCGGCGCGGGATCGAGTGCGATACCCCCCAGCCCCAGACGTACGCACATCTCCTCGGCCTGGGCGCGGCGGACCGGATGCGTCATGACGGCCGAACTGACGCGTGCTGCGGGCATCGGGGCACTCCTTCAGCCATGATCAGGGAAGATCTTCCGTGCTGATCATGGCCGAACTCCATGGGGCTGCCGCGACGGCCGGTATGACGAAGGCCAAAAACGGCCGCTCGCTGACCCGAATCGCCTTCTTGCGCCAGGGACGTTGCGTCAGGGACGTAAGGAGGGGTGCCCGCAGGTCCGGGTCCTGATGTCGCGATCGGCGACCGCGCACCGCTGCCTGCGCCTGCGCCGCTCCGGATTCCCGGCCGCGTCGGGGGCGGACTCACCGCCGTACCCGAGCGCGGCCCAGGTACAGCCGATCACGATGAGCGCGAGGGTCACATCCGCGCAGAGCAGGGCGACCATGTCCAGCTCCAGGAAGAGATGGACCGCCGCCACCTCCAGCCCGAGGAAGGCCAGTGCGGAGCCCAGGAGCACATACCTTTTGTTCCGGTTCATTTGTGGGGGACCTCTCCGGAAGGGCGGGCCGATGGGGGGATACGCCCGCGCGAACGACGTATACCCATCGTCCACGCCTTCGATCCCGCCGTTCCGCTCTTCGCTGAAACAGCCCCATTCCGGGGCCTGTTGGTGTCCCCGGCCGGGTACCGCTCCGGTCCGCCCGGGGAGCCGGCCGGAGCCGGGGGCCGGGCTTGACCCTGACGTGCGGGGCAGGGTTTACCTTCACCGCACCGCGCGCCGGACATCCGCCGAGCCGCCCTCCCCGAGCCCCCCGGAGCCCCTGTATGAGCACGGTCCTGCCCCGTACCGGCCGCGAAGTCCGGCTCGCCCGCGTCCCCGAGGGGCTGCCCACCCCGCACCACTTCGCCGTCGCCGAGACCCCGCTGCCCGAGCCGCGAGCGGGCCACGTACTCGTCAGGAACAGCCACTTCCTGGTCTTCCCCGGTCTGCGCACCCTCATCGGCGGGGAGACCGACGGAGTGCCGCTGCCTCCGCTGCGCGCCGGTGACACCCTCTTCGGCCCCGCCGTCGGCGAGGTCGCCGCCGCCCCCGCCGGCGGTCCGCTGCGCACGGGCGACGCCGTGGCACACCTGCGCGGCTGGCGGGAGTACGCCCTGGTCCCCGCCGCCGAGTGCACTCCGCTGGGCGGCGCGCTGCCCGATCCGGTCGCGCACCTCAACCAGGGAGTGGCGGCATACGGTGCGCTGACCCGCCTCGCCGGAGTCCGCGCGGGCGACGTGGTCCTGGTCACCGGCGCGGCGGGCGCGGTGGGCTCCCTGGCGGGGCAGATCGCCCGGCTGCTGGGCGCCGGCCGGGTGATCGGCAGCACCGGCTCGCCCCGGAAGGCGGAGCGGCTGGTCTCCGAGCTGGGGTACGACGCGGTCGTGGTGCGGGGGGCCGGACCGATCGCGGATCAGCTCGCCGAGGCGGCGCCCGGGGGCATCGACGTCCTGGTGGACACCGTCGCGGGCGACCAGCTGGCCGCCGCGGTCGGCGCGGCACGGCAGGGCGCGCGCTTCGCCGTGGTGGGAGCCCTGTCGGGACAGCTGTCGGCCCGCCGGGCCGGCGGCAGCGCGCCGACGGAGATCGACGCCTTCCGGCTCGTGGTCAAGGGCATCTCGCTGCTCGGCTACAGCGGTGCGGACCACCCCGGTGTGGCGGAGGAGTGGACCCGCCGCTTCGGCGAATGGCTGCGGAACGGCGCCATCACCTTCCCGCACACGCGGATCGCGGGCATTGACCGGGCACCGTCGGCGTTGCGGGAATTGATCGAGGGCCGCCACTTCGGCGCGGTCACGGTGGAGTTGTAGCCCGGCGGCGCGGCGGACGCGGACGGCCGGAGACGGGAGCGGACACGGTGCGGATCGGTGAAGCGGCGGCAGCGGCCGGAACCACACCCAGAGCACTGCGCTTCTACGAGCAGCGCGGATTGCTGCCCCCGCCCGCCCGCACGGCGTCGGGCCTGCGGGAGTACGGCCCCGGCGAGGTCGCGCGGGTCCGGGTCATCCGCGAGCTGCTGGCCCTCGGGCTCACCGTCGCGGATCTGGCCGTATGCGCGGACCGCCTCCATCTGCTGACCGAGGACCCGCCGCCGCGCTGCGGCGCCGCCGGACCGGACGCGGCCCCCTCCGGGGTCGTCGGCCGGAGACTCGCCGCCCTCGACGCCGAGATCGCCCGGCTGACCGAGCTCCGCGACAGCCTCGCCCGGCGGGCCGCCGGGGAGTGACACCGGCCAGGGGAGGCCGGACTGCCCTCCCGTCCGGCTCCCGACCCCCGGTGTCACGGCCCGCCCCGCCGGAGGACGCCCGGCGCACGCCGCCCCGGCAGGGTGCGCGGCCGGTGTCCGGGGCCCTCCGCCGGAGTGACCGGCGCGGGTCCGGCGCGGGAGCGGAGTGCGTACGCGCGGCCCGCGCATGCTCCCCGGCGGGATCCCGTGCGCGGCCGGTTGACCCGACTCGCCCGCCCGCCGCGCCGCGGGTCCGGCTTGACGCCCCGCCGGATGGGTAGCAGCCAGCAATGCGGATGGGTGTACTGGATATTGGTTCCACGACCGTACGGCTGGTGGTGGCGGACGCCGGGGGCGCGCTGCCGCTGCCCGTGCACACGGCCAAGCGCAGGCTCAGACTCGCGGACCACGTCGGACCGGACCGGGAACTGCCCCCCGAACAGGTGGCACGGATCGTCGACGCCGTGGTCGCGGCCCGCGCGGAGGGCGCCCTGTGGGGTGTGGACCAGCCGCTCGCCTTCGCCACCGCGATCGTGCGCGACGCGCCCAACCGGGACGAGGTCCTGCGGGCCGTGCGGGCCGGTTCCGGGGTGGCGCTGCACACGCTGTCCGGCGAGACCGAGGCGGAGCTCACCTTTCTCGCCG
The DNA here is from genome assembly GCF_039888735.1 of Streptomyces sp. CAU 1734. Classification (NCBI taxonomy): domain Bacteria; kingdom Bacillati; phylum Actinomycetota; class Actinomycetes; order Kitasatosporales; family Streptomycetaceae; genus Streptomyces; species Streptomyces sp. CAU 1734. The sequence goes on from NZ_JBDQQP010000003.1 coordinate 289,246, forward strand.
CGCGGCGGTGGATGGGCTGGCAGGCGGGGCCGCTGGTGATGCTCGACATCGGCGGCGGTTCGCTGGAGGTCGCCTTCGGCCGGTCCCGGATGCCGGACTACGCCGTATCGCTGCCGCTCGGCGCCGGCCTGCTGACCCGGGACTTCTTCGGCGACCAGGATCCGCCGTCCCGGCGCGCCTGCAAGGCGGTCCGCCGGCATGCGCGGCATCAGCTGCGGGACGCGGCCACCCGCATCCGCTGGGAGGGGCCGCGCACGGCGGTCGCCACCTCGCGCACCTTTCAGCAGCTCGGCAGATTGTGCGGCGCCCCGCCGGGCAGATTCGGGCCCTTCGTGCCCCGCCATCTGAGCGCCGCCGATCTGCGGCTGGCCCTTCCCCGGCTGCGCCGGCTGACCACCGCCGAGCGCGCGGGGCTGCCCGGGATCTCCCCGGCCAGGTCCTGGCAGAGCCTGGCCGGCGCGCTGGTCGCGCACACGGCGATGGCGCTGATGAACATCGACCGGCTGACCATCTGCCCGTGGGGTCTGCGCGACGGGGTGCTGCTGCGCTGCATCGAGGAGGGGAACACCGAATGGTGGTTCCGCACCGCCCGGGGCGAGGACCCCCCGTCCGGTGCGGAGACCCCCGCACTCCAGCTCCTGCCGCGCGGGTGACCCGGCGGCACGGCGCCCCGCCCGCCGCTTCCCCGCGCGCGGGCCGGGACACCGGGGCATACTCTGAGCAGGGCGGTTCTGTGCTCAACAGCCCTGTCCGGGGTTGAGCCGCCCCGTTCCGGAGGTCACCATGGACGTCCTGGTACTGATCGGGCGCATCCTCTTCGTACTGCTCTTCCTCAACTCCGCCGTCGGGCATCTCACCATGACCCGGACGCTCGCCGGGTATGCCGAGTCCCGAGGGGTCCCGGCCGCCTTCGCCGCCACCGCGGGCAGCGGAGTGCTGATGGCGGCGGGCGCGCTCAGTGTGCTGCTGGGCGTCTGGGCCGATCTCGGCGCGCTGCTGCTGGCGGTCTTCCTCTTCCCGACGGCGCTGCTGATGCACGCCTTCTGGAAGGAGGGCGACGCGCAGGCCCGGCAGACGGAGACGGTCGCCTTCCTCAAGGACATCTCGCTGGGCGGAGCCGCGCTGATGCTGATCGCCTTCTTCTCGTACGCGGGCCACGATCTCGGCCTGACGATCACCGGTCCGCTCTTCCGCATCTCCTGACCCGGCGGCGGCCGGGCGCCGCCGGGCCGGAACAGCGCTGGGGCCCGTCCACCCACCGGACGGGCCCCAGCGGCATCCTCGGCGCGGGATCAGACGATCTGGTCCGAGAGCTCCGCCTGCTCACGGGCGGAGCCGTAGGCCTGCGGGGTGCTGTACGAGCGGCGCGCCACGAACCACCAGGCGGTCGCCAGCGTCAGTACCGCGACCAGGGCGATCGACGCGTAGTTCATGGTGTCGACCGTGACCGGGTTGGACTGCGGCAGCAGGAAGAGCACCGTCACGACCACCACCCAGGCCACCGCGACCCAGCCGATCGGCTTGCTCCACTTGCCCAGGCTCCACGGTCCCGGCTGCCAGCGGTCGCCCGCCCGCAGCTTCAGATAGACCGGGATGATGTACGCGGGGGTGATACCGATGACATTGATCGCGGTCACCGCGCCATAGGCGGTGGCCGAGTAGAGCGAGGGAAGCGCGAGCAGGGCGGCGCAGCCGACCGCCAGCCAGACCGCGGGCACCGGGGTCTGCGTCTTGGCGCTGACCTTGCGCCAGATCGCCGAGCCGGGGAGGGCGTTGTCACGGCTGAAGGCGAAGACCATCCGGCTGGCGGCGGCGACCTCGGCGTTGCCGCAGAAGAGCTGCGCCACGATGACGATCAGCAGCAGGGCCGAGGCCCCGCCCGTGCCCAGTGCGTCGATCATGATCTGGGCGGGTGCCACACCCGTCTTGGAGTTCAGCGCCCCGGTGTAGTCCTGGATGGCGAAGGTCAGACCCGCGAGCAGCGCGAAACCGGCGATCCAGGAGACCCAGATCGCGCGGACGATGCCCTTGGCGGCGGTGACGGACGCGTTGGAGGTCTCCTCCGACAGATGCGCGGAGGCGTCGTAGCCGGAGAAGGTGTACTGAGCCAGCAGCAGACCGATCGCCGCCACGTAGAGCGGGTTCTCCCAGCCGGTGTTGTTCACGAACTCGGTGAAGACGTACTCCGGCGACTGGTGGTTCTTGGGCACGACGGCCAGCACGCCGACGATGATGCCGACACCGATGAGGTGCCACCACACGCTGATCGAGTTGAGCACGCTGACGAGCTTCACGCCGAAGAGGTTGAGCGTGGCGTGGAGCAGCAGAATGATCAGGAAGATGACCATCGTGGAACCGGGCGTCGGGTCGAAGCCCCACTGAAGGTTCAGGAACGCGCCGGTGAACAGGGCGGCGCCGTAGTCGATACCGGCGATCGCGCCCAGCAGACCCAGCAGATTGAGCCAGCCGGTGTACCAGCCCCACTTGCGGCCGCCGAGCCGGTCGGCCATGTAGTAGAGCGCGCCCGAGGTCGGATAGGCGCTGGTCACCTCGGCGAGAGCCATGCCGACGCAGAGGACGAAGAAGCCGACGGCGATCCAGCCCCAGAGCATGACGGCCGGGCCGCCGGTGTTCATGCCGAAGCTGTACAGCGTCATGCAGCCGGAGAGGACGGAGATGACGGAGAAGCTGATCGCGAAGTTCCCGAAGCCGCCCATGCGGCGGGCCAGCACCGGCTGATAGCCGAGCTCTCTCAGTCTCTCCTCCTCGTCCACCGGGGACTTGGGATCAGGACTCGACCAATTCGGGGACTTTGGTGAAGATATGGACATGTGGATGAACCTCCGGGGGGAAAGGCCATGTGCGCTGAACGGTTGGTGGGTGGTGGTACGGAGTGAGCCGTACCCGGTGGGGTGGCCGGTCCGCTACCAGGGGTAACGGCCCTACTGTGTGGCCGGCCCGCACACGGGGTGGTGCGGATGGTGAACCCGCGCCGGGGAAGGCGCGGAGGCCGTGTGGACACGTGTCCACACGGAGCGGTGCGCGGATCGGGCCCGCGCCGTTCTCCGGTACGGGCTCGGCCCGCACCGGTCCTGCGCCCGTCCGTCCGCGCGGGGGCGCGGGGGACGGTGGTACACGGCGAGAGGTCCGCGCCGATGGGGACGGCGGACCCGCCGCTGCCCGGGGGAGGGGTCAGCCGGCGCCGCGGGCGGCGCTGAGACACCGGCCGCGGGCGCGGAGGAAGACTTCCTCCGCCAGGGCCGGATCCCCCGGACTCTGGGACCGGTAGAGCCATGGCGGTGCCGTGAAGTACGGCCCCAGCGAGGTGAACACCCGCCCCGCCTCGGCGAACTTCCCGGCACCCCAGAGCGCGTGGGCCAGATGGTTCAGATCGAGCAGCGACGCCTCGGCTGGATTGGTGTGATCGAACCACCCCTCCAGCGCCAGCAGCGCCTCACGGGTGGCGTCGTCCGTCACCCAGTGCAGATCCAGTGCCCGCTCGTGTCCCTTGTCGCGGCGGTACCGCTCGACCCGGACATGGAGCGGCAGCGCCAGCAGCGCCGAACCCGCCGGTGCCGCGGAAGCCGCCCACTGCACGAAGTTCACCGCCTCCGACAGATGGCCGCCCGACCTGCGCGCGTACACGAACTGAAGCATCCGGTGGTACGCCTCGCGGTTGTACGGATCCCGCTTGTGCGCCTCCGCCAGCAGACCCCACGGACCGGGGAACAGCATCGGCCCCGGCGGTATCTGCCGGTGCTCCTCCAGCCGCTGTTTCTCGTCGAGCTGCGAGAGCGCCAGCAGACACACCCACGGCACCGGATCGTCCGGCCCCTGATGGGCGGCGATCCTGCATGCCTCCCATGCCTCGTGCCACAACTCCTGGGTACGCGAATGGTTCTCCCGATGGGCCCGCAGTGCCCGCTCGACCGCCACCCGGCACTGCATCACCATTCCGGCGAGCGAGCCGGGTTCCTCGGTGCGCCATGCCTGGATCGCGTCCGAGCCCGCGGCGACCGCCGCGAGCACCTGCGTCCGCTGCGTCCACACGGCCCAACTGCTGGTCGAATGAAGCAGATTGCGCATCGAAAGCCAGCGGCCCGTCCTTAAGTCCTGCATGGCGGTGCGCAGTTCATTGTCATGGCCTGCCGGGTGGTAAACCGGGCGGAACTGATCCTGGGACATCAGTCCGCCGCCGCCCCCGTCGGTCTGCGTCGGCGCGGATGTCGCAAAAAGGTCGTCATGGGTCCTCATAGGGACAGGTGGGGGGTTGGCTGGGGTGGAGATCGCAATCCACTCCCGGTATGCGCGCCGATCTTACTCAACCAATCGAATACGACAAGAAGTTGATGCGGATCGGTCACATCGTGGAACGGTCGGAGCAAATTCAAGAGGATTTGACATCTCTTGACGAAGACCGTCACCTGCTCCACCCTGTCATGTCGTCAATGATCGGGAACCACCCGGGTGTTCATCCGGACACCCGGCACCTCCGGAAAGAACATGGTGGCCGATGCCAAGCGCCGTACTCGCCGTCGATCAGGGCACCTCCGGCACCAAAGCCCTGGTCATCTGCCCCGAACGCGGAGTCATCGGAACCGGCTCCGCACCCGTCGCCCCGCGCCACGGCAGCGGCGGCAGCGTCGAGGCCGACCCCCGGCAACTCCTCTCCTCCGTCATCGACGCCGGCCGCCTGGCACTCGCCGAGGCGGGCGAACCGGTCGCGGCCGTCGGACTCGCCAATCAGGGGGAGACCGTCCTGGCCTGGGACCCCGGAACCGGCACCCCCCTCACCGAGGCCATCGTCTGGCAGGACCGCCGCGCCGCACCGCTCTGCGCGGAACTCGCCCCGCACGCCGCGACGCTGAACCGGATCACCGGGCTCCCCCTCGACCCGTACTTCGCCGCCCCCAAAATGGCCTGGATACGGCGCGAGCTCACCCGGGAGGGCGTGGTCACCACCACCGACTCATGGCTCGTCCACCAGCTCACCGGCGCCTTCGTCACCGACGCCGCCACCGCCGGCCGCACCCAGCTCCTCGACCTGGAGAAGGTCGCCTGGTCGCCGGAGGCCCTCGGAGTCTTCGGACTGGAGGGCGAACGGCTTCCCGAAGTCGTCGACTGCGCCGGAGGCTTCGGCACCACCACCGCCTTCGGGCCGGCGCTTCCCCTCACCGGACTTCTCGTCGACCAGCAGGCCGCCCTCCTCGCCCAGAGCGTCACCCGCCCCGGCACCGCCAAATGCACCTACGGCACCGGCGCCTTCCTGCTCGCCCAGACCGGGGAGACCCCGCGCCGCACCGCCGGCGGCCTGGTCAGCTGTGTCGCCTGGCGCTTCGGCGGCCGGACCAGCTACTGCCTCGACGGACAGGTCTACACCGTCGCCTCCGCCGTCCGCTGGCTCACCGAACTCGGTGTCATCTCCGGCGCCGCCGACCTCGACCCGGTCGGCTCCGCCGTACCCGACAGCGGAGGCGTCACCTTCGTCCCCGCACTCGCCGGACTCGCCGCCCCCTGGTGGCGCGGCGACCTCCGCGGCTCCCTCACCGGCCTCGGCCTCGACACCGGCCCCGGCCAGCTCGTCCGGGCCCTGTGCGAGGGCATCGCCGCACAGATCGCCGAGCTCGCCGACGCCGTCGCCGCCGACCTCGGCGAACCCCTCACCACCCTGCGGGTCGACGGCGGACTCACCAGATCCGCCCTGCTGATGCAGACCCAGGCCGATCTGCTCCAACGGCCGGTGGAGGTCTCCGCACTGCCCGACGCCACCGCCCTCGGCGTCGGTGCCGTCGCCCGGCTCGGCGCGGAACCCGGCCTCACCGCCGAGGAGGCCGTCCCCGCCTGGCGGCCCTCCGCCGTCTACGAGCCCGCGATCGGCGCGGCGGAGGCCGCCGACCGCCTCGGACGCTTCCGCGCCGAGGTGACCGCCCTCCTCGCGCGGACGCCCGAAACCACCCGGGTACCTTGATCAACGTGACCGTCAGCACCACCGGACCGCTCCCCGGCCCCCCGTACGATGTCGTCGTCATCGGCGCGGGGGTCGTGGGCTCCGCCATCGCCCGCGAACTCGCCCGCCGCCCGCTGCGCACCGCGCTGCTGGACGCCTCCGACGATGTCGGCAACGGCACCTCCAAGGCCAACACCGCCATCCTGCACACCGGGTTCGACGCCGTCCCCGGCTCCCTCGAAGCACGGCTCGTACAGGAGGGCCGGCATCTGCTCGCCGCGTACGCGGCCGAAACCGGAATCCCCGTCGAGCCCCTCGGCGCCCTGCTCGTCGCCTGGGACCGGGAACAACTCCACGCGCTCCCAACCCTCGCCGCCAAGGCGGAACGCAACGGCTACCACGAGGCCCGGCTGCTCGACGCCGCCGGCGTATACCGCGCGGAACCCCGGCTCGGACCCGGCGCGCTCGGCGCGCTCCATGTCCCCGGGGAGTCGATCATCTGCCCCTGGACCACCACCCTCGCCTACGCCACCGAGGCGGTACGGGCCGGAGTCGACCTCCACCTCAACTGCCGGGTCCGGGCGGCCGGCACCGACGGCCCCCACCATGAACTCACCACCAGCCGGGGCGCGGTGCGCACCCGCCATCTGATCAACGCGGCCGGGCTGTACGCCGACGAGATCGACCGTCTGCTGGGACACACCGACTTCACCGTCACCCCGCGCCGCGGACAGCTGATCGTCTTCGACAAATTCGCCCGCGGCCTGGTCCGGCACATCCTCCTCCCGGTGCCGACCGCGCTGGGCAAGGGAGTGCTCGTCTCCCCGACGGTGTACGGAAATGTCATGCTCGGCCCCACCGCCGAGGACCTTCACGACAAGCGGGCCACCGGCTCCACCGCGGAGGGTCTCGCCTTCCTGCGGGAGCACGGCGCCCGGATTCTCCCGGAACTCCTCGACGAGGAGGTCACCACCGTCTACGCGGGCCTGCGGTCCGCCACCGAACAGGACGACTACCGCATCCGCGCGCACCCCGGCGAGCGGTACATCACGGTCGGCGGCATCCGCTCCACCGGACTCACCGCCTCCATGGCGATCGCCGCACATGTGATGGAGCTCCTGGCGGAGACCGGCTGCGATCCGGGCCCGCCCCTGCGCGACCCCGCCCCGCCGCGCATGCCCAATCTGGGCGAGGCGTTCCCCCGCCCCTGGCAGCGGGCCGAGCTGATCGCGGCCGACCCCGAGTACGGCACCCTGGTCTGCCACTGTGAGCGGGTCTCGCGCGGCGAGATCCGCGACGCGCTGTCGAGCACGATCCCGCCGGGCTCCCCGGACGGCCTGCGCCGCCGCACCCGGGCCCGCGCGGGACGCTGCCAGGGCTTCTACTGCGGCGCGGAGGTCGGCGCGCTCCTCGCCGGCGGCGCGGCCGGGATTCCCCCCGGGCGCCGGCCGGAGGAGACGGTCGGCGGCCTCTGAGGCGCGCGCACGGCGCCGGTGCGGGCCCTCCCGGCCGCGCCCGCCTCGCGGCACCGTTTCCGCGGGGGCGGGCCTCGGACGCGGGTCCGGCGCGGCGCGCATGCGCGCCGGTCGTGCGCCGGGCCGGTCGTGCGCCGGGCCGGTGGTTTCGCGGCCCGGTGTCCGCCCGGGCCGGGGCGGTGAGCCGTCCCGGGGCGGCCGGACGCGGACCGGGTGCCGGTTGCCGGGCGGAGGGCGTCGCCCCGGTGGCCGTGCGGGGCCCGGGCGGTCGCCGCCGGGGAGGCGGGATGTGGCCGCGGACCCGGGCCGCCGGGACCGATCCGGCGTACTCCCCGGCGGACACCGGGCCCGCGAGGTCCGGCCGCTCCGGCGGCGCGGACAGGTGGCAGGGCATCAGGGACGGAATGGAGAGAGCGGTATGACGACAGCAGGCGGCCGGCGGGACGGAGCCCCGGCGCGACACGCGGCGGCCGGCGGCGGGGTGCCCTGGGCGGATCCGGGTCCCGGGGACGCCGGCGTGGTGGCGCGTACCGTCGACGCGCTCGTCGTGGGAGCCGGGCCCGCCGGGCTCGCCGCCGCCGCGCGGCTGGCGGCGAGCGGTGCGGGACGGGTGGAGGTGCTGGACCGGGAGCGGACGGCCGGCGGGATCCCCCGGCACTGTCTGCACGGCGGCTTCGGGCCGCGCGCCCCCTTCACCGCTCTCACCGGGCCCGGGTACGCCCGTCTCCTCGTCGACGAGGCGGTACGGGCCGGGGCCGGGCTGCGGACCGGGATCACCGTCACCGGCTGGGCGGGCCCCCGCACCCTGGAGACCACCGGACCGCAGGGCCGGGAACGCGTCACCGCCCGGGTCGTCGTCCTCGCCACCGGGGCGCGCGAACGGCCGCGTGCCGCCCGGCTGGTGCCCGGCACCCGGCCGGCCGGAGTGCTCACCACCGGCGAACTCCAGCAGGCCGTCAATCTCCACGGCGCCCGGGTGGGCACCCGGGCCGTGGTCGTCGGCACCGGGGCCATCGCCGCCGCGGCCGTGCTCGCCCTCACCGCCGGGGGAGCCGAGACCGTCGCCGTCGTCGCGGAGGACTCGTACCGGCCCCTGCCGACGCTGCGGCGCCGGATCCCGGTACTCGCCATGACCACCGTCACCGAGCTGCTCGGCCGCGGCCGGCTCAGCGGGGTGCGCGTCCGGCACCGGGACGGCAGGACCGCCACCATCGCCTGTGACACGGTGGTCTTCACCGGCGACTGGATCCCCGAACACGAACTGGCCCGGCTCGGCGGCGTGCCGCTCGACCCCGGCACCCGCGGCCCCTCCGTGGACACCGGATTCCACACCGCCGTACCGGGTGTCCTCGCCGCCGGCAACCTCCTGCACGGAGTCGAACGCGCCCATGTCGCCGCCGCCGAGGGCCGGGCCGCCGCCGGAGTGGCCCTGCGCCATCTCGCCGGGGCGCCCTGGCCCGGACCCGGACTCCCGCTGCGGACGGCCGGCCCGCTGCTGTGGATCGCCCCCGGCCGGATCCATCCGCACGGCCCGGCCCCGCTGCACGACCGGTTCATCCTGCGCGCGTCCCGGCCGCTCGGGCTGCCCCGGCTCACCGTCACCCAGAACGGCCGGCTCCTGCACCGCCGGCCGGTGACCCGCCCCGTACACCCCGGCCGTCCGCTGCGTCTGCGGGCCGGCTGGATGGCGGACGCCGACCCCGACGGGGGTGAGCTGCTGATCGAGGCCGTCCCCCGATGAGCGAGGGCCCGCCCCCCAACGTCATGTCCGATTTCCGCCGGTCCGGGCCCGGGAGCGCGACCATACTGGCCGTATGGCGATCGAGGACAGCAGATACGAGGCGGTGGCGAGCCGGGACGCCCGATTCGACGGGGTGTTCTTCTTCGCGGTCGCCACGACCGGTATCTACTGCCGGCCCAGCTGCCCCGCGATCACCCCCAAACGGCAGAACGTCACCTTCCATCCGACGGCCGCCGCCGCCCAGCGGGCCGGCTACCGTGCCTGCCGCCGCTGCCGTCCCGACGCCGTACCGGGCTCGGCGGAGTGGAACGCCCGCGCCGATGTGGTCGGGCGGGCGATGCGGCTGATCGGCGACGGGGTGGTGGACCGGGAGGGGGTCACCGGACTCGCCGGCCGGCTCGGCTACAGCCCCCGCCAGGTGCAGCGGCAGCTCAACGCCGAGGTCGGCGCCGGACCCGTCGCGCTGGCCCGTGCGCAGCGCGGTCACACCGCGCGGGTGCTGCTCCAGACGACAACCCTGCAGGCGGCCGAGATCGCCTTCGCCGCCGGATTCGCCAGCGTCCGGCAGTTCAACGACACCATCCGGGCCATCTACGCGGCCACACCCAGTGAGCTGCGCACCGCCCGCTCCGGGCGGGCCGCGCGATTCGGCCCGGTCACCCCCGAGGGCGGCCGGGCCGGGATCCCGCTGCGGCTGCCCCACCGCGGCCCGTACGACGCCCTCGCCCTCTTCGACCACCTCGCGGCCCACGCACTGACCGGCGTCGAGGAGGTCACCGGGGAGCGCGGCGCCCGGATCTACCGCCGCACCCTGCGCCTTCCCGGCGGGCCGGGTATCGCCGAGATCGCCGAGGCGGGCGGCCTTCCCCGTACTGCCGGAACACCTGCCGCCGGAACACGTACCGCCGGAACACGTGCGGCCGGAGCGCGTACCACCGGGACACGTACCACCGGAGCGCGTACCACCGGCGGCGCGGCGGACCGGAGCCGGACGGTCCCCGCCGACGGCGGCGGCCGGCTGGAATGCCGGCTCCATCTCACCGATCTGCGCGACCTCACCACCGCCACCCAGCGGCTGCGCCGGCTCCTCGATCTGGACGCGGATCCGTACGCCGTCGCCGAACGCCTCTCCGCCGACCCCGCCCTCGCCCCGCTCGTCGCCGCCCGCCCCGGGCTGCGCGTCCCCGGCACCCCCGATCCGCACGAACTGGCCGTACGCGCCCTGCTCGGCTCGTACCACCCCTCCGGCGAGGCCCGCGCCGAGGGGAACGCACTGATCGCCGCCCACGGGCAGCCCCTGGGCGAACCGAGCGGCGGACTCACCCATCTCTTCCCGGCCGCTGGGACACTCGCCGCGGCCGGTCCCGGTCCGGCCGGCGCGCCGCCCGGCCGGGGTGCCGCGCTGCACGCCCTCACCACCGCTCTCGCCGACGGCACCCTGGTCCTCGACGCCGGAGCCGACCGGGACGAAGCCGAGCGCCGGCTCCTCGCCCTCCCCGGCATCACCCCCGGGACCGCCGGCCACATCCGGATGCGCGCCCTCGGCGATCCCGATGTCCTGCTCGGCGACGACCCCGCTGTCCTGGCGGGCATGGCCCGGGCCGGCGCGGCGGTCTCCGGCTCCGCCCGGTGGGAGCCGTGGCGCAGCTACGCCACCCAGCACCTCCGGTCCGCCCCCTGAGCTCACGCGTGACAAAGGGGTCCGGTCCGGGTGCGCGCACCCGGACCGGACCCCTTCGCGCCGTGACCGGCGTCAGGCTATGGACGCCGAAATGATCGCCGAGACCGCGATGTTGCAGCAGGCCGTCACCCAGACCGCCGGATGCGGCTCCGGCTCCACCAGCGTGGCGCCCAGTCTGCCCGGGGTGATCAGATCCACCACCAGGAAGGCCAGCGCCATCATCACCAGACCGAGCAGCCCGAACGCGGCGGTGGACACCAGGCCCTTGCCGAAGTCCTCATAGGTGGTCCAGATCGAGGTGAAGACGATTCCCCCGATGCCCAGCAGCGCCGAACTGAGCAGCAGCGCGGCATTGCGGTTCCGGTCCTCCCAGATCTGACGGCCGAGCCTGCCCGGGGTGAGCAGGTCGATCAGGACCATGCCGAGAATCAGAAGGACCAGGCCGAGTGCGCCGTACGCGCCGGCGCGGCCGAGGCCATGGACGATGTCGCTCATTGGGGGCAAGTCTCCGTGTCCGAAAAATGATGCCGGTCAAGGGCGCGCAAAATCTACCGCACGGCCGCTCCCGCCGATCCGGCGCCCTGTCCGGCCCGGGGCCCGCGCCCACCGGGAGCGGTGCCGGTCCGCCGGTGTGCCGCTCCGGCTACGGCGCGCGAAATCCGTTGGCCCGCAATGGGGTTCGGGGTTCGCAATACGCGGAGCATAGGTAAGGTTGGCCTTACTTCCGGGCGGTCCTCTCTGATCCGGTCGCGCTGTGAAGAGGCACGGTTCGGGCGGCGGTCGGCCCGACACGACACGTCCGGCACGGCCGGGCGAAAGGGGAGTGGCTACAAGATGCGGGTTGCCATGTTCGGTTACCAGACCTGGGGGCAGCGCACCTTGCGGGCGTTGCTGGAATCCGGACACGATGTGGTTCTCGTGGTGACACACCCGAGGAGCGAGCATGTGTACGAGCGCATCTGGGGCGACTCCGTCGCCGACCTCGCCGCCGAGCACGGGGTGCCGGTCCTGCTCCGCAACCGCCCCGACGACCAGGAACTGCTCGACACCCTCAAGCGCGCCGAGCCCGATCTGATCGTCGCCAACAACTGGCGCACCTGGCTGCCCCCGGAGATCCACGATCTGCCCCGGTACGGCACCCTCAATGTCCATGACTCGCTGCTGCCCGCCTATGCCGGCTTCTCGCCGCTGATCTGGGCACTCATCAACGGCGAGTCCGAGGTCGGGGTCACCGCGCACCGGATGAACGGCGAGCTGGACGCCGGGGAGATCCTGCTCCAGCGCGCGGTCCCGGTCGGCCCCGAGGACACGGCCACCGATCTCTTCCACCGCACCGTCGACCTGATCGGCCCCATCGTCACCGAATCCCTCGAACTGATCGACTCGGGCACGGCACGGTGGACACCGCAGGACCGCTCCGGGGCGAGCTTCTTCCACAAGCGGTCGCTGGAGGACAGCCGGATCGACTGGACCTGGACCGCCGAGGAGCTGTCACGGCTGGTGCGCGCCCAGTCCGACCCGTACCCCAACGCCTATGCCTTCCACCGGGGCGAGCGGCTGCGGATCCTCTCGGCTGTCCCGTCCGCGGCCAACTACGGCGGCACTCCGGGGCGGATCTTCATACCCGAGGGGGACGGTGTGGTCATCGTGGCCGGTCCCCACGCGCGGCGCGGCGCGAGCCCCGGCCTCCTGGTGCGACGGGTCCGTACCGACGACGGCACCGAGTACGCGGCCCGCGACTGGTTCCGCACCATGGGCGGATATCTGACCAGCCATCCGAACCCGCCCGCCGCCCCGCGCGCCTGAACCCCGCCATCCGCCCCGGCCGCGATCGGCGCGCCGGGGCGGTACGGGCCCATGCCCGCCTTCTGTCCGTGGGGTGTTGTGGCGCGCGCGTCCGGTCCGCCGCCGGGAATCCCCGCGGTGTCCCGGCATGAACGCCGTGCGACCGGATAATCTCCGGGTGTGTTCGATGCCGTGTGCAGATTTTCGGTGACTTACCCCGAAATTGGCACATATGACAGTGCGTTATCCCTGAAGGAGACATCTGCGTGAAGTCCCTGCGAGTGTCCGTTGTCGCCGTCGGTGCCGCCGCGGCCCTGTTCGCGGCGCCCTCGGCGGTGGCCGCGGAGCCCGAACCCGTGAAGCACGGGACGCCTTCCGGAGCCGCGGCTCCGGAGAGCGCCGTCGCGGGCGCGGTGAACCCGGCCGCCCGGCCCGAACCCTGCACCGGGGTGTACCGGGACGATGCCCGGCTCGGACCGGATCATCTGGCCAGGAAGCGGCAGGGCCCGGTCGGACCGCTGCTCAAGGGCTACAACCGCACGGGCGGGCTCGGCGCGAAGACGTTTCTGAAGAAGTACTGGGAGGGCCCCGCCGACACCGGCGGCTGGAAGTACCCGCCCAATGACGGCTTCGCCGAGGTCAACGGCGAGATCGACCGCCGCGCCACGGCGCTGGTGCCGGGACAGCGGCTGGACCGCTTCGGCTCGGAGTTCGGCTCCTATCTGGCACCCGCCGGGGACTCCTGCGCCAAGCGGGCCCTGCCGCCGCAGAACCTCAACACCCGGGAACCCGCCCACCCCTGCGACTACCGCGTCTACCGGGTCGCCAGGACCTTCACGGTGTGGCAGGGCTCCATAGCCCCCTGGTTCGGGCAGCCCGGCGGCGGCCGGCAGATCAAGCTCGACCCGCTCCTCCTCAACCCCGGCGCGGGGCAGCGGCTCAGCGTGAAGTGGCTTCTGGAGAACGGCTATCTGACCCACGCCACCGCCGAGCGGACGGCCGTCGCGGCCTCCTCGTGAGCGCCGGCGGCCATCCGCGGGACCCGCACCCGGGGGAGAACGCGCTCGTGAACCGGCGGGAACTCGGCCTCGCGCCGCGGCGGGCGGCCGTGCCGGAGACGTACCACTGGATCGAGACGGTCCATGAACCGTCCCCCACTCCGCCGGACTTCCTCTGTCCGAGCAGCGGGCCGGACGGCACCCGGGTGACCGGGGCGTACGAGCGCGGGGCGCGCCGTCCCGTCCTCCGGCACTCCACCGAGGCCGCCGCGTGCGCGCGTCTGCCGGGCATGCCGGCCTGAGGAGGCCCCCGGCCCGGAGACCGGGACACGGGACCGCCGCCCCGCGCGGACGGCGGGCCCGTGTTCCTGCTCTCGCCCCGCCGCCGGGGGAGCGGGTTCAGCGGTCGTCGTACGGCGGGAGCGGCGAGGAACGGGAACATCTCCGTACCTCGGCGGCGAACTTCTCCGCCGGGTCGGTGGCGCGGTCGGCGAAGGTGAGGACCGCATGCACCACCGTGCGGAATCCGTCGGCGGGTGAGGGAGCGGAATCCCGTGGGCGGACGGGTGATGCCGCGGCCGTGTTCCGCGCCGGTGGCGACCGCAGTGGGGTGGTGACCGGAGCCGGAATGCTCGCGCGGACGGGTGCCGAGGCGTCCGCCGTCCGTCTTTCCGGCCCGCGCCGGCCGGCTCCCGGTTCCCGCGGGACCTCTTTTCGGGCGGCATCCACCCGGGTGTCATTGAAGCCGCGACCGGTCCGGCGAAGGAATCCCGGAGCAGTATCAACGCCATGGACGATCTCGCCGCACCGGCTCGCACCGGCTCGCACCGCCACCCGCGCGAGCGCGATCCCGCGCTCCCGCGACCGCGCGCCGCCGGCGGGCGGACGGGTGCCCCGGTGCCGGGCGCGGGTTCGTGGCGGCTCGCGTTCCGGGTGTGCGTCATCGGGCTCGCGACGGTGTGCCGCCTCTGTGCGCGGGTGTCCGGTGGACACGGTGCCGGCCGGACACCACGCCCGGGGGTCGACGCCGGCGCGGCCGTCCTTCGAGCAGGGCGTGTCCACAATCGTCCACCCGCGTCCGGTGGCGAGCTCCGCCGCCGGGCGGGGCGGCGGCCGCACGGTGACCCGGGCGCGCCGGCCGCCCGGGCCGGCGGGCTTCCACCCCGTTCGCTCCACCGGTGGTGCACCGAGGAGAGGCGATACTCCGGCGCTGCCCCAGGTGGTGCGCAACATACTGCGGATGAACCATCGGCACCGGGAATCGTCCGGCGCCGATGACGGTGCGGTGCCCCGCCTCCGGAAGGGGACGGGGAGCAGACGCCGCTGGAGGAGAGGGGCAGCCGACCATGGCCCGGAAGGTGGGGTTCGGACCGGCCTTGCGCCGGATCGTGGTGGTGCCCGGCGGCGTCCGGTACGCCCTCCGGCACCCGGAGGGGAAGCGGGAGCGGCCGGCCGGCACCGCCCCGGGCGTGCCGCAGGGCGCGCAACTGCCCGTGCCCGCCGCGCCGCCGCGGCGCGGACCGGACGGCCGGGGGACCGCCTTCTCCGCCGGTACCGGCGCACCGCGCGGTGCGCCGCACCGGCTCCGGGTCGTGCAGGTGTCGCCCGCGTACACGGAACGGGTGCTCGGCATCCCCGTGGAGAATCAGCGCAAGTTCCAGGGCACGGCCGACCGGAGGGGCGTCGTCATCGAGGTGCGGCCCACCAACCCCGAGTCGGTGGCCCATCTGAAACGCGGCGCGCTGCCCAAGCCGGAGGAGATCAAGGCCAAGACCATCAACGAGGTGGATGTCCTGCTCGGCGCGCACCCCGCCAACATCGGTCTGGTCGGCCTCTTCGACCCGGCTCCGCCCACCGCCGGGGCGGTGGAGGCGGTGGACCGGACCGCGCGCCCCGGGGCCCGCGAGCGGCTGGCCGCCCGGTTCGCCCTGCGGTACGAGGAGTACCGCGAGCTGGGGCCCGCGATGGAGCGCCTCACCGCCAGGGGCCCGGACGGCAGTCCGCCGGAGGTGGCGGTGCGGGCGGGGGTGGTGTGGGGCCGGGACCGGGCGGGGGAGTGGCACCCCTTCACCGGTGATCACGACCTGTTCGACCTGATGAACCCGGACGGCTCACGGCTCGATCCCGGCCCCTACACCGAGGTCGTCCAGCAGATGACCGACGGGGACATGGGCGTGCGCCACGGCGCGCACATGTTCTGGAAGCCGGCCACCCCCTTCGACCTCCGGGTCTACGACCGGATCGTCGCCTCGCACCGCCGGGAGGGCGGCGAGCCGCTGATCCGCTTCATGCCGGGCCTGCCCCGGCCGCTGCTCGCGTACGCCGGCCCCGAGCGCCCGGCCCCCGGGCAGCCCGCGCCGCCCGGCACCGGCCCGCAGCCGCCCCCGCCCACCCCTCTCTGGCACGAGCGCCGCCCGGACGCGCCGGTCCCGGCGTGCTCCCCGCGCGGATCCGCCTCCGCGGTGAATTCCGTGCCGGACGGTCGAACCGCCGGCTGATCCGCGCCGTTCTTCCGGGTGCCGGGCGGTCTCCGTTCCCGTGGGGGGTGTCGGAGCGGCCCGGCCGGCCCGTGCCGCGGTGTTCCCCACTCCGCGGTACGGGCACCGGGTGGCGGCGCGCGGCGGGTCCGGGCCGGCCGGCCAAGGGCCGACTGGTCGCCCACCGCCTCGCTTTCGGGTGACGTCACGGCTCCGTCACACCACTCCACACCCCCCGCGGCCGGACGATCGCGGACGACCCGGACACCTCCGGGACGGGACCCGATCTCCGGTACGACGGGAGGCAGGCCGCTGTGCACATTCTGCTCGTGGCGAGTGCGTTCAACAGTCTCACCCAGCGCGTCCACGCCGAACTGCGCGACCGGGGCCACACCGTCGCCGCCGAGCTCGCCCTGGGCGATGCCGCACTGCGGCGGGCGGTGGACCGGAACAGGCCCGATCTCATCCTGGCGCCGATGCTGACCCGGGCCGTCCCCGAGGACATCTGGTCCGCGCACACCTGTCTCATCGTGCACCCGGGTCCGCCCGGCGACCGGGGGCCGTCCTCACTCGACTGGGCGATCCACGAGGGCGCCGCCTGCTGGGGAGTGACCGTCCTTCAGGCCGGCGCCGAGATGGACGCGGGCGATGTGTGGGCGTCCGTGGCCTGCCCCGTACCCCGGGTGGGCAAGAGCGATCTCTACCGGAACGAGATCTCCGACGCCGCGCTCGACGCGGTCCATCTGGCGGTGGAACGCTTCGCGTCGGGGACGTACACCCCCTGGGCGCAGACCGGCACCGCCCGGACGCGCCCCTGGTTCCGCCAGGAACTGCGCCGGATCGACTGGGAATCCGACCCCACCGAGACGGTGGTGCGCAAGCTGCGCGCCGCCGACTCCCGGCCCGGAGTCCTGGACGAGCTCCTCGGCGCCGATTGGTATCTGCACGGCGGCTGCCCCGAGGACGGCCTGCGCGGCACCCCCGGGGAGCTGCTGGCCACCCGGAACGGAGCGATCTGCCGGGCCACCGCCGACGGCGCCGTGTGGATCCCCGAGCTGCGGGCCCGCCGAGCGCCGGGCGGGCCCGCGCCCTGCAAACTGCCCGCCGTGCGGGCGCTCGCCGGGCGGCTGCCCGCACTGCCGGAGCTCCCCGCCCCCACCGGACCGTCCGCCGGCCGCACCCTGGCCGACATCCGCTACCGGGAGAGCGGGCGGGCCGGTTTCCTCTCCTTCTCCTTCCCCGGCGGCGCGATGAGCACCGACGACTGCCGCCGGCTGCTCGACGCCTACCGGGCCGCCCGCGCCCGGCCCACCACCGTCCTGGTCATCGGCGGCGGCCGGGATCTCTTCTCCAACGGCATCCATCTGCGGGTCATCGAGGCGGCCGGCGATCCCGCCGCCGAGTCCTGGGCCAATATCAACGCGATGAACGACCTGGTGGAGGCCGTTCTCACCACCACCGACCGGCTCACCGTCGCCGCCGTGGCGGGCAACGCGGCGGCGGGCGGGATGATGCTGGCGCTGGCCGCCGACGAGGTGTGGTGCAGGGCGGGCGCGGTGCTCAACCCGCACTACCGGCTGATGGGGCTGTACGGCTCCGAGTACTGGACGCACACCCTGCCGCGCCGGGTGGGTGCCGAGGCGGCGGACCGGCTCACCCGGGAGGCGCTGCCGGTGAGCGCCGCGGCCGGACAGCGGCTCGGCCTGGTCGACCGTACGCTCGCGGTCGCGCCGGGGGAGTTCGGCGCCGAGACCGGCCGGCTCGCGGTGCGGCTCGCCGCGTCCCCCGGTGTCACGGCGCGGATCGCCGCCAAGAAGGCGGAGCGCGACCGGCAGGAGGCGGTCAGACCGCTCGCCGCCCACCGGGAGGAGGAGCTGGCCCGGATGCGCCGCACCTTCCTGGACCCGGACGCGCCCTATCACGCGCTGCGGCGCGCCTTCGCCCGCAAGGAGCCCCCGGACCGCACACCGCCGCACATCAGCACGCCCCGGCCGCTCATCCGGCCCCGCCCCGGGGGCTCCCGGTCCGGAACGTTCCGGCCGGACGGCGGCCGTGTCACCGGATCGGGCCCGGATGAGGTCGCACGGCGGCCGGACGGCTGCTATCAAGATGATTGATGCAGTTATGTGAATTTTCCCCCGTATTCCTCCCTCAGGAGGCACTCCCATGAACGCAGCAGCGCCGGCCGAGGCCGGTACGGCGGACGCGCCCGGCGCGAGTGCCGCCGAGGACCCCCCGATCCACATCCTCTGGATCAACGCGGGGCTGAGCTGTGACGGCGACTCGGTCTCGCTCACCGCCGCGATGCAGCCGAGCATCGAGGAGATCGTCCTCGGTGTGCTGCCCGGCCTGCCCAGAATCCAGGTGCACTGGCCGCTGATCGACTTCGAGTGCGGACCGGTGGGCGGCGCGGACACCTTCATCGAGTGGTTCTTCAAGGGGGAGCGCGGCGAGATCGACCCCTTCGTGCTGGTGGTGGAGGGATCCATCCCCAATGAGGCGATCAAGCCGGAGGGCTACTGGTGCGGCTTCGGCGACAACCCGGAGACCGGCCAGCCGATCACCACCAGTGAGTGGATCGACCGGCTGGCGCCCAAGGCCCTCGCCGTGGTCGCCATCGGGACCTGTGCCACCTATGGCGGCATCCACGCGATGGCCGGCAATCCGACCGGTGCCATGGGTGTGCCGGACTATCTGGGCTGGGACTGGAAGTCCAGGGCCGGTATCCCGATCGTCTGCGTACCCGGCTGCCCGATCCAGCCGGACAACTTCTCCGAGACCCTCACCTATCTGCTCTACCAGGCCGCCGGCTCCGCGCCGATGATCCCGCTCGACGACAAGCTGCGCCCGGTCTGGCTCTTCGGCGCCACGGTGCACGAGGGGTGCGACCGGGCCGGCTACTACGAGCAGGGACAGTTCGCCGACACCTACGACTCGCCCCGCTGCCTGGTCAAACTCGGCTGCTGGGGCCCGGTCGTCAAATGCAATGTCCCCAAGCGCGGCTGGATGAACGGCATCGGCGGCTGCCCGAACGTCGGCGGCATCTGCATCGCCTGCACCATGCCCGGATTCCCCGACAAATTCATGCCGTTCATGGACGAACCGCCGGGCGGCAAGCTCTCCAGCACCGCCAGCGGGGCCTACGGCGCCGTGATCCGCAGACTCCGCTCGATCACGGCCAGGACCGTGGACAAGGAGCCGAAGTGGCGGCATCGGGGCGACCCGCTGACCACCGGCTACCGCCCGCCCTGGTGAGCGCCGCCGCTCCCCGGGTGATTCACCCTCCCGCGACAGGACTTGATGACGAAGGGCACCGCACACACGATGGCACCGACGACGAAGGCCGCCGACTCCGGCGGTCTGGTGGAGATGTCCTGGGATCCGATCACCCGGATCGTGGGAAGTCTCGGCATCCACACGAAGATCGACTTCAAGCAGAAGCGGGTGGCGGAGTGCTACAGCACCTCGTCGGTCTTCCGCGGCTACAGCGTCTTCATGCGCGGCAAGGACCCCCGCGACGCGCACTTCATCACCAGCCGCATCTGCGGCATCTGCGGCGACAACCACGCCACCTGCTCGGTCTACGCGCAGAACATGGCCTATGGGGTGAAGCCGCCCCATCTCGCGGAGTGGATCATCAACCTCGGTGAGTCCGCCGAGTACATGTTCGACCACAACATCTTCCAGGAGAATCTGGTCGGGGTCGACTACTGCGAGAAAATGGTCCGCGAGACCAACCCGGGCGTCCTGGAGCTCGCCGAGCGCACCGAGTCACCCCATGCCGCGGAACACGGCTACCGGACCATCGCCGACATCATGCGCTCGCTCAACCCCATCGAGGGCGAGTTCTACCGCGAGGCACTCCAGGTCAGCCGGTACACCCGGGAGATGTTCTGTCTGATGGAGGGCCGCCATGTGCACCCCTCCACGCTCTACCCGGGCGGTGTCGGCACCATCGCCTCCGTCCAGCTCTTCACCGACTACCTCAGCCGGCTGATGCGCTATGTGGAGTTCATGAAGCGTGTCGTCCCGCTCCACGACGACCTCTTCGACTTCTTCTACGAGGCACTGCCCGGGTACGAGGAGGTCGGCCGCCGCCGGGTGCTGCTGGGCTGCTGGGGTGCGCTCAACGACCCCGAGTACTGCGACTTCACCTATGCCAACATGACCGACTGGGGACGGAAGATGTTCGTCACCCCCGGCATCGTGGTGGACGGCAAACTGGTCACCAACGACCTCACCGAGATCAATCTCGGCATCCGGATCCTGCTCGGCAGCTCCTACTACGACGACTGGCAGGGCCAGGAGCAGTTCGTCACCCACGACCCGCTGGGCAATCCGGTCGACCCCCGCCACCCCTGGAACCAGCACACCATCCCCGCACCCCAGAAGCGCGACTTCCAGGGCAACTACAGCTGGGTGATGTCCCCGCGCTGGTTCGACGGCAAGGACCATCTCGCGCTCGACACCGGCGGCGGCCCGATCGCCCGGCTCTGGTCCACCGCGCTCTCCGGGCTGGTGAACACGGACTACGTCCGGGCCACCGGCGACAGTGTCGTCATCACCCTGCCGCGCACCATGACCAAGCCCGAGACCCGCTTCGAGTGGAAGATCCCGCGCTGGAGCAACGCGCTGGAGCGCAACCGGGCCCGGACCTACTTCCAGGCGTACGCCGCCGCCATCGCCCTGCACTGCGCGGAGAAGGGACTGGCGGAGGTGCGCGCCGGGCGCACCCAGACCTGGGAGAAGTTCGAGGTCCCGGACGAGGGGCTGGGTGTCGGCTTCACCGAGGCCGTGCGCGGGGTCCTCTCCCACCACATGGTGATCCGCGACGGCAGGATCGCCAACTACCACCCGTATCCGCCGACCCCCTGGAACGCCAGCGTCCGCGACAGCTACGGAACCCCCGGCCCCTACGAGGACGCGGTGCAGAACACCCCCATCTTCGAGGAGAACACCCCGGAGAACTTCAAGGGCATCGACATCATGCGCGCCGTGCGCAGCTTCGACCCCTGTCTGCCGTGCGGTGTGCACATGTATGTGGGCGGCGGGAAGACGGTGCAGAAGATGCATGTGCCCACCGGCCTCAGCGGTTTCGCCGGATGAGCGCCGCGACGGCCCCGGCCGCCCCCGCGGCCGAACGCGCCGGGCAGCGGGTGGAGGAGATCCTGGACCGGCTGGCCGCGGCCGGCGATCCGGCGGCGGCCGAGGCCGCCGAGGAGCTGGTGCGCGCCCTGATGGAGTTCTACGGCGCCGGTCTCGCGCGGGTCGTCGCACTGCTGGGGTCACCGGCGGCACGGCAACCCGGAGCCGAGGCCGAATCCGGAACCGCCGAATCCGGAACCGCCGGAGCCGGGACCGGTCCGCTCGCCGGGCTGCTCGGCGACGAACTGGTCGCGAGCCTGCTGGTGCTGCACGGAATCCACCCCGAGGACACCGCCGCCCGCATCGCCCGCGCCCTGGCGAGCGTGCGCGACCACCCGGTCGAGCTGGTGGACTTCGACCCCGCCACCGGACTGCTGCGGCTGCGCTCCCCGGGCGGCTCCGGCTGCGGCTGCCCGAGCACCGCGTCCGCCGCCCGGCAGGCCGTGGAGAACGCCCTGGCCTGCTTCGCACCCGAGGTGACCGGCGTGGAGCTGCGGCCGGCCGCCGGCCCCCGGGAACCGGCCCTGATCCAGATCGGAACCCGCCCGCCGGCCGCCGCCGGACCCGCTCGCGCCGGACACCCCGCACCCGGACCGGCCCCGGTGACGGCACCGTGAGCACGCGTGTCCCCGGCACCGCCCCCGGCCCCCGGCCGTCCCCGGTACGGACGCTGCGCCGCTTCACCGAGCCGCGCCCGCCCCGGCCGGAGCGGTGCGAACTCTGCGGCGTACCGGTGGCCGAGGGGAACCACCGCCATCTCGCCGACACCGAACAGCGGTCACTGGCCTGCGCCTGCGTCCCCTGCGCGCTGCTGTTCGCCCGGTCCGGCGCCGCCGGCGGCCGATTCCGCGCGATCCCCGACCGCTGGCTCACCGATCCCGGGCACCGCTTCGACCAGGGCGCCTGGGAGCTCCTGCGGATCCCGGTCGGTCTCGCCTTCGTCTTCCACAACACCGCCCTGGACCGGCTGGTCGCCCTCTACCCCGGCCCGGCCGGGGCCACCGAGCACGAACTCGACGACACCGCCCGGCGGACCGTACTCGACGCCGGCCCGCTCGCCGCGCTGCTCGAACCCGATGTGGAGGCACTGCTGCTCCACCGCCACGAGGGACGGACGGAGTGCCATCTGGTGCCGATCGACAGCTGCTACGAACTGGTCGGACGGCTGCGGCTGAGCTGGCAGGGCTTCGACGGCGGCACCGGGGCCCGCGCCGAACTCCGGTCGTACTTCGCGCACATCGCGCGGCGGGCCCGCACGGTCTCCGGGACGGACACCGCATGACCGGGACCGCGCCGGCGCCCCTTCCGGCCGACCCGCCGCATGCCGCGCCCGCCGCGCCGCCCGAACTTTCCTTCAGCTGCGCCGGGGTGCGCGCCGACCCGTACGCGGCCGGGCCCACCCTGGTCTTCCGGCTGCGGGTCACCGCGTCCGGCGGCTCCCGGGTGCATGCCCTCGTCCTGCGCTGCCAGATCCGGATCGAACCGGCCCGGCGCGACTACGACAGCGCGGAGGCCGAGGGGCTCACGGATCTCTTCGGCGACCGCTCCCGCTGGGGGAGCACCCTGCTTCCCGTGCAGTTCGCGCAGGTCTCCGTGACGGTGCCCGGCTTCACCGGCGAGACCGAGACCGAGATCGCCGTCCCCTGCACCTACGACATGGACGTCGCGGCGGCCCGCTACTGCGGGGCCCTATCGGGCGGTGAGGTGCCGCTCCTGCTGCTCTTCTCCGGCACGGCGTTCACCGGGGCGGGCGGCTTCCGGGTCCAGCCGGTGCCCTGGGACCGGGAGGCGGTCTGCCGGCTCCCCGTCCCGGTCTGGCGGGAGATGATCGAGCAGCACTTCCCGGGCTGCGGCTGGCTCCGGCTGCCCCGCGACACCATGGACGACCTGCTCGCCTTCCGCTCCCGCCGGGCGCTGCCCTCCTGGGAGGCGACCGTGCGCGCACTCCTGGACGCGGCACCCGCCCCGGGCGCCCGCGAGCTCCCCGCACCGCCGCCGGCCGACGAGAGGAAGGTGCCGTGAGCACCGCCGTGTTCAGCCCCGGGACCGAGGCCCGGTTCGCCACCGCCCGGCAGATCGCCGACGCCGTACTCCTCGAAGGGTATGTGCTCTACCCCTACCGGGCGTCGGCCGCCAAGAACCGGCTGCGCTGGCAGTTCGGGGTGCTGGTGCCGCCCGCCTGGGGCGCCGGCCGGCAGGAGCACCACTTCCAGCGGACCGAGTGCCTGATCGAGCCCAAGCCGGGCGCCGTCCTCTCCGCCGAGGTGCGGTTTCTCCACGCCCAGCGCCGGACCGTGCAGCGGCTGCGGCCCGACGGCACCTTCGAGACCGTACCCGAACTCGACCTCCACGACCGGGTGCTGGTCCCCTGGGACGAGGGCGTGGAGGAACGCGTCGAAGTGGCCGTCCCGGTGGCGGAGCTGACCGGCGAGGGCGTCACCGTCCCCTTCACCCGCCTCGGCGGCGCGGAGACCGAAGCGGTGCACGACACCGGCGGCCGGGTCGTCGGGCGGCTGATCCGCCGCAGGGCCGAGGTCAACGGCACGGTACGGATCCGGGCACGCGAACTCGACGGCCCCTACCGGGTGCTGAGGCTCACCGCCGAGCTGGCCAACACCGGCACCTGGACCCCGGACGGCGCGGCGGACCGCGACGCCGCGCTGCCGCACTCCCTGGTCGCCGCCCATCTGCTGCTCTGTCTCGGAGCGGGCTCGTTCCTCTCGATGACCGACCCGCCCGAATGGGCCCGGGGCGCGGTCGCCGCCTGCCGCAATGAACACACCTGGCCGGTCCTGGCGGGCGAACCCGGCAGCACCGATCTGCTGCTCTCCTCCCCGATCATCCTGGAGGACCATCCGGCGGTCGCGCCGGAGAGCCCCGGGGCGCTGTACGACTCCACCGAGATCGACGAGATCCTCGCCCTGCGCACCGCGGCCCTCACGGACCGGGAGAAACGGGAGGCCCGGGGCACCGACGCCAGGGCCGCCGCCGTGATCGAGCTGGCCGACTCGATGCCGCCCGAGGTGCTGGAACGCCTCCACGGCGCCGTACGCGCCCTGCGCGAGGTGACCGGCACCGAGCCGCCGCCGGAACGGGCCCCTGCCGGCGGCGGGGTGCGCCGCCCGGAGACACCCTGGTGGGATCCGGCGGCCGACACCCCCGGCGCCGACCGGGTGATGATCGCCGGCCGGCCGGTCGGCGCCGGCAGCCGGGTGCTGCTGCGGCCCGGAGCGCGCCGCACCGACGCCCAGGATCTCTTTCTGCACGGCCGCACCGCACAGGTCGAGGCCGTGCTCCACGACGTGGACAGCGGGGTGCACCTCGCCGTGACCGTGGAGGGCGACCCGGGCGCCGACATCCGCCGCGAACAGGGCCGCTTCCTCTACTTCCAGCCCGATGAACTCACCCCGCTGGAGGACGCGTGAGCCCGCCCGCCGCCCGGACCCTGATCGCCGGGGCCGGGAACATCTTCCTCGGCGACGACGGATTCGGCGTCGAGACGGTCCGCGCGCTCGCCGCGCACCCGCTGCCCGAGCGGGTGGAGCTGGCGGACATCGGCGTACGCGGTGTCCACCTCGCCTATCAGCTGCTGGACGGCTACGACACCCTCATCCTGATCGACGCCGCCGCGCGCGGCTCCGCCCCCGGCACCCTCCATCTCATCGACGCCGGTGCCGACGGCCTCGCGCAGTCCCCGGAGCGCGCGGTCCTCGACGGCCACCACATGTCACCCGACGCGGTTCTCGCCCTGCTGGACACCCTCTGCGCCGGCACCGGCTGTGTGCCGCCCCGGCGCGTCCTGGTGGTGGGGTGCGAGCCCGCCTCCGTGGCGGAGGGCATCGGCCTCAGCCCGCCGGTCGCCGCCGCGGTGCCCGCGGCGGTGCGCCGTGTCCTGGACCTGGTGCGCGACGGCGCGCAGCCCGAATCCGTGCCCCCGGCCCCGGCCGGACCGGCCGCGACATGAGGAGAACCCCGTGAAGAAATCCGTCATCAAGGGCGCGGCGGTCGCCGGCGCCCTCGCCGCGCTGCTGAAGCAGTTCCTCCCCGACATCCGGCGCTATCTGCGGATGCGCAGCATGTGACCGGCGCCTGAACCGAACGGTGTACCCGGCGTCCCGGCACCGGCGAGCCACACCGCCCGCCCGCACCCGGCGCCGTGTAATGGGTCCGCCCGGCCCGCGGACGGCGAACGGCCGGAGCCAGGACGGAGACCGATGCACGAGATGTCCATCGCGATGGCCGTCGTCGGCCAGGTGGAGGAGGCGGCGGCGCGGGCCGGCGGCGTCACCGCCGTCACCTCGGTACGGCTGAGCGTCGGCGAACTCGCCGGAGTCGTCCCCGACGCTCTCGCCTTCTGCTTCGAACTGGCCTGTGAGGGGAGCGTGCTGGAGGGCGCCGAACTGATCACCGAGACAGTGCCGGGCCGTGCCCGCTGCGCCCCCTGCGCGGACGAGTGGGCGGTCGGCATGCCGCCCCGGCTCTGCTGCCCGGTCTGTGCCGCGCCCGCCGCCGAACTGCTCTCCGGGCGCGAACTCCGGATCGCGGCCGTGCGGTGGGAGGACGGCTCCCCGGCCCGGCCGCGCACCCCCGAACCCGTCCCCCAGGAGGGCTGAACCATGTGCCGTGTCGTGGACCTGCAACAAGCGGTACTCGCCAAGAACGACGACGCCGCCCGCGAGCTCCGTGCCCTGCTGGCCGCCCGCGGCACCACGGTGGTCAATCTGCTCTCCAGCCCGGGGAGCGGCAAGACCGCTCTGCTCGAACGGGAGTTGCTGCTGGCGCGGGAGCGGGGTGTGGCGACCGCCGCCCTGACCGCCGATCTCGCCACGGAGAACGACGCGGTGCGCCTGGCCCGCTCCGGAGTGCCGGTCAAACAGGTGCTCACCGACGGGCTCTGTCATCTGGAGGCCGGCATGCTCGGCCGCCATCTGGAGGGCTGGCCGCCCGAGGGGACCCGGCTGCTCTTCGTGGAGAACGTCGGGAATCTGGTCTGTCCGGCCTCCTACGACCTCGGCGAGGACCTGCGGGTGGTGCTCGCCTCCGTGACCGAGGGCGAGGACAAGCCGCTGAAGTACCCCACCGCCTTCGGCCTGGCCCAGCTGGTGGTGGTCACCAAGACCGACATCGCGGCGGCGGTCGGCTTCGACGAGGAGGCGTTCCGCGCCCATGTGGAGCAGGTCAACCCCGGGGTGGAGATCGTCCTGACCTCGGCGCGCGGGGGAGAGGGGGTGGGCGCGCTGCTCGACCGGGCGCTGGCCGCGGCGGCGGGCGCGGCACCGCACATCCCGGTGATGGCGGCGCACCACCGCCACACCGGCCACGACCACGGCGACCACGTACACGTTCACGGCGCGGGCGACCACGATCACGCACACACCCACGGGGACGACGCTCACCACCATGGCACCGGCGACCACGACCACGAGCACCCGCACGGTCACGACCACCCCCGTACCCTCATCGCCACACCCGGCCCCGGCCACGGCGGCGCGGCGCCGCACCGGCCGTGAGCACCCCGCCGGCGGGGCCGTGCGACGCCGCGGCCCGGCCGGTGCAGCGCCGCAGGGTCACCGTCCGGGGCGTCGTCCAGGGCGTCGGATTCCGCCCCTTCCTCCACACCCTCGCCCGCGCGCTCGATCTGGCCGGCCAGGTGACCAACACCGGTGAGGGCGTGGTCGCGGAGATCGAGGGCAACCCCGCCGCCGTGGCCCTGTTCTGCGACCGGATCACCACGCAGGCACCCCCGCTCGCCCTCGTCGAATCCGTCGACCACCACGAACTCCCCGCCACCGGCGGCACCGGATTCACCATCGCCGCCTCCCGGCCGGGCGGCCCCGCCCGCACCCTGGTCCCGCCCGACACCGCCACCTGCGCCGACTGTCTCGCCGAACTGACCGACCCCGCCGACCGGCGCCACCGCCACCCCTTCATCACCTGCACCCACTGCGGGCCGCGCTTCACCATCGTCACCGGCCTGCCCTACGACCGGGCCCACACCACCATGGCCCGCTTCCCGATGTGCCCCGAGTGCGCGCGTGAGTACGCCGACCCCGCCGACCGCCGCTTCCACGCCCAGCCGGTCGCCTGCCACGCCTGCGGACCCCGCCTCCGGCTGCTGCCCGGGACCGGGGCCGGCCCGGAGGACCCCGTCGCCGGGGCCCGCCGGCTCCTCGCCGCCGGCGCCGTCCTCGCCGTCAAGGGAATCGGCGGCTACCACCTCGCCTGCGACGCCGCCCACCCCGACGCCGCCGCGCTGCTCCGGAGCCGCAAGCGGCGCGGCGCCAAACCCTTCGCGCTGATGGCCCGCGACCTCGGCGACATCGAGCCGCTGGCACACCTCGGACCGGCCGAACGAGCCCTGCTGACCGGCCCGGTGCGGCCCATCGTGCTGCTGCGCCGCCGCGCCGGCGCCCCCGGGCTCTCCCCGGCGGTCGCGCCCGGCAGCCCGGACCTCGGTGTGATGCTGGCGTACACCCCGCTCCACCATCTGCTGCTCGGGCTGCCCGGCGATCCCCCGGGACCGCGACTGCTCGTGATGACCAGCGGAAACCTCGCGGGTGAGCCCATCGTCACCGATGACGCGGAGGCCCTGGAGCGGCTCGCCCCGCTCGCCGACGCCTGGCTCACCCACGACCGGCCGATCCATGTGCCGTGCGACGACTCGGTGGTGCGGGTGTGCGACGGGGAGCCGGTGATTCTGCGCCGCGCCCGCGGCCACGCCCCGCTCCCGGTCGCCCTCCCGCTGCCCGTCCGCCCCTCCCTCGCCGTCGGAGGAGACCTGAAGAACACGTTCTGCCTAGCCGAGGGGCGCCGGGCCTGGCTCTCCGCGCACATCGGGGACATGGACGACCTCGCCACCCTGGAAGCCTTCGGCCGCGCCGAACGGCAGCTGGAGTCCATCACCGGAGTCGCCCCCGTCCTTCTCGCCGCGGACCGGCACCCCGGCTACCGCTCCGGGCGGTGGGCCGAGCGGCATGCGGACGGCAGAGCGGTCGTACGCGTCCAGCACCATCACGCGCACATCGCCTCCGCCATGGCCGAACACGGCCTGGACGGCGGCCGGCGGGTGATCGGGGTCGCCTTCGACGGCACGGGCCACGGTGACGACGGGACCGTCTGGGGCGGGGAGTTCCTGCTCGCGGATTACGACGGATTCCTCCGCTTCGGACATCTCGCCCAGGTGCCCCTGCCCGGCGGCGACACCGCCGTGCGCCGCCCCTACCGGATGGCACTGGCCCATCTCTACGCCGCCGGCCTCTCCTGGGGCGACGATCTGCCCTGCACGGCCGCCTGCCCGCCGGACGAACGCCGGGTGCTCGCCCGCCAGCTGGCCCGCGGTCTCCACTGTGTCCCCACCTCCAGCATGGGCCGGCTCTTCGACGCCGTCTCGTCCCTGGCGGGCGTCTGCCATCTCGCCGGATACGAGGCACAGGCCGCCGTCGAGCTGGAGGCCGCCGCCCTGGAGGCCGGTCCGCCCGCCGCCGGCACCGGCTACCGCTTCGCGCTCGCCCGCCCGGTGGGGACAGGGGACACGCGGACACCCGCCCCGGTGACCGCCGGGTCCGGGCCGGTCCTCGCGGCCGTCGCCCGGGACGTGCGCGCCGGTGTGCCGGCGGCCCGCGTCGCCGCCCGCTTCCACCTCGGCGCCGCCGATCTCGTCCACCGGATGTGCGCTCTGGCGCGTGCCCGGCACGGGCTGGACACCGTCGTCCTGACCGGCGGGGTCTTCGCCAACACCCTGCTCTCCTCGGCCTGCGCGGCGGCGCTGCGGGGGGACGGCTTCACGGTCCTGCGCCACCACCGCGTCCCGCCCAACGACGGCGGAGTCGCGCTCGGCCAGCTGATGATCGCCGGGCGGACGGCCGCCGGCGACTGACCCCCCGACCGGCCCGGCCGGGAACGCACCACCACAGCGAGGAGAAGAGCCCCATGTGCCTGGCGGTACCCGGGAGAGTGATGGAGATCGAGGAACGCGACGGCACCCGCATGGCCACCGTCGACTTCGGCGGCGTGGTCAAGGAGGTCTGCCTGGAGTATCTGCCCGATCTGACGGTCGGCGAGTACGCCATCGTGCATGTCGGGTTCGCCCTCCAGCGGCTCGACGAGGAGTCGGCCCGGCGGACCCTGGAGCTCTTCGCCTCCCTCGGGATGCTCCAGGAGGAGTTCGGCGATCCCTGGGAACAGGCCGCCCGGGAGGCGGGCCGCCCGGCGGCGGACGGCGACCCGAAGGAGGCCGCGCGGTGAAGTACACCGACGAATTCCGCGACCCGGAGCTCGCCCGCCGGCTGCTCGACGACATCCGCGCCGAGGTGACCCGGCCCTGGGCCCTGATGGAGGTCTGCGGGGGCCAGACCCACACCATCATCCGGCACGGCATCGACCAGCTCCTGCCCGACGAGGTCGAGCTGATCCACGGCCCCGGCTGTCCCGTCTGCGTCACCCCGCTCGAAGTCATCGACAAGGCCCTGGAGATCGCCTCCCGGCCCGGAGTGGTCTTCTGCTCCTTCGGCGACATGCTCCGGGTCCCCGGCACCGGCCGGGACCTCTTCCGGGTGCGGAGCGAGGGCGGCGACGTCCGGGTGGTCTACTCCCCGCTCGACGCCCTGCGGATCGCCCGCGAGAACCCCGATCGCGAGGTGGTGTTCTTCGGCATCGGCTTCGAGACCACCGCACCCCCGAACGCGATGACGGTCCATCAGGCGCACCGGCTCGGCATTCCCAACTTCAGCCTGCTGGTCTCCCATGTCCTGGTGCCCCCGGCCATCGAGGCGATCATGGAGTCCCCGCGCTGCCGGGTCCAGGCGTTCCTCGCCGCCGGACATGTCTGCAGTGTGATGGGCACCGGCGAGTACCCCGCACTCGCCGACCGGTACCGGGTGCCGATCGTGGTCACCGGATTCGAACCGCTGGACATCCTGGAGGGCATCCGCCGCACCGTGCGCCAGCTGGAGCGCGGCGAACACCGGGTGGAGAACGCCTATCCGCGCGCCGTCCGCCCCGGCGGCAACCCGGCCGCCCGCGCCATGCTGGAGGATGTCTTCGAGGTCACCGACCGGGCCTGGCGCGGTATCGGCGTCATCCCCGGCAGCGGCTGGCGGCTCTCCCCCCGCTACCGGGAGTACGACGCCGAGCACCGTTTCTCCGTCACCGGCATCGACACCCGGGAACCCGCCGAGTGCCGCAGCGGCGAGGTGCTCCAGGGGCTGCTGAAGCCGAACGAGTGCCCGGCCTTCGGCACCGTCTGCACCCCCCGCACCCCGCTCGGCGCCACCATGGTCTCCAGCGAGGGCGCCTGCGCCGCCTACCACCTCTACCGGCGGCTGGACATCCCGGCCGGACCGGCCGCCCGGACCGTACCCCTGGAGGCGATCCCCGGTGCCTGAATCCCCCGGCCGAGTACTCCCGGACCCGGCGCAGTGGACCTGCCCGGCGCCGCTGCGCGATCACCCCAGGGTGGTCATGGGCCACGGCGGCGGGGGAGCGCTCTCCGCCGAACTGGTCCGGCACGTCTTCGCCCCCGCGTACGGCGGCCCGGTCCTCGCCGGCCTCGGCGACAGCGCAGAGATCACCCTCGGCGGCGCCCGCCTGGCCTTCTCCACCGACACCTTCGTGGTGCGGCCCCTCTTCTTCCCCGGCGGCACCATCGGCGACCTCGCCGTCAACGGCACCGTCAACGACCTCGCGATGAGCGGGGCCCGCGCCGCCTATCTCTCCTGCGGGTTCATCCTGGAGGAGGGTGTCGAGATCGCCGCGGTCGCCCGCGCCGCCGGGGCGCTCGGCGAGGCCGCCAGGACCGCCGGTGTCGAGGTGGTGACGGGTGACACCAAGGTCGTCGAGGCGGGCCACGGGGACGGCATCTTCATCAACACCTCCGGGATCGGCCTCATCCCGCCGGGGGTCGACCTCCGCCCCCAGCGGGTCCGTCCGGGCGACGCCGTCATCGTCAGCGGTGAGATCGGCCTGCACGGAGTGGCCGTCATGAGTGTGCGGGAGGGCCTGGAGTTCGGGGTGGAGATCGAGAGCGACTGCGCGGCCCTGGGCGGTCTCGTGGAGACCATGCTGGCGGTCACCCCCGAACTCCATGTGCTGCGCGACCCCACCAGGGGCGGGCTGGCCGCCGCCCTCAACGAGATCGCGGCGGGCTCCGGCACCGGAGTGCTGATCCGGGAGGACGATGTCCCCGTCCCGCCGGCCGTGGCCAACGCCTGCGCCATCCTCGGCCTCGACCCGTTCTATGTGGCCAATGAGGGCAAGCTGGTCGCCTTCGTCCCCCGCGAACACGCCGACGCGGTCCTGGACGCGATGCGCGCGCACCCGCTGGGCGCCCGCGCGGCGGTCATCGGCGAGGCGGTGGAGAGCCACCCCGGCATGGTGGTGGCCCGCACCGGACTCGGGGGTACCCGGGTGGTCGACCTGCCGATCGGCGAGCAGCTCCCGAGGATCTGCTGACCGGCCGGGGGCGGTCGCGCACCGCACATCGGATCCGCGGCCGGGTACGAGCCCCCCGCCGGCCCGGGTACGGCGCGCGCACCGCCCCGTACCCGGCAGAGCCGGTGCCCCGCCGGTCCGGTCCTCCGCGCCGGGCGTCCCCCGGCGCGGAACGGCCCCGGCGGGCGCCACCGGGGATCCGGGGCCGCCCGCCGGGGCCGATGGGCCGGTCAGGGCTGGTACGGCCGTGCCGCGCGGGCCTCGCGCAGCGCCTCGGCCCACCAGCTGAGCTGGTCGAGCAGATTCTTGGCGGCGGCCTCGCTGCCCTCCGGGCTCACCGCGACGCCGTCCTTCTCGAACGCGGTCCAGGCGTTGTGGAAGCTGAGCATGTCGCGCACCGTGGTGGCGTGCACCTCGGCGAAGATCTGGCGCAGATGCTCCGCGGCGCGCAGACCGCCGCCCATGCCGCCGTAGGAGACCAGGGCCACCGGCTTGGTGATCCACTCCTCCATGAACCAGTCGATCGCGTTCTTCAGCGATCCCGGCACGGTGTGGTTGTACTCCGGGGTGACCACGGCGAAGGCGTCCGCGTCATGGAGCCTCGCGGAGAGCCGTTCCTGGACCGAGGTGACCTCGGCCGGGGGCTCCTCGCCGTACGCGGGCATCTCGACCGGCAGCGGGAAGTCCGCCAGGTCGATCAGATCGACCGTGTAATCACCGTGCTTCTTCGCCTGCTCGGCGAACCAGTTCGCCACGGTGGGGCCGAATCGGCCGCCTCGTACGCTGCCGATGACGATGGCCAGCTTGAGTGGATTCTCGGGCATGGTGAACCTTTCCCTGTGGTGATGCGCACACGTGGTCGCGACATGCGATCCCCCGTGCAGCCGGCAATTCTCTGCCGTGGTGTTTCAAGCGATTCCGGATACCCGATTGCCGCCGCGTCGGGTACGCGGTCCGTCCGGTCCGTGCTCTTCGTCGGGCCGTGCCGCCGGCCGGTGGGCCCGGTGGTTCGGTGCCTCCCGCCGGGATACTCGTCTCCCCCGCGCACGTCACCGGAGAGGGCGGACACCGTGCTGGTGAGCACGGTCCGCCCGCTCCATGACGGACATTTCTTTCCCTGGCCTCATATCGGCAAGTCGCGCCAGAAGCGCATTGGTTGAAGCCGTCACCAGATTCTTCCAGTGGCGCGCGGAATTCAAGTGGATCTCTTTCAGGTCTCTGTGAAGAACTGCAAATCGCGGCGAGAACTTCAAGAAAGCGTCAATTCCCGGTCGGTGACGTGTCCGCCGATCTTTTTCGGACGGCGCCGGCCCATGGGAACCAGCCACCACCGGGCGGAGCCGGCGGCAGCTCCGGGACCACCGTCTCCGCCCCGCCGGGACGCGGCGCGCCCGCGAGCGCCGGGCCGGCCGCCCCGCCGCCGGCCGCGGCCCTCCCGGGTGCGGCCGGCGGCCGTCCGGACCGTCAGTTCCGCGCGGCGCGGGACTCGGCGAACTTCTTGGCGTGCGCGAGGGTGGCGCTGCTGTTGGTGGACAGCGCGGTGCGGACGTACTCCCGCGCCTGCGCGACCGTCGCGTCCGCACCCAGCACCCGCGTGATGTTCGCGGTGTTGAGCACGACCGTGTGCTGCGAGGTGGCGGTGACCCGGGCCCCGTTCTCGGTGAAGGTCCAGCGGCCGGTGTGCAGGGTCATCAGCGCGGGGAGCGTGACCTGCTTGTACGCGATCTTCCGGTCCGGGAAGGTCACCCGGTACGACTTGGTGGTGTGGGTGGAGCCGTCCTTGGCGCGGGTGTCCATCTCCAGGCTCTGGAGCCCGGGGGAGACCTCGTCGAGACGGACGACGGCCACATGCGGCAGCCGCTCCTCCCACTTGTCGGCCTCGTTGATGAAGTCGTACACATCCTTCGCCGAGCCGTCGATCTCGACGGTGTCCTCGAAGGAGAAGGTCACTTCCTCATTGGCGGCGGCCAGTTCGACATTGGCCTTGAGCGCGGCCAGCTCCGAACGGGAGTTGCGGTCGACGGCCTCGTCGATCCACCGCAGCCCCTCGGGGTCGTCGTCGATGGCCCGGTAGTCGTGCAGCAGCCGGATCCGGGACTCCCGCTCGCTCACGGGCTCGATGATCCAGGTGCCGCCCATGGCCGCGACCGGCGGTGCCGAGACCTCCTGGCGGAAGGTGATGCGCAGGGCCTCCGGGTCCAGGGTGCGGCGCGAGGTCCAGTTCTTGACGGTCTCGTTGGCCGTCGCCCAGATCCGTATGCGCTCCTCGTTCGTGCCCCGCTCGACATGGTCGACGTACACGGTGGGCGGGAAGATCAGCGGCCAGTTCTCCACCTCGGCGATGAGGCGGTACACCTCGCGGGCGGGGGCGGCCACGGTGATCTCGTGCTCGACTTCCTTGGTCATGGGGTGACTGTCCTTCCGGGACGGTTCGGGGTGGGGCGGGGCGGTTCGGGGCCGGCGGAGCGCGGCCCGGGGAAAGGGTGGTACCGGCCGCTCGTGCGGCGGTCGTGTCCGCGGCCGGTACCCGTCCTGCCGGTCTGTCAGGACGACGCGGTCCAGTCGTAGAAGCAGGTGGCCACCGAGTCGGCGGAGGACAGCCGGGCCGCCGGGTTGTACGCGGCGATGTGCGGCCGGAGATCCTCACTGATCCCGGCGAACCCCGGGTCGCCCTCGCCCGCCTCGATCACCGCGCCGCCGTCCCCGGTGCCGAAGTCCTGGAGGTGCAGATACAGGCCGTGGTAGGCGAAGAGCTGACGGCGCGAGGTGGCCGTGCGCCCCGGCAGTTCGGTCGCGTCGAACTCGGCGAAGGTCTTGGCCACGATGATGCTGGACAGAACGTTCATACGGGCCACGATCAGCTTGCTGTCCATGTCACTTCTCTCTTCCAGGGGTTGGGGCGGCCGGGGGCGGATCCGAAGGGGGGTGCGTACGGCCCGGGTGCGGCGCAGTGCCGCACCCGGCAGGGAGCGCGGACCGGTGCCGGGAGCGCGGAACCGGTGCTCCGGGGCCATCGGGGGATCGTGGTGGCCGGTCGGCACGGCCGCCGGTCCGCGCATGCGCCGGCCTCGGCGGAGCCGGTGAGCGGGAGCACTCCGCGGCCCCGGATCGGCGATCCACCGCGCCGGCCGGGCCCGGTGACGGAGTGCGGCACCGCCCCGGCGGCCTGCGGAGAGCCTTCGGCGGGCCGCTCCGGGATCGGCCCGGCGGGCCCGGCACCCGCGATGTTCACGGCAGCGTCCATGAACCTCTCCTCGGACGGTTCCTGAGTGACGCCGGATCACCCCGGCGGGCGGGTGCACGGCGGGCGCCCGTGATCCGGAACCGCGGGCGGGTCCGGCTCGGGAGCTCATGGCGCCGGACAGCGGCACGGCCGGCCGTCGTCCGCCCGACGGGAACGGCATTTCGTGCAATTGATCGGATGTGGTGAATATTCTTCTTCGCCGCGGCCGGCGGGTTCAACCGGCGGGGTGGCAAATCTCTGTCACGCCGTGTCAGGCGATGCGCGGAGTCTCGGGGAAGGCTCGGCCCCGTGTCAGGCGAGGGCAAAGCCGGGTGTGCCGGCGCCGCCCCGAAGGCTCCGGCGGTCCGGGTTTTCCGCTCCGGGCCCGGGTGGTGACAGACTCCCGCCAGGGAGGGAGGCCACCATGGGGTTCGGATTTCGTGTCGGTGTGCCGGGAATGAGTGTGCGGGTGTCGGCCCGCGGGGTGCGGGTGTCCGTGGGATCGCGGGTGGCCCGGGCCGGGGCGGGGAGCGGGTTCCCCCGGCCCGCCGCGGGGCCCTTCCGGGCGGCGCCGGCGCCGCCCCCCGCGCGCCCCGCCGCGCCTCCGGCAGCCGCGCGCCCGGCCACCACCACCCGGCGCACGCCCCCGGTCCGCGCCGTGGCGCCGTCCGCCGGGGATCTGGACAGGGCGCGGCGGGAGGCCGAGCGCGCGGAGCGCGACGCACAGCGGGAGGCGGCGATCGTCGAGCTCCAGCAGCTGCGGCAGCGGATGACCCATGTCCACGTACAGACCTTCCCGCCGGCCCGCCCGCCGCTGGTGCCCGGGCCGCCGGAGCTCGGGCCGGAGTGGGCGCGGGCCGAGGCCCTGGCGTTCCATCTGCGCGGCATCGGGATGTTCAGCCGCACCGAGCGGGCGGCGGCCAAGGAACGGGCGGAGGAGGACGCGCCCGCCTATCTCGCCGACCAGCGGGCCCGGCTGAGCGGTGCGCGCGAGGAGCTGATGTCGGAAGCCGGGCAGTGGTGGCAGGCGCTGACCGGCAATGACGAGGAGACCGTCTGCGACGCGGTGAACGCCGCGTTCGCCGACAACCCGGCCGCAGGGTGCGCCGTCGGGGTGGAGGGCTCGGTGATGTCCGTGGTGATGCGCCAGCCGGACATCGACTCCCTTCCCGCGCAGGCCCCCGCGCTCACCCCGGACGGCCGCCCGGCGCTGAAGGACCTCAACAAGCGCGAGCTCACCGAGTGGTGGCTCACCGTCATGGGGTCCCATGTCATCGCCACCCTCAAGGAGGGCTTCGCGACCGCCCCGGGCATCACCGCCGTCAATCTGGCCGTACTGACCCGGATGCCCGAGACCCGCCGGCTCGGTGTCGTCGCGTACGGACGCTGGACCCGCCGGGCCGTCGAGAACACCACCTGGCACGGCCCCGACGACGCGCTGCGGTTCCTGGACATCGGCGAGGATGTGCTCTGCTCGGTCCGCAGGACCGCCGCCGGCAACATCTCCAGCACGGTCAAACCCCTCAACACCCGCCGGCTGCCCGGCCTCCGGGATCTGCTCGACCACGTCCGGGACGAGCCGGACTCCGGCGGCTCCACCCTGGCCGGTCTCAACATCGGGCTGCGCGACGGCGCCCCGGACAGCGAGCGCGAGCGTACCGCCGACCCGTACTGGATCATGCCCTTCGCGCAGTGGCGGGAGCGCGTCATCGCCTCACCGACGGCCGCCACGGTGGTCATGGAGCGCCGGACCCCCGTGTCCCTGGTACCCGGGCAGACCCTGACGCTTCCCGAGGAGGCGTGGCAGGGGCTGCTGATCACCTTCGCGTTCGGCGGCGCCGACGCCGATCTGACCCTCTTTCTGACCGATGGCGAGGGACGGGTCGCGGGCGACGAGGACTTCGTCTTCTACAACCAGCCCTCGGCGGCGGCCGGCGCGGTCCGGCTGCTGGGCCGCCACCCGGAGGGTCCGGACACGGCCGAGAGCGCGTCCGTCCAGCTCGCCGCCCTGCCCGCGCGGGTCCGGCGGATCGCCGTGGCCGTCAACATGAACGTCGACTCGGGCCTCACCTGCGGCGCTCTCACCCGGGCCGCGCTGCGCATGGAGTGCGGCACCGGAGCCGGCTGGGCGTTCCAGCCGCCGGGCGATCCCGATGTGCGCGCCATGGTCGTCGCCGAGCTCTACCGGCACAGCCGGGACGGCCGGCCCGTGTGGAAACTGCGCGCCATCGGCCAGGGCTGGGCGGAGGGGCTCGACGCCCTGGCCCGGGCCCACGGCGTCGACGTGGGGTGAACGCCGACAGGCCGGACGGACCGCCGCGTCCGTCCGGCGCCGCCGGTGAAGCCGGGGGCCGGATGGGGTGACATCGGCGCGATCCACTCAACTAAATCAAATGTGCGATTTTCGATCCCGCGTGATACTCACTGTTCCCACGGGGGGAGTGATCACCGCCCCTCCCGTTCGGACACAGCAAGGGGTGGGACATGGCGTTGCTCCGGGAGTGGGGGCTCACGCTGGGGAAAGTGACGGGCCGGCCCGTCGCGCGGATGCACAAGGACTCCGATCCGGACATCCGGCGCCTGAAGGAGGCCGCCGCCGCGGCCGACTGGACGACCGTGCGGGAGGTGCTCGAAGCGCGCCCCGAGAGCGAGGGTCGGATCGCGCTGCTCTGGGCGGTCGCCGACACCGCCGGAGTGGAGAAGTGGATCCCCGGGATCCTCGAAGCGGAACCCGAAGCGGCACTGCCCCGGCTCGTGGCGGGCATCCGCCACATCAGCTGGGGCTGGGAGGCCCGCACCAGCGCCGGCGCCCAGCATGTCTCACGTGAACAGTTCGACCTCTTCCACGCCCGCCTGCGGCTCGCCGAGCAGTGGCTGTACGAGGCGGCCGAGCGCGAACCGCGATGGATTTCACCCTGGTACGGACTCCAGGTCACCGGCCGCGGTCTCCAGGTCGGCCAGGCCGTGGCACGGCGCCGGTTCGAGGCGGTCGTCCGGCGCGCCCCGCACCACAGGGGAGCGCACCACCAGCAGTTGCAGCAGATCTGTGCCAAATGGGGCGGATCGCACGAGGAGATGCACGCCTTCGCGCGGGAGTCCGCCTTCGCCGCTCCGGGCGGCACACCGCTGGGCGAGCTCGTCGCGCACGCGCACATCGAGCAGTGGCTCTCCCTCGACGCGGGACCGGACGCCGCGTACATGCGCCGCTCCGAGGTGAGACTCTCGCTGCGGGAGGCCGCCGACCACTCCTACCGGCACCCGGACTTCGTCCGCGAGGGCCTGTGGCTCCAGGTCCTCAACTCCTTCGCCATGGCCTTCTCCCTGGCCGGGGACACCGCCTCCGCACGGGAGTGCTTCGAGGCCACCGAGGGCCGGGTCACCGAGTCCCCCTGGACTTACCTGGACCACGAGGCCCCCGTCGCGGCCTATCGGAAGCAGCGCTCGGCGGCCGGCCGCCGGAACTGACGCGGCGCCCGGGCCCACGGCCCGGCGCCCGCCGGCCGCGCCCCCCCCCCGCCGCGCCTCCTCCGTACTCCGCACCCCCGCCCGCCCGCGCCGCCGGCGCGCCCACGGAAAGACTTCGCCAGGTGTCCAACCCCGAGACCGCTCACACCTTCCAGGTCGACCTGCGCGGCCTGGTCGACCTGCTCTCCCACCACCTCTACTCCAGCCCCCGCGTCTATCTGCGCGAACTGCTCCAGAACGCCGCGGACGCCATCACCGCCCGGCAGGCACTGGCACCCGGCGCGCCCGGCACCATCACGGTGCGCACCGGCGACACCCTCACCGTCACCGACAACGGCATCGGGCTGACCGAGGCCGATGTCCACCGCTTCCTCGCCACCATCGGGCGCAGCTCCAAGCGCACCGCCGAGGGCGCCCTGGACGGCGCGGGTCTCGACGCCGCCCGCGGCGACTTCATCGGCCAGTTCGGCATCGGCCTGCTCGCCTGCTTCGTCGTGGCCGACGAGATCACCGTCCTCAGCAGGTCCGCGGCCGACCCGGCGGCACCCGCCGTCGAGTGGCGCGGCCACAGCGACGGCCGGTACACCATCCGCACCCTGCCCGCCTCGGCCGTACCCGAGCCCGGCACCACCGTCCGGCTCACCCCGCGCGCCGACAACGCCGAGTGGACGAGCCCGGACCGGGTCGTCTCCCTGGCCCGGCACTACGGCGGCCTGCTGCGGCACGAGATCACCGTCACCGGACCGGGTGGCGAGAGCCGGCGGGTCAACGAGGCGCCCCCGTGGGAGCTGACCCACCGCTCCCCGCTGGCCCGCCGGGAGGCGCTCACCGCGTACTGCCGCGAACTCTTCGGCTTCACCCCGCTCGACACCATCGACCTCGACCTCCCGGCGGCCGGGCTGCGCGGCGTCGCCTATGTCCTTCCCACCGCCGTGAGCCCGGCACAGCGCGCCGGGCACCGGGTGCACCTCAAGGGCATGCTGCTCACTGACAAGGCCCCCGAACTGCTCCCCGAGTGGGCGTTCTTCGTGCGCTGTGTGGTCGACACCACCAGCCTGCGGCCGACCGCGTCCCGGGAGGCGCTGTACGAGGACGGCACCCTCTCCGCCGTACGCGACGCCCTCGGCGACCGGATCCGCGACTGGCTCACCGCACTCGCCGCGAGCGACCCCGCCCTGCTGCACCGCTTCATCGACACCCACCATCTCGCGGTCAAGGCGCTCGCCCGCCACGACGACGAGCTGCTGCGCGTCGTACTGCCCTGGCTGCCCTTCGAGACCACCGACGGCAATGTCACGCTGGAGGAGTTCGCCAGAACACACCAGACCCTGCTGGTCACCCGCAGCGTCGAGGAGTTCCGCCAGGTCGCCCCCATCGCCTCGGCCGCCGGACTGGGCGTCGTCAACGGCGGCTACACCTACGATCGCGACCTGGTGCACCGGCTGCCCGAGATCCGCCCCGGCACCACCGTCATCGACCTCGACCCGGCCACCGTCACCGCCCATCTCGACGCCGTGGACCCGACCGCCGAGCTGCGCGCGGCCGGCTTCCTCGCGGTCGCCCGGGAGACGATCGGCGCCCACGACTGCGATGTCGTCCTGCGCGACTTCCAGCCGCTCACCGCCCCCGTACTGCTGCTGGACAACCGGGAGGCACGCCACGAGCGGACCCGGTCCGGTCTGGCCGCCGACAGCGACGGCCTGTGGGCCGACATCCTCGGGTCGCTGCGCCATGAGACCCCGCGCGCCCAGCTCGTCCTCAACCACCTCAACCCGCTGGTCCGCCAGGCGATCACGATCACCGAGCGCGGACTCGCCGTCACCACCGCCGAGGCCCTCTACGGCCAGGCCCTGCTGCTCAGCCGCCGCCCGCTCCGGGCGAGCGAGAGCGCCCTGCTCAACCGGGCCTTCATCGGCCTGCTCACCCACGCCATGCACCACCCCGGCACGGCGGCACCCGGCTCCGAGCCCCGGAAGGAACTGTAGATGCTGGACACCCCCGAGGCCGTGATCGAGGCGCTGCGCGAGAACGACGACCGCCCCCACGGACTCCCGCGCACCATCACCGCCGAGGAGCTCGTCGAGGCGGCCGAGCCCTTCGACGAGCCCGATGTCCTCGTCACGGCCCTGCTGGAGCTGATGGCCGCGTACGAGTTCACCGGCGAGCACCGCAAGTCGCCGGTGGTCTTCGCCCGGGTGCTCAGACTCTGGGAGACCGCCCCCGGGGCCTTCAGCGAGTGGGAGGCCCATCAGGTCCACTGGCGCTTCAAATGGGTGGCGATGTCCCTGCTCCAGGTGCCGGAGGTGCCACTGGCCACCGTCCACGGCTGGATCGACCGGATGCGCGCCTTCTACGAGAAGGCCGGCCAGGGCATGCAGCCGGTGGCGGCGATGCGCTATCAGGTCGCGGCCCACACC
This sequence comes from Streptomyces sp. CAU 1734, assembly GCF_039888735.1. Taxonomy (NCBI): domain Bacteria; kingdom Bacillati; phylum Actinomycetota; class Actinomycetes; order Kitasatosporales; family Streptomycetaceae; genus Streptomyces; species Streptomyces sp. CAU 1734. The sequence continues at coordinate 330,028 of NZ_JBDQQP010000003.1, forward strand.
GGCACGGACGCCGACGACGCCCACGACCTCTGGGCCACCCGGCCCCGCACCGAGCTGAGCGACTGCCGGGCATGCGAGACCCGGTATCTCGCCCTGCACCGGATGGCGGCGGGCGACGACGCCGGAGCCCTGCTGAGCTGGCGGCCGGTTCTCGACGGGACCATGGAGTGCACCGAGGAACCGCAGATGAGCCAGGCGTGCGCCCTGCTGCCGCTGCTGCGGACCGGCCGCGAGGACGAGGCCCGCTCCCACCACCTCACCGGCTACCGGCGGGTGCGCGGCAAGACCGGAATGCAGGAGGAGGTCGGCCTGCATCTCGAATTCTGCGCCCTCTCCCGCAATGAGGGCCGCGGGCTGGAGATCCTGGCGGAGAACCGGCCGCTCTTCGAGGCGACCGGCGCGCCCCTGGCCCACCTGCACTTCCTCACCGGTGCCGAGGTGCTCCTCGCCGCTCTCGCCCGGGACGGACACACCGGCACCGCCGTCGCCGGCCCGCCCGGCCGGAACTGGACCGCGGGCGAACTCCTCGCCCGGGTCCGCGCCGACGCGGACCGGCTCGCCAGCGCCTTCGACACGCGCAACGGCACCACCGCGATCGGCGATCTCCGCCGGGCGCGCCTCGCGCGGCGCCCGCTCGCCGACGAGCCGCTGCCGCTCGGACTGCGGACCTCCGTCACCCGCGCGGTCCCGGTCCCGGCCGCCCCGGCGGCCACCGGGCCCGGCCTTCCCGTGGACTTCGCCGACCTGGTGCGCGAGGCACGGCGGGTGGAGTTCACCGGGCATCCCGGCGCCGCCGGGATCTGGGCCCGGGTCGCCGAACGCGTGGCCGGCGGCGCCCTTCCGCACGACGGCCTGCCCGGTCCCGAGGATCTGCTGCACGCGGAGCTCGCCGAGCAGCGCGCCCATCTGCTCGCCCGGGAGTGCCGCGGGGCGGAGAGCGCGGCCGAGCTGAACCGGGCCGCCGAGCTGTTCGCGGGGCTCGGGATGGAGTGGCATGCCCTCTCGGCACGCGCCTGCGCACTCGCCTGGACGGCAGACGACCACGGCGACGGCACGGACGCCGGGGAGCGCCCCTCCCCGGAGGCGATCCGCACCGGTCTCGACCAGATCCTGACCGAGGCGGAACACCTCAAGGAGCGGGCCCCGTTCACGGGCGGGAACCCCGCCGAGGGCGAGGGCCTGGCCGGGGCCCCGGTGGGGGAGGCGCGGATACGGGAGTATCTCGCCGTGCTGTACTGCCGTGCCCTCGCCGCCTACCACGAGGCCCTGCGGCCGGCCGAGCCGTCCGGCCCCGCGACGGAGTGGTTCGAGGAGTGCGTCCTCGCGCTGCGGACCGAGGCGGGCCGGCTCTCCGTCCCCCACCAGGTCTCCAACGCCCGCGAGCTGGTCGCGGACCTGGCCGCCCGAAGGGGCGACGCCGGACGCGCCGAGAAGGAGCTGCGCGCGGCCCTGAAGGATGTGGAGGCGTCCGCACGGCCCTGGCGAGGGTCCCGCCCCCGCGTGCTGCTCGCCCGGGTGCTGCTGGCCGGGGACGAGCCGGCGGAGGCGGCCGAGCTGCTGCACCGGGCCGTCTCCGACGCGGTCCGGTACAACGACCCGGAGTTCATGTTCGCCCCGGTGTACGCCCTGCTCGGGCACGCCGCCGCGCACACCGGGGACTCCGCCGGCGCGGTGCGCCATCTCGCCGAGGCCGCCGCGCGGTTCGACCGCGACGAGGCCCACCACGAAGCCGCCGACGCGCGGCTCCAGCTCGCCGATGTCCTGGCGCGCGGCGGCCGGGGGGCCGACGCCGTGGCCGTCCTGGAGTCGGTGGTGTCCGACGGGGCCGCCGGCCCGCTCGACGAGCGTCTCCTCGCCCAGGCCCGGCTGAATCTCGCGCGCGGCCTGCGGGAGCTGGAGGAACACCTGCCCGCGGCCGAGGAGTTCCTGCGGCTGGCCGAGACCGTCAGCACCTGGGAGGACGACCGCGCGGTCCAGACCCTGGTGGCGGCGGAGGCGGCCGTCACCCTCGCGATGGCCGACCGCTGGGAGGCGGCGGACGCGGCGTACGCGCGCGCCGTCGCGGCGCACGAGGTCGCACCGAATCCGGCCCTGATCACGCAGATGATGTGCGAGTTCGCGCGTCTGACCATGGCGGCCCGGGAAACCGAGGGGCTGGACACCGCCCTGGCCCACCTGGCGCGGGCCGACGAGGTCCGGGCCTCGGTCCCGGACGGCGCGGAGGACTTCGCCGTCTGGTACGAGCAGGGCACGGTCCACTACCGCCGCGCCCGGGTCCTGGCGGAGGCGGAACGCTTCCCGGCGGCACTGGCCGAGGCGGAGGCCGCCGTCGTCGCCCACGCGCGGGGCGGTGAGGCGGGCGAGGCGCCGCGCGCCGAGGCCGTCCGGATGGCCGCCCTGATCGAGGCGAACGGCCTCGGCCGGTACGACGAGGCCGTCGCCCGGCTGACCACGGCGGCGGCACGCTGCCGCAAGGCCGGCCTCCCGGAGGCCGCCGACACCCTCAACGCCCTGCGGCAGGAGTATCTGTCGCGATCCGGGGCCTGACCGGGACCGGGGCGGAGCCGGGCCGGCCCGGCTCCGCCGGTCATGGAACTTCGGGGAGCGGGCAGGCGTTCACACCAGGAACGCGTCGGTACGCACGCGGACAGGTGAACGGGTAGCCGAGGTGGCACGAATGGCGATGTGGGACCGGATCAAGGACCAGGCGAAGGGTCTGCAGCAGCAGTCACAGGGAGCGCGGAGCCCCGGCGGCCACGGCCGCCCGCACCCGGGTTCGGGCACCGCGGGCGGTGGACCGAAGGCCCAGCTCGTGGGCCTGCTCAAGTCCCAGCTCGGCTCGCTCAAGACGGAGCTGAAGAGCGGCGCCTACCGGGACGCCAGCATGGCGGTGTGCGCCCTGGTCGCGGCGGCCGACGGATCCGTCGACCCCGCCGAGCGGCAGCACGTCGAATCGCTCATCCTGCAGAACGACGTCCTGCAGAACTTCCCGCCGGAGCAGCTGCGGCAGCGCTTCAACAAGCACGTCGACCAGCTCGCGTTCAATTTCCAGCAGGGCAGGACCGAGGTCATGCAGGAGATCGCCAAGGCTGCGAAGAAGCCGGCGGAGGCCAGGGCGGTCGTCCAGACCGGCTTCGTCGTCGCCGGAGCGGACGGCTACATCTCCCCGGCCGAGGAGCAGGTACTGCGCGAGGTGTGCGCGGCGCTCGGCGTCTCCCCGCAGGAGTTCGGTCTCTGACACCGGTGCCGGGTTGTCCGGATCCCGGGTCTCCCGGCGGCGGTGCCGCCGGGAGACCCGGGCGGATCGGCCGCCCGGTCCGGTGAGCGGGACGACGCCACGCCCGCCGCCCGGTGGAGCCTCCCGGGCCGGCGGGGCGGTCGCGGCCATCGCCCCGGCCGCCCCGGCGCACCGGGCCGCCTCAGCGCGCCTCTCCCCGGGGCGCGGAGTCGTCCCCGGGGAGCGTGCCGGGGCCGAAGTGGACCGGGGCCTGGAAGCGGGCCCGGCGGGCGGCGCGGCGGAAGACGGTGAGGACCGCCGGGCCGGCCAGGGTGATGCAGATGAAGTTGGTGACGGCGCGGCCGGTGTCCCAGCCCAGTGAGGTCGCCAGGTCGAAGGCGATGTAGCGCTGGAACTGCTCGGTGAACGGCAGCCCCGGAAGGTAGGCGATGGAGCTGTTCGGGTCGAGCGAGAACGGCCAGAAGGAGAGATTCAGCAGGAATCCGAAGAGATAGCCGGAGAGCGAGCCGTACACCGCGAGCAGGGCGATCTCCCGGCGCCCCGCGGCCTTCGGCAGAAAGCCCGCGAGCATGCCGACGAAGGCGCAGCCGAACATCTGGTACGGCATCCAGGGCCCGACCCCGCCCGTGATGAGGGCGGAGGCGAAGAGCGACGTACAGCCGAGGGTGAAGCCGAAGCCGGGTCCGAACACCCGGCCGGCCAGGACCAGGATGAAGAACACCGTCTCGATGCCGGCGGTGCCCGCGCCGAGGGGGCGGATCGCGGCGTTGACCGCCGAGAGAACACCCAGCATGGCGAGGGCCTTCGCATCGATGCCCCCCTCGGCGATCTCGGAGATCACCACGCAGAGCACGACCACCAGCAGCACACCGAAGATCAGCGGCGGGGCGTAGTTCGAGCCGAACGTGCCCGGAGCCACCAGAAACGGCCAGAAGAACGCGACGACGCCGAGGAAGGCCGCCATGGCGATGACGATCCCGGCCCGGGCACGGATACGGATCGCCGCGCCGGTCCCGCTCACGACTCCGGGTCCGTTCCGCCGGCTTCGACCACGGCGGCCAGCTGGTTCACCGTGAGGAAGGGCAGCGGGGAGAGGATCTTCGCGGTCTGCGGGGCGAAGACCGGGGAGGCGACGATGACCTCGGCCGTGGGACCGTCGGCCACGATGTCCCCCTCCGCCATGACCACGACCCGGTCGGCGGCACGGGCGGCGAACTCCACGTCGTGGGTGGAGACGACGACGGACCTCCCCTCGGCGGCGAGAGCGTCCACGATGCCGATCAGCTCGCCCTTGGCCCGGTAGTCGAGACCGCGCGTGGGTTCGTCGAGAAGCACCACCCGGGGCGCGGCGGCGAGCTGGATCGCCAGGACGAGGGCGAGCTTCTGGCCCTCGGACAGGTCGCGGGGGTGGGTGGTGCCGGGGATGCCCGGTGCGAGCCGGTCCAGGATGGTGCGGGCCGGGACTCCGCCGGCCACCACCGCGGACTCCGAGTCCGCCTGGTCGAGTTCCTGTTTCACGCTCTCCAGGTAGAGCAGATCGGTGGGCGTCTGCGGCACCAGCCCGACGAGCCGCCGCGCCCGCGCCGCCGGGAGCTTCCGGGGGTCGAGTGTCGCCGGATCGCCGGGCTGGTGCACGGCGACGGATCCCGCCTTGCGGGGCCCGGACCCCTGGAGGGCCCAGAGCAGGGAGGACTTGCCGGAGCCGTTGCGGCCCATCAGGGCGGTGATCTCCCCGCCGCGCAGATCGAGGTCCACCTCCCTGACGGCCGGCACGCCCTGGTAGGCGACGGTGATGCCGCGCGCGGTGAGCACGCGCCGCCCGTCCGCGCCGGGCGCGGGCCGCGCCGGAGGGGGAGTGACCCCGGCCAGCCGGCTGCGCAGCGGGGCCGCGGCCCGGCGGGCGTCGCGGACGGAGAGCGGGAGCGGTGACCAGCCGGCGGCACGGCCCAGTTCGACGATGGGCGGTGCGATCGAAGACGTACGGAAGATCTCGGCGGGCGGGCCGGACACGACGCGGCCGTCGCCCGGGAGATGGATCACGCGGTCGGCGTACTGCACGACGCGCTCCAGCCGGTGTTCGGCGAGCAGAACCGTGACGCCGAGATCGTGGACGAGGCGGGTGACGGCGGCGAGGACCTCCTCCGCGGCGGTCGGGTCCAGGGCGGAGGTGGGCTCGTCCAGCACCAGGACACGGGGATGGGCGGTGAGGACGGAGCCGATGGCGACGCGCTGCTGCTGCCCGCCCGAGAGCTCGTGGAGAGCCCGGTGGCGCAGATCGGCGAGGCCCAGCAGATCAAGGGTCTCCTCGACCCGCTTGCGCATGGTGGCCGGGGGCACGGCCAGCTGTTCCATGACATAGGCGAGCTCCTCCTCGACGGTGTCGGTGACGAAACCGTCCAGGGGATCCTGGCCGACGACGCCCACGACGTCGGCGAGCTCGCGCGGGGGACGGTCGGCGGTGTTCCGGCCGTCCACGGTCACCCGCCCGTGGAGGGTGCCGCCGGTGAAGTGGGGCACGAGGCCGTTGACGGCGCCGAGGAGGGTCGACTTGCCGGCGCCGGTGTGACCGACGACGAGGCAGAGTTCGCCCTCCTCCACCGTCAGGTTCACATCCCGCAGAACGGGCTCGGCCGTGTCCTCGTACCGGACGGCGACCTGGTCGAAGACGATCACGTGTGTTCCTCGGTGCGCTGGGCGGGAAGAGCCGGCCGGACCGGCCGGCCCGGTGGCGGGGCCAGGAATCCGGCTGCCCCCGCCAGCAGGATCGCCGCCGCCGGGATCAGCGGCAGAGTGGGCCAGCCGAGGGGGTGGAAGGACGGGTTGAGCTCGGCGGCGTTGAATCCCGCGTTGCCGAAGAGAACCGCGGCGGAGACGACCCCGCAGCCGGCGACGGCCCATTCCGCGGCCCGCCAGGGGTCGGGCCGGTAGGTGGTGCGGGTGACCCGGCGCCCGCCGATGCGGAGTCCCGCCACGCACAGCAGCGTGCCGGCCGCGAGCGCGGGAAAGCCGAGCAGGGCGGGAGCGGTGGCGTCGAGCAGTCCGTACGCGCCTGCGCACAGACCGCACATGCCGAGCAGCATCAGGGCGCCGGTGGTCCGGCGCGAACGGGGGGTGGCGGTCCCGGCCCGGCCGTAGCCGCGGGAATCCATGGCCGCGGCCAGCCGCAGGGAGCGTTCCAGCGCGTCCTCCAGAACCGGGACGATGACGCCCCGCAGGGCGCGCAGCCCCTTGGCGCGCCCGGCGCGCAGGCGCCGTGCCCGGTGGACCCGCTGCACGCTCTGGACCAGCTGGGGCGCCACGCTGATGGAGACGGTGACGGCGACGCCGAGTTCGTACAGCGCCCCGGGGAGGATCCGCAGCGCCCGTTTGGGATTGGCGAGGGTGTTCGCGGCGCCGATGCAGCAGAGCATGCAGGCCAGCCGGAGTCCGTCGGTGGCGGCGGAGAGCAGTGCCTCCAGGGAGACGGGTCCGCCAAGCTGAATGCCCGCGTACCAGTCCGGGGTCGGGATGTGCGGCAGGGCGAAGACGAAGTGGTCGCGGGGGGTGATCCCGGTGGCGAAGACCGCGCGGAACACCACCCGGATCGCGACGACGGTGAGGGCCAGCCAGAGGTAGTACTTGAAACCGCGCGCCCAGGGGGCCTCGGTGCGGCGCACGGTGATGACGTAACCGAGGACCGCGAGAACCAGGAAGAGCAGCAGCGGATTGTTCGTACGGCTCACGGCGGTGGCGAGGGCCAGGGCCCAGATCCACCAGGCGACGGGGTGGAGCGTGCGGGGCAGACGGCGGCCGCCCGCGTCCGGCGCGAGGCCGGACGCGGGCGGCCTGCCCGCTGTCGTGGCGGTGAGGGGCACGGGGCTACTCCGTGCGGCGGCGCCGGGCCGCGTACCAGGCGCCGCCGCCGATGAGCAGGACCAGCGCACCGGTCGCGACGGCGGGCAGATGGGAGCCCGCGTCGTGCTCGGCGTCGGCGGCGGGCGCCGCGTCCACCACCTTCGGTCCGGGAGCGGCCACCGCCGGAGCGCTCGTCGCGGACGGGGCCGGGGAGACGCTCCGCGACGGGCTCGCCGGCGGGCTCGGTGAGACGGTCACCGAGGGGGCGGGTGTCCTCGCGGGCGTGCTCGCCGGGGGCGGTGCCGGATCGGCCGGCGCCGGACTGTCCGGCGCGGGACCGGTGTCGGTGTCCGGGGCGGGCGGCGCCGCGGTCCGGGTGTCCTCGGGCACCGGCTCGCCGCCGCCGATGGGCTCGGTGTTTCTGGCGCGGAGCTGGTCGGGGGTGATGGTGGGCCGGCCCCGGGTGCCCTCGATGTTGGTGGCCCCGAAGATCCACAGATCGACGCTGCCGGGCTCGGGCTTGTGGAGCATGGCGCCCAACTGGCTGTACTCCCAGGTGTCCTCGCCGGGGCCGGCATGCCAGTAGGACCAGTACGCGGAGGCCGGCGGGGTCAGCACGCAGTCGTCCTGCCGGGGCGTGGGGTACTGCCGGCCGCCCTGGTGACCGCTGTAGCCGATACGGCAGATGAAGGCCGGCCCGTCGTGGCCCGTACCGGTGGTCCGCCAGCCGCCCTGGTTGAGGAGTTCGTATCCGGTGGTGGGCGTCGTACCGCACGAGCGGTAGACGGGCCCTCCCCAGTGACTGAAGTCGACGGCGAGGACGGCGCCGGAGGAGGTGGTGCACCGCCCCATCGGCTGCGGGGCCGCCCCGGCCGGGGCGGCGGTGCCGGCGAGGGCCGCCGCGGTCAGCCCCAGGGCGGTGGCCGTACGGGCGAGGGCGCGCGGGGCGCGGCGGCCGGTCATGCCCGCCCTCCCGCGGTCTCGCCGCGCCTGCGGGCGATCCGGGTCGCGCCCCAGCCGCCGAGGACCAGGAGCACGGCCGCGCCGGCGAGAGCGATGACCCGCGACCCGGTCGAGGCGAGACTTCCGCCGCCCGTACCGCCGTCCGGGCCCCCGGTGGTGCCCGGGCCCCCGGCGGATCCGGAGCCCTGGGTGTCCCCGCCGGGCGTGACGATCTCGGGTGTGGAGGGGGAGGGCCGGGGGGAGGCGCTCGGCACCGGCTCGGGGGTGGTGCCGCTCAGATCACGGGTGAGCAGACCGAAGGAGATGCCGGTGGCGCCGCCGACGGCCTGCGCGGAGGCGCGGACGTCCGATCCGGGCTGTCCGCCCTTGGCGACATTGAAGCCGCCGTCCTTGTTCTGCTGCGAGGCGAGGAACTTGCGGGCCTTCACGAGGTGGCCCGCGTACTTCCCGGCGTCCAGCGACAGGCCCTGAACGGCGAGCGCCGCGGAGTTCACCGAGTTTCCGGAGGCGCCCGAGAAGCCGCCGTCGGCGAGCTGCTGTCCGGCCAGCCAGGCGAGGGCCTTGTCCACGGCCGCCCGCGAGTCCGCGTCGGGGAGCAGGTCCAGGGTCATCGCGGCCATCGCCGTGGAGTCGACCTCGCTCTCGCTCTTCTCGCCGATGAGGCTGGGCCAGGCGCCCGTCGACGGATCCCGGAGGCTCTTCAGATAGGCGATCGGCCCGGCCGCCGCGGTGGTCTCGCCCGCCCTCACCTGGGCGATGACGCCGAGGGACTGGGAGAAGACGGAGGTGGCCCAGGTGTAATTGCCCTTGGCCGCGCATTTCCTGGGGGTGGCCGGGGTCGCCGCCGGGCAGATGCCCTCGGCGAGCGCGGCGATCAGATCCCGCCCGCCAAAGTCGCGCGGGTCGCGGCCCACGGACTCGGCGAGCACCGCGGCCTTCCCGATGAACCCGCCACCGGCGTGGTCCGTACCGATCCCCGTCCAGTCGTGGAGGTCGCGGCCCCCGGCGTCCTCGCCGCCCTTGTCGAGGAAGTCGACGATATTGCGCAGGGTGGCGTTGTCGTGACCGGTGGCGGCGAGCGCGTACGCCCCGTCGATGGTCAGGCCGAACTCCGCGAAACCGGGGCTGGACTCGTAGTGGCGGCCCCGGATCAGCCGCTTGTGGTCGGTGAGATAGGCGGACCCCTTCCTCAGGTCCGGGCCTTCACCAGGCGGTGTGGTGGGCGGCTTGGTCGGTGTGGTCGGCGGCGCCGGTTCCCTGGTGGTCAGCGACACCAGATCGCTCTTCGCGCCGGCGATGACGGCCGCGGTGGTGGCGTACAGAAGCGGCTCGGTGACGCCCTCCTCGAAGGCGAAGCCGCCCCCGGGAAGCTGCTGCCGCGAGAGCCAGGAGACACCCGCGTTCGCATGGGCCCGGTCACCCAGGGCGCGCAGGGTCTGGGCCACCCAGCCCGTGGCGTGGGCGCTGCCCGGCACGCTGTAGGACGCCGCGGGCCAGGCGCCGGTCGGGAACTGCGCCTTCTTGAGCGAGGAGCGGGCCCTGGTCACCACCGCGGTGTGCCCGCCGGCCCGCTGGAGGGCGAGAGCCACGAGCGCGGTGCTCCCGGCCTCGCTCTCGCACACCTGGCCGTCCAGGATCAGGAAGCTGGGGAATCCTCCGTCGTCGCACTGGAGCCCGGCCAGCCGGGCCACCGCGTCGGCCGGCGGCTTCACGCCGCCGCTCAGCAGCGCGATCACGGCCAGGGTCTGGCCCTCGGTCTGTCCGGTCGTGCGGAAGTCGCCCTTGGTCGCGCAGCCGGGGACGGGCTGCGGCGCGTCGGCGCCGCTGAGGCAGACATTCGCCATGAGGTCGCCGAGGAGATCCCGGCCGCCGAAGGCCCGGGGGTCCTTGCCGGCGGCTTCGGCGACGAGGGCGAGACGGGCGGCGGCGCCGGCGTCCGGCGCCTCGTCCTTCCCGGCGGGGTAGGCGTACGCGGCGGTGTGCTCCGGTCTGCCGAGGAAGCCGGCGATCCTGCGGACCGCGGGATTCTCGTTGTCGAGCGCGGCCAGCGCGTAGGCGACCTCGGTGGTGGCGGGGTAGTTCGGCGCGGTGTCGCCCTCGGCGACGACACGCTGCCCGTTGGTCAGCCGCTCGGTGAGCCAGCGGCTCGCGGCGGGCAGATCGACGGTACCGGGAGGCACGTTCGGCGCGGCCGGGTCGCCCGGGGCCGGCGGGTCGCCGCCCTCCGCGCGGACGTCGTCGGGGGTGAACGCGGGCCTGCCCTTGGTGCCGCCGCCGATGTCCGTGCCGCCGTAGACCCAGGCGTCGACATCGCCCGGCCCGAGTGTGCGGGACATGGCACCCAGCGGGCTGTAGGTCCATTTCCGCTGGCCGGGCGAGGCGGTCCAGTACGACCAGTAGGCGGTTGCCTGAGGCGTGAGGACACAGTCGTCCTCGGCCGGCGTGGGGTACTTCTTCCCGGCGTCGAAGGCGCCGCTGCCGATGCGGCAGACGAACGCCGGACCGTCGTGTTCGGTGCCCACCGTGCCGAAACCGCCCGACTGGAGCAGTTCGTAGCCGGTCGTGGGGGTGGTGTCGCAGCCGCGCACCACCGGACCGCCCCAGGGACCGAAGTCCACGGCGACGATGGCGCCGGAGGTGCGGGTGCACCGCTCGATCGGATCGGCGCTCGCCGGAGAGGAGGCCGTGAAATATGTCACGCCCGTACCGAGTGTCAGAAATGCGGCGGTCACGAGGGACAGCAGGCGCTGTCCTGATCCCGACCACCGTTTCGTCTGCTGTCCGGTCCCCACCGCGGCCCCTCGTCTCTGCCGGGCGGCTGCATGCGTGGCGATGCGCCCCGCACGGCCGTTGACCATGAGCAGGCGGCGATGACCACACCGTAATCCGCGACGGCGTTCCTCGTGCTGAATCCCCGCTCCAGGCATTCCGGCTCACCCGGGACGATCGGGTCTACGGTTGCGGGTCAGCGCCGGATTTCGACCGGCTTCCCCTGGTGCCGAGTGTTTATCAGCCGGAGTGCAACACGAATCCGATGGGCCGTCAAGACGGCGCGCTCCTCGGCGGCGGTGGGGCGGAACACCCTTGCCCTGGCGTGTATTTGGACACTCGGGTAGCGTCCTGGGCTGCCACATGGGGGAATCCGGTGCGAGGCCGGAGCTGACGCGCAGCGGTATGGGACGGCCGGGAGCCGTCTCCGAGCCCGAATGCCCATGGGGCGACGCAGTACAGGAAGCCGTACCACGCGATCCGGACGGCGGCTCCTCGGGCCATGCCCGGCCGCGCCGGCGGATGCGGTCGTGCCCGGCATGCGCGGGAGCGGCCGGCCCTCGCCGACTCCAGGAGCTGGCACATGTCCCGTCCCCGTACCCCCCGCCGCCTCGCGTTCGCGATGCCCGCGGCGCTCACGGCCCTCGCCCTCACCGCGCTGCCCGCCTTCGCGACCTCGACGCCCGCGCAGATCGCCACGTCCAAGACCAACGGTGTCGCCCACCTCAAGTCGCTCCAGGCCGCCGACGGTTCCTATGCCGGGTCCGGCCTCTCCAACGAGTGGGCGTTCAGCGCCCTCGCCGCCGCAGGCACGGCCGTCGTGGACGTCGCCCCGGGCGGTGACACCACCAAGAACGCCAGAACCGTCTACCGCGATCTGATCTCCACCGCCGCCTGGCCGTCGGCGGCCCCGGTGGTCACCGACTACGAGCGAGGCGCGCTCAACGCCTACGCCGCGGGCATCGACCCGGCGCGTGTCTCGGCCTCGCGCAACCTCATCGCGAACATCTACGGGTACTGGCAGACGGCCGAGGCGGGGTACTTCGGCCCGTCCGCGAACTTCAACGGCACCGTCTTCGCCGCACTCGCGCTGGGCGGTGCCAGGACCCGGACGGGCACCACCCGCGTCCCGCAGGCCCTGACCACCTCGATGGTCACCCGGATCCGGGCCAACCAGCACAACGACGGCGGCTGGACGTACCAGAAGGTGGAGGGCAACCCCACCGCCATCAACTCCGCGAGCGATGTGGACATGACCGGTGCCGCGATGGCCGCCCTGTGTGTCTCCGGCGTCCCGAACACCGACACGGACGTCGTCCAGGCCAAGAACTTCCTCAAGGGCAAGCTGGTCAGCGCCTCCGGTGCCTTCAGCTCCCTCTACGGGGTCAACACCAGCTCCAACGGCTGGGGCGTCGCCGGTCTGAACGCCTGCGGCATCAACCCGCAGTCGGCGGAGTTCACCACGCCCCACGGCAAGACGCCGGTCGACTTCCTCATCGCCAACCAGTACAACCCGGCGGGCGGTTTCAAGTACAAGCCCGCCGACACGGTGCCCTCCGCGTACGCCTCCATCGACGCGCTGCGCGCGGTCGCCGGAGCGGGCTTCACCGCCGCCCCGCCGGCTCCGGTCACCCCGGGCGCCCCCCAGTGGGTCGCCGAACCCGCCTTCACCCCGGGCACCGCGGCCAGGCTGGCGCTGACCGTCGACGACGGCGCGGGGAACCTCAGGGTGTGCTCGGTCTCCCTCACACCCGCGGGAGCCACCACGACCCTCGGCGACGTCCTCGCGGCGGCGACGAGCGCCGCCACCCCGTCCGGCTGTGTCACGGGTGTGACCCCCGCGTCCGGCACCGGCACCGTCACATCGGTCAACGGCAAGGCCAACAGCGGCTCCGACACCTGGAAGGTCAGCGTCGACGGCTCCTCCTTCGCCGGCGCCCTCCGCGAGAAGACGATCAGCGTGGGGGACACCATCGCGCTGCGCTGGGGCGCCTGAGCCCCCCGGGTGGGGGCCGCCGGGCCCCCACCCGGGCATCCCCACCCGGGCATCCCCACCCGGGCATCCCCGGCCGGGCGCGCCGGGCCGGGGATGCCGCCGAGAGCCGCGGACCCCCCGCCGGCGCGGAAAGGCCCCGTACCGCCGCACGGCGGTACGGGGCGGGGCCCGGCCACCTCCGTACGCGGCTCCGTCAGACCGCCGGTCCCGGATCGACCGGATGGGCGGCCAGGGCGTGCACCGTGACGTCCATCCAGGGCCAGACCGGCAGCCCCGAGATGACGGTGTGGAGTTCGGTGGGGTCGGCCGCCCGCCACAGGCCCCAGTTCTCGGTCCGGCCGGGGACCCGCCACATGCGGACCAGATGTCCGGACGCGGCGAGCTCGGCGGCGCGGCCGCGCTCCTCCTCGGAGACCGCCGCCTTGAGCCCGGGGTCCATGGCCTCGGGCCAGGTGATCCGGATGTTGACGAGAAATTCCATGGGACGCTTCCTGTTCCTGAGGGGTCGGGGGATTTCCGGGCGGGCGGTCAGTCGCCGAACGGGTCGGACGGGGTGCCGTGCTCGGTGACGACGGATTTGGTCTGGAGGAACTCGGCGACGGCCTCGACACCGTTCTCCCGTCCCAGGCCGGACTGCTTGTAGCCGCCGAACGGCACGCTCCAGTGCAGCAGCCGGTAGGTGTTCACCCAGACCACGCCCGCCTCCAGCCGCCGGGCCACCCGGTGCGCGCGGGCCGCGTCGCGGGTCCAGAAGCCCGCGGCCAGGCCGTACTCGACGGAGTTGGCCAGTGCCACCGCCTCCTCCTCGGTGTCGAAGGGGTGCACGGTGACCACCGGCCCGAAGATCTCCTCCCGGCAGACCGCGAGGTCGGGCGAGGCGTCGGCCAGTACGGTCGGCTCGTACCAGAAGCCCGCCACGGCGGGCTCGGGCACCGCGGCCCGCCGTCCGCCGGTGACGGCCCGCGCGCCCTTCGCCAGGGCCTCGTCCACATAGCCCTCGATCCGCGCCAGGGCCGCCGCCGATGCCACCGGCCCGACGTGGGTGCGCGGATCGCGGGGGTCGCCGACCCGCAGCCGCCCGACCGCCTCCCCGTACCTGCGGAGGAACTCCTCGTACACCTCGCGCTGCACCAGGACCCGGGAGCCCGCGACACAGGTCTGGCCGGCCGCGGCGAAGGCGCCCTGCCGGGCCGCGACGACGGCGGCGTCGAGATCGCCGTCGGCGAAGACGATGTGCGCGGACTTGCCGCCCGCCTCACAGACATAACGCTTCATCCGCTCGGCCGCGCGCGCCCCGAGCGCACGGGCGACCGCGGTGCTGCCGGTGAAGGTGACCATCGCGACGCCGGGGTGGTCGGTGAGGCGCCGGCCCTCGTCGGCCCCGCCGATGACGACGCTGATCACCCCGGCGGGGAACCCGGCCTCCAGGGCCAGTTCGGCGAGGCGCACCGAGGAGGCGGGGGCCTGCGGCGGCGGTTTGAGGATCACGGTGTTGCCCGCGGCCAGCGCCGGGGCGAGCTTCCAGGAGCCCAGCGAGAGCGCGCCGTTGAAGGGGGTGAGCGCGGCGACCACGCCCAGCGGCTCCCGGGTGATGAGCGCCCTCGCCGTGCCGCTGAGCGGACGGGAGACGTCCTCCAGTGTCTCCGCCACGGCCGCGAAGTAGCGGTACCAGCGGGCCAGCGCGCCCACCTCGCCCCGGGTGGCCGACAGCGGTTTGCCGTTCGCCCGGGTCTCCAGCTCCGCGAGCTCCCCGGTGTGCGCGACGAGCACATCGCCGAGGCGGTGGAGCAGATCGGCGCGGGCGTGGGCGGGGAGCGCGCCCCAGGAGGGGGCGAGGAAGGCGGCGCGGGCCGCGTCCACGGCGGCGTCCACGGCGTCCGGATCCTGGTGGGCACGGGCCCAGACCTCCCCGGTGGCCGGGTCGGTGAGCGGTACCGCCGTACCCGCGGGTGCGCGCCGGGCCCCGCCCGTGTGGGAGGTGTAGTCCTCGAGGGCCGGCGGGGTGTCGGGGGTGGTCATGGAGCGGTGGTCCTTTCCGGGGACGGTGATGACGGGGGCCGGCGCTGCCCGGACATGGACGGACTCGTCCCGGACAGGGCGGCTCGTACGTCGGGGGAGTCGGCGCGGTGGCAGGCCAGGGTGTGTCCGGCCGTCCCGGCGGCGACGGCCGGCGGCGGCGGGCCCTCCCGGCAGATCTCGGCGGCGAACGCGCAGGAGCGCTGGAAACGGCAGCCCGGCAGCGGATCGGCCGGGTCCGGGGGCTCCGCGCGGGTGCGCGTCCCGGCGCCCGGGCCGGGCGCCCGCGGGTCGGGCACGGGCACGGCCGCCAGCAGTGCGTGGGTGTACGGATGGCGCGGCGAGGAGAACACCTCGTCGCAGGGGCCGCTCTCCATGATCAGGCCGCCGTACATGACGATGACATGGTCCGAGATGTGCCGTACCACGCTCATGTCGTGGGAGATGAAGAGAAAGCTGACGTCCCGGTCGCGGCGGAGGTCCTTGAGGAGATTGACGATCTGCCCCTGGATGCTGACGTCGAGCGCGGAGACGATCTCGTCGCAGACGATGAAACGGGGCTCGACCGCGAGGGCGCGGGCGATGGCCGCGCGCTGGCGCTGGCCGCCGGAGAGCTCATGGGGATAGCGGTCGGCGAGCTCCGGGCGGAGGCCGACCCGGGCGAGGAGTTCCCCGACCCGCTCCCCGGCTCTCTCGCGGGGTGCCGTCCGGTGCACCGAGACCACCTCGCGGATCATCGCCCTGATGGTCATGCGCGGGTTGAGGCTGGCGTACGGGTCCTGGTGGACGATCTGCGCGAGCCGGGGCAGCGCGCCCTCGCGGCGGAGCTCCTCCAGGGCCCGGCCGTGCACGCTGACCCGCCCCGACGCGATGGGCGAGAGGCCGACCAGAGCACGTCCGGTGGTGGTCTTCCCGCTGCCGCTCTCGCCGACGATGGTGACGATGCTGCGGGCGGGCACGGTGAAGGAGACCCCGTCCACGGCGTGCGCGGTGCCGGTGACCCGCCGCAGCACCCCGGTGCGGATGGGGAAGTGGACCTTCAGATCGGTGACGGAGACGGCGTCGGGCGGTCCCGCGCCGGGTGACGAGGTGCCGGCGGCGTTCATGAGCGCTCTCCTCGGTGGTCCGCGGCGGCGGGGACCGGTGCGGTGTGGGGGCAGCGGACGAGATGCCCGGGGGCGGCGGAGGTGAGGGTGAGGAGTTCGGGGACGGAGTCCTCGCACCCCTGGCGGGCGGCGGCGCAGCGCGGCTGGAAGGCGCAGCCGGGCGGCGGCGCGGCGGGGTCGGGCGGGAAGCCGGGGATGGCGGGCAGATACTCGGCCCGCTCGCGGTCCATCCGGGGAATGGACTCCATCAGGGCCCGGGTGTAGGGGTGGGCGGGGTGGTCGAAGAGCGCGGTGGTGGGGGCCGTCTCCACGATCCGGCCCGCGTACATCACCGCGATCCGGTCGGTCACCCCGGCGACGACCCCGAGGTCGTGGGTGATGAGGATCAGGGCCATCCGGAGCTCCTTGCGGAGCCGGTCGATGAGCTGGAGCACCTGCGACTGGATGGTGACATCGAGGGCGGTGGTGGGCTCGTCGGCGATCAGGACCCGGGGTTCGCGGCTGATCGCCATGGCGATCAGAACGCGCTGGCGCATACCGCCGGAGAGTTCGTGGGGATGGCTGCGGAGCCGCTCACGGGCGCCGGGGAGACCGACGAGGTCCAGGAGTTCGGCGCACCGCGCGGCGGCGTCCCGCCGGCTGAATCCGTCGTAGTGGATGAGGGGTTCGGCCATCTGCGCGCCGATGGTCATGGCCGGGTTGAGCGCGGAGAGCGCGTCCTGCGAGACGAGCCCGATCCCGGAGCCCCGGACCGCGCGCATCTGCCGGGGCGTGAGCGCGGTCAGCTCCTTCCCGTCGAAGGTCACCCGGCCGGAGATCTCGGCGCCGGCGGGGCCGAGCATCCGCAGAACGGCCAGCATGGTCTGGCTCTTGCCGCAGCCGGACTCGCCGACGACGCCGAGCGACTCGCCCGCGACGACGCTGAAGGAGACATCGCGCACGGTCTCCAGAGGTGCGCCGCCGTCCTGATTCCGGCCGCGGTGGGCGACCCTGAGGTGTTCGACTTCCAGTACGGTCACGGTGAGGTCCTCCCTGGGCCGTGTACTCGGAGTTCCGTCGGTCCGTCCGGCGGACGACGCCACTTCGCGAACACTTCCTAGGCCAGTTTGATCTTCGGGTTGAAGTACGCCTGGACCACGTCGACCAGGAAATTGATCAGCACGAACGCGACGGCGATGACGAGGATGCCGCCCTGTACGAGGGGGATGTCCCGGGTGGAGATGGCCTGGTGGAGGGCGAGGCCGATGCCCGGCCAGGAGAACACCGTCTCGGTGAGCACCGCCCCGCTGAGCAGGAAGCCCGCCTGGAGGCCGATCACCGTGATGACGGACGGCATGGCGTTGGGGAGCACATGGCGGACGATCACCCGGAACTCGCCGACGCCGCGCGAGCGGGCGGTGCGGACATAGTCGTTGCCGATCACCTCCAGCACCGATGAGCGGGTCATCCGGGCGATGACCGCCAGCGACCAGGCGGCGAGGGTGATGACCGGAAGCACCATGTGGGCGGCGACGTCGACCGCCCCGCCGCCGCCGATGGAGGTCATTCCGGTGGCGGGCAGTATCCGCAGTTGCAGCGAGAAGACGACGATGAGCACCAGTCCGAACCAGAACGACGGCACGGAGTTGAAGAACAGCACGCCGACGGTGAGGCTGCGGTCCCGGACCGAGCCGGGCTTCTGCGCGGCCCAGGTGCCGATGGCGACGCCCACGACCGCCGCGACGACGATCGCGGTGCCCGACAGCAGCAGGGTGTTGAGCAGCCGGTCGGAGAGGACCTCGGAGACCGGCCGGCCGAAGGTGAGCGAGCGGCCCAGATCACCGCTGAGGAGACTGCCGAGATAGGTGAAGTAGCGGGAGAGGGCCGGTTCGTCGAGGCCGAGGTCCTCGCGGAGCGCCTGGCGGTCCTCCTCGGACGAGGTGGGCCCGAGCAGGGCGCTCGCCTGGTCGCCGGGGATGATCTGGCCGAGGCCGAAGGTGGCGATGGTCACCCCCAGGATGACCGGGAGCATGTGCAGCGCGCGGCGCAGCGTGAAGGTCAGCATGGTGCGTCTCCAGGGCTGTTCATGACCGGGTCCACAGGGTGCGCCGGCCGCCGCCGCGCGCGGCCCGGGATGTCCGGCTGCGCGGGTCGAGCCGGTCGCGGATGCCGTCCCCGAGCAGGTTGAACCCGACGGCGAGCACGACGATCGCCAGACCGGGGATGGTGGCGACATGGGGTGCGGTCACCAGCAGGGCGCGTCCGCCGCTGAGCATCTGGCCCCAGTCGGGGGTGGGCGGCTGGGCGCCCAGGCCGAGGAAGGCGAGGCTGGAGCTCAGGATGACGTTGCGGCCGGTCTGGAGGGTGGCGAAGACGGCCACGCCGCCGAGCAGGTTCGGGGTGATGTGGCGGAAGGCGATGCGCGCATGGCTGTAGCCGAGGGCGCCCGCGGCCTCCACGTACTGCTCCTGCCGCAGGGCGATGACATTCCCCCGCACGATCCGCCCGAACTCGGGAACGGTGACCACCACCATGGCGATGACCATGGAGGTGATGCCGGGACCGAGGGCGACGCCGATGCCGAGGGCGAGCAGGATCCCCGGGAAGGAGAACATCACGTCGAAGACGCGCATCAGCGTGCTGTCCAGCCAGCCGCCGACATAGCCGGAGAGCAGTCCGAGGCAGCCGCCGATGACGAGCGCCGCCAGCGTCGGCAGCACGGCGACCAGCAGGGCGAGCCGGGTGCCGTACATCAGCCTGCTGAGAATGTCGCGGCCGACCTCGTCGGTGCCGAGGAGATGGCCGCCGCTGAAGGGGCCGAGCCCGATGGACGAGGGGTTGGTGGCGAGCGGGTCGTCCGGGGCGATCAGCGGTGCGAGGAGCGCGACCAGGACCGTGACGGCGACGATGGCGCCGCCTATGAGGGCGGTGGTGTTGCCGCCCGCCGGCGAGCGGAGGCGGGCGCGCCGCCGGGGGGCCGTGGCCCGTGCGCCGGGGGGAGCGGGTGGTGCCGCAGTGGCCTTCATGGCTGTGCTCTCCTCACCGGCGGCGGATGGTGGTGTAGTCGATGTAGACGGACGCCGCGGGCACGACCCCGTCCACCTTGCGGCTCAGCAGCCGGGGCAGCCGGTCCTGGTAGAGGAAGACCCAGGGCGCGCCGGCCGCGATGCCGTCGGCGGCCTCCCGGTAGAGCCCGGTGCGGCGGTCCGCGTCGGGTTCGCCCCGGGCGCGGTCGAAGAGGGCGTCGACCTCCCGGTCGCGGTACCAGCCGCGGTTGACACCGTTGGGGGGATGCAGTTCGCCGCTGAACATCCGCTCCAGGAAGTCGGCGGCGTCCGCCCCGGTGGTCCACCCGTTGAAGGAGCCGTGGGTGGTGGTGTTGTAGCCGTTGCCCTCCTCGGCGACGAGCGAGGCGAACTCCATGTACTGGGTGTCCAGCCGGACGCCGACCGCTTTGAGGTCCTGCTGGATGAGCGACATGATCTCGGTGGCCTGGGAGAAGCCGGGGCCGCTGTTGGGTGCGAGCATCCGCAGCCGTACGGGGGTGGGCACCCCGCTCTCGCGGATGAGCCGGCGGGCCCGTTCGGGGTCGTGGGAGTAGGCGTCGGCGCCGGCGTCCTCCCGGTACGCCTCATTGCCCCGGGGCAGCGGTCCGGTGGAGGGGGCGACCTGCCGGCCGGTGAGGGTGGCGATGGCCCGGCGGTCGACGGCGTGGTTGAGCGCCCGCCGGAAGACGGCGTTGTCGGTGGGGGCGATCCGCGTGTTGAGCCGGAGGAAGTACTGATTGGCGGGTTCGGGGTACTGCACGGTCATGGTGCCGCCGCCGGCGAGCTGCTGGACCTGCTGGGCCCCGGCGCTGAGGATCGCGTCCACCTCGCCGGTCTGGGCGGCGATGGCGAGTGTGGTGGGGTCGGTGACGGACTCCACGATGATGGCCGGGGTCTTGGGCACTCCGCCCCAGTAGGCGGGGTTCCGCTTCAGCGTGACGCGTTTGCCGCGGTCGGCGGACTCCTGGGTGAACGGGCCGGTGCCGACCGGGTGCAGACCGATGTCGTCGGGCCGGTGGGTGCGGAGCGCCCGTGGGCTGATGATCGACATCCGGCGGTCGGTGAGTACCCGGGGGAGGCCGGCGTACGGCTCGGTGAGCCCGAGGGTGACCGTGTGCGCGTCGCGGACCTCGACCTTCTTGATCCAGCGGGTCAGGAACTTCATGTTGCCGGCGGCCGTCGGGTCGTGGAAGGCGGAGCTCTCGTCCATGATCCGGTCGAAGTTGACCTTGACGGCCGCCGCGTCGAAGGGCGTGCCGTCGGCGAAGTCGACCCCCTTGCGGAGTCCGAGGGTGTAGGTCCGCGCGTCGGCGGAGGCCTGCCAGGATTCGGCGAGCCCGGGACGGAGTTCGGGCGCCTGGGCCGTCCGGGTGCCGAGATCCTCACGTATCAGCGGGTCGAAGAGAGCGTCGATGACACGGAGCACCGGGGTGCCGGAGGCGCGGTGCGGGTCCAGGGTGGGAATCTCCCCCTCGGCGCCGATGATCAGGGTGTCCTTGTCGCGGCCGAAGGAGGGGTTGGTGCCGCAGCCGGTGAGCAGGAGACCCGCGACGGCCACCCCGCTCACCATTCGGCTCAGTTGTCTTCCCGGCGGGCGTCGGCGCCCGCGGTGCGAAAGCCTCATGCTTGTCGCCTCTGCTCGTGGTTGAGGTCGTGGAGAACCGCTCCGGCCGTGTTCCTGCCTGGTGTCCCGGTGATGTAGCCGCCGGGCCAGGTCCCGGCTCCGCTGATGTAGAAGCCCCTCAGCGGGGTGCGGTATCCGGCGACCTCGGGATGCGGGCGGGCCCCGAAGAGATTGCCGGGCAGCATGTCCCCGTGGGTGATGTTGCTCTCCGGCAGGCCCAGCTCGCTCTCGATCTCCACCGGATTCATGAACCGGTGGTCGACGATCCGCTCGGCGAGTCCCGGCATCAGCCGGGACAGCTCGTCGACGCACCGGCGGCCGAAGCGCTCCGTGCGCTCGGCGTCCCAGGGCCCGTCGTGCGGACGGTAGGGGGCGTGCCAGGCGTTGACGCTGATGAGATGGGTGTTGCCCGGGGTGAGGCCGGGCGAGGTGAGGGTCGGTATCAGCCCCCACATCAGGGGGTGCTCGCTGAAGTGGCCCCGCAGCGCCCGGGTGATCGACTCCTCGATCCGGCCGAGCGAGGAGCCCACCCGGAACTGGCAGGCCCGCACCCGGTCGGGGTCGGCGTCCTCGGGGAGACCCGCGTACGCGGGCAGCGAGTCGACCTCCAGGACAATCTTGAACGCCGATCCGCGCATCGCCGTGCCCGCGACCTCCGCGCGGATCTCGGGGCCCATCGCCGCGTCGTCCAGCAGATCGCGGAAGAGGTGGACGGGGTTGACCGCCGACACCACCCGGCCGGCGGTGAACTCCTCGCCCGAGGCGGTGACGACGCCCCGGACCCCGCCGTCGCCGTGCAGGACGCGCACCACCGGGGAGTCGGTGCGAAGGGTGACCCCGTGGGCGCGGCAGCAATCCGCCAGCGCGTCCGCGATGGCGCTCATCGACCCGACCGGGAGACCGGTGGAGCCGCGGAGCGCGACCCGCTCGGCGCCGTCGGCTGAGCGGGGCGCCGAGGCCAGGGCGAACGGGCGCATCATCAGTCCGACGGCGCTGCCGGGCGCGGAGGGCGGTACGAGCTGGGCGTTGAGCGCCAGCAGGGCGAGCAGCGCCTTGGCCTCGCCGGACCGGAGACGCCCGTCGAGCAGTCCGGTGAGACTGCCCTCGAAGACGGCGTCGAAGAGCTCGCGCTCCCCGGGACCGGTCAGCCGTTCCCGGAGCGCGGAGAGGGCGGGCGGGGGCTCGTCCAGGGAGACCCGGAGGCCGGCGCCGAGCCGTTCGAGAGCGCTGATCAGCTCCCGGTAGCGGTCGGCCTCGCCCGGCGCGAAGGCGTCGAGCTGCCGGTCGACACGGGCGGGGTCGCGCCAGCCGAGAAAGCACCGGCCGTCGAACTGCTGGACGACGGTCGGATCGGGCCGGATGAACCGGAGACCGTGGTCGGCGAGCCGCAGTTCGCTGACCACGGCCGGGTTGAGCGACCCGGGCGAGTTGGTGAAGGCGAGGCTGCGGCCGGGCAGGAACTCATAGCCCCCGCAGGGCCCGCCGAGCCGCCGGCGGGCTTCGACCACGGCGACGCGCAGTCCGGCCCGGCCCAGATAGGCGGCTGTCACCAGCCCGTTGTGGCCGCCGCCGACGACCACGGCGTCAAACCGGTTCATGCCCACGATTCCTCTCCGCTCTCACGCCGTCTCGGCCGCGGCCGTCAGTTCCCGGGACCGGCCGTGAAGCCGGCGTCGAACAGGCGCAGCCAGTTGCCGCCGGAGATCCGCTCGATCTCGCTCTCGCCGAATCCGCGCTCGCGCAGTTCCGCCAGGACGGCGGCGTAGCCGCGGCCGGCGGCGAACCACCCGGGGAATTCGACGGGTCCGGAGATGGGGACCATGGGCTTGCGGCTCCAGCGCCCCTGCCGCCACCAGTGGAGTTCCTCGTCGCCCTGGCCGGCGTAGTAGTCGGAGCCGAGTCCGACATGGTCGGCGCCGATCAGATCGACGGTGTAGGCGATCATGTCGCAGAACTGGCCGACGGTGCAGTCGACGCCGTTGGGGGCGATTCTCGGGTACATGCTCAGGCCCACGACGCCGCCGGATTCGGCCGCCTTCCTGAGCACCGTGTCGGACTTGTTGCGGAAGGCCAGTTCGACGTTCTCGCCGACGAATCCCCGGGGGTTGGAGTGGGTGATCGCCACCGGCCGTTCGGATGTCTCCAGGGCTTCGAGGGAGGTGCGCTCATTGCAGTGGGAGACGTCGATGACCATGCCCACCCGGTTCATCTCCCGGATCAGATTGACTCCGTAGGTACGGGAGAGGCCGGCGTCGTCGCCCTCCCAGCAGCCCGCGCCGGCGGAGTTCTGGGTGTTGTAGGTGAGCTGGGCGATCCGCACTCCGGCCTGGTGGAAGGCGCCGACGAGGTCGAGGTCGTCCTCGAAGGGGCTGCTGTTCTGGAATCCGAGGACGACGGCGGTACGGCCGTCGTTCCCGGCTGCGCGGATGTCGTCGGCGGAGCGGCCCTCCCGGAGGAGGTCGGCGTTCTCCGCGAGCAGCCGCTGCCAGCGGCCGACCTCGCGCATGGTCTCGGTGGAGTCCTCCCAGATGGCGACGGTGGCATGGACGCCGGCTATTCCGGCGGCGTGCCATTCCTCGAATCGCTCGCGGGCGGGCTTGACGAACTGCAATGCGTCTACCAGCACGTGCTGTCCTCTTCCGGTGGGTGGGGCCGTGTCGTCCGGGCGGGATGACGGCCCGGTGTGTGAACGGCGGCGGGTGCCGCCGGCCGGCGCGGAGCGCGGGGCTGGTGTCAGACCACTCGGCCGAGACGGCCGAGCTGGGCGATCTCGTCACGGAGCCCCAGCGTCCGCAGGGCGCTCCACAGGGATGCCTGATTGCTGGTCACCACCGGGCGGCCGGTGTCCATTTCGAGGTAGGGCAGGATCTCGAAGGTCCGGTAGGTGCCGCAGGAGATCAGCAGCGCGTCGGCGTCGGGGGCGGCCCTGTGCAGCCTGCGCCCCAGCCGGTAGGCGCTGTCCGCGTCATGGACGCTGGCCTCGTAGGGGTCGGTCATCTGGAGCCCCTCCATCACGGGCACCTCGAAGCCGACGGCGGTGAGATACGCGCGCAGCGCCTCATTGACCTCGTCGGTGTAGATGCTGCCGACGGCGACCGAGGTGGCGCCCACGGCGCGCAGGGCGTCGACGGTCGCCTGCATCATGGTGATCGCCGGGATCCCGGTCTCGGACCTGATCTCGGCGGTGACCTTCTCGTCGGTGCCGGGGCCGGGTATGAAGGTGCCGGGCGCCCCGCACTGCACGATCAGGTCCACCTTCGCGGTGGCGAGCTGCCGGGAGGCGTCCAGCACCTGGCTCATCATTTCGCGGAGGCCCTCCGCGTCGACGCGGGGAACGATGGTCCGGGCGTCGGCGAAGGCCACTCCGGTGGGCGCGACGGAGCGCCACTCCTCCGCCCCCTCTATCGCGGTCGCCGGGCGTATCTGTCCGATGCGTGCACGCCAGCCGAGCATCATAGGGCATTTCTCCTGAAATGAGCTGTGTCTGCGGAATGGTGAAGATGTCGGGCAAGAGCCGCTGTGAGTGATGTAGTGCACGGATTCTGCTGTGTGAAATGCCGCCCGTATAGCGGCAAAGGTCCTGCTTCCCTCTGGGATCGACCGAGGTCGGCACTGCCGCGAAGCAATCTGGGACAGTGGACCAGATCGTTTGGGACACCGTACCCACGTGTTTCGGCCAGGTCAATGGAGAGGTGGCCGGGAGGTGACTCGGCGTGGGCCCGTGCCGGGCGCGGGCGGCCCCGGACACGCGGCGCGACGGCGCGGGCGGAGGGGGCGCGGTGTGCGGTGTGCGCGACGGGCGGGACGCGCGGGCCCTTCACGGGCCGGGGGAGTACACGCCCGGCGGGAACGCGCCGGCACGGTGAGCGCGGCGTGCGGACCGCCGGGGAGTGCGCCGCGGCGCCGGGCTCCGGGGAACCGTCCGCCCGCCGGCCCCGGAGGGCACGGCGGGCGGAGGCTCTCACACGGTGCGGTACGGGCGCGGGGCGGCCCGGGGGATCGGGCCCATGCGGTGCGGGCCCGGGGGCGTGACCTCGGACGGTCCGCCGGGGGGAGGGGTCAGGCGGGCTGGCGCCAGCGGATGGCGATCTGGGCCGCCGCCGCCCGGAGGGTCGGGACCAGCTCGGTCATGCGCCGGTCCGCGAGCCGCGCCTCGGGGCCGTAGATGCTCAGCGCCGCGGTGACGGTGCCCTGGGTCGCGATGGGCACGGCCACCCCGCACCCTCCCATGATCCACTCGCCGCGGCTGAAGGCGTACCCCTGATCACGCGCGGCGGCCACCCGGGCGGTGATCTCCGCGGCGCCGGCCGCCCCGGTCGCGGAGACATGCTCCCGCACCAGGTGCTCCAGATGGGCTTCGGGCAGCATCGACAGCAGCACCCGGCCCGTCGCGCCGGAGAAGAGCGAGTAGGGGCGGCCGACCCCCGTGATCAGACGCAGCGGCTGGGAGCTCTCCACCTCGTACACCGTCACCCGGCGGCCGTCCACCACGGCGGAGACGCATGCGGTCTCGCCCGTCGCGGCGGCGATGCGGGCCGTGGCCTCCGAGGCGGCGCTCACCAGGTCGCTGTTGGCGGCGTGCCGCCAGGCCAGGGTGAGCGCGGCCGGACCGATCACGTACTTGCGGGAGTTCTCGTCCATCACGGCGAGCCCGACCCGCTCCAGCGAGGCGAGGATCCGCTGGGTGGAGCTCTTGCTGATCTCCAGATCCCGGCTCAGTTCACGCACCCCGCGCGGCCGGTCGGCCTCGGCGATCGTCTTCAGCACCAGCAGGGCGTGGTCCACGATCTGCACCGTGCTCGCGCCGGCCGTCCGCCCTGCGGCGGTGTCCTCCGCGGGCGCGCCGCCGGGCGCGGGGGTCTCCGAGCTCTCCGGCCCCTGTTCGTTCGCCATGGGGCCGGTCCTCTCCCTCGGGAAGCATGGCCCGGTGCGAGGGCGCCCCCACCGGGACGGCCCGGACCCTGTCCGCGCTCGTGCATGAATGATCGCTCGCGATTATCACACAGTGCCCACACCGCGTCATCCATGGTCGGCGCCCGACTGCCGCCGCCCGCCCGGCGGGCCGGTGATGCCGCGGTGGGTGGGGAACCGGGTGATCCGGTGGCCTGGAGCCGGGCGGATGGCCGGAAGCCGCCGGTGCGCCGCGCCGCGCACGGGCGGGCGGGGGAGCCCGCCCGCCACCGCCGGCGGCAGGCGCCGCGGGAGGGGAAGCGCTGCTGGAGGACGGGCCCGTCCGCGGGGCGGGGCGTACCCGCCGGAGCGCGGGTGACACAGGGCTGGGTGAACGGGTGTACGAATCCAGCCGTTTCGTAGATCGGGCTCCCAACGAGTCACCGGAGGCGGAAAACTTGAGCTGCGGCGCGCGCTCCCGGCTGGCCTGGAACAGATGAAATTCCCCTGCACTTTCACGTCAAATTCATTGAAGAGATCAGGAGTGTCCGGATGGCCCGCTTGCGCCTTACCCGACCCGCAACCCTTGCCGCCGCGGCGGCAACCGCCCTGCTTCTCGTGGGCACGGCCCCCGTGGCGGTGGCCGAACCCTCCGGACAGCTGCCGTCCTCGCGGCTGCTCCCGATCCCGCCGGGAGGGCTCCACAGTTTCGTCAGAGGGCTGAACAGCGGCGGCACCGTCATCGGCGAGTACTACGCGGAGGGCTCCGAGGGGCCGCTCGCGATCCGGTGGAAGGCGGGCCACCCCGGCTACACCCGCCTGGCACCGCTGCCCGGTGAGCGGTTCAGCCGCGCGACCGCGCTCAGCGACGGCGGATGGGGGGTCGGCCTGTCCTACGACAGCCCGTCCGCCCTCCACCCCGTCCGCTGGACACCGGGCGCCACCCCGGCGCGGCTGGCGCTTCCCGCCGGTTCGGCCGGCGGCAATGTGTCGGCCGTCAACAACACCGGGGTCGCGGTCGGCGACGCGCGGGAGGAGAACAACCGCTCCCAGCCGCTGCGCTGGCGCTCCAGCGGCAGCGGGACCGAACTGCCCGTGCTGCCCGGCGACAACAGCGGCACCGCGACATCGGTCAACAACGCGGGCACGGCGGTCGGCTGGACCGAGCGGCGCGACGGCGCCGCAGGCGGCACCGCGCACCCCGTCCGCTGGAACGCGGCGGGTGAGGTGCGCGCGCTGCCCCTCCCCGCCGGGTTCGCCGGGGCCAGGACCAGCCAGATCACCGACAACGGCGTGGTCCTCGGCCACGGGCGGCTCGCCGGGAGCACGGAGTACGACCGGGTCCTGGTGTGGGCGGCCGACGGCACCGTCCGCGACGCCGGGCGCGGGCGGGGATACGACGTCAACCGGGCGGGCACCGCCGTGGGTGCTTCGCTGGAGGACAACCCGAACGGCGACACGGCCCGCTGGAACGCGAACGGCACCCGGACGGTGCTCCCCAATCCGGCGGAAGCGGCCGGGGAGGTGCTGGCGGTCAACAACCGGGGCACCGCCGTCGGGTACGCGTGGCCGCCGGCCGGCAACCCCGCTCTGGACAAGGCCCTGCTGTGGAAGCCGGACGGCAGGGTCGTGGAGCTGCCGCCGTCGTCCCTCGGCCCCTACGCCGCGGCGTTCGCGATCAATGACGCCGGAGTGGTCGCCGGATTCTCCGTCGGCACCGACGGCGCGGGCAATGCGACGACCTGGCGCGCGACCGTCTGGAAGCACTGACGGAGTCCCGGCCGGGGGCTGCGGAATGCTCCCGGGAGCCCCGGCGCCCCGTACGCGGGGCGCCGGGGCTCGCCGCGCCGGAGACGGACCGTGTCTCCGGCACTCGGCCTCCCGCCCCCCCCTCCCCGCCGGCGCGCGCGGCGAGGACGTCATGACCAACACCGGCGCGCGGGCGGATCCGGGCGAACCCGCATGCGGGACGGCGCGATCAGCGGATGGGCGCGCTCCCGTGCGCGGTGTTCGTCCGCTGTGCCGTCAGCTCCCTCATCTCCAGGCAGCGACCGGCGTAGTAGGTCGCGAGTTCGTGGTTGTCGAGGTAGTCGTCGAACCCGACGCGATACGCGAGGGTCAGTTCGACCGGTGAGGGTTCGTCGTCGAACGGCCGGCTCGCGCGGAGGGCGTCGAGCACGTGCGGCATCGCGTACTGGAACCGCAGACCGCCCCGGACGTAGTGCGGCAGGCCGTCGATGGTGCGCACCTCGGCATGCCCGGCGTCCGCTCCCGAGTAGATCGGGCGGGTCGCGTTGTCGTAGCGGAAGATCTCGTTCAGCAGCGGTCTGTGCCGCTCGGGTGACTTCGGGAGGATCGCCTCGTCCCACCAGCGCTGGAAGATCGGCGCGAACCGGGGGTCGGCGTAGAGCTTGTGCAGCGACTCGACGATCAGGCCGGAGTCGGTGAACTCTCTCCCGTGACCGAGTAACTCGGCGACGGCGGGATCGGCGGAGTCCTGGAACCAGTCGGACAGGATCAGCAGGACGGCGCTCTGGGTCAGCCCGGCGAGCTCCCGCAGCGGCACCCAGATGTGCCGGAAGTACATGTTCTCGCTCATCATCCGGGCCCAGAACATGAACCGCTGCATCATCGTGTTCTCCGCGACCGTGACGGTGCGGTTGGCGAGAACGTACTCGAAGTCGTCGTTGTCGCCGCGCACGGTGACGAAGCCGTGCTCCTCGCGGTTCTCCGTGTAGCTCGTGTTGGGCAGCAGCAACAGGGGATAGACGGCGATACGGGACACATGCTCGGACAGCCGGTCGTAGCCCGTGAGGAAGGAGTCGACCGTCTCACCCGGCGCGCCCCAGATCAGCTCGGCATAGGCGTCGAGCCCCTCCGCCGCGAGCCAGGCCGCCAGATCCTTCCACTCGTTCAGCCGCATATTGCTTCTGCCCATGTCACGCAGCGCCGTGTCGTCCAGTGTCTGGAGCGCCACGGTGAACGAACTCTGGAACCCCTCGGCCTTCATCCGGCGGATGATGTTGTGGAACGTCTTGGACTTGTTCTTCGCCCACGACGTCTCCAGCGACTGCGGGAACCCGTATTTCTCGCGCGTCCGGACAAGATCCTCGACGAACTCCGCGTCCGGCTGCCGCATGCCGAAGTTCGAGTCGCACAACACCACCGTCGGAATCCGGTGATAACCGAAGAGGTCGAGCTCCGCGCGCAGCCGCTCGCGGGAGAAATCGCGCATGCGCTGGCCGACCGCGCCGCCCCAGTAACAGAACGAGCACTTGTACGGACAGCCGCGATTGGTCTCCATCAGCGCGACGTCATAGGGGAACCGGCCCCGGTGGTCGAGCAGCGGGATGGCCCCGGTGAGAAAAGGCGAGGGAATGCTGTCCAGGTCGTCGATGCGCGGTGCCTCGGCGGTGGTGTGGACCGTGCCCTCCTCGTCGCGGTAGGAGACTCCCGGCACCTGCGCGAGGTCGTGCGGCGACTTCTCCTCCAGGACGGCGAGCAGCAGATCGCGGAAGGTGAACTCACCCTCGCCGTTGGCGACGACATCGACCTGGGGAAAGCGCCGGAAGACGCGTTCCGCCTGGTGCGCGACGTGCGTTCCGCCGAAGACGACCCAGCCGTCCGGGCGCACCGACTTGTAGGTCTCGGCGAGCGCGCCGAACTGGTTGAAGTTCCAGCCGAAGACCGAGAACGCCAGCACGTCCGGCACCACCCCGGAGAAGATGGTGCGCGCCATCGATCCGAGCGATTCCCCGCCGCGGAAATTCTGAATTCCCACGTCGAATTCGGGCCCCACCACGGGATCGGCCCGTACCGCGGCCGTCAGATAGCCGGCGGCGAGCGGCATCGATTCCTTGGGCATGTCCCAGGCGCCCTGTTGCACGATCAGCGCGCTCCCGCGCTTCTCCCGTGAACGCTGTCGTGGAAAAGGAAGTGTGGACCGACTCACTGTTCTGCCCCTATGCCGCCAGGCCGCCAGATTCTCGCGGGCGATTCACGCCGTACACCGTGTGAAATGTCGTTGTCCAACTGGCTCCGACGCTCGGCCGCGGAAATCGGCGCGGCGCGCTCACCGCCGGTGCGTCCTTCGGCGGCGGGCGGACGCGGAGTGCGACGCGGTTGAGGAAGCGGTCCACCGCCGCCACCGTGAAGTCCGGGTATCCGTCCGGTGGCTCACCCGGCCGACTCGTCCATGGCGCGGCGAGGTGAAACCGGACGCGGGCCGGGCATGCCGCCCCGTCGCCGTGTCCACTCGGAACACTCCGCTCTCGTCCCCGAACGGGTCGGCGGTGCCGCCTCCCGGCCGCCGCACTCCGGGTGAGTGACGGGTCCGCTCCGCCGCCTTCGCGGGGACACCCCGGCCCGCCCGTACGGGAGGGCCGGGGTGGTTCGGTCAGATGCGGTAGCCGAGGCTGCGCAGCTGCTGACGGATCGCCTCGTCGTCGGCCGTGGCGGTGCCGCTGGTCGCGGCGCCCGAGTCGGTCGGAATGAGTGCGACTCGCTCCTCACGAAGGTTCTCGTTCACTGGTTCTCCTTTCCTGACTTCGGTGTTCATCCCTGCCCGGTCGGACAAGCTCGGTGCCGCCCTAGAGTGGCGGTATGGATGGCGACATGGATGACCTGGCCTACGACGCGACCGGTACGCCGGCGGTTCGGCTCCGCACGTGGGAACGGTGCTGGCCCCCGGACGACCCCCATGCCAACTTCAAGTCCGAGGTGGTCGACTACGGACTCCTCGACCCGCTGGAGACCGTGCGCGGGATGTCCCGGAACCTGGACATCCCGGTCGGTGCGATCGTCCGGTATGTGCTGGCGAAGTGGGCCACCGGCGGCAGCGGCGGCCTGCTCGAACTCGGCCCGGTGATGGTGCCGCGCCTGTGGGAGCCGATCGCGGCCGCGGAGGAGGCCGATTCCGACGAGCAGCGGCTCGCGGCGTACCACCAGCTCCGGCAGATGATCTCCTGGCTGAAGGTGCCGCTGGACGACCCCACGGTGTACCCGGCTCAGCATTCGGCCGAGTGACCTGCTCTCACCGCTCACGGCGCACCACCCCGGTCACACAGCCGATGCCGCCCGCCGCCCGCAGATACTCGCCGATGTGGATCTCGTCGACGGCGACACCCGCCCGCTCCAGCCTCCGCCGGATACCCGGGCAGCCGGCGGGCATCAGCACCCGCCCCGGCGCGAGCACCAGCAGGTTCATCCCGCGCCCCACCAGCAGTTCCTCGTCCGGCGGCAGCGCGATCACCCGGTAGCCGTACGCGGCGAGCAGCGCCGGCAGCTCCGGCGGGCTCGCCGCCCGGTGGATGACCGCGGTGGACGAGTCGAGGAACATCACCGTCCCCAGCAGGTGCTGTACGCCCGGCGCCAGCGGCACCGTGACCACCCGTGCCCCCAGTCCGGCGACCGCGGCGGCGACCTCCGCCGCGCCCGCCGCGTTCGTGCGGAAGCCGGTACCGACGATCACCGTCGACGGGTCGATCCACAGCGCGTCGGCGCCCTCGAACACGGCGGTGCCGGAGACCGTGCGCAGGATCGGGAACCCGGCCCCGGCCAGCGCGAGCGCGGCATGCCGTTCCTCGCCGGCCCGCTGCGCCGACGCCATCCGCGCCAGCACCGCCCCGGCCGGGGTCATCCAGAACAGATCCCGCGCGAAAATCACGTTCGGCGTCGCCGCGGGGGACGTCAGGTGTACCTCGACCCCGTACTCCCGCAGGCGGTCCGCCAGTGCGTCGTACTGCGCCCGCATCGCCGGGAGATCCACCGTCCCGAGCATGAGCGAGGCCCCCGGCCGCCGCACCGCGGCGATGCTGTCCGGCGGGCGGACCAGCAGCACCGACCGCAGCGCGGCCGTCTCCGACCGGTACCCGCACGGCGCCCACACCCTCCCGGCCGCGACCTCGTCCACATGGGACGCCACCCGGGGGACCCACCCCGGGCCGCCGTGGGTGCTCGGCTCAGATCCAGTCGTCGTCACGGGCATAGCCGAGCCTCTCCGCCATCGCGAGCACATCCGCGCTCAGCGCGGACCGGATCTCTTCCTCGCGCGCCCGCCACCGGCCGGGGCGTGGTGCGGCGGTCGCCACCGTGGCGGCGATGCCGACGGTCGCGGCCCGCCTCAGCGGCCCGTCGAACGGGATCCCCAGCCAGTCCGCGATCCGCTCGACGGCGTCCGCGCGGGCGGGCGGACCGCTGATCAGGTCCTCGAAGCGCACGGTGTGATCCGCCCCGTGCGCGAGCACCGCCCGGTGACTCGACAACCACTGGTGGGCGCAGACCCGGGGCAGGGCGGCGGCGGTGTACGCATGCCAGCGGGGTGGCAGATCGAACTTCCACCAGTACCGGTCGGCCGGCCGCACATCGGCGTAGCCGGCGATGCGCAGCGGCTCGTCCAGCCGGTTCGCGTGGAACCCGTGGTGCAGCCACCCGTCGACCAGGCCGTTGACCGACGCGGCCGGGTTCCTGGTCAGGTGCAGTACCCGCAGGCGCGCGTTGGGGAACACCGCCCGCAGGAAGCCGAGCCGGTAGGCGTTGCCCGGTGTCTTGATCACCAGTGGCTTGGTGGCGAGATCGTGTTCGTCCGCCGGCCGCCACGGGCGGGGGAGGACGAAGGGCGGCTCTTCGAGCAGCACCTCACCGGGCGGCCCGGCCGGCCGCGGCCCCGGTGACCGTCCGGGAAGGTCGTAGTACCACGGGTTCACGCCGGTCATGCCGATCAGCGCCCGCGCGAACCGGGGGAGATCACGGTCCAGTACCGCCTCGGCGGTCCGCACCAGGTCGACGGGGTCGAGGCCCAGCTCCGGCCACTGCACGACCAGCCGCCACGCCGCGTCCACCGCCAGATTCTCCACGCCGCCGCCGGGAGAGCCCGCGTCCAGTGCCAGTTCCGCCTCGAACAGCGCCCGGGCCCCCGGCCGGAGCCCGTGCCAGTGCGCCGCGTCCAGCAGGTCGGATCCGGTGCCGCTGTGCGGGTGGTCGAGGCCGACCAGCCGCAGCAGCGGATTCAGCTCCCCGCGCAGATGCAGCAGGTGCGGCGAGGAACGCAGCAGCTCGGCGAGCATGCTCGACCCGCCCCGCGAACTCGACGCGACGACGACGAGATCGCGCACCTTCGAGCGGAAGTGCGGCACCGGCGTGCCCCGCAGCGGCCGCAGCACCTCCAGCCCGCGCACGACCCCGGCGACCGGGCGATCCACGGTGCGGCTAGGCATGGTCGGGCTTCCGCACCGAGTACACACACCAGCGCCACCGGTCGCGCACCGAGCCGTCCGCCAGCACCTCGAACGGATGCACCTCGCGCACCTCGCGCGGCGCGTCGTAGTACAGGCGGTAGATCTCCTGCCGGGCCGCCGGTGTCGTCTCGTGGGTGTCGATCCACCGGTCGATCGACTCCCAGAGGAAGTACTCCTCCATCCGCACATCGGTGAACCCGCCGCCGGTGAGCAGCGCCCGGAAGTCCTCCTCGCGGAACATCTGGTACAGCAGCGGCTGCTTCTTCTTGAACACCCGGAACATCCAGAACGCGTCCACATCCGCGTACGGCACGATCTGCCCGACGATGAACTGCCCGCCCGGCCGCAGCACACGGAAGATCTCCGACACCGGCCGCTCCGGCTGGGGCAGCAGATGCAGCACCTCCCGGGTGACCACGAGATCGAAACTGGCGTCCGGGAACGGCAGGTCGTAGACGGTGCCCTGGTGCACGACATCCAGCCGGGTGCCGGCGAGCGCGGCCATCTCCGGAGTGAGGTCCAGCCCGACCATCTCGCCGACCCGGCCCCGGAACGCGCCGCCGACGACACCGCTGCCGCAGCACACGTCCAGCATCCGCGCGTCCGGCGCCACCGCGCACAGCTCCGCGTGCTTGCCGAGCAGATCCTCGTCGGTGAGCCAGGCGCACGAGTCGTGCCAGTCCTTCGAGCGGATCCCGAACTGCCGCTGGTAGACGGCGTAGTCGACCTCGACGGCCCGGGTCCGGTTACGGGCCGTCCGCCCGGCCAGCCGCGCGGCGAGCCGTGCCCGGCTCGCGTCGACGGCCCGTTCGGCGATGCGGCGGGCCAGCTCCGGATCGGCCGCCAGCGCCCGCCGCGCCTGCTCGGTGACGA
Organism: Streptomyces sp. CAU 1734; assembly: GCF_039888735.1. NCBI lineage: Bacteria > Bacillati > Actinomycetota > Actinomycetes > Kitasatosporales > Streptomycetaceae > Streptomyces > Streptomyces sp. CAU 1734. Next base: position 363,598 of record NZ_JBDQQP010000003.1, read on the forward strand.
CGTCGAACACACGGGCGCCCGCGTCGTCGTTGCGCAGCGTGCGCTTGGTCTGGCCGTCGAACCGCGCGTCCGGGATCCGGATCGCGATCACCGCGGTCAGCCCCTCCAGGATGTCGACCGCGGTCATCTTCTCCGCGGACGCGCCGAGGTGTTCGGCCACCACCCCGGCCAGCGCGCCGCGCAGGGCGTCCACATGCGACCCGCCCAGGTCGGTGCGGATGGTGTTGACGTAGCTGAAGATCTGCTCCGCGTACCCCTCGGTCCACTGGACGGCGGCGTCGATCACACACCCGTCCCCGGCCCAGGTGACGGTGGCCGGCTCGGCATGCACCTTCTCGGCGTCGCGGGCCCGGTGCGCGAGCAGGCCCCGCACCCCGGTCGTCTCGCGGAGCGACTCGTGCCGCCCGGTGCGGTGGTCGGTGAGCTCGACCCGCAGCCCGGGGTGCAGATACGCGATGTCGAGCAGCCGGGCGTGCACCACGTCCGCGTCGAGCACGCACGAGGAGAAGATCTCCCGGTCCGGGCGGAACCACACCCGGGTGCCGCGCCGGCCGCTGTCGCCGACCCGCTTGAGCGGAGTCTCGACCGAGCCCTTGGCGAACGACTCGCTGTGCTGCGCGCCGTCGCGCCACACATCCAGCCGCAACCACTCCGACAGCGCGTTCACGCAGGCCAGGCCGACACCGTGCAGCCCGGCCGAGGTCGCGTACGAGGAGTGGTCGAACTTGCCCCCCGAGTGCAGCGTGGTGAGCACCAGCTCGCACGCCGGGATCCCGGCCTCCGGGTGCGGGCCGGTGGGGATGCCCCGGCCGTCGTCGGTGACCGAGCAGGAGCCGTCGTCGTGCAGCTCCACCGAGATCACGCCGCAGTGCCCGGCGGCGGCCTCGTCCACGGCGTTGTCGATCAGTTCGAGCACCAGATGGTGGGCGCCGTCCGAGCCGGTCGACCCGACATACATCGACGGGTTGCGGCGCACCGCCTCCAGCCCGGAGTGAAGGGTGATCGCCTCGGCGGTGTAGTCGGTGGTCATGGCGCTCCGTTTCCGGCGAACCGCGGCTCGGTCAGCCCGGTGAGGGCCTGCTCCAGCCGGTCCACGTGCGTCTTCTTCAGCGTGCACAGCGTCTCCAGCCAGCTCGCCAGATCGGCCACGCCCTCCGTGTGCGCCCGCGCCGCCAGGCCGGGGTAGCGTTCGCCGGCCTCCCCGAGGTCGCCGCTGATCGCCGAGGCGAGGTTGCGGCGGGTGTCGCCGAGCGCGCGGCCGGTGCCCGGATCGTCGCCGCCCAGCAGGTCCCGCAGGACATCCAGGTGCCCGTGGGCGGCGCAGGCCACGCTCTCGGCGAGTTCGCCGAAGACCCGGGCCGCCTCGGTGTGCCCCTCGATCTCGGCGACCTGCGCGAAGTAGGTGTACCGCGCCGCGGTGGCCGCCTCGGCGAGGAACGCGGCCCGCACGCCGTCGGCGAGGGAGTGGTCCGGTTCCATGTCAGACCCTCGTTCCCGAGGCGACGGTGAACAGCATGTGGTCGGTGATCCGGCCGTCCGCCTCGGCCACCGCGTGCCGTGCGCGGAACGCGGGTGACGCGCTCCGGTAGCGGTCCCGGATGGCCTCCCGCGCGTCCTCGCCGATCGCGCCGTTGTCCGACCACACGTCCACGTCCTCCACCGACACATACCGCCGCGACCGCACCGGGTCGCATCCCGCGCCGGTGAGCAGGTCCTCGACATCGCCGGGCCGGAAGAAGTGCCGCCGGGCCGGGTTGCGCAGCCGCAGGATCTCGAAGTACTCGTCGGAGTCGTCGTCCCCGTAGGCGCACAGATGGGTCAGGACGACCCGTCCGCCCGGACGGGTCACGCGCACCATCTCGCGCACCGCGTCCGGCAGTGCCATGAACTGGATCCCCTGACGGCACACCACGATGTCGAAGGTGCCGTCGTCGAAGGGCAGCTTCTCCGCCGGGGCGATCACCAGTTCGTCGAGCATGCCGCGCGCCTGCTCGGCCATCTCCGGCGTGATGTCCACGCCGGTCAGCCGCCGCACCCGCCCGGCGAACAGCCGTGACACCAGCCCGGTGCCGCACGCCACGTCCAGGACCGAGTCGCCGGGCCGGGGCGCGGCCGCGGTGAGCATCAGCTCGCCGAGCGCGTCGTCGGTGCACCATGAACTGGACCGGTCGTAGGTGTTCGCGCGGTCGGCGAAGTGTGTTCGGACGCTTCCCGTTTCGTTCATCTGCTCTCTCCTGCCGGGACCCGGGCGCGGCCCGGCCTCGCGCGGCGGCGCAGCCGGCGGACGGTGATGTCCCGCCGCCAGCGCCGGAAGTGATTGCGGTCGGTGCACAGCGATCGGGCCTCCACCGCCAGCCGCACCGCGCATCCGCGCAGTGCGACGCCGATCGGACCGGGAGCCGGTTCGGCCGGCGAGGCCCCGTCGAACGGGTAGCGAAGCGTCTCCATCACCCGCGCGGTCACGCTCTCCACCTGCCGGCGCTCCCGGTCGGAGAGCCCCCGCCGGTGGGCGCCGATCCGCGCCGTGGTGATCGGGTCGCCCGCCGTGCGCCAGGACGCCGACAGCGACGCGGTCACCCGGGCGTTGCCGGTGAGGTGGTGCGCCAGCATCGCGGGCTCGACCGTCTCACCGATGAAGTCGCAGATCGCCCGGATCTCCCGGTCGGGCGCGGACACCAGGTCCTCGTACCGCACCAGGTGCACCACTCCCGGCCCCCACCGCTCCAGGGCCGCGCGGGCGAGCTCCTGTTCGGCCCTCCACCGCAGCGCCATGCGGTACGGGTGGCAGTGGCCGAACACGGCCCGCTTCGCCGACGCGGCCACATCGCGGGGATCGCGCACCAGCCACAGGAACCGCGCGCCGGGGTGTTCGGCGACCACCTCGTCGACGTGCTCGACCATGAAGGTGCTCTTGCACCCCCAGCGGGCGGCGCCCTCGGCGACGCGGTACTGGTCGTAGATCGCCGACACCACTCCGAACAGCGACGGTCCGGCCGCCCCGGTCACCGCGGCCCGGTCGATCTCGTGCGGCCACGGATGGATGTGGTTGCGCAGCAGCCACATCGCGTCGCCCACCATCGCCTCGACATCACCGTCGTAGGGGATGCCGGAGAGATACCGCATGAAGTGCGGGGGGTGCGGGACCGCGATCCGCGAGTGCGCGTCGAGCACCAGCCGCAGCAGGTTCGACCCGGATCGCTCGGTCCCGATGATCAGGATCGGGCCGTCCTGAGTGGACACCGGTCAGACCCCGACCGAGAGCTTCTTCGCGCCGCAGTCCATCAGAGTGCTCCCGACGGCGGCCACTTCCGGGTCGGCCACCTTGTCCAGTGTGTACCGTTCGGAACCGGGAACCAGCGGCGCGGCGGCGGAACTCCACTCCGCGCGCCAGCGGGTCCCGGCGTACGACGTCGACCGCTCGGTGCCGTCGGCCGGCTGCGGGTGGAAGTACTGGAAGTGCTCCGGCCAGTGCTTGAAGTCCATCACCGGGCCGGGCTGATAGGCGTCGTACACCCGCTTGTACGCGTCCCGGCAGACCTGCTCGGGCAGCCCGCTCACATTCAGGAACTCGTCCTCGTGCAGGGCCTGTTCGACCGACAGCCAGTTCAGGTGGTCGATCTCGGTGCGAATCATCTTGTTCCGCACCGCGTCCTGGTACACCGTCGTGCCGGGCATGGCCGACAGATACTTCACCCGGGTCACATGGTTGTACTGCTCGGCGAACTGCACCATGTCCGAGAGGGACTCCTCGGTCTCGTTCGGCAGACCGACGATGAGCAGCGAGCCGAACCGCACACCGCCGTCGAACGTGGTGCGCATCGCGCGGACGGTGAGGTTCTCGCTGCTGCCCTTGCGGGCCTCGCGCAGCACCTCGCGGCCCAGCGACTCGACGCCGTACAGGATGATGTCCGCGCCCGCGTCCCGCATCGCGTTGATGCGCGGTACGTCCATGTCGGCGCACCGGGTCAGACAGGTCCACCGCAGATCGTGCTGGGAGATCACATCGCACATCTCGAGGGTCTGGCCGCGGTGCGAGCTGAAGGTGAGGTCGACGAAGAAACAGAAATCCACGCCGTACTGGGTTTTGAGCCAGTCGAGGTCGCGGTCCATCTTCTCCGGCGACTTCGCCCGCACCTGCGGGGTGGTGCGGTAGCAGAACGAGCAGTCCATCTTGCAGCCGCGGCTGTAGGACGAGATCACCTGCGGCTGCATACCGAGCGGCGACCGCGACTGAGGCCACAGGTCGAGCCGCATCCTGGGCAGCGCGTCGAGATCCATCATCTGGCCGCGCGGCGGTGTGCGGCGGGTGTTTCCCTTCTCGTCCCGGTAGCAGATCCCCTTGATGGTGGGGAGGTCCAGCTTCCACGAGCCTCGGGAGTAACTCTCCATCAGCTCCAGGATGGTGATCTCGCCCTCGCTGATCACCGCGATGTCGCAGTCGGTGGCCGACATGAAGATCGACGGAACGGACGTGACCAGCGAGCCGCCGCAGATGATCGGGATGTCCGGGTGCGTCTCGCGGACCATCGCCATCAGCGTCCGGCAGAAGGGGAAGTTGTCCTCGAACGTACAGATGCCGAGCACATCGGTGCCTTCGATGATCTGCTCGTACGCCGCCTGCAGCGGGTTCGGGGTGTAGCGGACGTCGATGATGCGCACCGGGTAGCCGGCGTTGTGCAGCACGGTCGAGATGTACGTCGCGCCTTCGTAGGGTGAGGTGAGGAAGAACTCCCAGCCCCGCGGCATGGTGAAGGGCGAGGGCCCGACGATGAGGGTGAACCTCGGCAGCGTGGGATCGGTCGGCACCGGTTCGGTGTCCTGGTTGCGCATTTGCTCGATGTAGCGATGGTCGACGCCGCCGTTCGCGTCGGCATACAACTCCAGGGCCAGGGACAGCTTTCGTGCCATGTGAATTCTCCCTCGCGTCACGGTCGTGGACGCTTCGCCAGGTAACTGTAGGGGCGGGATATGCCGTTCGGCACTGGTGTTCATGGTGCACGGCTCGCCGTTGTCGCACGCCGGGAGCCCGTTGCTAGCCTGCGGTGCCGCTGGCGTCGACAGAGGAATACAGAGGAATCCCGGTGACCACACAGCCGAACATCCTGTTCATCTCCCTGGACACCGTGCGCGCCGACGTCGCCTATTCGGGGAAGTACCCGGGCGTGGAGCGGCTGCGTGCGAGCGGGGTCAGCTTCATGCAGGCGATCTCGTCGTGTCCCCTCACTCCGGTCAGCCACGCCACGGTGTTCACCGGGCTCCAGCCGCCCCGCCACGGGGTCAGACACCTGTTCCGCGAATCGCTGGACAAGGAGGTGCCGACGCTGGCGGAGTGCCTCGCGGAGGCCGGCTACACGAGCGGCGCGGTGGTCTCCTGCCCCGGCCTGAACAAGTGGTACGGAATCGACCGGGGTTTCGACTTCTACGACGACGAGATACCTCTGCTGCCGGACGGCCGTGACCCGCTGTCGGTCGGCGACGTGAAGCTGCGCGGGCTGGCGCTCAAGCGCGCTCCGCTGGTGGTCGAGCGCGCCACCGACTGGCTCGCGTCCCTGGACGGCTCCCGGCCGTTCTTCCTCTTCGCGCACTTCTTCGACGCGCACTGGCCGTACGAGCCGCCGGAGGACGTCGGCGTCGAGGTGGCGAACCCGTACGAGGGCGAGATCGCCTACACCGACCACTACGTCCAGCTCCTGCTGCGCCGCATCGCCGAGATGGGCCACGACATCGATTCGATGCTGGTGGTGTGCTTCTCCGATCACGGCGAGGACCTGGCCGGGTGGTACCCCAACGACCACGCCGGCGACCTCGGCCACCCGTACGAGGAGGGCCACGGCTGCCTGCTCTTCGACGCGACCCAGCATGTGCCGCTGATCATCAGCGGACCCGGGGTGCCGGCGGGGATGAGCGTGGACAGCCAGGTGCGGCTGGTCGACATCATGCCGACGGTGCTCGGCCATCTCGGGCTGGACCCGCGGTCGTCGGACGGTGCCTCGCTGACGGAGTTCTTCGCGGGCGGCACCGGGGCGTCCCGCGAGGCGTACTCGGAGACCTACTTCCCGCAGGAGCGGGCCGCCGCCTCGGACGAGTACCCGGACCTGAAGGCGCTGCACGCGGTGCGGGCGGACGGGCGGAAGGTGATCTGGGAGGCGGACGGACGGCAGGTGTGGGCCTATGACCTCGCCGCCGATCCCCATGAGCTCGGCGGGCGGGTTCTCGTCTCCGATGAGGACGCGTGAAATCAGCGGTGACCCCGGCGCCCCGTTCGGTCCGCCGGGTCCTGGTCGCGAGCACGATCGGCACCGCCATCGAGTGGTACGACTTCTATCTGTACGCGACGGCGTCGGCGCTGGTGTTCGGCCCGCTGTTCTTCCCGGGGTCGTCGGCCGCCGGCGGTGTGCTCGCGTCGTTCGCCACCTACGCGGCCGGGTTCGTCGCGCGCCCGCTGGGCGGCCTGCTCTTCGGCCACTTCGGCGACCGGGTGGGCCGCAAGGCGATGATGGTGTGGACGCTGCTCGTCATGGGCATCGCCACCTTCGGCATCGGGCTGCTGCCCACCTATGAGACGGCCGGTGTCCTCGCGCCGGTCCTGTTGGTGACCTTGCGTGTCGCGCAGGGCATCGGCATCGGCGGCGAATGGGGAAGCGCGGTGCTGCTCAGCACCGAACACGGTCCGCCCGGACGCCGGGGCTTCCTCAGCAGCTGGCCCGCGATGGGCTTCGCGGTGGCGCTGTTCGGCAGCAATCTGACCTTCGTGCTGATCTCCAAGCTGCCCGAGGAGGACTTCCTGACCTGGGGGTGGCGGCTGCCGTTCCTGGCGTCGAGCGTCCTGGTCGGCATCGGTGTCTGGGTCCGGCTGGGGGTCGAGGAGACACCGGAGTTCCTGCGCGGCCGGGCGGAGAACCGCGCCGCCCGGGTGCCGGTGATCATGGTGCTGCGGCAGTGGCCGCGCCGCGTGGTGATCGGCATTCTCGCCTCGCTCGGCACCGGGTCGGTGATCGCGATGTTCACCGTGTTCCTGGTGGCGCATGCGGCGAAGGCCGGGCCGGAGGTGCGGTCGGCCGTGCTGACCGGGCTGATGATCGCGGCCCTGGCGGAGTGCGTGACACTGCCGGTGTTCGGCGCGCTCTCCGACCGGTTCGGCCGCCGGCCGGTCATGATCTTCGGCTACGCGGTCGCGGTGGTGGCGATGATCCCGGCGGGCGCCTGGCTGTCCTCGGGTGATCCGGCACTGGTCGCCCTGGTCTTCGTCCCCGCGCTGGCCATCGCGCACGGCGCGATCTACGGGAGCCTGGCGGCGTTCCTGGTGGACCTGTTCCCGACCATGGTGCGGTTCTCCGCCATCGCCGTGACCTACCAGGTGGGCGTCACGATCTCCAGCTTCCTGCCGCTGATCGCGGTCGCGATCACCGGCGGCTCGTCGGCGCTGCTCCCGGTGGTCGCGATGTTCGCGGTGGTCCAGCTGGCGGCGGGGATCGCCGTGGCGTGCGCGCCGGACTCACGCGCTGGCGCGGACCCTGCCGCGGACCCGGCAGGCGAGCGCCGACCAGTCGGCGGCGCAGCCCATGGCGAGGTCGGCGACCACCGGTGACCAGCGCTGGGGGACCGCGGCGGCGAGGTGGTCCCACTGCGCGGCGTCGAGGGTGTTGGCGTCGAGCAGCCGCAGGAGCGCGCGGCCGACCTCGGAGAACCGCAGCGACGGATCGGTGCGCAGCGAGAGCAGGAACCGGTCCCGTTCGGCGCGGGGCGTGCCCGCGGTGCCGTCGCCACCACCGGTTCCGCTGCCCGCCGGGTTGTTTTCCGGTGCGCTGCTTTCCGTGCGGATTCCGGCGGAAAGGCGATGCCGCCGCGGAATAGGATCCTCGCCGCGGCGAATTCTTTCCCGGACATCCCGGGCGGTGCCGACCGATATTCCGGCGATTCGGGCGATCTCCCGCAGTGAAAGATCTGGATTGTTGGAAATCGCCCGACTCGCAATCATGCGTCCGTGGGAGGCGTCGAGCGGCCGCACTTTCCCGTCGCGGCCGAGGCGGGTGTTCAACTGAGTCGTTTCCCCGGTTGCACACCGCCGGATCGCGGCCACCGTCTTGGTCGACAGGCCGGCCGTCGACGCGATCAGACGGTCCGACAGGTGCGGATGCGACGCGAGGATCCGGGCGGCGGCGGCGGTGCGGTCGGCCAGCGTCAGCGGCAGCCCCTGGTTCACATTGGCGCTCACGGCCAGGAGGAACGCGTCCTCCTCGGTGCCGTCGGCGAACCGCACGGCGATGGTGGCGTCCCCGCGCAACTTGGCCGCGCGCAGGCGGTGCACGCCATCGATCACCTGCATGGTCGGCCGGTGCACCAGGATCGGCGGGAGGTCGTCCGGGCACTGCGCGAGCGCGCCGACGTGGTCGGGACTGGGGCCGGCGACCCGCACGAAACGCGTTTCGGTCACTTGGCCGACCGGCAGATGGGTCGGCCGCGTGTCCCATGATCGAGTATCCAGCGATGTCCCGCTCATCCGAACTCCTCCAGATGGGCCCACCCATTTCCGGGCACGACGTGGTCACGCTCGGCGGCGCGTGACCGATCAGATCTCGGGAAGCGGCTACAAGGTACTGGCCAGGTTATGGCGCCGAACAGACCGGCGGAACGATATTTCCATGAGCAAGCTCTCATAATTGCCATTGCGGCCGGTGCGCCGGGTGCGCCGAGGATAAGCACTTCGCCGGCTCGTTGACATCGATCCGAGTCATGGGACAGAGTTCCCCTCGTTCCCCTAATGGATTTCCGTGGGTCACGGAGTGTGAAACCGCAGTGGACGCGCGATTAAATACGGTGAATTCTTTGGCGGCCGAGACGATGGCGGAGATGTTCCGGCGCCGGGTCGCCCGGGCCCCGGAGTCGATCGCGGTCGTCGCCGCTGACGGCACGCTCTCCTACGGCGAGCTCGACGCCCGCGCCTCCGCGGTGGCGGGCGGGCTGCGGGACCGCGGGGTCGGGCCCGACGACATCGTCGCCGTCGCGATCCCGCGCGGCGCGGACATGGTGGTGGCCGTCGTCGCCGTGCTCGCCGCGGGAGCCGCGTATCTGCCGGTCGACACCGCCCAGCCGCCCGACCGGGTGGCCGCCGTGCTCGCCGACGCCCGTCCCGCCCTGGTGCTGACGCCGGGGGAGCTGCGGGCGCTGGAGGCCGCGCCGGTGACCGCCGCCCCGCCGGCGGATCCCGATCCGGCCTGCGCCGCCTATGTCATCTACACCTCCGGCTCGACCGGAAGGCCCAAGGGCGTGGTCGTTCCCCATACGGGGATCGCTCATCTCGTCGCGGCGCAGCGGGAACGCTTCGGTGTCCGGCCCGGTGCCCGGGTCCTGCAGTACGCGTCCGTCGGCTTCGATGTGGCCGTCGCCGACCTGTGCATGGCGCTGCTCACCGGCGCCACGCTCGTTCTCGCACCGCCCGAGGGCCTTCCGCCCGGCGAACCGTTCGCCCGGTTCATCGCCGAACACGGCGTCACCCATGTGTGCATGCCCCCGAGCGCGCTCGCCGGCCAGCCGGACATGGCGCTCTCCTCGGTCGCCTGCCTGATCGTCGCGGGGGAGGCCGTGAGCCCGGACCTCGTCGCCCGATGGTCCGCCGGCCGCCGGATGATCAACGCCTACGGCCCGACCGAGACGACCGCCTGCGCCACCATGAGCGCGCCGCTCACCGGCGGCCCGGTGGTGCCGATCGGAGCGGCGATCCCCGGCACCGAACTGCGGGTACTGGACGAGAAGTGCGCCCCGGCCGCCGAGGGGGAGCTGTACATCGGCGGCGCCGGGGTCGCGCGCGGCTATCTGGGCTGCCCCGGGCAGACCGCGCAGCGGTTCGTCGCCGATCCGTGGGGCCCGCCCGGGGCGCGCATGTTCCGCACCGGCGACCTGGTGCGCCTGCTGCCGGACGGCGGCCTGCTGTTCCTCGGCCGGGCCGACGACCAGGTGAAGATCCGCGGCCACCGGGTCGAACCGGCCGAGGTGGAGGCCGCGCTCGGCGCTCACCCGGCGGTGGCGCGGGCGGCGGTCGTCGCCCACTCCGGACCGCTCGGCGCCTATCTCGTGGGCTATGTGGTGCCGCGCGGGGCGAGTGTGCCGGACCTGCGCGCGCATCTCGCCGAACGGCTGCCGGCCCACCTCGTCCCGGACATGATCGAGGTGGTCGGGCACTTCCCGCTGACCCCCAACGGAAAACTGGACCGGGCCGCCTTCGCCGAGCCCGCGCCGCGGGCCCCGGGCGTGCTCGCCGACGACATCGCCCGGTTGTTCGCCGAGGTGCTGTCGATGGACTCGGCAGCGCCGGACGACGACTTCTTCGGCCTCGGCGGCACCTCGCTCATGGCCACCGCGCTGGTCAGCCGGATCCGGGTCGAACTGGCCGTGGACGCGTCCGTGGCCACCGTGTTCGAGGCATCCACACCCGCCGATCTCGCCAGAGCCCTCTCCGCGACGGGCCCGGTGGCCCCGATGCACCCGATGCACCCGATGGACGCAGCCGGGGGCCGGACATGAACGTCGTCGTCGTCGGGGCGGGCATGGCCGGAACCATGCTGGCGATCCGGCTGGCCCGCCGCGGCCACCGGGTGGACGTGGTGGAGCGGCGCGCCGACCCGCGCGGCACCAGCGGCCCCGACGCCGCGTCGATCAGCGTCGGACTGTCCGAACGCGGGCGGGCGGCGCTGCGCGACATCGGCCTCCTCGACGAGGCCCTGGCCGCATCGGTGCCCATGCGCGGGCGGATCGTCCACCACAACGGCCGGGTCACCTACCAGCCCTACGGCGCGGACGACAGCGAGGTGCTGCACTCGATCCGCCGCCACGACCTCAACATCACCCTGCTCGACGCCGCCGAATCGGTTCCCCGGCTGCGGCTCTGGTTCGGCCACCGCGTCACCGGACTGACCGGTACCGAGGTGCGGACCCCGGACCGGACATTCCCGGCGGATCTCGTCGTGGGCGCGGACGGCGCGTACTCCACGGTGCGCGCGCAACTGCACCGCCGGGTGCGCGCCGAATTCCACCAGACGCACCTGGACTGGGGCTACCGGGAGTTCACCATCCCGGCCGTCGACCGGCCCGAGGCGCTGCACGTGTGGCCGGGCGGACGGGGGCTGGTGGTGGCACACCCCAACCCGGACGGATCGCTGACCGGCACCGTGTTCCTGCCGTTCGGCGGCGACACCGGATTCTCGGGGCTGCGCGACCCGGCGCGGGCCGGTGCCTTCCTGGCCGAGGAGTTCGGCGACCTGACCGATCTGGTGCCGGACCTGGTCACGCAGTTCCTCGCGCACGAGCCGGGCAGCCTGGTGTCGGTGCGCACCGCGCCGTGGCAGCACGACCGTGTCGTCCTCGTCGGAGACGCCGCGCACGCCGTGTTCCCGTTCTACGGCCAGGGGATGAACGCCGCGTTCGAGGACTGCGCGGTGCTCGACGCCTGTCTCGCCGAGCACGCCCCGGACGCCGCGCTCGCCGCGTTCGAGGCCCGCCGCCGCCCGCACACCGATGTGCTCGCCGAGTTGTCCGCACGCAACTTCGTGGAGCTGCGCGACCGGGTGCGGTCCCCGGTGTTCCTGGCCCGCAAGCGGATCGACTTCACGCTCGGCCGCCTGTTGCCGGGGTGGCGGACGCTGTACGCGATGATCAGCCACAGCAGCCTCCCGTACGGCGACGCACTCGCCCGGGCCCGCCGCCAGGACCGCCTCCTCGGCGGAATCGCCGGGCTCGGCGTGCTCGGCGGGGTCGCGTCGCTCGCTGCGGCGCGGCGGAATCGGAGCGGGAGATGATGCTGAGCCACCCGGCGGGTGACGTCGCGCTGTTCGAGCCGGATCACCCGGATCTGCCCGCCGCCGCCGAGGTGGTGCTGGCGTGGGCGCGGTCCTATCTGTGCCGGCCGCACCCCGATCTGGGACGGAGCGGCGACGTCTGTCCGTACACGGCCGTCTCGCTGGTACGGGGCGGGTTCTTCCTCGCCGTACACCCCGGACGGCCGGACCTGCGGGCGGTGATGACCGCCTACCGCGACTGGTTCCCCGACCTGCCGCCGCGTGAGGGGCCGCAGGCCAGATACCGGACGGTCCTGGTGGTGCTGCCGGACGTCACGCCCGGGGAGATCGACCGCTCCCAGCGGGAGCTGAAGCCCGGATTCGTGGAACGCGGCCTGATGATCGGCGAGTTCCACCCCGGACCGCCGTCCGCGCCCGGTCTGTGGAACGCGGACTTCCGGCCGATGCGCAGCCCGCTGCCACTGCTGGCGGTGCGGCACATGGTGGCCGCCGACGCGCCGTTCCTGCGGGCGGACCCGGAACATCTGGCGGCGTACCGGAGCCGGTTCGGGGACCGGGGAGCGTACCGATGACCGTCCCGCTCCCGCCCGGGGCCCGGCGGCTGTGGTTCCTGGAGGCGTTCGCCGACGGCGCTCCCCTGCACAACAATCCGGCGGTGTTCCGGCTGTCCGGCCCCGTGTCGGTGGACGCGCTCCGGCGGGCGGCGGATCTGGTGGTGGCCCGGCACCCGATGCTGCGCACCACCTTCGACGAGGCCGACGGCGAGCCCGTCGGACGGGTGGGTCCGGCCGGCGCCGCCGATGTCGTGGTGCGGACGGTGCCGTACGCGGAGGCGGCGGCCTTCGCGGCGCGGGCCGCACGCGAGCCGTTCGACCTGCGCACCGGGCCGTTGTTCCGGATCCGGCTGGGCCGGATCACGCCCACCGACCACGTACTGGTGATCAACACGCATCACGCGGTCGTCGACGGTACGTCACTGTCGGTGCTGTGCGCGGAGATCGGCGCCCTGTACGCCGACCCGGCCCGGCCCCTGCCTGATCCCGGGGAGCCGCCGGACACCGTCGACCACGACCCGTCCCGCCGGGCGTCCGATCTGGAGGGTGTGCCGGACCTGCTCACCCTGCCCACCGACCGTCCCCGCCCGAGGATGCGCGCCTTCCGGGGGGAGCTGCGCCGCCACGCGGTCCCCGAGGGCCTCACCGCGCGGGTCGACGCGCTCGCCCGCGCCACGCGCGTCACCCGGTTCGTCGTCCTGCAAGCCGCGTACGCCGCCACCCTGGGCACGACGGCGGGCCAGGACGAGGTGGTGGTCGCCACCCTGTGGTCCGGGCGGCCCGGGCCCGAATTCGGCGGCGTCGTCGGAATGTTCGTGAACCCGGTGCCGTTGCGGGTGGGGATCGGCGGCGATCCGACCTTCCGCGAGCTGGTGGCCGGGGTCCGCCGCGCGGTCGCGGCGGGACTGGGCGGCGCGGCGGTCCCGTTCGACCGGATCGTCGAGGCGGTGGGAGCCTCCCGCGACCCGAGCCACGCGCCGCTGTGCCAGGCGCACCTCGTGATGCAGGACCCGCCCGAGCTGGTGCTTCCGGGTGTGCGGGCCGACCGGATGCCGCCGGACACGGGCACGGCCGATGTCGACCTCACGCTGATGGTGGAGTCCGGCGGTACCGAGATGGCCGTGGTCACCGAGCACGACACGGACCTCTTCGAAGCTGCGACGGTCGACGGCCTCGCCGGGCGGCTGCTGGCCCTGCTGGACCGCGCGTGCGCCGACCCCGATCGCCGGCTGTCGGCGTTGACGGCGGGGCCCCCGGCGTTGGCCGCGCCGCCGTCCGGTGCTCCGGCGCCGTCGACCGTACTGGATCTGATCAGGTTCGGCACGGACGGTCTCGCGGTGGGGGAGCTGTCCTACGCCGAGCTGGAGCGCCGCTCGGCGGCGCTGGCCTCGGTGCTGCGGGCGAAGGGCGCCGGGCCGGAGGCGTGGGTCGCGGTGGATCTGCCGCGCGGCACGGATCTGGTGGTGGCCGTCCTCGGGATCTGGCGGGCGGGCGCGGTGTACGTGCCGGTGGAACCGCTGTGGCCCGAGCCGAGGCGCCGGGCCGTCACCGACGCCGCCCGCGTCGTGCTGACCGAGATCCCGGACCTCCCGGAGGAGTTCGAGCGCGTCGATCCCGGAATCGTCCCCGAGTCACTGGCGTATGTGCTCCACACCTCCGGGTCGACCGGCCGCCCGAAGGCGGTGGGCGTGCCGCACCGCGCGGTGGCCGGGATGCTGGCCCGGTCGGCGGCGCTGGTGGGGCTGGGCCCCGGGGACGTGGTCGCGGCCATGGTCTCCCCCGCGTTCGACATCTCGGTGTGGGAACTGGTGGGCCCGCTCACCGTCGGCGCCCGGGTGGCGGCGATACCGCCGGAGATCGTGGTGGACGGCCCCGCGCTGGCGCGGCGCCTGACGGCCGAGGGGGTCACGGCCGTCCAGGTCACCCCGTCGGTGTGGGCGGTGCTGGCGGCGGCCGGGGGCGTGCCGGAGTGCGTGCGGGTCCGGGTGTCGATCGGGGAGGTGCTGACGCCGGAGCTGGCCGGGGCGCTGGGCGGGGCCGAGCTGTGGAACACATACGGCCCGACCGAGACGACGATCTGGTCCACCGCCGAACGGGTGCGCCAAGGAGCCCGGTTCGGCATCGGCGACCCGCTCGGCGGCGTGGCCCTGTATCTGCTGAACGCGGGCCTGCGGCCGGTTGACGACGATGTGGTCGGCGAGGTGTACCTGGGCGGATTCCCGCTGGCGCGCGGCTATCTCGGCGCGCCCGGCCGGACGGCGGCGAGCTTTGTCGCCGACCCGTTCTCGCCAGTCCCCGGCGCGCGCATGTACGCGACGGGCGATCTGGCGCGGCGCCGGCCCGGCGGTCTCCTGGAGTTCGCCGGACGGCTGGACGCGCAGCTCAAGGTGCGGGGTCACCGGGTGGAACCCGCCGAGGTCGAGGCGGCGCTGCGGGCGGATCCGGAGATCGCCGACGCCCGGGTGGCCGGTGACGGCGACCGACTGGTGGCCTATGTCATCCCGGCCGCCGGGCCGCCCCGCTGGCCCGGGGTGCGGGAGCGGCTGAGCCGTGTCCTTCCCGCCTACCTGGTCCCGTCGGCGCTGGTCTCCGTGGACGCGTTCCCGCTGACCAGCTCCGGAAAGCTGAACGTACGCGCGCTGCCCCCGCCGGCGGCGGCGGACGCCGCCGCCCCCGGCCCCCACCCGGGTCCTGAGACCACGATCGCGGAGATCTTCGCGCGCCTGCTGGGCCGCCCGGTCGGCCGCGAGGACGATTTCTTCCTCTCCGGCGGCCACTCCCTGGCGGCGGCGAAGGCCGTCGCCAGGATCCAGGCGTCGCTCGGCGCGGAGGTGACGATCAGAACCCTGTTCGCCAACCCCACCGTCGCCGCCCTGGCCGCCGCGATCGACGCGGACCGGCAGATCCCCGCCACTCCGGAGGTTCCGGAGCCGGTGCCCGCCCCGCCGGGACGGCTGTCCGGGCCCCAGCACGGACTGTGGATCATCCACCAGGCGGGCCGGGACAACGGCGCCTACGTCGTGCACGCCGCGTTCCGGCTGGAGGGCGCGCTCGACGAGGCGGAGCTGCGCGCCCGGTTCGCCCGCACCCTGGCCGCCCATCCCGTCCTGCGATCGGCGATCGTCGTCCGGGACGACACCCCGCGGCTGCACGCGGCGCCCCGCACGGACGAGTTGGCGGCGAGGGCCTGGCGCACCACCGACCTGAGCGCCCACGCGGACCCGTGGCCGGAGGCCGGGCGCCTGGCCGCCCGGGACGCCGACGACCCCTTCGACCTGACCCGGCCCCCGCTGGTGCGAGCCCACCTGATCAGAACCGGCCCCACGACCCATCTCCTGGCGATCACCGCTCACCACATCATCTGCGACGACACCTCGATATCGATCCTGCTGAAGGCCCTGGCCACCGCGGATCCGCTCGCCTCGCCCCCGTCCCCTGCCATGGATCTCCGGGGGCCGGGGGCCGGTACCGGCACGGAGACCGGCGGACCGGAAGCACCGGCCCCCGCGCCGCCGGCCGCGGGTCCGCGCCGGCGGACCACCGAATTCTGGGCCGAGACACTCCGCGACGCCCCGCCCGCCTCCGGACCCTCGCCGGACCATCCGCACGGCACGGCCAGGCCCCCCGCGCCGGGCGGCTCGCCGCACCCGGAATCCGGCCCGGCCCATCCCCGGCGCGCGGGCGCCGCCCCCGGTGCCACCCACCGCTTCACCATCCCGGCCGGGCTCGCCCGCCGCTTCGCCGCCTGGTGCCGGAGCGAGCGGTCCACCGCCTTCGCCGGACTCCTCGCCGTCTTCGCCCTCGTCTCCTCCACCCGGGACGGCGGTGACGACCTCGTCGTCGGCGCCCCGGTCAGCACCCGCCCGGCCGGATGGGACGACGTGATCGGCATGTTCGTCACCACCCTCCCGCTCCGGCTCCGCACAAACCGCCGAGCCACCCCCCGCGACCTGCTCGCCGACGCCACCGGGATGGTGGCCGACGCGATGGACCACGCCGACATCTCCCTGGCCGACATCCTCACCGCGGTCCCCGCCCCGCGCGAGGACCACCCCCTGTTCCGGACGATGCTGGTACTCAACCGCGAGACCGCCCCCGTCACCTTCACCGGCCTGACCGCGACCCCGCTGCCGATCGACCGCGCCACCAGCCGCTTCGACCTCACCCTCCACATCAGGGAACGCGAGGGCGACTGGCCCGCCCTCATCGACTACCGCACCGACCGGTACGAGGCGGACACGATCGCCGGGATCGCCGACCAGGTGACGGCGGTCATGGAGGCCGTGACCCGCCACCCCGGCCTTCCCCTGTCCCGCCTGGACCTGCTGTCCCCGGCCGACCGCGCCGTCCACACCGCCCTCGGCACCCGGTCCGGTCCGGCCGCCCCCGGCGGACCGGACACACCGTCCGCCGGCCCGGCCGTCCGCCCCCGGCGGGCCGCCACGACGGTGGTCGACCTGATCGCGGACAGCGCCGCCCGGACCCCCGGCGCCACCGCCGTACTCGACCTCGCCGCCGGGCCCCTCACCTACCGCGAACTGGACCGCAGATCCTCCGCCGTCGCCCGCCACCTGCGCGAGACCGGCATCCGCGGCGAGGACCCGGTCGCGATCACCATCCCGTCCGGCGCCGACGCGATCATCGCGATCCTCGGTGTGCTCAGGGCCGGCGGCTGCTTCGTCCCCATCGACCCCGCCCAGCCGCCCTCCCGCCGGCACGCCCTGATCACCGCCAGTGGCGCGAGGACCGTACTGACCCGCGACGCCCTCCCCGCCACCGGCCACCACGAACCCGTGCCCATCCACCCGTCCCAGCTCGCCTACGTCGTCCACACCTCGGGCTCCACCGGTGTGCCGAAAGGCGTCGAAGTCCAGCACGACACCCTTCTCAACCTCACCACCGCGTTCATCGCCGAACACGGCCTCACCGCCGCGCACCGCCTCCTGATGGTCCCGCCCACGCACTTCGACGCCGCGTTCGGCGACATCTTCCCGGTCCTCGCGGCCGGCGCCACCCTGGTCATCCATCCCGACCCGGGCAGCCTCACCGGAGCGGACCTCCTCCAACTCTGCGCCGAGCACCGGCTGTCCGCGGTGGACACGGCGGCTCCCCTCTGGCAGCGCTGGGTGGCCGATCTCGCCGGGGAACGCCTCCCGCTGGAGATCATGATGGTCGGCGGCGACATCGTCCCGGCGGCGGCCGTCCGCGCATGGGCGAAGCACGGCATTCCGCTCCACAACCACTACGGCCCGACGGAAGCCACCGTCTGCGCGACCAGCCATCGCACCGTCGACGGCCGGGAGCACCCCACCCGGCTGCCGATCGGCCGCCCGCTGCCGAACGTCCGCGTCCACCTCCTCGACCGGGCTCTGCGCCGGGTGCCCGTCGGCGTGGTCGGCGAGGTCTACATCGGAGGGACGGCGCCCGCCCGGGGATACCGGGGAAACCCGGCCGCGACCGCCGCCGCGTTCTTCGCCGACCCCTACGGCGACCGCCCCGGCGCCCGCATGTACCGGACCGGCGACCTCGCGAGGCTGAACCGGCACGGCACGTTCGAGTTCGCCGGCCGCGCCGACGACCAGATCAAGATCCGCGGCAACCGGGTGGAGCCGGGGGAGGTGGCGGCCGTGCTCGCCGCGCACCCGGCCGTCGCGGAGGCCGTGGTGGTGGCCAGGGGCGACCGCCTCATCGGCTACGCCGGCGTCCCTGCCGCACCCACCCGGGACACATCCGATCCGGCCGGCCCCGACGCGCGGGCCGGCGTCCCGGACGTTCCCGGCCTGCGCGCCTTCTGCGCCGACCGCCTGCCCGCGCATCTCGTGCCGGACACCGTGGTCGTCCTCGACACCCTTCCCACCAACAGCAGCGGCAAGATCGACACCACCGCCCTCCCCGAACCCCCCGCCGGCCCCTCCGCCCCGGCGGATCCGCCCCGGACCGCCACCGAGCGAGCCGTCGCCGCCATCTGGGCCACCGTGCTCGACCTGTCCGACGTGGACCGCACCGCGGACTTCTTCGCCATCGGCGGCCACTCGCTCATCGCCGCCCATGTCCTCGCCGCCGTCCGCGACCGCCTCGGTGTCACGGTGCCGATGCGCACCCTCTTCACCGCCCCCACCGTGGCGGCGTTCGCGGCAGCCGTCGACGACGGCGCCCCGGCGGACCTGCCCACGGCCGCCCGGCTGCGCGCCGACGCCCTCCCCCCGTCCGAGATCCGTCTCCGCACCGCCCGCCCGCCCGGCGTCCCCCCGGCCGGCCCGCCGCGCCGGATCCTGCTCACCGGCGCCACCGGCTTCCTCGGCCGCCACCTCCTGGACCAGCTCCTGGCCCGGACCGACGCCCGGATCCACTGCCTCGTCCGCCAGAGCTCGACCGGCCGGCTGCCGGTCTCCGACCGGGTGATCCCGGTACCCGGCGACCTGTCCGCACCCGGCCTCGGTCTCTCCCCGGAGGACCACGCCACCCTCACGACCGTGGACGCGATCTACCACAACGCCGCCGTACCGCACTTCGCCGCGCCCTACGACGCCCTCAGAACCGTCCATGTCGGCGCCACCGCCGAGATCCTGCGCCTGGCCGGCGCCGGCGGCGCCCCGCTGCACCTGATCTCCACCCTCGGTGTCTTCCTCGGTGACGCCTACGACGGCCGTGTCGTCACCGAGGCCGACGCCCCCACCGACCCGAGCGGCCTCACCAGCGGCTACGACCTCAGCAAATGGGCGGCCGACGCCATGGCCGCCGCCGCCCGCGGCCACGGCCTGCCCGTCTCGATCCACCGCATCGCGGCCATCGTCGGCGACACCGCCACCGGCGCCGCCGACCCGCGCTCCGCGTTCAGCCGCTGGCTCACCGGATGCGTCGCCGCGGGCGCCGTCCCGGACACCGCCGAGGTGCTGGACATGGTGCCCGTGGACACGGTGGCCGCGGCGATCGTCGCGCTCTCCCAGGTCCCGGACCACCTCGGCCGGGACCACCACTACCACGGCGACGGCGGCCTCACCCGTACCGCCCTCGCCGCTGCCCTCACCTCGGCCGGACACCCGACCGAGGTGGTGCCGTACCACCAATGGCGGGAGCGGATGCTCGCCGATCCGGCCGGGCCCTTCGCCCCGCTCGCCTTCTCCCTGCCCGAACACCCCCGCCCGCACCCGCGGTTCGACTGCTCCCGCACCTGGGCCGCCGCGGCCGGGGCGGGGGTGGGGTTCCCCCCGGCCGACGAGCGAATGCTGCGCAGACACCTGGACTTCCTCACCGGTGCCGGCGCCCTTTCCGGAAGTGGATGATCATGCCATTGCCCGAAGAATCCTCTGGTGTCCCGGCTCCGGTACTGGACCGGCTCGGCGCGGCCGGCTACCGGGCCATGATCGCCGGTGTCCGGCTCGGAGTGTTCACCGCGCTGGAAGCCGGCCCGCTCCCCGCCGACGAGCTGGCCACCGCGGTCGGCGGTGACCCGGCCGGGGTGCGCAGCCTGGTGAACATCCTGGTGACCTTCGGCTATCTGCGGCACGACGAGCACGGCGTCACGATCGCCGCGCAGCCCGGCCCGGAGGACGCCGAACTCTTCTGGCACGAGGTCCTGTTCGAGCACTGGGCCGACATCGAGGACACCATCCGCACCGGCACGCCCCGCCGCGGCTTCTACACCTGGCTGCGCGAGCGCCCCGCCGGCGCGGCCCGCCTGCGCCGGATGCTCGCCGGCTCCGCCGCGGACCTGGCCGACGACATCGCCGCCGCGCTGCCTCCCGCGGCGACCGTCCTGGATATCGGAGGCGGCCACGGCGACCACACCGTCGAGCTGTGCCGCCGCCGCCCGGACGTGCGGGTCACCGTCTTCGACCTGCCCGAGACGATCACGGCCCTGCGCGAGGACGCCCCGCGGGACCGGGTGACGACGCGGGCGGGCGACTACCTCACCGACGACCTGGGTACCGGGCACGATCTGGTGCTGCTCTTCAACGTCCTGCACGGCCACCGCCCCGAGGAATGCCGCGAGCTGTTCCGGCGCGCGGCGAAATCGCTCTCCCCCACGGGAAGCATCGCCATCCTCGACCACGACCGGGAACCAGGGGCCGGGCTGCCCCCGGCCGCGGCCGGATACCTCGCCATGTTCGACCTGACCCTGTGGCAGGGCCACGCCGGCGGCGTGCACCGCTACACCGACCTCGCGGCATGGCTGGGCGAGGCCGGGCTCACCGAGACGCGGGTCGTGCCGCTCGCCGCGTCCCCGCTGGAGAAACTGCTGATCGCCGGCCGGCCGTCGTGACCGCCGATCCGTACCCGGGCTACGCCTGGTTGCGCGAGCACGACCCGGTGTGCCCCGTCGACGACCCGAACGTCCCGGGCCGGACGTGGCTGGTGACCCGGTACGACGACGTCCGCGCCTGCCTGGCCGACCGCCGCCTGGGCAGCCGCGCCCCGGTCAACCCCGACCCGCACTCGCCCGGCCTGTCCAATCTGGACGATCCCGGACACGCCAGGCTGCGCCGGCTCGTCGCCGCGGCGTTCACCCCCGCCGCCGTGTCCCGCCTGCGCGAACGCACCGCCCGGACCTGCGCGCACGCCGTCGAGTCATTCGCCGGGCGGGGGCGCGCGGACCTCGTCGCCGAGTACACCCGGCAGATCCCGGTCGCCGTCGTGCACGACCTCCTCGGCATCCCGGAAGCCGAGCGCGCGCCCGCCGCCGATGTGCTGGACATGTGGTATCGCGCGAAGTTCCAGCAGCCGCGTGACGAGGTGAAGCTGGCCGAGATGCTGGCGTACGTCCGGAAACTGGTGGACCGCAAACGATCGCACCCGGGGGACGACCTGCCGACGCGGTTGATCGAGTCGGGCGCGCTGACCGGGGACGAGCTGGAGGTGATGGTCATGACGCTGATCGGCGCCGGTCACATCACCACGATCCAGTTCCTCGGCACCACCGTCCTGCGCCTGCTCGCCCACCCCGGCCGGCGGGCCGCCCTGCTCGGCGGCGGCATCGACTGGTCCCGGGCGGTCAATGAGCTGCTGCGCCTGGACTCGCCGGATCATGTGGCCGAGTACCGGTACGCGAGCGAGGACATGACGATCGCGGACGCCCGTGTGGCGGAGGGCGACGTGGTGCTGCTGTCGCTGGCGTCGGCGAACCACGACCCGAAGCGGTTCCCCGATCCCGGCGTCCTGGACCTCACCCGTGACGCCCGCCCGCACCTGGCGTTCGGCCACGGCGCGCACGCCTGCCTGGGCAGCCATCTGGTGAGGATGCAGACGGAGATCGCGATCACCACGCTGTTCGGCCGTCTGCCGGATCTGGCCCTGGACATCCCGGGCGACGAGATCGACTGGGGTTACGCCCCGACCTTCCGCGGCCCCCGGGCCCTCCCGGTCACCTTCACCCCACGTGAGCCCATGACCCCGGCTCCGCCGGCGGGCGCGACGGATCGCGGGAGGGCGCCCAGGCACCGAGCGGCCTCTGGTCTCGGCTGACGACGCCCTCCGCGCGCCCGGCCCGCCCTGTCCGGGCGACCCGCAGGGCGGATGCCGAGACCGGGATGCGCGGGCCGCCGGGGAGTGCTCGCCGCTGGTGAACGAGGCGAGCGGAGGGCGTTCGCCGTCCGGGCGGCGTGGTTGGTGTGGGCTTCATCCGGCGGAGGGGTCGGCTTCGCGCGCAAGGGCGGAGGTTTTGCGCCAACTCGCTTGTTTTTCGCCCGAGTTAATGTGCGACGATCTTATGTTCAAGGGGTTCACAGGAGGCCCACAGCGGGCTCACAGCCGATGTCGGCGCTTCACCGTTCCCTTTCCGCTTCCGCGGTCTGCCCAGGAGGTCCGATTGCGACCCAGACGTATCCCCGCTCTCCCCCGAGCGTTACACCGTTCCCCTCTGCTCATCGCCTTTGCCCTCGCCTCGTTGCTCGTCGGGGCCACGCCATGGCTCGGCGTGGCGAGTACCGGCCCCGACGGGGCAGCGCTCCGGCCGGCGTCCGCATCAGTCGGCCGGCAGGTGGCGAAGGCGTCGCCGCACCACGCCGTGGCCCCGGCGAACGCCATGGAGCCCGCGGCTCCGCTGCTCGACCGGACCGGATGGACCGTCACGGCGAGCGATGAGGAGACCGCCGCCGAGAACGGCCGCGCGGCCAATGTCCTCGACGGCAACGCGGCCACCATCTGGCACAGCAGGTATGCAGGCACGGCGGCCCCGCTGCCGCACAGCATCACCATCGACATGAACCGCACGGCGGTCGTCTCCGGCCTCGTCTACCTGCCCCGCAACGACGGCCCCAACGGGCGCGTCGGCGAGTACAGCATCAGCATGAGCGCGGACGGGCAGAGCTGGGGCAGTCCCGTCGCCACCGGCACCCTCGCGGACGACGCCGCCGCCAAGACCCTCGGATTCGCCCCGACGGGCGCCCGGTTCGTCCGCCTCACCGCCGTCACCGAGGCCGGCAACCGCGGCCCGTGGAGCACCGCCGCCGAGCTCAACCTGCTCGGCGACCCGGGAACCCCGGCCGCCACCGTCGACCTGCCCCGCACCGGATGGACGGCCACGGCGAGCGATGAGGAGACCGCCGCCGAGAACGGCCGCGCGGCCAATGTCCTCGACGGCAACGCGGCCACCATCTGGCACAGCAGGTATGCAGGCACGGCGGCCCCGCTGCCGCACAGCATCACCATCGACATGAACCGCACGGCGGCCGTATCCGCCCTCGTCTACCAGCCCCGCAACGACGGCCCCAACGGGCGCGCGGGCGCGTACACCGTCACCACCAGCACCAACGGGACCACCTTCGGCACCCCGGTCGCGGCGGGCACCTGGCGCGACGACGACACCGTCAAGACCGCCACCTTCACCGGCACCGCGACCGCCCGCTACATACGCCTGACCGTGACCGGCGAGGCCGGCAGCCGCGGGCCCTGGACCACGGCCGCCGAGATACGCCTGAGCGGACCGGCCAACCCGGCCACCCACGGCGCCTGGGACCGGGTCACCGGATTCCCCCTCGTACCGGTGGCCACCGCCGTCCTGCCCGGCGACAAACTCCTGGCCTGGTCGGCGTACGCGGTCGACCGCTTCGGCGGCAGCAACGGCTACACCCAGACCGCGATCCTCGACCTGAAGACGGGCAAGGTCACCCAGCGCCGCGTCGACAACACCGGCCACGACATGTTCTGCCCGGGCATCGCGATGCTCGCCGACGGCCGGGTCCTGGTCACCGGCGGCAGCAACGCGGAGAAGGCCAGCATCTACAACCCGGCCACCGACACCTGGTCCACGACCAGCAACATGAACATCGCCCGCGGCTACCAGTCGATGACCCTGCTCTCCACCGGCGAGGCCTTCGTCCTCGGCGGGTCCTGGAGCGGACTCCCGGGTGACAAGGCCGGCGAGGTCTGGTCCCCGAACACCTCCGCCTGGCGCAAGCTCCCCGGCGTCCCGGCCACTTCGGCCATGACCGCCGACCCGGCCGGCCCCTACCGCGCCGACAACCACATGTGGCTGTACGCCACTTCGGGCGGAAAGGTGCTCCAACTCGGCCCGAGCAAGCAGATGAACTGGATCACCACCGCCGGGAACGGCAGCGTCACCCCGGCCGGCAACCGCGCCGACAGCCAGGACGCCATGACCGGCAACGCCGTCGCGTACGACATCGGCAAACTGCTCACCCTGGGCGGCTCGCCCGCGTACGACAACGTGCCCGCCACCCGGCGCGCGTACACCGTGAGCGTCAACGGCAACCAGGTCCAGGCCGCGCGTACGGGCGACATGGACCAGGCCCGCGCCTTCGCCAACAGCGTCGTCATGCCCGACGGCAAGGTCGCCGTCTTCGGCGGCCAGTCGTACCCCGTGCCGTTCAGCGACGCCACCTCCGTGCTGACCCCCGAACTGTGGGACCCGGCCACCGGCAGGTTCACCCCGCTCGCCACCATGGCCATCCCGCGGAACTACCACAGCGTGGCGAACCTGCTGCCCGACGGCCGGATCTTCACCGGCGGCGGCGGCCTCTGCGGCGACTGCGCCACCAACCACGCCGACGGAGCCGTGTTCACCCCGCCGTACCTGCTCAACGCGGACGGCTCACCCAAACCGCGTCCCGCCATCACCGGCGGCGTACCGTCCCAGGCCCCCGCGGGCACCTCGCTCACGGTCACCACCGGCGGGCCGGTGGCCTCCTTCGTGCTGATGCGGGCGGCGGCCGCGACCCACTCCACCGACAACGACCAGCGGCGCGTCCCCCTGACCTCCACCCCCGCGGGCGCCAACACCCATACGGTCTCCATCCCGGCCGACAGGGGCGTCGTCCTCCCCGGCACCTACATGCTCTTCGCCCTCAACGCCCAAGGAGTTCCCAGCACCGCCCGCTTCATCACCATCCCCTGATCCCCACCACCCCCGACCACCACCTGAAACCCCTCGCCCCGCCCCGGCACCGGGGCGGGGCGAGGGCGAGCCCACCCCCGCGCGCGCGGGGACCAGGGTCCGGGTCACCGGGGCGGGGAGGCACGGGACCACCGTTGTCCCGCGACGGTGGTCCCGTGCCTCCCTCCCGGCAGCGTCCACCGACCGACCGACCGGCTGGCTGGCCGACCGGCCGGGCCGGCCCGGCACACCGCGCGAGGGATGATGGGGATGGAATGACGGAACGCGAGGTCAGGAGCTTCCATGGCGAACCCGGTTCACCGGCCCCGTGAGGACGCGGAGTTCGATTTCATCCTCGGGATGAGCGGATTCCCGGTCCTCGCGTACTTCACCGGGACATGGCCCAAGGCGATCGAGCCCTGCCGGGCGATGGACCTCGTCGTGGGTGCCATCGCCGACGAGTACACGGGCCGCCTGACGGCCGTCCGCGCCGACATCACGCGTTGTCCGGCCGCGACCGAGCGCTACGGAATCACCGGGGCCCCGTCCTGCGTCCTGCTGAAGGGGGGAGAGGTGGTCTCGCACGACACGGGGCCCATGACCGGCACCGAGCTGCGGATGTTCCTGGACGGCCACCTCTGAGCGGCCGCTGCGGCTGCGCGAGCCGCGCTTCCCGGGACACCCCGGGGGCTGAGGCGCTTCGTGTGAGAGCCGTACGCCGGGTCCTCGCGGACACCGGTTCACCGCGTCCGGCGCGCGGGCTCGTCGCAGGAGTCCGCGGGGGAACGGCCGCGGTCGGCGTGAGCCCTGGAAAACCTGGGGAACGGTGCCCGGGAACGCGACTCGTTGTAGAGTGAAGAAACCGCACTTGACCTGCGTATATGCAGGCAGGGAGCCTATCTCCGGGAGTACCGACATGCTGCGCACCATGTTCAAGTCCAAGATCCACCGGGCCACCGTGACCCACGCCGATCTGCACTACGTCGGCTCCGTCACCGTGGACGCGGACCTGATGGAAGCGGCCGATCTGCTCCCCGGCGAGCTGGTGCACATCGTGGACATCACCAATGGCGCACGCCTGGAGACCTATGTCATCGAGGGCGAGCGCGGCTCCGGTGTCATCGGCGTCAACGGCGCCGCCGCCCACCTCGTGCACCCCGGCGATCTGGTGATCCTGATCAGCTACGCCCAGGTGGACGATGCCGAGGCGCGTGCGCTGGTGCCCGCCGTGGTGCATGTCGACGCCGGAAACAAGATCATTGAGCTGGGCTCGGACACCTCCGCGCCCGTGCCGGGGGGCGACACCCGGCGCAGTCCGCACGCCGTGGTCTGACCGCGCGCCGCACACCCGAGGAGCTGCCGTCATGCGAGACATCTCGGCGTTCGACATCCGCGACAACCGCCCGAAGGGCCTTCTGGAGGCCTACGAGGACGGCGCGGTCACCGGGCGCATCGCCTACTTCACCCTGGACGCCGACCCTGCCGCCCTGGTCGCCGTGCACACCGTGGTCGAGCGGGAACACGAGGGCAAGGGCATCGCCGGAGCGCTGGTGCGCGAGTTCTACGCGATGGCGGGCCGCGAGGGTGTCCCCGTCGTCCCGCTCTGCCCGTACGCGGCGAAGTGGGCGGAGCGTCATCCGGAGGAGGCGCCCGCCGCCCCCGAAGCGCTGGTCACGGCCGCCAAGGAGGAGCTGAGGGCCAACCCCCGCCTCTGGTGAGGGTGAGTGTGCCCGGGGGAGTGCCCCGCCGCCGTACGCCCTCTTCCCGCCGTGCGGCGGTGTGACGCCCGCCCCGAGCCCGCCCGATCCGAACGGAAGACCGGGGTTCTCCCTGCCATGATCGCTCTGCTGCACACCTCGCCCGTCCATGTCCCGGTCTTCGACGCCCTGCGCGACCGGGACCACCCGGGTGTCGAGCTCCGTCATCTCGTTCACGAGGCGCTGCTGGACCGGGCCGCCGCCGAGGGGCCGGGGGCGGTGGCCGGTGAGGTGGCGGCCGTGGTCGCGGGGGCGGTGGCCGAAGGGGCCGCCGCGGTGCTCTGCACCTGTTCCACCCTGGGCGCCGTCGCCGAGGCGAGTGCGGCGGAGCTCGGTATTCCGGTACTGCGGGTCGACCGGCCGATGGCCGCGGCGGCGGCACGGGCGGGCCGGGTGGTGGTGATCGCCACCCAGGAGGCCACCCTGGCGCCGACCACCGAGCTGATCCGCGCGGAGGGCGGCTCCGGGGTGCGCACGATTCTGGTCGCCGGGGCCTGGGAGCTGTTCCGGGCCGGTGACCGGGAGGGGTATCTCGACGCGGTGGCCGGTGCCGTGGACGCCGTCCGCGGGGCCGATGTGATCGTGCTGGCCCAGGCGTCGATGGCGGACGCGGCGGACCGGGCGGCGACCTCCGTCCCGGTGCTCTCCAGCCCTGGTCCCGGCCTCCGGGCCGCCGTGGAGGCGGGTGCTCGCGGGCGGTGACACGCCGGCTCCGGGCGGTCGTCCCGGCGGGCCGGGAGCCCGGGACCGCCGGCGGACGGTTCGCGGGAGGCGTGGACCGGACGCGCGCGGGAACCCGGACGGAGAGAGAGTGGAAAGGCACGTCCCCGAGACACCGAAAGGCCCGGCATGACCCAGCCGACCCCCGTACAGCCCACTCCGGTTCCCCCTCCCGGACCCCCGGTCCCGCCGCCGGGGCCGCTGCCGGGCCCGGTGCCCGTGCCGCCCCCGCCGCCCGGGCCCACCCCGGATCCCGTGCCGAGTCCGCCCGCGCCGGGCCCCGAGCCCTCCCCCGAGCCGGAGCCCGCCCCCGGACCGGTCTGATCCCGAGGCGGGCGCGGACCGCCGTGAGCCCGCCTCGGGAAGTGGGGCGCGGTCGCGGTGTGCGCCCCCTCATCCGGGACGAATCGGGAGCATTCGAATCCGGCAGATCATCCCTGAACGGGACAATGATCGTGACGGCGGGGCCAGTTGCCCCGCCGGCTCCCCTTCCCCCTCTGCCTCAGTGCGCCTGGATTGAGCCCTTGTCACAGTCCAATTCGAACACCTAGGTTGACGGATCGGACGTGACCTTTTCGTCATTTGGCGTATCTGTTTCAGTGGGGGTCTTCTATGGCCGCAACCGGTCGGCACCGCAAGTACCAGCCGAGCCGATTCAACCGTGCCTCGCTCACGCTCACCGCGGGCGGTGCGGGGATGGCCCTGCCGCTCATCGGCGCGGGCAGCGCCCACGCGGCATCGGTGGACGTCTGGGAGAAGGTCGCGGCGTGTGAGTCCACCAGCCAGTGGAAGATCAATACCGGTAACGGCTACTACGGCGGGCTCCAGTTCAGCCAGTCCACCTGGGAGGCGTACGGCGGGCGCGAGTACGCCCCGCGCGCCGATCTGGCCAGCAAGGACCAGCAGATCCTCATCGCCGAGCGGGTGCTGAAGGGACAGGGCCCCGGAGCGTGGCCCAACTGCTCGGTGCGCGCCGGGCTGACCCGCGGCGGCGATTCCCCCGACATCTCGCCGGGAGCCAAGGCGGAATCCGGCCGCGAGGACGGCGGCATCCGGGCCGAGCGCAAGCAGGCGTCCGGCCGGGCCGGCACCGAGAAGCGGACGGCGCCGCAGCCGAAGAAGCAGCAGCCGGCCTCCCCGACCACGGTCCCCACCCAGCGCGACGGCTACACCGTGGCCCGGGGCGACTCGCTCTCGGGAATCGCGGACGACAAGGATCTGCGGGGCGGCTGGCAGCAGCTCTACGAGCAGAACCGCACGGTGATCGGATCCGACCCCGATCTGATCCACCCGGGCCAGAAGCTGGTCATCCGGATGCAGGCCCCCAAGCAGCCCCCGGCGGAGGGGAAGCGGGCTCCGGAGAAGGCGAAGCCGCAGGCCCCGAAGAAGCAGATCCCCCAGAAGCAGGCGCCGAAGAAGCAGGCGCCCAAGGCGAAACCGGCGACCAAGCAGGTCAGCGACAAGGCCCCGGCCCGCACCGCGCGCCTCAGCGCCCCGGTCGACGCGGGAACCGGCACCCCGTACCGCAAGGCCGGTTCGTCCTGGTCCAGCGGCTATCACACCGGGGTCGACTTCCCGGTGCCGACCGGTACCTCGGTGAAGTCGGTGGCCTCCGGCCGGGTCGTCTCGGCGGGCTGGGCCGACGCGTACGGCTATCAGGTCGTCATCCGTCACAACGACGGCAAGTACAGCCAGTACGCCCACCTCTCCGCGCTCACCGTGCGCGCGGGCCAGGAGGTCTCCAGCGGCCAGCGGATCGCCCGCTCAGGATCCACCGGCAACAGCTCGGGGCCGCATCTCCACTTCGAGGTCCGGACGGGGCCGGGATACGGGTCGGACATCGACCCCCTGGCCTATCTCCGGTCGGGCGGCGTCTCGCTCTGACACCGGGGCCGCCGGCGGCGACGCGGACTCAGGGGGTGCGGCGGCCGGGAGCACCGCTCCCGGCCGCCGCACCCATGCCCGCGGGTCCTGCCGTCCGCCCCGCGGGGAGCGCAGTTCGGCCGGTGGGTTCTCCTTGGCGCGGATCTCCCTCGCCCGGGCCTCCCGGGCGGTGTTCCCGCCCGCCGGCGGGAACACGCTCTCCTGCCAGGGCTTCTCCGGTATTCGCGGACGCGCGGACCGCGGCCCGGACGGCCGGGGGATCGCCGTGAGCGGGCGCTCGGACATGTGATGAACCCGCACCAGCCGCTCCAGGGGCCGCACGGCCGCCGTCCGGACGACCCCGGCACCCGGGGTCCCGGCGGCGCCCGGCCGTCCCTCCCGGTCTCCCGCTCCGTCCGCCGGCGCGGCGGCCTCCGGGACGCCCGTGCCCGCCGCCGGGGCCCCGGCCGCCCCGTCCGCGCCGGCGCTCGCCTCAGTACCCGAGCTCGCGAGCCGTTCCGACGTCAGCAGGAACAGACCGCCCGCGGCCGCCGCGCCGAAGCACAGGGCCAGCACCGAGCCCGCCACGCCGTAGCGGAAACTCTCGCCGAACATGGTGATTCCCACCGCCGCCGCCACCACCGGATTGATCACGGTGACGGTCGCCAGCGGCGCGGCCAGCCCCGCACCCCGGTAGGACGCCTGCGACAGCAGCAGCCCGCCCAGGGCCAGAACCGCGATCACGATCAGCGTCGGCCACTGGGCCAGCGGCGAGGACCAGTCCCACCCCACCGCGGCCTCCTTGGTGAAGACCGAACCGATTCCGAAGGCCGTGCCCGCGGCCGCGGCCAGCAGCACACTGCGCAGCACCGGCCGGTGAATCGTCTGCGCCACCAGGAAGATCAGCGCCACGGTGCCCAGCGTCGCGGCCGCGAGCACCCCGCGCTGTCCCGTGCCGAGCGAACGCGAACCGGTGTCCCCGGCCAGCGCCAGCAGCCCCGCCAGCCCCGCCGTCGCCTGCAGCGCGCCGCGCCACGCGGCCGCGCCCGCCCGCCGCCCCACGAAGAGCGCGGCCATCGGCAGCGCGAAGACGATGGTGAGCGCGCCCAGCGGCTGGACGACACTGAGCGGGCCATGGGCCAGCGCCACCACGTGCAGCACCGCCCCGACGCCGTTCAGACCGACCGCGAACCACCAGCCGGTGTGGTTCAGCGGTGCGTACGGCCGGGCGGGGGACGACGCGGCGACACGCTCCTGCACGATGGCCCCGGCCGCGTACGCGACCGCGGAGACCAGCGACAGGAGTATGGCCAGCACGAGGGAGCTCATAGAGAACACGATCTCCGGTTTCGGCGTCCGCCGCGTCGTCCTTGAGCAGGCATTCGGACGTACTGCCGACGGAGTACGAGCGTAGGCCAAAAGTCTCACCGGCGACTCCTGAGCAGGTCAGAAGGGGTGTAATGGAGGAAGATCTCTCGGGGGTTTCCCGGAGGCGACCACGTACGGGTGATGGAGAGAGGCTGGAGCGCGTGGATCTGAGCGAGCTGTGCCTGCTGGGCGGCTTCTTCGCCCTGCGCACGCCGGACACATCGGCCGTCGCACCCGCACCGGGGGGCACAGCGGCCCCGGAGCTCCCGGGCGGCGCCCGCACCGGCACCCCGCCGCCCGCCGGGGGAGTGCCGCTCGCCCGGGTGTACGCGGGCGACACCGCACCCCTCACCCGCCGTGTCGACATCGTCGCCGCCCGCCACGAACCTCCCGAGCGGCGGGTCGCCGCCTCCATCGCCCAGCTCGGCCTCGCCGCCCGCCTCTGGTCCATCGCACTCGGCGCCGCCGTCCTCCACAGCCGGATACCCGACCTCGACCCCGCCCGCCTCCACTGGTACCCGGACCGCACCACCCCCGACGACCTCTGGCTCAGCCGCGCGGATCCGCTCCCCGCCACCGCCGCCGCCCTCCGCGAGGCCGTCCAGTCCGCCCATCTCGACCCCCTCGCCGACGCCCTGCGCCGCGACACCCGGATCTCCCGGCAGCTCCTGCGCGGCAACTCCGGCTCCGCGCTCGCCGGCGCCGTCCGCCAGATCGAGGAGTGGGCGCGGGGCGCGGGGCGCCCCGACGCCGCCGCCCGCGCCCGCGCGCTGGCCGCCGAGATCTTCACCGGGCCCCCGCTGGCCGGCACCGTCCACGGCCCCCGGATGCGCCGCCGCAGCTGCTGCCTCTACTACCGCGCCCCGCGCGGCGGACTCTGCGGCGACTGCGTCTTCGACCGCCCGCCGTCGCGCACCGGCGGCTGATCCCCACCGGCGGTCTTCCCCCGTGCGCCCCCGTGGGTGACCATCGGGGGGTGAAAGTGGGACTGCTCACTCGCGACTACCCGCCGGACGTCCACGGGGGCGCAGGCGTCCATGTGGAGTTCCTCGCCCGGGAGTTGAGGGAGCTCGCCGATGTCGAGGTGCACTGCTGGGGCGACGGGGAGGCCGAGGGCGTACTGCGCCACCGGCCCGCCCGGGAGCTCGCCGGCGCCGACGACGCCCTGCGCGCCCTCTCGGTGGAGCTCGCGATGGCCGCCGAGGTGAGGGGCCGTGACCTCGTCCACTCCCACACCTGGTACGCCCATCTCGCGGGCCATCTCGCCAAACTCCTCCACGGCATACCGCATGTGGTGACCGCCCACACCCTCCGGCCGGCCGCCCCCGGGTCCGCCGGCGGCCACGCCATCGCCGACTGGGCGCAGCGCACGGCCGTCGAGTCGGCGGATGCCGTCGTCACCGTCTCGCACCGGATGCGGGCGGGCGTCCTCGCCGCGCATCCGGCCGTCGACCCCGCCAGGGTGCGGGTGATCCGCGGCGGCGTCGACACCCTGCTCTACCGGCCCGACCACGGCACGGACGCGCTGGAACGCATCGGACTCGACCCGGAACACCCCTTCGTGCTCTCCGTCGGCCGAACCGGCCACCGCAAGGGGGTCCACCATCTGCTCCGGGCCGCCCGCGCCTTCGACCCGGATGCCCGGCTGGTCCTCTGCACGGGCTCGCACGGCACCCCGGACACCTCCGCCGGCCTGCGGGAACTCGTCACCGAACTGGAGCGGGTGCGTGACGGCGTCCACTGGATCCCCCGGGTGCTGCCGCGCGCCCAGATCATCCAGCTGATGACACACGCCGCGGTATTCGTCTGCCCCTCGGTCCGGGAACCGCTCGGCACCGCCGGTCTGGAGGCGATGGCCTGCGGCACCGCCGTGGTCGCCCCGGCGGCCGGCGGCATCCCGGAGCTGGTGGACGACGGGAGCACCGGACTGCTCGTCCCGTACGACGCCGATCGCCCCGAGGCGTACGAGTCCGGCCTCACCCAGGCCGTCAACCGGGTCCTCGACGACCCTCCGCAGGCCGCCCGCATGGGCGCGGCGGGCCGCCGGAGGGCGGTCCGCGACTTCGGCTGGGACCGGGCCGCGAAGCGGACCCACGCGCTGTACGAGGAACTCCTCGGCCGCGCGTGACCCCGCCGGCGGCGTACACGGTACGGGCCCGGAGCCGTCCGGCCCGGGCCGGCGCTCCGGCCCCGGACTCCGTCGGCCCCGGAGCGCTGGCCCGGCAGCCGGACGGCCGCCCCCTGCGGTCTGCCGAGCCCGCGCCGCCGCCCCCCGCCCCGCGACCCGGCGTGGTGTTCGCCACACTCCCGCCGCCACACCTCCCCGCCGCGCTCCTCCCGCCCCTCCCGCCCCTCCCGCCCCGCACCCGCACCACCGGGAGCCCCTCCCCGGCGGCGGCCCGCCGCCGCGGCCGGGCACACCCGCCCCCCGCACCGCGCGGGCGGCCACCCCGCCGCCGTCACCAGCGGCTTCGCACCGGACCCCGACACGGTCCCGGCGGGCGCACCGGCGCCGGCGGCGGTGATCGGCTCATTTGGCCGTCACCCGTTCGCTCAGTAAAGTTGCGCTTTTGAAACCCCCAGAGCGTGACTGATCGAGAAACGGCGAACGGCATGACGGTGACAGAGGACGGCCCCGCGTTCGGCCCCGGTATCGACCCGGATCGGCTGGCCGTCTGCCTGAGCGTGCTCGACGAGCTCGACAAGCTCGACGTCGACCACCCCGACGCGATCACCGTGCGCCGCGCCACCGCCGGTGTCTACCGCACGGTCAAGCAGCGCCGCCGCCAAGAGCGCCGGGCCGCCAAGACCGCGCACGACAAGGCGGTCACCGAGGCCACGGCCACCGGTTCGGCCGACCGGATCGACGACGAGACCGAGGGGCTGCTGCCGTCCTCCTCCGTCAGCGGTGAGATCGCGGGCATACTCCAGCGCCCCCGCTCCTGCTACATCTGCAAGACCCGCTATGTCGAGGTCGACGCCTTCTACCACCAGCTCTGCCAGGAGTGCGCGGCGTCGAACCGCGCACGGCGGGACGCCCGCACCGATCTGACCGGCAAGCGCGCCCTGCTCACCGGCGGCCGTGCCAAGATCGGCATGTACATCGCGCTGCGGCTGCTGCGCGACGGCGCGCACACCACCATCACCACGCGCTTCCCCAATGACGCGATCCGCCGCTTCAAGGCGATGCCGGACAGCGACGAGTGGATCCACCGGCTGAAGATCGTCGGCATCGATCTCCGCGACCCGGCCCAGGTGGTCGCGCTCGCCGACTCGGTGGCCGCCGAGGGCCCGCTGGACATCCTCATCAACAACGCCGCGCAGACCGTCCGGCGCTCCCCGCAGGCGTACCGCGAGCTGCTGGCCGCCGAATCCGCCCCGCTGCCGGCGGGCGAGCTGCCGCCCGCCCGGGTCATCGGCACCTTCGGCAGCGGCTCGGTGGACACCGTCGCCGCGCTGCCGTCGTCCTCGGGCGAGGGGCTGACGGCCCAGGACGTCACCGACCTGGCTCTCGTCCCCGGCTCGGCCACCCTCGCCCGCATCGAGGCGGGGACCGCCATCGACGCCGGCGGTCTGGTGCCCGATCTGCACGACACCAACAGCTGGGTGCAGACCGTCTCCGAGGTCGGGCCGATGGAGCTGCTGGAGGTCCAGCTCTGCAACTCCACCGCGCCGTTCATCCTGATCAGCAGGCTCCGCTCGGCGATGGCCGCGGCCGAGGCCAAGCGCACGTACGTGGTCAACGTCTCCGCCATGGAGGGTGTCTTCAGCCGGGGCTACAAGGGCGCGGGACACCCGCACACCAATATGGCCAAGGCGGCGCTGAACATGCTCACCCGCACCAGCGCGCAGGAGATGTTCGAGTCCGACGGCATCCTGATGACCGCCGTGGACACCGGCTGGATCACGGACGAGCGTCCCCACCCGGACAAGATGCGTCTCGCGGACGAGGGCTTCCACGCCCCGCTCGACCTGGTCGACGGCGCCGCCCGGGTCTATGACCCGATCGTGCGCGGCGAGGCCGGGGAGGATCTCTACGGCTGCTTCCTCAAGGACTACGCCCCGGCGAACTGGTAGCGGGCGGACCCGATGGGGGCGGACGGCGACAGCCGTCCGCCCCCATCGCGTTTCCCCGTGCGGCCGGATGGCCGGAATTCATTCACCCGATCGGCCGCAACCGTCCCATCAATCGCGGGAGTGCGGGGCGTTACTCCATCCGAGGTCACCACCGGCCTGACCATATGCGTACAAATCCCTTACAGAGGTCACGCATTGGTCTGAATAAAGCCGAACTCAAGGCCCCATCGAGCGATGCTTTGCTCATTTGGTTAACCTGAGGTGCACGGACGCCACCAACGGGCTCACAAAAGTTCCCTGGCCGTCCTGGGACAGGTCTGCAACCAGGCCGCGGTCCCGCCCGAGAGCCGGCGCCACCGCGACCGAACCACCCTTGTCCCCAGTTTCGCGACACAGAGGAGTGCGCGGTGACAACTGATGTGAAGCTTCATGACAAACGCCTGCCGGATCGCGTGATCGAGCGCGTCATCCGGCACGATCGGCTCGGCAGCCTGGAGGTCTGGGCCCGGTCCGCCCCGATCCGGCTCGCGGGATACGAGGACGACCTCGCCGAGCCGCACATCCTGCAGAGCATTGACTGAGCACATCGCCTGATCACGTGCCCCCTGTCCCGGTCCGCCGAACAGGGGGCACGAGCGGTCCGCCCGTATCTCCTCGTACCGCGCCGCCCGCTCAGGAGAGCCGGGTCGGCCCGAGGAATTCCCGTACGTGGTCACGCCGCCACCACTCCCCGGTGGCCCGCAGTTCCCGCCACGTCGTGAACCGGTAGCGGTGGAGCCCGACCCGTACATACACCGGCGGAGCGTCCGGAAACGGATTGCGGCCCAGCAGCCGCAGGGTGTCCCGGTCACCCTCCAGCAGCCGTTCCACGAAAGCGCCGAACCAGGGCCGGGCGTACGCGGGGGAGATGGCCGCGAACCACATCATCCAGTCCAGCCGCAGATGGTACGGCGCGAACTGCCGGGGCATCCGCCGGACATCCGTCGGTTTGCCCCGGAAGCCGTACTCCCGCCAGACCGTGCCCCCGTGCGGCGGGGCGCTCTCGTCCGTACCCTCCACCACCAGCTCGTACCGCACCCGGCCGACCGTGCCGAACGCCCCGTAGGCGTTCACCAGGTGCAGCGCGTCGTACGAGCGGTTCATCGCCTGTCGCCGGGAGAGCAGATTCCGCGCCGGGCGGACGCTCAGCACCAGCACCAGCGCCGTGACCGCGCACACCGTGACCGCGTACCAGAGCGGGGCCCCGGGCAGCGCGGGCCCGCGGGCGATGGACGAGGTGTCCACGGCGGAGAGGGCCAGCGCGATCGTCAGCCAGTTCAGCCAGGCGAAGTTGCCGGAGAGCACCAGCCAGAGCTGGGTCGCCACGATCAGCCCGGCCGCCGCGCTCGCGACCGGCTGCGGGGTGAAGAGCAGTACCGGCACCAGGAGTTGCACCACATGGCTGGCCGCCGCCTCCGCCCGGTGGACCGGATCCGGCAGCCGGTGGAAGAACCAGCTCAGCGGGCCCGGCATCGGCTGGGTCTCATGGTGGTAGCGGAGACAGGTCAGATCCCGCCAGCACCGGTCCCCGCGGATCTTGATCAGCCCCGCGCCGAACTCCACCCGGAACAGCACCCACCGCAGCAGCAGAAGAATCAGCACCGGCGGTTCGGTCCGCTCATTGCCGAGGAACACCGCGAGGAACCCGGTCTCCAGGAGCAGTGACTCCCAGCCGAAGGCGTACCAGGTCTGGCCCACATTGACGATCGAGAGACAGAGCACCCACAGCGCCGCCCACCACGCCATCGCCACCGCGAGCGGCAGCCGGTCCGCCGCGCCCGCCACCAGTGCGGCCGACAGCACCACCCCCGTCCAGGCGCACCCCGCGAAGAGCCGGTCGGAGTAGCGCAGCCGGAAGAGTGTGGGGGCCTGCCGGAAGGTCACCCGGCGCAGATGGGCGGGGACCGGGAGCATGCCCCGCTCGCCGATCAGCGCCCTGAACTGAAGTGCCGCGCCGAGGAACGCGACCAGATACACCGCGGCCAGCACCCGCTGGAAGACCAGCCGGCTCAGCCAGTAGTCGCCGTCACCGAACCACCCGAGCCATTCCATCGCCCCCAGTATCGGCGGAATCGGCCCGTCCGGCGGCATCCGCGGCGGCGAGCCGCCGCACCGTCCGGCCGAGCCTTCTCGCGTACGCCCGCTGGAGCGGCGGGACGAGCGGACCGGCCAGCCGGGTGTACCAGCGGTCCGGGCGGCTGAAGGCCATGACCGTGAACCAGACCGAGCCGTCCTCCCGCAGCGAGACCGTGAACGACTCCTCGCCGCACTCCGGATGGCCCGGGAGCGTGCCGTACGCGAACCCCGCGAGCTGTGCCTCCCGCGCCGTCCACACCACCTCGCACCGGCCGCCCACCCGCAGCCGGCCGAGCCCCGCGGAGACCTCCACCAGCACGCCCGGCTCGGCGCGCGGGCCCGTGGCGCGCAGCCGTGCCCCGGATTCCCGGTGCATGCGCCAGCCGGTGACGGCCGCCGCCGCGGCCTCGAATCCGGCCCGGCCCCGGCCGACCCGGGTGGTGTGGTGCAGATGCCGGTAGCCACCGGGCATCGGTCCGTGCCGGGTGGCGCCCACCTCCGGATAGCTCAGGGTGTACCGGGTGGCCGGCACGGCGGGGGTGCGCCGAATGGACGCGCGGCCCCGGCGGTGCCCGCCGCCCGGCCGTGCGGGCGGGGCCATCCCCAGTACGAACCGTACGAGCGGGCCGACCAGTGCGGACATCATCCACCACCCCCATTGTTGAACACGTTCAACTCTGTTCATGCCGAGCGTACGCACCCGGTTGAACGCGTTCAAGTAGCGGAGGCGGATGGAGTCCGGCAGAACTTGAGGGACACAAGCAGAGTGAAGAGGCAGGAGATGTCCGTGCGTTCCCTCAGTTCTCGGCGGCCCCCGACGCCCCGGCGCCCGCACCCGTGGCGCGGCCCGGCACCCATCCCGGGCCGCCGGTGGATCACGGTCGCCGCCTTCTCCGCCGCCCTCTCCCTCGGACCACTGCTCGCCGGCTGCGGCGCGGACGACACCGCGACGGCCGGTCCGGACGAGGCGGTGTACCTCCATCCGGCCGCGGCCCGGGGGCCCGACCCGTACACCGTCTCCACGGTCAGAGCGCTCTCCGCGCCCGCGCCGCAGCCGCCCGTGCCCAAGGGAGTGGCCGCGGGCGCCCCCGCCAGAGGGCAGACGCTGCGCACCCTCTCCGGCGCCACCCCGGGGCTCTACGCGGGCACCCGCTCCATCGGAAGCTGTGACGCGGAGCGGCAGCTCGCCCTGCTCGGCCGCGACCGGGGCGCCGAGGCCGCCTTCGCCCGGAGCTCCGGGGTCTCCCGGGCCGGGCTCCCCTCTTTCGTCCGGTCGCTGACCCCGGTCGTGCTGCGCGCCGACACCCGGGTCACCGGCCACGGCTACCGCGCGGGCGGCGCGGCCACCGCCCATCAGGCCGTGCTCCAGGCGGGCACCCCCGTACTCGTCGACCGGCACGGCATGCCCCGGGTCCGGTGCGCCGGCGGGAACCCGCTGGGGCCGCCGGTGGCGGTGAAGGGTGCCGTGGTCCACGCGGGCAGGGCCTGGGCCGGGTACGAGGCCGGCCGCGCCGTGGTGATCGGCCCCGCCGAGCGGACCATCGGCAGGCTGCTGATCGTGGATCTCGCCGACAGCACCTGGATCGACCGCGAGACCGGCACCGACGGGGAGCTGGACCGGCTGCCCGATGTGCTGCCCCCCGCCGTGGAGGACGCGGGCTTCAGCTATCCGCCGGTCCCCGCCGCCCCGGCCGCCGAACCGTCCCGCGGCGGCGGGGGAGCGGATCCCGCGGGCACGCTCCCGCCGGAGGGGGCGGTGCCCGCCGCACCGCCGGAGGAGGCGGTGCCGCCGGACGGGGTCGTCTCCTCGGCGGAGATCATCCTCCCGGACGAGATCATTCCGCCGGATCTGCCCGCCGTCCCGCCCGCCGCCGAGCCGGACGCGCACCTCCCCCTCCCCGACCCGGAACCACTGCTCCCCGCCGATGACGCCGCCGACCCCGGCCTTCTCACGGGCTGACCGCCCGGCCCCGGGGGCACCCCCCCGGGGCCCGCCGGCGGCCCGGACGCGTCCGACAGTCGAAGAATCCGACAAATGATGGCAGAGTGACTCCATGGTTGAGCGGGCAGCGGGGGGCCAGTCGCTCCCCGATGACTGGCCGGCGGGCCCGGAAGCGAGCCTCGCCCTCAACCGCATGGGCAGCTTCGACTGGGACCTGGCCAGCGGACGCTGCCATCTGGACCCGATCGCCCTCGACGTCCTCGATCTCCGTCCCGAGGAGTACGACGGCCGCCGGGCCTTTCTCGCCGAGCGGATGCCGAGCGAGGAGGCCGCCAGACTCGACGCCCTGGTGGCCAGTGCGCTCAAGAACGGCAGCGACCACTACGGCTCCTACTTCCGCTTCCGCCGCGGCGACGGCAGCCTCGCCTGGGCGCACAGCCAGGGCCATGTGCGGCGGGACGGCACCGGACGCCCCCTGCGCATCATCGGCATCGTCCGCGACGCCGCCGAGGAGCTCGCCGACCACGCCGCCCGGCTGGAGGCCGACGCCTCCCGGCGGCGGCAGACCGGCGTGGTGGATTCCACCACCGCGGCCCTCGCCCACGCCCGGACGGTGCAGGACGTCATCGACGTACTCCGCGACGTCCACGGTCTGGAGCACTTCGGGGCGACCAGCCTGGTGATGGGGCTGCTGGAGGCGGGCGGCAGGATCCATCTCGTCGCCGAGGGGCCCCAGGAGGCATTCGTCCCCGGGACCCGCTGGACCCATGTGGACGATCAGTACCCCATGAGCGAGGTCATACGGACACTCGCACCGCGCTTCATCGAGTCCCGGGAGGACTTCGCCGACTCCTATCCGATCCTGTGGCCGCACATCAGAGGGCTCGGCATCGTGGCCGCCGCCTATCTGCCCCTGATCGCCCAGGCCCGCCCGATCGGCGCGCTCGGCCTGCTCTACAGCGACCGCACCGGATTCAGCGCCGAGGAGCGCAATGTGCTGGTCGCGCTCGGCAGCAGCATCGCCCAGTCCGTCCAGCGCGCCATCCTCTACGACCAGGAGCACGACCTCGCCGAGGGACTCCAGCAGGCGATGCTGCCGCGCCGCATCCCCGAGGTGCCCGGCGCGCAGATCGCGGTCCGCTACCGCTCCGCCCGCCTGGGCCGGGACATCGGCGGCGACTGGTACGACGTCATCCCCCTCCCCGGCGGCCGGGTCGGCGCGGTCATCGGCGACGTCCAGGGCCATGACACCGACGCGGCGGCCGTCATGGGCCAGCTGCGGATCGTGCTCCGCGCCTACGCCGCCGAGGGCCACACCCCCGCCACCGTGATGGCCCGCGCCTCCGTCTTCCTCGACGAACTGGACACCGACCGGTTCGCGACCTGTCTGTACGCCGAGGCCGACCTCTCCACCGGAGTGGTCCAGGTGGTGCGCGCCGGGCATGTCGATCCGCTGATCCGGGACAACGACGGGAGCTGCCGCCGGGTGCCGGTGGACGGCGGGCTGCCGCTCGGCCTCTCGGCGGAGTTCGGCCGGCTGGACTACCCCGTCAGCACCGTGGAACTGGACCCCGGCCAGACCCTGCTGCTCTACACCGACGGCCTGGTCGAGCAGCCCGGCTCCGACCTGGACGAGGGCATGCAGCTGCTCACCGGACTGGTGGAGCACGGACCGCGCGATCTGGGCCGCCTCGCCGACCACCTCTGCGATGTGGTGGACGAGCGCGGCGGCGAGGACGATGTCGCGGTGCTGCTGCTCCGCCGCTGGGGCGCCTTCATCCCGCAGACCGGCGGCCGGCTCCAGCAGGAGGTGGCCCAGAACGACCCGGAGGCGCTGCGCTCCGCCCGGCACATGGTCCGTTCGGCGGTACGCGCCTGGGGCGCGGGGCAGCGGGCCGACGAGATCGAGCTCGCCGCCGACGAGCTGATCACCAACGCGCTGATGCACACGGAGGGCGGCGCGATCGTGACGGCCCGGGTGCTCACCGGCCCCGAGCGGCGGCTGCGGGTCGAGGTTGA
Organism: Streptomyces sp. CAU 1734; assembly: GCF_039888735.1. Classification (NCBI taxonomy): domain Bacteria; kingdom Bacillati; phylum Actinomycetota; class Actinomycetes; order Kitasatosporales; family Streptomycetaceae; genus Streptomyces; species Streptomyces sp. CAU 1734. The sequence goes on from NZ_JBDQQP010000003.1 coordinate 404,136, forward strand.
GGACGGCTCCAGCGCACTGCCCCGGCGGCGGGAGGCGGGCGAATCCGGGGTCTCGGGCCGCGGGCTGCTCCTGGTGGACCTGCTCGCCGACACCTGGGGCGTGGAGGCGCGCGGCAGCGGCAAATGTGTCTGGTGCGAGTTCCGGGTACCGAACCGGCCAGGTGCGTGAAAGACATGCGATGTTAACTATCCGTGCACTATCACCACTTGACCGTAACCGAACGTAGGCGATTGACTGATGGTGCTTCTGTCCCGCCGCCCGGCCGTTCCGGCCCCGCCGGCCGCCCCTCCCCGGCGCCACCCGAGAAGCGAGACCGCGCCACCCGAGACCGCGCCACCCGAGACCGTTCAGACCGAAACCATGCAGACCGAAACCATGCAGGCCGAAACCGTGCAGACCCGGATCGTGAGGACCGAGATCGTGAGCCCACCGTGAGCACTGAGCTTCTCGCCCCCCTCGACCTGGCCTTCTGGCATCTGGAGTCCACCGGGCACCCCATGCACCTCGGCGCCCTCGCCCACTTCGCCCCCGCCCCGGACGGCACGGGGCACGACGACATCCCCGGCCTGCTGGCCGCCCGGGCGGGCGCCATCCGGCGGCTGCGGATGCGCGTGCGGGACGTACTGCTGCCGGTCGGCGGGGCCGCCTGGTCCGTCGACAAGGACTTCGACGTCGGCCACCACATCCGGCACATCCGGGGGGTGGGGGGTGCGCTGCCCGCCGCGGACTTCGACCGGGCCGTCGCGGAGATCGCCGGCGAACTCATGGAGCGTCCGATCGAACGCGGCCGTCCGCCCTGGGAGATGTATCTGCTCACCCGGGAGCCCGGCGGCCCCTTCGCCGTCCTGGTCAAGCTCCACCACGCGCTCGCCGACGGGATGCGCGCCGTCGCGATCGGCGCGGGCATCTTCGACGAGGTCGCCGGCCCGCGCGGTCTCCGCGGCCGGCCGGCCCGCCTCGCCCCGGCGGGTATGTCACTCCGCGACCCGCTCGGGCTGCTCGGCTTCGCCCGTGACCGGATCGACGATCTGGGCAGGGCCGTCGGGGTGGGCGCGTCGGTGGTACGGGCGAGCCGGCTCGACCCGTCCGGGCTGCCCGCCCTCACCGCCGCCCCCAGCGGCACCCGCAGAATCGGTACCGCCGCATTCGAACTCGCCGATGTGCACCGGGTGCGCAGGGAGTCCGGCGGCACCGTCAACGACATCCTGCTCGCGGTCGTCGCGGGCGGCCTGCGCCGCTGGGCGGTGGAGCGCGGCGAACCGCTGCCCGCCACCGGGCCGCGCGCCCTGGTCCCCGTCTCCCGCCGCCGCCCCGGCGGCCCGCCCCGCTCGGGCAATGAACTCTCCGCCTATCTGCTGGAGCTGCCGGTCGGCGAACCGGACGCGCGAGCCCGGCTGGCCGCGGTGCGCACCGCGATGGACCGCAACAAGGCGGCGGGACCGCTGCGGGGCGCGGGCGCCCTCGCCGTCCTCGCCGACCAGCTGCCGCCGCTGGCCCACCGCTTCGGCGCCCCGCTGGCCGGGGGCGCCGCCCGGATGCTCTTCGACATCCTGGTCACGAGTGTGCCGCTGCCCCGCTCGGCGCTCTCGCTCGGCGGCTGCCCGCTGCGCGCGATCTGCCCGATGGCCCCGCTGGCGCGCGGCCAGGCCCTCGCGGTGGCCCTCACCACCTACGGCGGACGGGTCCATGTGGGCCTGGTCGCCGACGGAAAGGCGATCCCGGACGTGGACCGCCTGGCCCGGAGCCTCCACGACGAACTGAACGCCCTGACCGGCCCGGCCCCGGAGCGCCCGCCGGGGGAGTGACCCGCCCGGACCGCCGGCCGGTGGCGGCTCCGGCCTGCGGCCGGGCCGGCTCTGCGGCACCCTGGAGACATGCCCGAGCTGCCCGAGGTGGAATCGCTGCGCGAGTTCCTCGACAGCCATCTCACGGGACAGGAAATCGTCCGGGTCCTGCCCCTGGCGGTCAGTGTGCTCAAGACCTGGGCCCCGCCGCTCTCCGCGATCGAGGGCACCTCCGTCACCTCCGTCGGCCGGCACGGCAAATGGCTCGACATCGGCGCGGGCGGTCTCCATCTGGTCATCCACCTCGCCCGCGCCGGCTGGCTCCGCTGGCTGGACGAGATCCCCGCGGCCCCGCCGCGCCCCGGGAAGGGCCCGCTCGCCCTGCGCACCCGCCTCGCCTCCGGCAGCGGCTTCGACCTCACCGAGGCCGGGACCGCCAAAAGACTCGCCGTCCATCTCGTCCGCGACCCCGCCGAGGTCCCCGCGATCTCCCGTCTCGGCCCCGACCCGCTGGCCGCGGAGTTCGACCGGGACGCCCTCGCCGCGCTGCTCGCCGGGGAACGGCGCCGGATCAAGGGCGCGCTCCGGGACCAGAGCCTGATCGCCGGCATCGGCAACGCGTACAGCGACGAGATCCTGCATGCCGCGAGGATGTCCCCGTTCAAGCCCGTGGGGCACCTCGGCGACGACGAGATCACCACCCTGTACGAGGTGCTGCGCACCACACTCGGCGCCGCCGTGGAACGCTCCCGGGGGGTGGCGGCGGGCCGGCTGAAGGCCGAGAAGAAGAGCGGCCTGCGGGTCCACGGCCGTACCGGGGAGCCCTGTCCGGTCTGCGGCGACACCATTCGCGAGGTCTCCTTCAGCGACTCCTCGCTCCAGTACTGCCCCACCTGCCAGACCGGCGGCAAACCGCTCGCCGACCGCCGGATGTCCCGGCTGCTGAAGTAACCCGCCCCGGCACCGGCGGTGCCGCCCCCCTGCGGGGACCGCCGCGGCCTGCGGGCAGTCTCCCGCGGATCCCGCGGTTCTCGCCGGCCTCGCGTGCCCTGGCACGCACGCTTGCCGCGTTGCCGCGTTGCCGTCGGCCGCCGGTGCTCCGCGCGGACTCCGTCGTCCGCCGTGCGACCGCGCATTCCCCCGCTCACCACCCCGGCCCGATCCGTGAGAGACGGCCTAGACTCCGCACCATGCTGCGCGCACTGGCTGTCGACGACGAGAAGCCGGCTCTCGGGGAACTCCTCTATCTGCTGCGCTCGGACCCCAGGATCACCAGCGCGGAGGGCGCCGGCGACGCCACCGGCGCCCTCCGCCGGATCAGTCGGGCGCTGGACGCGGGAGCCGACGGCGACGACGGCATCGATGTCGTCTTCCTCGACATCCACATGGCCGGACTGACCGGGCTCGACGTGGCGCGGCTGCTCGCCCGGTTCGCCCACCCGCCGCTGATAGTCTTCGTCACCGCCCATGAGGGCTTCGCCGTGCAGGCGTTCGACCTCAAGGCCGTCGACTACGTCCTCAAACCCGTCCGCCGGGAACGCCTCGCCGAGGCCGTGCGCCGGGTCCGCGACCAGGTGCGGGCGGCCCGCGAACCGAGGCCGGCGGACGACCGCCCCGGAGCGGTCGCCGGCGGGTACGACGGGCTGCCGCGGCCACCGGTCCGGAGCGGCTCCGAGCAGATCCCCGTGGAACTCGGCGGTGTCACCCGCTTCGTGTCCGTCGACGACATCGCCCATGTCGAGGCCCAGGGCGACTACGCGCGGCTGCACACCGCGGACGGCAGCCACCTCGTCCGCATCCCGCTCTCCACCCTGGAGGAGCGCTGGGCGGCCCGCGGATTCGTCCGTATCCACCGCAGCCACCTCGTCTCCCTCGCCCGGATCGACGAACTCCGGCTGGACGCGGGGACCACCACCGTGCGGGTCGGCGACGCCGAACTCGCCGTCAGCCGGCGCCATGCCCGGCAGCTCCGAGAGCTCCTGCTGCGGCGCGCCGGAGGCTGACCGGGCGGCCGGGAGTACTCCCGCCCGCTCGCGTTCCGCCCGCTCCACGAGATCCGGGAATCGGCACGGGGACCGCTGGGCCCGCGCGCCGAGGCCGCACTCGGCATCGCGTTCCGCGGGGCCGAGGAGTCCTGTGCCGAGCTGGAGACGGCCCTGAGCGACTGCCCCGGGCCCGGCGGGCATCCGCACCGGCCGCACCCGCGCATCACCGCCGTACCGCCGGAGTCCGGAAACCCACCGCCGGCCATCGCTCCTGGTTAGACTCCACCATTCCCGAGAGGTTCACCGACAGACGCGGGGGCGGACGACGATGCCAGGCGACCAGCGACCCCGCCGCGAGGTGGTCACCGGAGTGCCCCGCAGCGCCCGGCGGGCACCCGGCCACGCCCCCGCCCGGTCCGAGATCACCGAACAGACCACACTCGGCGCCACCTATGTACGCTCTCTGATGCGCAGTCAGCTGCGGGCCGCGGTCTCCGCGCTCGGCGCTCTCGCGCTCCTGGTGGGCGTGTTGCCGCTGGCCTTCGTCGCGGGCGGCCCGCTCACCCCCGACCTCGTGGTCTGGGCGGTGCTCGGCGTCGCGGTGTACCCGGTGATGTGGCTGATCGCCCGCTGGTACGTGCGCCGGGCCGAACGCAATGAGCGGGACTTCCTCAGGCTCGTCGAAGGGCGCTGACCGGTGCCGTACCACCGGGTCCGCCGCTCCGGCGCGCCGCGCCCGGCGGGCGGTGCCGGCCGGTGAGCCGGGCCCACGCCGTGGCCGCGGTGACCGCCGTCGTCCTCGCCACCGTCCTCATCGGCGGCCTCGGGCTGCGGATATCCCGTACCACCTCCGACTTCTATGTCGCCTCCCGCACCGTCAAACCGGGCCTCAACGCGGCCGCCATCAGCGGTGAGTACCTCTCCGCCGCCTCCTTCCTCGGCATCGCCGGACTTGTTCTGCTCCAGGGCCCGGACATGCTCTGGTACCCCGTCGGCTACACGGCCGGGTATCTGGTGCTGCTGGTGCTGGTCGCCGCCCCGCTGCGCCGCTCGGGGGCGTACACCCTCTCCGACTTCGCCGAGGCACGGCTGGAATCCGTCACCGTGCGCCGCATCTCCACCCTCTTCGTCGTCGGCATAGGGTGGCTCTACCTCCTGCCCCAGCTCCAGGGCGCGGGACTGACCCTGGAGATACTCACCGGCGCCCCCGGCTGGGTCGGGGGAGTGGTGGTCGCCGTGGTGGTCGCGGGAGCGGTCGCCGCGGGCGGGATGCGGAGCATCACCTTCGTCCAGGCGTTCCAGTACTGGCTCAAACTCACCGCGCTCCTGGTCCCCGCGGTCTTCCTCATCGCCGCCTGGACCGGCGACGGCGCCCCGCGTGCCCGCTTCGACGCGCCCGGCGCGCTGCGGGACCACACCGTCGTACGGATCGAGGACACCGTACGGATCGAACTGGATCGACCGCTCACCCTCACCGTCACCGGCACGGTCGACGGCACCGTCCGCCACCGGGACCGGATCACCCTCGGCGCGGGTGAGCACCGCATCGAAGCGGGCACCGCTCTCGGTTTGCCCGAGGGGGCCGAGGTGCCCGCCGGGGCCGGCTCCGGCGACGACCCGGCCGGCTGGTCCCAGCCCCTCTCCGGCGGCCGGGACGGCACCGGTCTGTACGCCACCTACGGACTCATCCTCGCCACCTTCCTCGGCACGATGGGTCTTCCGCACGTCGCCGTCCGCTTCTACACCAGTCCGCACGGCCGGGCCGCCCGCCGCACCACCCTGATCGTTCTCGGACTGGTCGGCGTCTTCTATCTGCTGCCGTCCGTCTACGGCGCGCTGGGCCGGATCTACGCACCCGAACTGGCCCTCACCGGCGAGGCGGACGCGGCTGTGCTCGTCCTCCCCGAACGGGTCATCGGGGGTGTCGCGGGCGATCTGCTCGGCGCGCTCCTGGCCGGCGGGGCGTTCGCCGCCTTTCTCTCCACCGCCTCCGGGCTGACCATGTCCGTCGCCGGTGTCATCACCCAGGACCTGCTGCCCTCGCTCGGAGTGCGCGGCTTCCGGTTCGCCACCGCGGTCGCGATGGCCGTACCGCTCGGCCTCAGTGTGGTCGCCACCGATGTGCCGGTCGCCGACGCGGTGGGGCTGGCGTTCGCCGTCGCCGCCTCGTCCTTCTGCCCGCTGCTGGTCCTCGGCATCTGGTGGCGGCGGCTCACCCCGCCCGGCGCCGCCGCGGGGCTGCTCACCGGCGGCGGCTGCGCCCTCACCGCGGTGATGGCCACCCGGGCCGGAGCGGCCCCCGAGGGGTGGGCGCACACGCTGATGGCCTGGCCCGCCGTCTGGTCGGTGCCGCTCGGCTTTCTCACCATGGTGGTGGTCTCGCTGGCCACCCCCCGTCACATACCGCCCGGGGCCGCCGCCATCCTCGCCCGGCTCCATCTCCCGGAGGATCTCGTGGGGCCCGGCCGGCCGGGAGAAGCGGAAGGAGCGGACCGATGAGCGGTACGGAGCCGGCGGTGCTCATCGCGGCGGCGCTGGCGCTGCTGGCCGCCGGGATGGCCCTCGGCCGGCTGGCCGAACGCCGGGCCTCCAGGCCGGATCTCGACCTCGGCACCCCGGTCGAGCGGGCGACCTTCCACACCCTGCACACCGCCTCCCTCGCGGCGCCCCCGCTGCGGGCCGGGCTCACCGAGGACACCGCGCGCAAGGCCGCCAGGCGGCTGCGCTCCCTGCTCGGCACCGAGGCCCTCTGCCTCACCGACCGGGAGTCCGTTCTGGCCTGGGACGGACCCGGGCTCGACCATCACCGGCCGCGGGTGATGCTCCGGGTCGCCGAGATGCTGGACTCCGGGCGCAGCCAGAGCGTCGAGACCCACTGCGAGCGGCTGGACTGCCCGCTGCGGTGGGCCGTGATCGCCCCGCTGACCGGTGAGGAGGGGGTGCTGGGGGCGCTGGTCGCCTACGGTTCACGGGAGTCGGCGGTGCTGGTGCGGGCGGCGACCGAGGTCGCGCGCTGGGTCTCGGTCCAGCTGGAGCTGGCGGAGCTCGACCGGTCCCGCACCCGGCTCATCGAGGCGGAGATCCGGGCGCTGCGGGCGCAGATATCACCGCACTTCATCTACAACTCGCTGGCGTCGATCGCCTCGTTCGTCCGCACCGATCCGGAGCGGGCGCGGGAGCTGCTGCTGGAGTTCGCCGACTTCACCCGGTACTCCTTCCGCAGGCACGGCGAGTTCACCACCCTCGCCGATGAACTGCGCTCGATCGAGCAGTATCTGGCGCTCGCCGGGGCGCGCTTCGGCGACCGGCTGAAGGTGACCCTCCGGATCGCCCCGGAGGTGCTGCCGGTGGCACTGCCCTTCCTCTGCCTCCAGCCGCTGGTGGAGAACGCGGTCAAGCACGGTCTGGAGGACTCGCCGGACCAGTGCCGTGTCACCATCGCCGCGCGGGACGCCGGGGCCGAGGCCGTGGTGACCATCGAGGACGACGGGGTGGGGATGGATCCGGCGGAGCTGCGCCGGATCCTGGCGGGGGAGCGGAGCGGCTCGGCGGGCATCGGGCTCTCCAATGTGGACGACCGGCTGCGCCAGGTGTACGGGGACGACCACGGCCTGGTGATCGAGACGGCGGTCGGCGCGGGGATGAAGATCACCGTCCGGATTCCCAAGTACCGGGCGGGGGTGCACTCCTCACCGGGCCGCCGCGACCCCGGCCCGCGCTGACCCCGCCGCCCCGGCCCGCGCTCACCCGGCCCCGTTCCCCGCCTCCGCCGTCGCGGCGCCGTCCGTCAGAAGAGATGGATCGCGAGATGGCTCAGCGGCAGCCCCAGCCGCCAGGCCGGTGTCCAGCTCTGCTCGCACTCGTCCACGAGCGGGGTCGGCGGACCGGCCTGATGCCAGGGCTCGGGCTCCCCGAGGTCGGGGGCGAGGAGTTCGGTCTGCCGCAGCCACCGCCAGGACTTGCGGGCGAGCGCCAGATCCGGATCGGTCCCGCCGCCGAGGCCGCGTTCGTGTTCCTCGCGTGCGGCCATCCGCTCCTGGACCCACTCGGACCAGGGATGGCCGTAGGCGGTGAGACTCAGCCACTCCTCGATTCCGGACATCGCCTCGACACCGCCGAGTTCCGCCGAGCCGTCGCAGAGATGGATGGTCAGGGCGAGGGTCTCCCGGCCCGCCCGGTACTCCAGTGAGCCGCACTCCACGAGAGCGCCGGTGCGGAGCATCTCGTCCGCCACATATTCGGCGCAGAGCCATGCCATGGGGATCGCCGGCGCGCCTCCGCTGGTGCCGTTCGTACTCTCGGGGTGCACCCTTGCCACCTTCTTCCGGACGACGTCATATGCCGACTCGGAGACGAGCCTCCACCGTTTGACACGCTTCGCGGCGCATCTTTACTCAACTTCACCGTGACGTTTCGCATATCGCACGACTCTCGCCGTGGCCCCAGGGGGAGAGGAGGATCGGTGGGATTGCGGGGGCTCGCGGGACGGTGCGGAGTCCCGGCTCCGCGCATGAGGGAGCCGCCCGCTCGTGGGGAGCGGACGGCTCGGAGGGGCGGAGCCGGGCTCATGCCCGGCTCCGCCGGTGTGCCCCGCGCGGCCCGGTGTAGCCGGGGAGGCAGCGGGCGAGGGCGCGCAGGGCGTAGTGGGTCCGCGACTTGACCGTCCCCGGCGGGATGCCGAGGGATTCGGCGGCCTCGTTCACGCTCAGCCCCTGGAAGTAGATCCGCCCGAGCACCGCCCGGTGCTCGGGGCTGAGCGATCCGACCGCCGCGCGGACGTCGAGGGCGGTCACGGCGGATTCGGTGATGTCCAGCGGGTCGGCGGTGCCGGCGAGTACCCCGTCGCCGATCTCGGTGGGGCGGGCCAGCCGTGAGCGGCGGGCGTCGATCGCGAGCCGCCGGCCCACGGTGAAGAGCCAGGGCCGCATCGACTCGTACGGACCGCGGAACGCCTCCGGATGCTGCCAGGCGCGTACCAGCGTCTCCTGGAGCAGATCCTCGGCACGCTGCCGGTCCCCGTAGGTCAGCCCCTGGAGGAACGTCAGCAGCGCGCGGCCGTGCTCGCGCTGGAGTTCCACGATGGCCCGCTCGTCGGTGGTCGCGGAAGCCGTCACGGTCGCCGTCGCCATTGCCGACACCCTTTCGCCCGGTGGTCGCTGTCACGTGGCTCGCTTGTGTGTGGCGTATCCGAACGCATCCCGGGCCCCGGGGACAGCAGGCCCCGGCCGGTCTTCGGCGAGCGGTCGCACGGAGCGGCGAATGGTGCGGTGAGCGGGCGGCCGGATCCGGACGGCGGGGGAGCCGGGGCGGCGAACGGCGCAATACGGATGGAAAGGGTCCGTTTCGGTGACCTCCTGGCGCGGCTGCTTGACGGGCACTCATGGCGACCTGTCCAGTCGGATTGTCATATTTAAGGTAATTGTCCTGGTTGGAGTCGCCCATGCCCCGGAGCCCGCGGCGGGCAGCCGCCGTTACCGCCGTACTCCTGGGGGCCGCCGCGGCGGCCTGCGCCGGTCCGCCCCCGGCCGGGGACCGGCCGGTCCCCGGCCCGGCGGGCTCCTCCCCCGCCGCGGCCGGCCCGCCGGCGCTGGTGCTCGCTCCCGCCGCCCCCGTCGCGCCGCCCGCGGGGCGCCCGGCGGCGAAGCGCGCCTTCACCCTGGTCGCCAGCGGCGACGTGCTCCCGCACGACTCCGTCATCCGCCGGGCGCGGCTGGACTCGGAGGACGGCGGATACGACTTCGCCCCGATGCTCGCCGGGGTCCGGCCCGTGGTCTCCGCAGCCGATCTGGCCATCTGCCACATGGAGACCGTCTACGGCGCGGACGGCGACTACCGCGGCTACCCCGCCTTCACCTCCCCGCCGCAGGTCGCCCGGGGACTCGCCGACACCGGGTACGACTCCTGCTCCACCGCCTCCAACCACTCCCTCGACGACGGCGCCGAGGGCATCCGGCGCACCCTGGACGCCCTCGACGCGGCGGGCGTCGGGCACACGGGATCGGCCCGCACGGAGTCCGAGGCCCGCACTCCCGCCTGGCTCGCGGCGCGCGGCGCGCGAGTCGCCCAGCTCGCCTACACCTACGGCACCAACGGCTATCCGCTCCCCGAAGGGCAGCCCTGGGCGGTCGCCCCGATGGAGCGGGACCGGATCCTCGCCGACGCCCGCGCCGCCCGGCGGGCGGGCGCCGATGTGGTCGTCGTCAGCCTGCACTGGGGCACCGAATGGCAGACCGAACCCGACGAGATCCAGCGCGAGCTGGCCCGCGGCCTCACCGCCGCCGGCCCGGCGGACCGGCCCGACATCGATCTGATCATCGGCACCCATGCGCATGTCCCCCAGGCGTACGAGAAGGTCAACGGAACCTGGGTGGTCTACGGCATGGGCGACCAGATCGCCGGCCCGATGTTCAACCACTCGGGCGGCTTCGACGCCCGCGGCAACCAGGGCTCCATCGCCCGCTTCACCTTCGCCCCGCCCCTCCCGCCGCTCCGGCCGGACGCGCGATGGGAGGTGCGCAGGGCGGAGTTCATCCCGCAGCTGATGGACATCGGGGCCGGACGCGTGATCAATGTCGCGGACGCGCTGGACCGGGGCGCGGACCGGGACGACTACCGGGAGGCCCTGGAATCGGTCCGTACGGCGGTGCTGAGCAGGGGAGCGTCGGCGGACGGCCTGACGATGTCCAGCCGCTGAGCCGCTGAGCCGCTGAGCCGCTGAGCCGCTGAGCCGCTGAGCCGGTGTCCGCTCGCGCGCCGGAGCGCCCGCGAACAGTCGCGACGGCAGGACCGGCCGCCCCGTGTCGGGTACACATGTGCCTTTGGGGCCGAACCGGCCCCGGAACGCCCCGCACACCACCGCCCCGACCGGAGTCACGATGACCGACCACGACGACACACACATCTGCGACCCCGGTGCCACCACCTACCACTGCCCCACCAGCGGCGAAACGGAATCCACCTGCCACGGCGGCTTCGACACCTGCTGCGACCGCCCCGACCTCCACCGGCCCACCGCCGACGCCCCGCCCGCCTGACCGCACGCCCCCGTCGGCACCGCGTCCGGTCCGGGGGCGGCTGCCGCCTGTCGTATTCCGTCGCCGGCCGGCCGAGGGCTGGCCCGAGCCCGCCGCCGGTCGCCGGAGTGCTGAACGCCGGGGCGGGGTTCGACGGCTCACGCGGGGAGGGTGACTGCCGGCTCGCGCGCCGCCGTCGGCACTGCTCGCGCTCCGGGGGTGGCGGGCTGTCGTATTCCGTCGCCGGCCGGACCAGGGTTGGCCCGAGTCCGTCGCCCGTCGCCCATCGCCCGTCGCCGGTCCCCGGAGCTCTGAGCTCCGGGGCGGCGTTGGACGGCCCGCGCGGGAAGGGTGGCCGCCCACCGGCTGCCGGGAAGGCCCTGGTCACGGGAGCCCGTCACGAGGACAGCCGCCCCCCCGGAGGGGATTTCGCACGATTGCTCCCATCGGGTGCATTCGTCCGCCGAGGCGTGTTGATCATGAGTCCGGCGCGGGCGGCGTGCGAGCAGTTGGTCATGAAGAAGGATCAGACACCGCAGGACCGTCGGTCGGTGCTCCGGATCGCCGCGTACCTCGGTGCGGCGGCCACGGCAGGGCTGTTGTTGACCGAGGGCACGGGAAGCCCGCGGCCCGGCCGGCCCGCGGCTCCGCCCGCGCCGGCCGCCGGGCAGAATCCGGCGGGCGGGGCCCCCGGCTCCGCCGCGCGGACCGCGGGGGCGTCGGCGTACCGCCTCCAGCCCATGACGGCGTACCAGCCCATGCGCCGGGCCCTGCCCCCGGTGCGCCGCCGGCCCTTCCACCGGCTCCCCGAAGCCGGGCGGACCATGGTGCTGACCTTCGACGACGGTCCGGACCCCCGCTACACGCCCGCGATTCTGCGCACCCTGCGCGAGTACGAGGTGCGCGCCATGTTCTTCGTCTGCGGCGAGATGGCCACCGAACACCGCGACCTGCTGCGGGAAATGGCCGACGACGGCCATGTGATCGGCAATCACTCCTGGTCCCACCCGCTGATCCCACGGCTCGCGCCCTCCGGAATCCGCAGCGAACTGGGCCGCACCAGCGAGGTCATCGAGCAGGTCACCGGCGCGCCGCCGCTCTGGTACCGGGCCCCCTTCGGGGCCTGGAACAGACACTCCTTCGAAATCGGCGCGGAGCTCGGGATGGAGCCGCTGGCCTGGTCGGTCGACACCCTCGACTGGACAGAGCCGGGCACCGGCACGATCGTCAGCCGGGTGCGGGACGGCGCGGCACCCGGGGTGGTGGTGCTCTCCCACGACGCGGGCGGCGACCGCTCGCAGAGTGTGGCGGCGCTCCGCCACTATCTGCCCGATCTGCTGGCCGACGACTACCGCATCACCGTCCCGCGCCGCTGACCGCACACCCGTGGCCCGGCCGTACCCGTGGCCCGGCCGGGCCCGCGGCGTCCGCGCGGGCCCGGGGGGCCATGTCAGACGGCCGCCCCCGCGCCGGCACCGCCCGCGGGCTCGATGAGATCCCAGCGGTTGCCGTACAGATCCCGGAAGACCGCCACCGTCCCGTAGGGCTCATGGCGGGGCTCCTCCTCGAACACCACCCCGGCCGCCAGCATCCGCGCGTGGTCCCGCCCGAAGTCGTCGGTGTTCAGGAAGTGGCCGACCCGGCCGCCCAGCTGGTCACCCACCCGCGCCTCCTGGGCGGGGCCGTCGGCGCGGGCGAGGAGCAGTGCCGTCTCCCGCGAGCCCCGGGGCGCGACCACCACCCAGCGCGACCCCGCGCCCCTGGCGGTGTCCTCCACGAGGTCGAAGCCGACACGGTTCACATAAAAGTCGATGGCCTCGTCGTAATCACGCACGACGAGGGCCACGAGTCCGAGATGATTCATCCGGCGCATCATGCCGCATCGTCCGCGCGGGCCGGGCGGCACGCCCGCCCCGCCGCCTCAGAGGGTCTTCACCATCCGGGCGAACACCACGACATTGCCGTCGTAGCCGTGCGCCTTCGAGTAGCCGCCGCCGCAGGTGATCACGCGCAGCTCGGCGAAGCCGGTGTCCCCGTAGACCTGGGCCGCCGGGAAGTTCTCCTTGCCGAACACCTCCACCCCGTACACCTCGAAGACCGCCGTCTTCCCGTCGAGCCGGGGCACCTCGATCCGGCGGCCCTTGCGGAGGGAGCCGAGCGCGTAGAACACGGCCGGCCCGGAGAGATTGTCGACATGGCCGACCAGGACCGAGGTGCCGCGCTGACCCGGGGAGATGCCGTTCTGGTACCAGCCGGCGATATTGGGATCCGCCGCGGGCGGCGCCTCGATCCAGCCGTCCGGATCCAGGCCGACATTCATGATCGGGGCGTCCACGTCGATCCCGGGGATGCGCACCCGCTCCGGCGGGGTGGAGTCCAGCGTCCTCGGGGTGCTGAGCGGGGCGAAGCTCTCCCCGGGCCGGACGAGCGCGGCGGCCGAGGCCGGCTGCGGAGGGCCCAGGGCGACATCGACGCCGTTCTTCATCAGGGCGATCCCGGTGAGCATCACCAGGGCGAGGACCCCCCAGGGCGAGGGCTTGCGCCACTGTGAGCCGTTGCACTCCTCGCCGTACCGCTCGCCCATGATTCTCCTTCGCCGTGTTGTCCCGGGGCTTGTGCGCACGCTAAGTGAGCGAGCCGGGGTCGGCGAGGAGGGAAGGGCGAACGGGTGGCGGCGGCCACTCGGGGTGACCCATCCGTGTCATCCGGTCCGACAATCCTGCTGATCGTCTGTGACCTGCGGCTCCATCAGCTCCCGGCGGCGTGTCGCCGGTGTGTCGCGGAGCCGCCCGCTCACTGGGGTGGACCATCGCCGAAATGCGATGAATGGTGCTCCCGGTGAGGGTTCGTCATGGAAGGCGTACTCGTCGAATCCCCCGGAGCGCCGCTTCGGTGCGTCTTCCGCTGGAGGTTCACGATGCGTGCTTCACGCGCTCTCGCAGTGGCCGCTGTCACCTGCGCGGCCGTCGGACTCTCGGCCCCGGTGGCCACCGCGGGCGGCGACAGACAGGACACCGGACCGATCCATGTCTCGGTCCATCCGCACTCCGTCCACCAGGGAGGCACCCTGACGATCACCGTCCACGGGTGCAGCCGCGGGGGCACGGTCACATCCAACGCCTTCCCCAGGACCAGCCTCCACCGGGGTGACAGCCGCGGCGACGACCGGGGCGACGACCGGGGCGATGCCCGCGGGGACGACCGCGGGGACGGACGCGGCGAGAACCGGGAGAACACCTCGACCGCCACCGCGCGGATCCACGACCACGCCTCGCCGGGGCACTACAACCTCGCGGCCCGCTGCAACAACAACCCGGGCATCGCCACCGCGCAGTTCACCGTGGTCTCGGGCCGGGGCGCGCTCGGTGGGCTCGGCGGCTCGATGGGCCCCAGCTCCACCGAGATGGCGGTGGGTGCCGGGCTCGTGGGCACCGCGGCCATCGGCGGCTCGCTCTTCATCGCCCGCCGCCGCCGGACCATCGGCGGCAGGGCCTGACCGGCCGGGACTCCCGCCCGGCCGGAAACGCCCGTCGCCCCGCGTCCCGGAGAGGGACGCGGGGCGACGGGCGTGCACCGCGGGTGCGATGGCGGCGGCGGGGGACCGGTTGCCGGAGAACGGGGACATGTGCGGGGCCGCGGCGCGGGCTCAGTGCCTGCGGTCATCCGCCGGCGTCCGCCTGCGCACCGCGAACGCGGTCGCGGCGGCGGCCGTCACCACCAGCGCGGCGCCTATGGTGATCTCTCCGGCGTTCATCTCGCCCACACTGCCGCCGAGCCCGCCGCGCACCCCCTGCGGGGAAGCCGCGGGACTGCTCACCGCGGCGGTGGCGGCGATGGTGGGCGTGGAGAGGCCGCCGGCGATGTTCAGATTGAACGTCCCCCGCCGGCTTCCGCAGGTGAACTGCACCGAGTACTGCGTACCGGGCCGGGCATCCGCCCGTACGGTGGTCACGGTCGAGGTGCCGGACCGGATGGTCACACCGTTGAAGGCACCGGACGACGCGGTCGCCGTGGTGGCACATCCGCTGGCGGAGAGCGCGACCCGCCCGCCCGGCGCGACCGTGGACGGGCTGGCGGTGAAGAGAACGGCGCCGCTGTCGACGCCGGGGGTACCGGGCGCCGAACCGGTCACCGTGGCGGCGGCCGCGAGGGGGGCGGTCAGGCAGAGGGCGGCGGCGCCCAGCAGAGCGGCGGATGCGGCAGATATCGCACGCATGGTGAATCCTCCGGGTCCCCGAGGAGCAGCCGCGGAACCATTTTCCACAGAAGGAGGAGATTGCCCCTCGACAACCGGAACGCTAAGAGTGCGGTACTCCGTCCGCGATCTCTGTCGGGCGAATGGGTCATCGGTGTAGGCCGGGCGGTGTACGCGACGGCGTGTCGCGCCTCTCCGGCTCCCCGGGCCGCACGCGCCGCCGGCCGGCTCGCGATGCGGCACGGCACCTGCCGCACGCCCCGCCGCCGGGCCCGGGGGAAACCTCACCGGGCCCGGCCCCGCCTCCGCGCGCGGGAGACCCCACCCGCGAAGACCGCGAACCGGGTGAGACCGTCATCGAAGGAATGGAATGACCCTTCACGGGGTCATGGAGGGCCCGGTCCGGCCGATGAGCACGCTCCGCGCCGGCGAATGCCCGGAGAAATGGCCGGTTGTCGCTCCTGCCGGAGAGTGCGGCACCAGGGAAATCGTGCTCAAGCGGTACGTCACCCTCACCCGCCCCGCCGGCATCACGCGGCGGAGCCCCGACCGCCGGCCCCTCCGCGCCCTCGCCGGTGAAAGCGGCCCGGATGCCGTCAACGGACAACACCCGGGCGGCACTTGGTGTTCACCGGAGGCCGGGGAAAGCCGGCCGGAGGGCCCGGGGGGTCGCCGCGAGGCGCCCTCGGCCCCGTCCGGCCCGCCTCACATGCCCCGCGTGACGGCGGACCGGCCGCCCCGCACGGCGGGCCCGGCCGGTATCGGACGGCGGATCGCCGGCGCGATCCTGGCGGCGATCCGTGTGACCAAGAACGGACCGTGAATTTCCGTTTGGACTCGCCCAATTGGCGGGCGATCAGTAGCCTCGGCTCGAACACCGGCCGTGCACATGGCCGGACTTCCCCGCGCGACTTGGTTGGAGACATCGATGGAGCGTCCCGCCTGGGCCCCGCCCGGCATCGATACATCGATGCCGAGCGTGTCCCGCATGCACGACTACTACCTGGGCGGCTCGCACAATTTCGAGATCGACCGGGAAGCCGCGCGCCGGGCCCTGGAATTCCTTCCCGGTCTGCCGAGAATCATGCAGGCGGGCCGGGCGTTCATGCGCCGGGCCGTGCGGTACGCGATCGGCCGGGGCGTCACCCAGTTCCTCGACATCGGCTCCGGAATCCCCACCTTCGGCAGCGTTCACGAAGTCGCGCGCGCGGCACACCCCGGCGCCCGGATCGTCTGCGCCGACCACGACCCGATCGCCGTCGCACACGGACGCTCACTCACCGAGAGCGACCCGCTGACCGCCTTCACCGCCGGGGATCTGCGCAAGCCCCGGCAGATTCTGGACAGCCCGGAGGTGACCGGAGTGCTCGATCTCGAACAGCCGGTGGCGCTCCTGCTGGTCTCTGTGCTCCACTTCACCGAGGACGCGGACGACCCCTATGGCGCGGTCGCCGAAGTGAGCGGTCCGCTCGCGCCGGGCAGTCTGATCGTCATCAACCACATGGCCCATGACGGTCTCCCCGTCTCCGAGGCGGAGGCGGCCCCCGCGATCGACGTCTACCAGGACATCCGCAATCCGCTGATCATGCGTTCACATGCACAGACAGCCAGGTTCTTCGAGGGGTACGAGATGGTCGAGCCCGGACTGGTGTCCCCGCCGCGATGGCGGCCCGACACCCCCGCCGAGCAGGAGGACGCATATGCCTCCACAGGTTTCGCCGGGGTGGGACACAAGGCGTGATGGCGCCCTCGCAAACGGCGGGTTCCGCGGTGGACCCGGACGACCTCGATGACAGACTCCGCCGCTTCGCCACCATCTGGAGCCGCGCCGTCTATCCCGTGACGGCGACCTCGCTCACCAGAGCCGAGGTCGAGGAGCACCTGCTCCCGCTGGCCAGACAGCTCAGCGAATCGCTGCACGCCCGCACCTTCGACCCCCGCACCGCACAGCGGATCGGAGCCGCGCTGATCGACGCGCACTGCACCGACCCCGAGGCGCTCGCCGGCACCCTCGGCGTCATCGACGCCTATCTGGTGCTCTACTGCGGGCCCGGAACCGGCACCGCGCCGGACCGCGCGCCCGAGACGGAAACCGCCGCCGAGGAGAGCCGCGCCCGCTGTGCCCGGCTCCAGCATGCGCTGGCCGCCGGATTCGCCCAGGGCCTGCGCGAACGCACCCTCGCCGAACAGGAAGCCATCGCCCGCTCCTCGCTCCGCGCCCGCTCGGACGCCGTCAGCGCGCTGCACGCCACCGAGGCCCGGCTCCGCGCCGTCTTCGAGGGCGCGGCGATCGGCATCTGGATCGCCGACCTCGAAGGAAACGTCCTGGAGGTCAACGAAACCCTGACCCGGATGTTCGGCGGACTGGAACAGCACGTCCGCAGCAAGAAGGTCTCCGAATGGTCCCACCCCGAGGACCGGCCCCACATCTGGCAGCTCTACCGCGAGCTCATCCGCGGGGAACGCGAGCACTTCCGGGCGGAGAAACCGTTCTTCCGCCAGGACGGCACGGTCCTGTGGACCAACCTCACCGTCTCCCTGCTCCGCGACCCCGAGGGCAGACCCCAGTACCAGCTCGCCCTGCTGGAGGACACCACCGAACGGCGGCTGCTCAATCTGCGGCTGCGGTACGAGGCCACCCATGACGCGCTCACCGGGCTGCCCAACCGGACGCTCTTCTTCGAACGCCTGGAGAAGGCGCTCTCCAGCGGCGACGACTCCCGCTTCGGCCTCTGCTATCTCGACCTCGACGGCTTCAAGGCCATCAACGACAGCCTGGGCCACGCCACCGGTGACCGGCTGCTGGTCGAAGTCGCGGACCGGCTCCAGAGCTGCGCCACCGCGCCCGGCGAGATGGTGGCCCGCCTCGGCGGCGACGAGTTCGTCGCCCTGACCACCGGGCCGGAGACCGAACACGAGGTCGGCGAACTCGCGGCCCGCATCCTCGGCGCGCTCGCCGCGCCGATCCGGGTGGACGGACGCGAATTCTCCGTCCGCGGCTCCATCGGCATCGTCGAGGGCCCCGCCGCCGAACGCACCACCGCGGAGGTGCTGCGCAGCGCCGACATCACCATGTACCGGGCCAAATCGGCCGGCGGCAACCGCTATGAGATCGCCGATCCGGAACTGGACGCCCGCGCGATCACCCGGCACGGTCTCACCACCGCGCTGCCCGCCGCACTGGAACGCGGTGAGTTCTTCATCGAGTACCAGCCCCTGGTGCACATGGACGACGGCAGTGTCCACGGCGCGGAGGCGCTGGTCCGCTGGTCCCATCCGCAGCACGGCGTCCTCGGGCCGGACCAGTTCATCCCCCTCGCCGAGCACACCGGCCTGATCGTCCCGCTCGGCCGCTGGGTGCTCCAGGAAGCCGTCCGCCAGGCCCGGTTCTGGCAGGAGCACCACGCGGACGGCGGCCCCCTGCGGATCAATGTGAACCTCTCGCCCACCCAGCTCCACCACCCCGGCCTGGTCCGGGACACGGTCGCGGTCCTGGAGCGCTCCGGCCTGGAACCGGGCGCGCTCTGCCTCGAGGTCACCGAATCGGCGCTGATCGGCGCGGACGAGGGACTGCTCAGACCGCTGCGGCAACTCGCCGACCTGGGCGTCGACATCGCCCTCGACGACTTCGGCACCGGGTACTCCAACCTGGCGAACCTGCGCCGGCTGCCGGTCAGCGTCCTCAAACTGGACCGCTCCTTCACCAAGGGCATGCAGCATCTGCCGGTGGACCCGGTCGACCTGAAGATCGTGGAGGGAATCGTTTCGCTGGCGCACAGCCTGGAGCTGGCGGTCACCGTCGAGGGAGTGGAGACGGGAGCGCAGGCGGATCAGCTCCGTGAGCTGGGCTGTGACACGGCTCAGGGCTGGTACTACGCCCGCCCGGGGCCGCCGGATCAGCTCCACGCGCTCTCCCTGGCGGACGCGGTCTGAGCGCCTGCCGGGGGTGCGTTGTCCGGGGCTCCGCCCTGGGCCCGGCGCGTCTGCCTCCGGCGGGGCTCTTGTTGGTGCGGGTTGCCCGTTTGCTCGGGCGGGGGTCTTGTTGGTGCGGGTTGGGTGCCGCTCCGGTTCGGTACTGGGGCTGCATGATTTACGGCGCGGTGACCCGGTCTTGTTTTGATCACCCGGGTTTGCGCCACAAATCACGCTTGATGCCCCAGTACCGCTCCTGCGCGTCCCCCCTTCCGCGAGTAAGCCCAGTGCGTGATGACAGTGCTCTGCCCGTCCGCGCGTTCCGAGACGGTTTCACAAGGCGGGGAGCCCGGGTCCGGAAGGTCACCCGGGGGTGGGTGGGTGATGGGCGTCAGAGTGGGCGGGTGCTTCTGGGCGGGCGCTCCCGAACCAAAAACAAGCGGTTCCGGGCCCGGGGGCCGTTTATCGGGCGATGCTCGTGGAGGGGGTGTGCAGGGTCGTCCCCGGAAGAGCCGGCGGCAATACCCGGGTACGCGAGACAAGCGGGCCGGTTTCCGCCGGCTCTGAGGAGTCGAGCCCGGAGGACCCCCGGGCCGCCATGGAACAAGGCGCCCCGCTCCGTACCAACAGCACCAAAACCAAGCCCCGCCGGCGTTTGAGGCGCCGGGCTCGGGGCGGAGCCCCGGAAAAGCACCCGCACCACGGGCGACCCGAACAACACAAGGCGGACGCGACACGGCACCTCACGCCAGCCCGCACCCGCGAACGAGGGCGAGCAAATTCAGCCTCGCCGGCGTTTGAGGCGCCGGGCCCGGGGCGGAGCCCCGGGAAAGCACCCGCACCACGGGCACGGGCGCACAGGACTGGGCCCCGCCGGAGGTGAAGGGTCAGGATCGTGAGCCCAGCAGCACGCGCTGGAACTCCCGCGCCGCCCGCGGCGGCGCCACGTCACTGCGGTGCGCCAGCGCAATCGTCCGTGCCAGCCCCGGCGGCGCGAGCGGTGTCACCCGGAATCCCGGCCCCGCACGCCCCGCGACCATGCTGGGGACCACCGCCATGCCCAGGCCCGCCCGTACGAATCCGAGCACCGCGTCCATCTCGCCGCCCTCCACCGTGAACGCCGGCTCGAAGCCCGCCGCCCGGCACGCCGCCACCGTCAGCTCACGCAGGTCGTAACCGTGGCGGAACATCACCAGCGGCTGATCCCGGAGATCGGCGATCCGCAGCGGCCCGCGCGGCGCCCGGGACGAGGCGGCGGAGACCACCACCAGGTCCTCCCGCAGCAGCTCCACCGTGGTCAGCGCGGGCGACCCGGGAGGCAGCGGGAGCACCACCAGCGCCAGATCGAGCGCGCCGCGCGCCAGCTCGCGGACGAGGTCGTGGGATCCGCCCTCCTCGATCAGGAGCCGGATGCCGGGATGGCGGTCGTGGAAGACCCGCAGCACCTCGGGCAGCAGTCCGGTGCACAGGCTCGGTGTCGCCCCCAGCCGTACCCGGCCCCGGCGCAGCTGGACCAGCTCCTGCACCTCGTGCCGGGCCGTGTCCGCGTCGGCCAGGATGCGGCGGGCGAGCGGCAGCAGGGCCTCACCGGCGTCGGTGAGGGTGATATTGCCCCGTGCCCGGCTGAAGAGCTCCGCCCCGAGCTCCGTCTCCAGCGCGCGGATCTGCTGTGAGAGCGAGGGCTGGGAGACATGCACCTGCTCGGCGGCATGGGTGAAGTGCCTGGCCTCGGCGACCGCCACGAAGTAGAGAAGCTGCTGGAACTGCATGGTGCCACGATAGGCCATGCCTATCGAGATGAGCGGAATCATGTCTTGGACCTCTTGACGGTTCCGGCTCTACCGTTCCCCCATGGCTCTGGCATCGCGGACCGAACAGCGGCGGCCGGGGGATCGGCAATCCCCGCCCGCGCGCTCCTTCTGGGGATCCACCCTGGGCAAGAAGACCGTCATGGCCGTCAGCGGCCTGATCATGCTCGGCTATCTCGCCGCCCATGTGCTGGGCAATCTGAAGGTCTTCTCCGGACCGCGCGAGTTCAATGAGTACGCCCACTGGCTGCGCACCGTGGGCGCACCCGTGCTCCACGAGGAGTGGGCGCTCTGGCTCGTCCGTATCGTGCTGCTCGCCGCCGTCGTGGCGCACGCGGTCTCCGCGTACCAGCTGAGCCGGCGCGACATCAGGGCCAGGCCCACCGCCTATGTCCACAAGCGGAAGCGCGCGAGCTATGCCACCCGCACCATGCGGTGGGGCGGTGTCATCCTCGGTCTCTTCATCGTGTGGCACATCCTCGATCTGACGACCCTGACCGTCAACGAGAACGCCCAGCCGGGCCGCCCGTACGAGAACCTCGTGGCCACCTTCTCCACCTGGTACGGCAATGTCATCTACCTCACCGCCATGGTCGCCCTCGGTCTGCACATCCGGCACGGCTTCTGGAGCGCCGCCCAGACCCTCGGCGCCGGAAACGCCCGCCGCGACCGTGCCCTCAAGGCCGCCGCCAACGGCTGCGCGGTGCTGCTGACCGCCGGTTTCATCGCCGTACCCGTCGCCGTCATGACCGGAGTCGTGAGCTGAGATGACCTATTCGCAGTACGAGACCGGCAACCCGATCGCCGACACCCGGGCCCCCGAGGGGCCGATCGCCGAGCGGTGGGACCGCCGCCGATTCGGGGCGAAGCTGGTGAATCCGGCCAACCGCCGCAAGTACACCGTGATCGTCGTCGGCACCGGACTGGCGGGCGGCGCCGCCGGGGCGACCCTGGGCGAGCAGGGCTACCACGTGGAGCAGTTCTGCTACCAGGACTCCCCGCGCCGGGCCCACTCCATCGCCGCCCAGGGCGGCATCAACGCGGCGAAGAACTACCGCAACGACGGCGACTCGGTCCACCGCCTCTTCTACGACACCGTCAAGGGCGGCGACTTCCGGGCCCGCGAGTCCAATGTGCACCGGCTCGCCCAGATCTCCGTGGAGATCATCGACCAGTGCGTGGCCCAGGGGGTTCCCTTCGCCCGGGAGTACGGCGGGCTCCTCGACACCCGTTCCTTCGGCGGGGTCCAGGTCTCCCGCACCTTCTACGCCCGGGGCCAGACCGGCCAGCAGCTTCTCCTGGGGGCGTACCAGGCGCTCTCCCGGCAGGTGGCCGCCGGCAATGTCACGCTGCACCCGCGCACCGAGATGCTCGATCTGATCGTGGTCAAGGGCCGGGTGCGGGGCATCGTCGCCCGCGATCTGGTCACCGGGGAGATCACTCCTCACTTCGCCGACGCGGTGGTCCTGGCCACCGGCGGATACGGCAATGTCTTCTACCTCTCCACCAACGCCATGAACTCCAACGCCACCGCCGTCTGGCGGGCCCACCGCCGCGGGGCGCTGTTCGCCAACCCCTGCTTCACCCAGATCCACCCCACCTGCATCCCGCGCACCGGCGACCACCAGTCCAAGCTGACGCTGATGAGCGAGTCGCTGCGCAACGACGGCCGTATCTGGGTCCCCAGGGCCCATGGCGACCAGCGCCCCGCCAACGAGATCCCGGAGGAGGAGCGGGACTACTACCTGGAGCGCGTCTACCCCTCCTTCGGCAATCTCGTCCCGCGCGACATCGCCTCCCGCGCCGCCAAGAACGTCTGTGACGAGGGGCGCGGTGTGGGCCCCGGCGGGCAGGGCGTCTATCTGGACTTCGCCGACGCCATCCGGCGGATGGGCCGTGCGAAGGTCGAGGAGAAGTACGGGAACCTCTTCGAGATGTACGAGCGGATCACCGCCGAGAATCCCTACGAGGTGCCGATGCGGATCTACCCCGCCGTGCACTACACGATGGGCGGCCTCTGGGTGGACTACGACCTCTCCACCACCGTCCCCGGACTCTTCGCGATCGGCGAGGCCAACTTCTCCGACCACGGGGCGAACCGGCTGGGCGCGTCCGCGCTGATGCAGGGTCTGGGCGACGGCTACTTCGTCCTGCCGTCCACGATCAGCGACTATCTCGCCGAGAATCCGCCGGGCCGTCCGCTGCACATCACCCACCCCGCGGTCACCGAGGTGATCGCCGAGACCGAGGACCGGCTCCGGCTGCTGCTCGCGGTCGGCGGCGACCGCACCCCCGACTCCTTCCACCGCGAGCTCGGCGAGCTGATGTGGGAGTACTGCGGAATGGCCCGCACGGAGGAGGGGCTGCGGAAGGCGCTGGAGGAGATACCCCGGATCCGCGAGGAGTTCTGGCGCCGGATCAAGGTGCCGGGCACGGGCGAGGAGTTCAACCAGTCGCTGGAGAAGGCCAACCGGATCGTCGACTATCTGGAACTGGCCGAGCTGATGTGTCTGGACGCGCTCCACCGGCGCGAGTCCTGCGGCGGCCACTTCCGGGAGGAGTCCCAGACCCCCGACGGGGAGGCGGCCCGCCGCGACGAGGAGTTCGGCTACGCCGCGGCCTGGGAGTTCCGGGGCACCGGGGCCGCACCCGTCCTCCACAAGGAGGAGCTTGTCTTCGAGTACGTCCACCCCACTCAGCGGAGTTACGCATGAGGCTCACCCTGCGCGTCTGGCGGCAGCGCCGGCCCGGCGACCCCGGTGCCATGGCCACCTATGAGGTCGACGGCATCTCCGCCGACATGTCCTTCCTGGAGATGCTCGACACCCTCAATGAGGAACTCATCCTGCGCGGTGAGGATCCGGTCGCCTTCGACCACGACTGCCGCGAGGGCATCTGCGGTGCCTGCAGTCTGGTCATCAACGGCGACGCGCACGGCCCGGAGCGGACCACCACCTGCCAGCTGCACATGCGCTCCTTCGCCGACGGCGACACGATCGACATCGAGCCCTGGCGGGCCGCCGCCTTCCCGGTGGTCAAGGATCTCGTCGTCGACCGGTCGGCCTTCGACCGGATCATCCAGTCCGGCGGCTATGTCAGCGTCCCGACCGGTGCCGCGCCCGAGGCCCACGCCACCCCGGTGCCCAAGCCCGACGCCGACTTCGCCTTCGAACACGCCGAGTGCATCGGCTGCGGGGCCTGTGTCGCCGCCTGCCCCAACGGCTCGGCGATGCTCTTCACCTCGGCGAAGATCAACCACCTCAATGTGCTGCCGCAGGGGGCGCCCGAGCGCGAGACCCGGGTGCTGGACATGGTGGCGGCGATGGACGAGGAGGGGTTCGGCGGCTGCACTCTGACCGGCGAGTGCGCCACCGCCTGCCCCAAGGGCATTCCGCTGCCGTCGATCGCGGCGATGAACAAGGAGTGGCTGCGGGCGAACCGCAAGGTCAAGCGGTAGCCGCGAGGGCGGTGGAGGGGCCGGGCGCGGAAGTGCGCCCGGCCCCTTCCGTATGCCCGCGTGCCGTCGCCCGACCGGAAATGTGGCAAGTGATGGGCAGAGTTCCGGACATTGTGGCCATGTGAGGGCGGGCACAGAGCTGTTCCCGGCTCCGCAAGATCTTCATGAGAACGACATACTCGGCGCGGAATATTTGCTTCCCCGGGGTGGGGTCACCGGCCGCAAAGCAAGATCAAAAAAGCGGTGCCGTGGGCGCGTGTTCGAGACATGTCCGTATAGCGGTCAACCGGAGTTCACCCCTCTTCTCCCTGCCGTCACACGGCGTGTACTCATGATCACGGCGGCCCGAGCTGACCTGCGGGCCGCCTCCACCACTCATCAGGGGGTTCATCAGTCATGTCCCGACTCTCCCGCCGCCGGGCCCTGGGCACCGCCGCAGGCGTGGCCGCAGGCATCGCGGTCGTCGGCGCCGCATCCGCGGGCGCGGTACAGCGGACGCCGGGCGGCTCCCCGGCCGAAAACACCTCGCACGGCCAGGACCCGGCGGCTCCCGCGCCCTTCGACGAGGTCCACCAGGGCCGCCGCATCCAGGGCGAACCCGTCGCCCACGCCCACGGGGGGCACCACGCCGGCCACGGCGACTACCGGGTGCTGATAGACGGCAGGGAACTGCATGTGATGCGGAACGCGGACGGCACCTGGATCAGCGTCGTCAACCACTACGAGACCTTCGCGACCCCGCGGGCGGTGGCCCGTGCCGCCGTCGCCGAACTCCAGGGCGCCGCCCTTGTCCCCCTCGACCTCGGCTGATCCGGGAGCCATCGCGATGACCGTACGCAAGAACCAGGCGAACCTCACCAGCGCCGAGAAGCAGGCATTCGTCAACGCCGTACTGACCCTCAAGAGCACCGGGCGGTACGACCCCTATGTCACCACCCACAACGCGTTCATCATGAGCGACACCGACAGCGGCGACCGGGTGGGCCACCGTTCGCCGTCCTTCCTGCCCTGGCACCGTCAGTACCTCATACAGTTCGAGCGCGACCTCCAGTCGGTCGATCCGTCCGTCTCGATTCCCTACTGGGACTGGACCGCCGACCGCACCGCCGGATCCTCGCTCTGGGCCCCCAACTTCCTCGGCGGCACCGGGCGCAGCCGTGACGGCCAGGTGACCGACGGGCCGTTCGCCTTCTCCACGGGGAACTGGACGCTCAATGTCCGCACGGACAGCCGCACCTTTCTGCGCCGGGCCCTGGGCGGGGGCGGGCGTCCGCTGCCGACCCGGGCCGAGGCCGATTCCGTACTCGCCCTGGCCGCCTATGACGCCGCGCCCTGGAACAGCGGCTCCGAAGGATTCCGCAACCATCTGGAGGGCTGGCGCGGTGTCAATCTGCACAACCGGGTCCATGTCTGGGTCGGCGGCCAGATGGCCACCGGTGTCTCCCCGAACGACCCGGTCTTCTGGATGCACCACGCCTTCGTGGACAAGCTCTGGGCCGACTGGCAGGCGCTGCACCCCTCCTCGCCGTACCTCCCGGCGGCGGGCACGGCCAATGTGGTCGATCTCAACGACACGATGCGCCCCTGGAACAATGTGACCCCGGCCGCCCTGCTGGATCACACCCCGCACTACACCTACGCGTAGTGCCACACCCCGGACCGGCACCCCGCCGCACGACCGGGCGGGCGCACTCGCGCACCGCTTCGAGTGTGTCGTGGGTGTCGGTCCACCACCGTGACCGCACCGGCATGGGACGCTCGGCCCGTGTGGCGGGGGAGCCCGCCGCGCATCCGGCACCCCGGCCGTGTCCCGTGCCCGTGCGGCACCCCGCCCGGCCGGGGCCGCGGACGGGGTGCCGCACATCCCGCCCGGAATCCGCGCGGGAGGCACGGTGGATGTCAGCACGTTCTACGCACTCTTCTCGGCGACCTGTTTCACCCTGGTCGGCCTCTGGTGGAACGTGGTGCAGGGGCACGCGGAGTGGCTGCGGGTACCCGCGATGCGCCGCATCGTGGGCGGCATCTATCTCTCCTTCCTGCTGCCCGCCCTGATGGGTCTCTTCGCCCAGGTGGGCGGCCTGGAGACACCGGAGATCTGGCGGATCAGCTTTGTGCTGGTCTCCGTCGCCGGCTGTCTGTCCACGGTCCGGCTGCTCGGGCGCGGCTCCCGGGACCCGGCCGCGGCCCGGCTGACCCTGCCCCAGTTCGCGGCGGCCGTCGTCTATGTCCTGATCGCCGTCGTGGGGGTGGCACCCGAACTGGCCGGGCACATCGGTCTGCGGCCCATCCAGGCCGAGGCGATCCTGCTGAGCCTGCTGGTGCTCATCGGGCACGGGCTGGTCTGGCGGTTCATGGCGGGGGAGGGCCGTCCCGGCGCGGAGGCCGACACCGCCGCTCCGTGAGCCGGCGGGGTGTGACCCCGGCGGGTGCCCGCCGTACGCCGCCGGGCTCACACTCCGCCGGCCGCCGGCCCGCGCCCGCCGCGCAGCACGGCCGCCAGATACCCCGCCGTCGGGCCGGCCCCGGCCGCCGCCACCTCGCGCGGGGTGCCCTCCGCCACGATCCTGCCGCCCGCGTCGCCCCCGCCGGGGCCCAGATCGATCACCCGGTCCGCGCTCGCGACGACCTCCATGTCGTGTTCCACGACCACCACCGAGTGCCCCGCGTCCACCAGACCGTTGAGCTGGCGCATCAGCACCTCCACATCGGCGGGATGGAGCCCGGTGGTCGGCTCGTCCAGGACATAGAGCGTGTGGGCGCGGCGCGGCCGCTGCAGTTCGCCGGCCAGCTTGATGCGCTGGGCCTCCCCGCCCGACAGCTCGGTGGCCGGCCGGCCGAGCTGAAGATGACCGAGCCCCACCTCGGCCAGCGCGCCCAGGCTGCGCTCCGCCGCCGGAATCCCGGCGAAGAACTCCGCCGCCGACTCCACCGTCAGATCCAGCACCTCCGCGATGTTCCGCCCCCGGTAACGGATCTCCAGCGTCGCCGGGTTGTAGCGGGCGCCCCCGCATTCGGGGCACGGTGTGTACGTACTCGGCAGAAAGAGCAGCTCCACCGAGACGAACCCCTCGCCCTGGCAGGTCTCGCACCGGCCGCCCCGTACATTGAACGAGAACCGGCCCGCCGTGTATCCCCGCTCCCTCGCCTCACCGGTGGCCGCGAAGAGCTTCCGCACCACGTCGAAGAGCCCCGTATAGGTGGCGATATTGGAACGGGGAGTGCGGCCGATGGGCCGCTGATCCACCGTCACCATCCGTTCCGCGCCCGGTGATCCCTCCGTGATGGCCCCCACGAGGGTTGACTTTCCCGACCCCGACACCCCGGTGACCGCCGTCAGCACCCCCAGCGGCAGCCGTGCCGTCACACCGCGCAGATTGTGGCGGGTGACCGGCCCGATCTCCAGCACCCCCGAGGGCTCGCGGACCGGCCGCGCGGGTGCCGGGGCGCGGTCGAAGAGAAAGCGGCGCGTCGCCGACTCCGCCACCCCGGCCAGCCCGGCGACGGGACCGCTGTGCACCACCCGGCCGCCGTGCTCACCGGCGCCCGGCCCCACATCGACCAGCCACTCCGCACTCCGCATCACCTCCAGATGGTGCTCCACCACGAACACCGAATTGCCCGCCGCCCTGAGCCGGCCGAGCACCGTCAGCAGTGCCTCGGTGTCCGCCGGGTGCAGCCCGGCGGACGGTTCGTCCAGCACGTACACCACACCGAAGAGCCCGGACCGCAGCTGGGTGGCGAGCCGCAGCCGCTGCAACTCGCCGCTGGAGAGGGTGGGGGTGGTCCGGTCGAGGCTGAGATAGCCGAGTCCCAGTTCGGTGACGGTGCCGATGCGGGCCAGCAGGTCGGCGGTGAGCACCCGCGCGGTCTCCCCGCCGTCCGTGTCGCCGCCGTCCGTGTCACCGGGAGCGGCGTCATCCGCCGGTCCGGCACCGGAGAGCAGCCGGGCCAGTGAGGTGAGCGGCAGCGCCGCCAGCTCCGCGATGGTCCGTCCCGCGAAGGTGACGGCCAGCGCCTCCGGCCGCAGTCTGCCGCCCCCGCAGGCCGGGCAGGGCGCACCGGCCAGGAAGCTCTCGGCCCGCGCGCGCAGTGCCGGGCTCCGGGAGTCGGCGAAGGTGTGCAGCACATAGTGCCGGGCGCTCATATAGGTGCCCTGATAGGGGCGCTGGATCCGGTCCGCGTCCCGTACCGGGTGCACCGTGACCACCGGCCGCTCCTTGGTGAAGAGGATCCACTCCCGGTCCGCGGGCGCCAGCTCGCGCCACGGCCGGTCGATGTCGTAGCCGAGGGCGTCCAGCACATCCCGGAGGTTCTTGCCCTGCCAGGCCCCCGGCCAGGCGGCGATGGCCCCCTCCCGCACCGACAGCGAGGGATCCGGAACCAGCAGCTCCTCGCTCGTGCGGTGCACCAGTCCCAGCCCGTGGCACTCCGGGCAGGCCCCGGCGGCCGTATTGGGGGAGAAGGCGTCCGAGTCCAGCCGCTCCGCGCCCGGCGGATACTCCCCGGCCCGGGAGAAGAGCATCCGCAGCGAGTTGGAGAGCGTGGTGACCGTGCCGACCGATGAGCGCGAGGTGGGGGCGGAGCGGCGCTGCTCCAGTGAGACGGCGGGCGGCAGCCCGGAGATCTCCCGCACCCTGGGTGCGCCCACCTGGCGGATCAGCCGCCGGGCGTAGGGCGCGACGGATTCGAAGTACCGGCGCTGCGCCTCGGCGTAGATGGTGCCGAAGGCGAGTGAGGACTTTCCCGACCCCGAGACACCGGTGAAGACGACCAGCCGGTCGCGCGGGATGTCCACGTCGACATCGCGGAGATTGTGCTCCCGGGCACCCCGGACGCGGACATGCGGGTCAGGCGGATTGTGCATAACGGACAATTCTAGGCGCTGTTCTCCTCCGGCGGACGGTGGGGGTCATGCCGCTACGCCAAGCGGGCATGCATGGATGATTCCGGTGAAGTGGACTTCGCGGACACGGCCTAGGCTGGTGGTGTGACACGAGGCAAAAGGCCATTGGCCATATTCGACCTTGACGGAACACTCGCGGACACCGCACACCGGCAGCGCTTTCTCGACCGGCGGCCACGCGACTGGAATGCTTTCTTCGCCGCGGCTCCGCAGGACCCGCCGCTCCCGCCGGGGGTCGCCCTGTGCCGTGAATCCGCGGTGGAGTGCGACATCGTCTATCTGACCGGCAGACCCGAGCGTTGCCGAAACGACACCCTCGCATGGCTGGCGGATCAGGAGCTGCCGGAGGGCGAACTCCTCATGCGCCGCAATGACGACCGGCGCCCCGCCCGGGTCACCAAATTGGCGGTCCTGCGCCGGCTGAGCCGGACCCGCGGCATCCGGATGCTGGTCGACGACGACGAACTGGTCTGCGCCGAGGCCGAGCGGGCCGGCTTCCGCGTGGTGCGGGCGCACTGGGGAGCCGAGGCCGTCGGTGCGGCGATGCGGGACGCGCAGGAGCGCGAGGGCCGGACCTGACCTGCGGACATCCCCCGGCCCTCGCGGCCGCGGAGGCGGGGGCGTCCCCGCGCGGGGTGACGTCCGCCACCCCCGTACCGCCTCTTCCCGCCCGCCGGTCGCGGACCCCGCCCGGTCGCGGGTCAGTCCTCGTCGTCCAGCCGGAAGCCCACCTTCAGCCCCACCTGGTAGTGCTCGATCCGCCCGTCGGCGATCCGGCCGCGCACCTGGGTCACCTCGAACCAGTCCAGTCCGCGCAGAGTTCGGCCCGCTCTGCTGATCCCGTTCCGAATGGCTTGATCCACTCCATCGGGAGATGTGCCGACAATCTCAGTGACTCGATAAGTGTGATTGGTCATGCCGTCGTACTCCTCTCGCTACACTCTCTCCACACGCTCTCCACCGTGCACCACCATGAGGCGGTGCGCGAGGCGTCGGTATAGGGCTTGACCGGCACTTTGGTACATACCAAAATCCAGCCACACCCGTGCGAGCCTGGAGCGCGCTTCCCCCCATCGGGTTCACGTTTCCACGCCCTCGAAGGTGAACGCTGTGAAAATCCGCCCTCTCCCACCATCCATCGCGCTGGCGTGTGTCGCCGCGCTCACCACCGGATGTGGGCTCGTTCCCGGCACCGGGTCCGAAACGCGCACCGTGCAGATCTGGCTGATGAAGGACAGCGTCTCCGACGAGTTCCTCGACCGCTTCACCGCGGAGTACGAGAAGGAACATCCGGCGGTCGAGCTGGAGATCAGCTTCCAGGAGTGGACCGGTATCGGGAAGAAGGTGAACGCCGCGCTCGATGGGAAGAACACCCCCGACATCATCGAGGTCGGCAACACCCAGGTCAGCCAGTACGCCGAGAGCGACGGACTGATGGACCTCACCCTGGAATCCGTGCGGGACCTGGGCAGCGACGAGTGGCTGGAGGGCCTCAAGGCCCCCGGCAACATCAACGGCTCGCAGTACGGCATACCCTGGTACGCCGCCAACCGGGTCGTCATCTACAACAAGGACATCTTCGCCGACGCGGGCATCACCAAGCTGCCGAAGACCCGCGCGCAGTGGCTGGAGATGACCGAGGAGCTCAACACCGGCGGCACCCAGGGCATCTATCTGCCCGGCCAGGACTGGTACACCCTGGCGGGCTTCGTCTGGGAGGACGGCGGCGATCTCGCCGTCGAGCGCGCCGGCAGCTGGGAGGGCATGCTCCACACCAAGGAGGCCCTGCGCGGTATGGACTACTACAAGAAGCTCCAGGCGCTGGGCAAGGGCCCCAAGGACGCGGACGAGCGGACCCCGCCGCAGACCGGTGAGTTCGCCAAGGGCAATGTCGCCCAGCTGATCGACATTCCCGCCGCCGCGGGCGTCATCGAGAAGGCCAACCCGCAGCTCAAGGGCAAGCTCGGCTACTTCTCCGTCCCCGGCAAGACCGCCGCCAAGCCCAGTGCCGTCTTCACCGGCGGCTCCGACCTGATCATCCCGGAGAAGGCGAAGCGGCGCAGCGACGCGGTCGAGGTCGTCAAGGCGCTGGCCAGCGAGCGCTGGCAGACCGACCTCGCCAAGACGATGAGCTATGTGCCCAACAAGGAGTCACTGGCCGCCGTCATCCAGGGCCAGGAGGCCACGGCCGCCATGGCGGCCGGCGCCGTCGCCAAGGGCAGTCAGGCATCGCCCAACTCCCCCCAGTGGGCCAATGTCGAGGTCGACAACCCGATCAAGCCCTTCATGAGCAAGGTGCTCCAGGGCGGCGACCCCGCGCGCGCGGCGCGGGAGGCGTCCGACCGGATCACCACCCTGCTGTCGCCGGGCTGACCGGAGACCGGGCCGCGCCGAGTGCGGGCCGGGCCGCCGTCTCTGTGCGGGAGACGGCGACTCCGGTCCGGCATTCGGGGCATCCGGGACATTGAAGGGTCACCGCCGAGTGACCCGGGCGCTGTGCACGCCCGGGTCGCCGGTCACGGGCCGGGGCTGTGCGGGCCCCGGCCCTTCCCTCTGCCCCGGCCCTTCTCCTCGCCCCGGCCCCCCTCTTCGCCTCCGCCCTTCCCTCCCTGTCCCGGCTTCCCCCCCCGTCCCGGCGGCGCTCAGCCGGTGACGGTCGCCAGGGACAGGGCGAACCGTCCCGCCCGGTCCGTCCACCACTCGGCGGGTGTCAGACCGGCGTCCGTCAGCTCGGCGTACACGCCCTCGCGGCGGAATTTCGCCGACACCTCCGTCCGCAGCTCCTCGCCCTCATCGAAGGGCACCACCAGATCCAGTTCGGGAATCTTCACGGTCACCGCGGTACGCGCGCGCAGCCGCATCTCGATCCACTCCCGCTCCCGGTCCCAGAGCGCCACATGGTCGAAGTCGCCGGGATCCACATCGGCGTCCAGCTCCCGGGCCAGAACATTGAGTACATTCCGGTTGAATTCCGCCGTTACTCCGGCCGCGTCGTCATACGCCCGTACGAGTACGTCCTCCTCCTTCACCAGATCGGTGCCCAGCAGCAGCGCGTCCCCGGGCTCCAGCAGCCCCCTGACCGCGTGCAGGAAACGGGTGCGTTCCGCGGGCAGCAGATTGCCGACGGTCCCGCCGAGGAAGGCGACCAGCCGGGGCCCCGGAGTCTCCGGCAGGGTGATCTCCCGGGTGAAATCGGCGATCAGGGCATGGATCCGGAGCGCCGGGTACTCGGTGAGCAGCGCCTCGGCGGCACCCGTCAGCGCGCTCTCGCTCACATCCACCGGGACATAGCTCTCCAGCGTGGACCGGTCGTCCAGCGCGCGGAGCAGATGCCGGGTCTTCTCCGAGGAGCCCGAGCCCAGCTCCACGAGCGTGCGGGCCCCGGTCGCGGCGGCGATCTCCGCAGCGCGGTCGATCAGGATCTCCCGTTCGGCCCGGGTCGGGTAGTACTCCGGCAGCCGGGTGATCTCCTCGAAGAGCTCGCTGCCCCGGGCGTCGTAGAACCACTTGGGCGGGAGTTCCTTGGGGGTACGGGTCAGTCCGTGGAGCACATCGGCGCGCAGGGCGGCGCCGGTGGCGTCCTCGGGCAGGGTGCGGGTCAGTCGGAACGGGCTCACAGAGGTGGCTCCTTGAGCGGGGACAGGAGAACATCGGCACGGCCGGCGACCAGCAGAGTGCGGTCGGGGACCTCGCGCCAGCGCGGATCGTCGTCATACGGCTCGGAGGCCACGACGACCCCGCGGCCGTACGGGACGGCGGACCCGGAGGCGGACAGGGCAGTGTCAGAGGCGGTGACAGCGGTGACAGCGGTGGCCGGCCGGTGCTCCGGGACGGTCTCCGGAACCGCGTCCGAGAGATACCAGAGGGAGTCGCCCCAGGCCGTGGCGGCGATCGTGGCCCCGTCGGTGAGAAGGAAATTCAGCCGGGCGCCCGGCGCCGCCTCCGCCACCTCGCGCACCGTGTCCGCCAGCGCCTGCCCCGGCTCGTCACCGGCTTTCAGCCGGTACGCCACCAGCGCCCAGAGCAGCGCGCTGTCACAGCGCGCCTCCAGGGCGAGGAGTTCCGCCGGGGGCAGGGTCGCCGCCGCCGGGGTCAGCGACCCCGGCCAGCCCGGGACCGAGCCGTTGTGGCTGAACAGCCAGGGCCCGGCGGCGAACGGCGCCGCCGCGGCCTCCCCGTCCGCCCCCGGCTCGGTCGCGTCGCGCACCGCGGCCAGCAGCGCGCCGCTGCGGACCACTCGGGCGAGATCGGCGAAGGAGAGATCGCCCCAGATGGGGACCGCGCGCCGGTAGCGCGCGGGAAGGGGATCGCCGTCCGCGTACCAGCCGACCCCGAAACCGTCCGCGTTGACGGTCCCGTACCGCTGCCGGCGCGGCGCCCAGGACTGCCGCAGCAGCGCGTGAGCCGGCGCGGTGAGCAGTTCGCCCAGCGCGAGGGGCGGGCCGAGATAGGCGAGATGCCGGCACATCAGCCGCCCCCTTCGCCCGGAGCGGCGTCCCGCGCGGTGCGGAACCCGGCGAAGATCTGCCGGCGCACCGGCAGGTCCCAGTTGCGGAAGGTGCCCCGGCAGGCCACCTCGTCCACCCCGAAGGAACCACCGCGCAGCACCTTGTGGTCGCTGCCGAAGAAGACCTCGGAGTACTCCCGGTAGGGGAAGGCCGCGAAGCCCGGATAGGGCAGGAAATCACTCGCGGTCCACTCCCACACATCACCGATCAGCTGCCGGATGCCGAGCGGCGAGGCACCCTCGCGGTAACTCCCCGCCGGGGCCGGGCGCAGATGACGCTGCCCCAGATTGGCCCGTCCGGGCGTCGGATCGCCGTCGCCCCAGGGGAAGCGGCGCGAGCGGCCGGTCGCCGGATCGTGCCGGGCGGCCTTCTCCCACTCCGCCTCGGTCGGCAGCCGCCGCCCCGCCCAGCGGGCGTACGCGTCGGCCTCGTACCAGCTCACATGCAGTACGGGCTCGTCCAAGGGCACCGGTTCGGTCACCCCGAACCGGCGGCGCAGCCACTGGCCGCCCTCCTGCCGCCAGAAGAGCGGGGCGCCGATCTCATGCCGGCGGATCTGCTCGAAGCCCTCGCCGGCCCACCAGCGGGGGTCGCGGTATCCGCCGTCCTCGATGAAGGCCAGATACGCGCCGCAGGTCACCGGCACGGTGTCGAGACGGAAGGCCGGCACCTCCCGCCGGTGCGCGGGCCGCTCATTGTCCAGCGCCCAGGGTTCGGCCGAGGTGCCCATGGTGAACGCCCCGCCCGGCACCAGCACCTCGGGCGGCAGCTTCTCCCCGGCGCCGTCGGCGGGCGGGGCGGGAGCGGTCAGCGCGGCGGGTCCCTTCCGCAGCTGATGGGTGATGAGCATGGTCTCGTCGTGCTGCTGTTCATGCTGGGCGATCATCCCGAAGGCGAACGCGGAGTCGGTCAGCGGGCCGCCGCCCTCGAAGGCGGCGCGGTCGAGAATGTCCAGCACCCGGCCGCGCACCTCATGGGCGTACAGCCGGGCCTCGGCCGGCGGGAGCAGCGGCAGCGCCGGCCGCGCCGCGCGGGGATGCTCGAAGGCGTCGTACACCGAGTCGATCTCGGGGCGCAGCGCCGGCCGGCCGCCGACCGTGCGCAGCAGCCACTGCTCCTCCTGATTGCCGATATGGGCGAGATCCCAGACCAGCGGGGACATCAGCGGGGAGTGCTGGGCGGTCAGATCCCGGTCGTCGACACAGTCGGTGAGGACCGCGGTACGGGCCCGTGCCGTGGTCAGGGCGTCGAGTGCGCGCTGCCGCAGCTCCGCGGGCGCGGGCTCCCCGGCCGGGTGGCCGCCGGTCCCGGCCTTCCCGGCCGCGGGGGTTTCGCCTGACGGGGTATCGGCGGTGCCGGGGCCGTCCGCCATGGAGTCGTCGGTCATGCGCAGGACTCCTTCCCGAGCGCGCCCGGATTCCGTCCGAGCGCGGGGATGAGCAGATCGTCGGCGGGGCATCGCCCCGGCAGGACATGGCGTTCGTGGAAGCCGGCGACCGCGGCGCACAGGGCGTCCGACGCGCCGACCCGGGGCAGTGCCTCCAGCGCCGCGGTGAAGCAGCCGATCGCGGCGGCATGCAGCTCCGGATCGGCGAGTCCCAGCCGGGCGGCGGCGAGCCAGAGCGGATTGCGCGGCGCGGGATCCGGACCCGCGTACTCCGCCAGCGGCTTGACCAGCCGGTACACCGTCTCGGTCGCCTCGGGGTCGTCGAACAGCGCGGCCGTCACCGCCAGCGGCACCATCCAGCCGTCGTCCCCGGGCTGCGCGTCGATCATGCGCAGTTCGAGATGGCCGCGCGGCCGTACCGGCGGGAAGAGCGTGGTCAGATGGTGGTCGAGATCCCGCCGGGTCGGCGGCCGGGGACCGCCGGAGCGCATCCACTGGCGGAAGGTGAGCCCGTCCGGGCTCTCCCACGGACCCTGCTCCGTGCGGATGAACATCACCGGGGCGTCCAGCGCGTGGGCGGCCCAGGCCGCTCTCGGCTCGCGGTCCAGCGGCGGTGCGATCGGCCGTACCCGGTCCAGTTGCGCCCAGACGGCCTGCCGGGTCGACCGCCAGCCCGTCCAGCGCCCCTCCCGCGCCGGCGAATTGGCGAACGCGGCGGTGAGCACCGCACCCAGCAGATGCGCCAGCCGCCAGCGCCGGCCCGCGCCGAGCGGCCCGGGCTCCCGCTCGCCCGCGTCCAGACAGACCTGGATCGACGCGGAGCTGCACATCATGACCCGCCCGGCCGGACCGGTACGGTCCAGATACGCCTCCATGGCGTCATAGCGGGGTTCGCGGAGCATGCGGCGCGGGGGCTGCCAGGGATCGATGCCGAATCCGCTGAGGGTCAGACCCGAGGGAGTGAGCGCGGCGCGCACGGTGTCCAGATCGGCGGCGACGGAGTTCACGCACTCCATCAGCGAGGCGGCGGGAGCGGAACTCAGCTCCAGCTGGCCACCCGGTTCAAAGGTCAGTGCCGAGGTCAGCGGCAGTTCGCGCACCTGATCGTGGGCGGCTTCGAGACGGTCGGCCGGGACGGGCCGACGGGGGTCGTGCCGTTCATGAACGAGCCATTCCAACTCCACGCCGACCGTGGTGGGCGGGCCGTTCTTGAAGCAGATACATCGCAGCAGATCCTCCGCTTCCGCTTCCGCTATGGGCCGGCCGTGGCCGTCCGTTTCGGGTGGACGCATGTTCGACATCCCTTCCGCATGGCTGTGCGAAGCACTCCGTCAACCTAAAGCCACGCGCGCCGGTCCGCACAAGGGCGCCCCTTCGCTCCGCCGGCCCCGCCGGATGCCCCGGCGGTGTTCTCCGCCGCAGCTCGCGGACGGTATCGGCGCTGGGCTGACCGGCGCGGAATCCGATGCGCGACGCCGGACCGGCGGGCGGCCGGGGACGTCGTCCGGGGGCGGTCAGACCCAGCCGTAACGCTCCCGGAGCCGCTGGACCACCCGGTCGAAGCGCGCCCGGTCCAGCGCACACGCCTCCCGGCGCACCCCGCCGCCGTGCACGCGCAGCACCCGGTCGAGATCCACCCAGGACTCGCGCCGCTCCCGGTCCCACGGCCCCACCCCGATCGGCACCCATTCACGGTCCCGGTCGTGCCGTTTGCTGGAGAGCTGTACGGCCAGCAGAGTGCCCCCGGCCTCCCGGGCGACCACCAGCACCGGCCGGTCCTTGCCCCGCCCGTCGTTCTCCTCGAACGGCACCCAGGTCCAGACGATCTCGCCGGGATCCGGGGCACCGTCGCGGTCCGGTGCGTACGAGGTGCGGACCCGTCCCACCCGGGACGGATCGGCCTCGGTGGTGGCCGTGGCACCGCCCCGGCCGGGCGCGGCGGGCCCGCGCGCCGTCGTGGCCCGGGGCACGGTGGTCGCGGGGCGGCCGGACCCGACGCCGAGGAGGTCGAGAAGGCGGGAGAGGAACGTCATCGCCTCACGGTAACGGCGTTTCAGCCCACGGGCCCCACCGGATCCGCGGGCCCCGCCGCGTCGATCGCACCAGCCGTGTCGATCGCACCAGCCGTGTCCGCCGGGCCCGGCGATCCCGTGCCGCCGCCGGTCCCGGGGTGTATCCACCCCTCCAGCGACGCCATGAATCCGTCGAAGTCGTCGCGGTGGACGCAGTGCCCGGTGCCCGCGACCGTGCGCACCTCGAATCCGCGGCCGCGCAGCAGCGCGGCGCGTTCGGCGGGGACCAGCGTGCTGGGATCGGCGAGGGGCACCAGCGAGGGGACCACCGGCGCGGCCGGCAGCAGATCCCGGCCGGTGAGCTCCGCCAGCCCGTACGCCGTCGACTCGTCCCAGAGTTCGAGGGCGGCCATCTCGGCATCGAGATCCTCGTCGGTCCACCGCGGATTCACCGACCGGACCATGGCCCGGGTCAGCTGCTTGGCCCTGGTGAAGCGTTCGGGCCGGAAGCCGTCCGGACCCTGGGCCAGACGCCAGGCCGGGTCCACATAGACCGCCCGCGCGGGCGCCAGCTCACGCACCGCGAGCGAGAGCACCAGCCCGCCCAGCGAGTGCCCCATCGCCAGCTCCGCACCGGCGGGGAGTGTCTCCACGACATCCCGGGCATGGTCCCGCGCGGTGTACGAACTCGCCCGGCCGCTCACCCCGTGGCCGCGCAGATCGACCGCCAGGACCCGGTATCCCCGCTCCGCGAGTGCCGGACCCACCCGCCGCCAGGTGCGGTGATCGGCCATGATCCCGTGAATGAGCAGGGCGAGGCGGTCACCCTCGCCCCATGTGGTGGTGTGCAGCCGCACGTCGGCACCCTTCCGCTGGAACGCTCTGCCGGCTCCAGCATGCCGTGCGGAAGATCGCGGGAACAGGGGCATCCGAATCCGGCCAACCAGCGGACGGCGCCCGCGCGCGTTCTGGAAGGATTCCCAGGGCGATGAGCCAGTCAACCAATCAACCCGCCGAACGCTCCGTCCCCACCAGCGCCGATGTCGCCCGGTTGGCCGGGGTCTCGCGGGCCACCGTCTCGTACGTCCTCAACAACACCTCGTCCGTGCGCATCAGCGAGCCCACCCGCCGGCGGGTGCGCGAGGCGGCCGAGGAGTTGGGCTACGTACCCCACGCGGCGGCCCGCAGCCTGCGCGCCGGACACACCAGGATGGTGCTGCTGCCCGCCGTCACCTTCCCGGTCGGGCCCCTCCACCACCAGTTCTTCAAGGAACTCCAGTGGGCGCTGCGCCGGCTCGACTACACCGTGGTGCAGTACGGCAGCCTCGGCCTCGACGGCGACGAGGCGGTCCGGGCATGGGCCGAACTGCGCCCCGTGGCGGTCGTGTCGCTCGGTGAGGTCGGCCTCACCCCGTCCGGAGTCGCCATGCTCAAGCGCTCCGGGGCCAGGGCGGTCATCACCCTCGCCCCCCGGCGGGTGGAGGGCGCCCACTCACTCGTCATGGACCAGAGCGCGGTCGGCGGCTGCGCGGTCACCCATCTGGTGCAGCGCGGACGCAGATCGATCGGTGTGGTGATGCCCCGCGAACCGGGTATGGAGCTCTTCGCCGAGCCCCGGATCGAGGGTGCCCGCCGGGTCGCCGCGGCGACCGGGGCGCGGATCGAGCCGCTGCCGCTCTCCTACGACGTGGAATCGGCGACCGCGCTCGCCCGCGGCTGGCGCCGGCGCGGGCTGGACGCCGTCTACGCGTACAACGACGATTACGCCATGCTGCTGATGCGGGCCCTCCAGGACGAGGGGATCGGCATCCCGGACGAAACCGCGGTGATGGGCGCCGACGACCTGCTGCTGGGCCGGCTGCTGCGGCCCCGGCTGAGTACGGTGCACATCGACATGGTCACCGGCAGGCTTCTGGCCGAACTGGTCGACCGGGTGGTCCGTGACCCCGCGGAGGCGCCGGAACTCCGCGACCTCATGGGAGCCAGGGCGGTGCACCGCGACTCCAGCTGAGGTGCCGGACGCCGGGCGGCGGGATCACGCCGGGATACGGTGGCGGAGCACGCCGGGATGCGGTGGCGTCCGCCCATGCCTACCGTCGCTCACATGAGTGCAAGAACCCCGCGGCGTTTCGAGATCCTGCTGGTGCCCGAGCACGTGGCGGGCCGGGAGGGCGCCGCCCCGGCCGCGGAGGCCATCCGCTCCGCCGTGGTGGAGGCGACCGGCGAGACCGGGGCCAGCGGCTATCCGCGCTATGCGGGCCACGGTCTGGTGGCCGATATCGACCCCGTGACCCGCACCGTGGAGGCGCTGCTGGTCGACGGGGCCGAACTCGACTACGGCCTCTCGGCACGCGTGGTGGACGCCCCTCTCGGCTGACGCCCGCCCGCGCCCGCTCGGGCCGCTCAGCCCTGCTGGGGCGCCTCGCCGTTCCCGGCGGCGGCCTCGGCGGCCTTGATCGACGCCCGTACCTCGTCCATGTCCAGCCCCCGGGCCTGGCCGATCACATCCTCCAGCACCGCCTCCGGCAGCGCCCCCGGCTGGGCGAACACCGCGACGTTCTCGCGGACGATCATCAGCGTCGGAATGGACTGGATCTCGAAGGCGGCGGCCAGCTCCTGCTGGGCCTCGGTGTCGACCTTCGCGAAGACCAGGTCGGGATGGCGCTCGGCGGCACCCTCGTACACAGGTGCGAACTGCCGGCACGGGCCGCACCAAGAAGCCCAGAAGTCGATCAGAACGAAGTCGTTCTCGGAAACGACCTGATCGAAGTTCTCCTTGGTGAGCTCAACAGTGCTCATGACGTGTTACCTCTCGAAGACTGTCCGGTGGACTCGCCCCCCACAACGGTGCCGGGGACGGTGCTATTCCTGCCCCTGCCCATGTGGCCGGAGCGCACACCCGGGACCAGACTGTCCCCATGACCGATGCAGTGGAGTTCGATGTTGTGGTGGTGGGCGCCGGCCCCACCGGGGAGAACGTGGCGGACCGGGTCCGGGCCGCCGGTCTGAGCGTGGCCGTGGTCGAGAGCGAACTGGTCGGCGGCGAGTGTTCGTACTGGGCCTGCATGCCCAGCAAGGCGCTGCTGCGCCCGGTGATCGCCCGCACCGACGCCCGCCACACCCCCGGCCTGAGCCGCGCCGCCGAGGCCCCGCTCGACGCGGCGGCCGTGCTGGCCCACCGGGACGAGTACACCTCCCACTGGAAGGACGATGGCCAGGTCACCTGGCTCGACTCCACCGGCGCGCGGCTCTACCGGGGCCGGGGCAGCCTGCACGGCCCGAAGAAGGTCGTCGTGGACGGCCCCGAGGGCGAGCACCACATCCTGACCGCCCGGCACGCGGTGGCCGTCTGCACCGGCAGCCGCGCCGTCCTGCCCGAGGTGCCCGGACTGCGCGGCGCCAGGGCGTGGACCAGCCGGGAGGCCACCAGCGCGCGCACGGTCCCGGCACGGCTGGCCGTGGTCGGCGGGGGAGTGGTCGGCGTCGAGATGGCCACGGCCTGGCAGGGCCTCGGCTCGCAGGTCACCCTGGTGGTCCGGGGTGAGGGCCTGCTCCCCCGGATGGAACCCTTCGTCGGCGAACAGATCGCGGACACCCTGACCGAGTCGGGTACCCGTGTCCTGCTGAACACCGAGGTCACCGCCGTGGAGCGCACCGACGGCCACGGCCCCGTCACCCTGGTCCTGGACAACGGCGAACGCATCGAGGCCGACGAACTCCTCTACGCCACCGGCCGGGCCCCGCGCACCGAGGGC
This sequence comes from Streptomyces sp. CAU 1734, assembly GCF_039888735.1. Taxonomy (NCBI): domain Bacteria; kingdom Bacillati; phylum Actinomycetota; class Actinomycetes; order Kitasatosporales; family Streptomycetaceae; genus Streptomyces; species Streptomyces sp. CAU 1734. Next base: position 444,856 of record NZ_JBDQQP010000003.1, read on the forward strand.
ATCGGCCTGGAGACGGTGGGCCTGGAGCCCGGCTCGTGGCTCCGGGTCGACGACAGCTGCCGGGTGGAGGGCAGCGACTGGCTGTACGGCGTCGGCGACGTCAACCACCGCGCTCTCCTCACGCACCAGGGCAAATACCAGGCCCGCATCGCGGCGGCGGCCATCACGGCCCGCGCCCAGGGAGTCCCCCTGCTGGAAACCGACCCCTGGGGCGCCCACACGGCCACCGCGGACCGCGCCGCCGTCCCCCAGGTGATCTTCACCAACCCCGAGGCGGCGGCCGTCGGCCTCTCCCTCGCCGAAGCCGAGTCCACCGGCCGGCGCGTCCGCGCCGTCGACTACGACCTCGCCTCGGTCGCCGGCGCCGGCCTCTACACCGACGGCTACCGGGGCCGGGCCCGCATGATCGTCGACCTCGACCGCGAGGTGCTGCTGGGCGCCACCTTCATCGGGCCGGGGGTGGGCGAACTCCTCCACTCGGCGACGGTGGCGGTGGTCGGCGAGGTGCCGATCGAGCGGCTGTGGCACGCGGTTCCGGCGTATCCGACGATCAGTGAGGTGTGGTTGCGGCTGCTGGAGACGTACCGGGGGTAGGAACCGCCGTCAAAGCCCTACAGAGAGGGCAGCGAGGAGTGGGGAGCGCGCGGCGGCCGGCGCGGGTCGGGCCCCTGCGGGCGGTGGTGTTCGACATCCAGGCCGCAAGTCCGAGCCGGCGCCCGGCATCCGGGTGGGGAGACGCGGACGTGCCGGTGGCGTTCAACGGGACGGTCGAGGACTTCAAGTGGCTCGACGCGGAAAGCTCGCGGGCGACGCTCCCCGTTGTCGAAGGTGTCCTGCGGACGGATGCTCTGTGCCTGACACAGGCGGTGTCGCCGTGGCTGGACTCCTGCCGATCCGAATCCCCTCGATGCCTTGTGTGGCCTGGGCGGCCGAGCCGCCCATGCCCCGCCTCGTATCGGCCGCCGGACGGCCTCGGTCACCGTTCGGCTCAGCCGCCGCCGGGGGACCGGTCCTCCGGGGCGGTGACAACCCTGACCGGGAGGTCCGTGTCCTCCTGGATGACACCGACGATCAGAGTGCGGGGTGTCCTGTCGAGGCGGACTCCAGGTGACAGGTCCGGCGGGCGGGCCCGTCGTGCGGGTGGGCGTACTCCACTCCGGATCTCGGAGGTCCTGGCTCGGCGACCGCCCGGCCGACGGCCCGGTATGTGGCCGCGGGTGCCGGTGGTGCACGTGTGGTCGCTCGGTGCCGGCCAGGACGCGGTGTGTGCCAGAAGGGTCTCCGGCCGCGGTGTGGCTTCGGACGGCCGGGGAAGAGGGGTTCTCCGGCTGGATCGCTTTGCCGGTACTTGACTTACCCGGTGCCGTTCCCGAATCTATGGCTCTCACGACACGCCCCTAGAGCCGGAGGGCCCCATGGCGGGCACCACCCCGATGGACGACGTGCCCTGGTTCGATGTCGCCGACCCGGGCTTCTCGATCACCTCCGCCGCGGTGCACCAGGCGCGCGAGAAGTCCTGGTACGCCCGGACCGGTTACGGACTGGCCGTGCTGCGCCACGCGGAGATGGAGGCACTGCTCAAGCACCCTCTCCTCCGTCAGGGCAGCGTGGCCTGGCCCGCGCACAACGGCGTGACCGAGGGCCCCTTCGCCGACTGGTGGGCGAGCTGGATCCTCAACAAGGAGGGCGAGGAACACCGCAGACTTCGGCGGCTGATGAACCCGGCCTTCTCCGCCCGGCTCACCACCGCCCTGTTACCCCGATTCCGGTCCCTCGCCACCGAGCTCACCGACACCTTCGCCGGGAGCGGCTCATGCGAGTTCGTCTCGGATTTCGCCGAGCCCTACGCGGCCCGGGTGATCACCACTCTGTTCGGCCTCCCGGAGTCGGAGTGGCCCACCATCGCGCGTGCGTCCGCCGTTCTGGGACTGGCCCTGGGGGTGACCATCCGTCAGGATCTCGACCGGATCGAACACGCCCTCGCCGCGCTCCACGCCTACGCCGACGAAATCATCGCCGACCGCCGGCGCCGGGAACGCGACGACTTCGTCTCCCACCTGGTCCGCGTCAGCCGGGACAGCGACCGGCTCGACGGCGGCGAACTGCGCGACGGACTGGTCCTGCTGATCTTCGGGGGCTTCGACACCACCCGCAACCAGCTCGGTCTGGCCCTTCAGTCCTTCATCCGCCACCCCGACCAGTGGCGACTCCTCGCCGAGCGGCCCGAACTGGCCGCGCGAGCGGTGGAGGAAGTGATGCGTGTCAATCCGACCGTCCGCTGGGTCACCCGCGAGGCCCTTGAGGACTTCACCTTCCAGGGTGTGGACATCTCCGCCGGGACCACCATCCATCTGTGGAACGAGTCCGCCGGTACCGACCCCCGCGTCCACGGTCCGTACTCCTTCGACATCACCGCCGAGCGCGCACCGCACTTCGGTTTCGGCGGCGGGGTCCACCACTGCCTCGGTCACTTCGTCGCCCGCGGTGACATGGCCGAGGCCCTGCCGGTGCTCGCCCGGCGCCTGCGCGATCCCCGGATCGCCGAAGGCGCCGAATGGCTTCCCGACTCCGGCAACACCGGTTCCGTACGGCTTCCCCTCACCTTCACCCCCACGTCCTGACCGGGTCCGCTCTCCCCGCGCGCCGTCCGGCGGAACCGGACCGGGGCGGCGGGGCGCAACCCGTGCCGGCCGCTCTTCCCGCCACCTCCGCCGTTTCTGTTCTCCCCGTCCTGGCCGTACGACCACTCCGAGGTGTCCGCATGACCGCCCCAAGCCCGAACACCACCGCGCTCGACACCCATCGTGAGCGGAACACCGACCATGACGCGGTGGACGCCGTGCGCAAACGGATCACCGAGGCCGGTGTCGAGTATCTCTATTATCAGTCCGTGACGCTCGGCGGCCGGGCCGTCGGCAAGGTGGTACCCGCCGTACACCTGCTCCGCAATCTGGAGCGCGGGGTTCAGATGCACCGTGCCGTCGTCGCCGACTTCCAGACCGACCGGAGCGGCACCCTCCTCGGCGGTGGCGCACGGGCGTCCGAGTTCACCGCCCTGCCCGATCTCGACACCTTCGCGGTACTGCCCTGGGACACCAGTGTCGGCCGGTTCTTCTGCCGTCTCTATGAGCCCGCGCACCATCCCGAGCGCGGTGGCGAGCCCTTCGCCGCAGATGTGCGCGGCAACCTCATCCGGCGGCACCGGGAGTTCACCGAGAACACCGGACTCGTTCTCCGCTCGGGCTGCGAGCCCGAGACGACGTGGACGGGGCCCGGCCTGGAAGCGTCCCACCGCCCCGATGCCAGTCCGGCGTACCGGGTCGAAATGCTGGAGCGCAACAGGCCCGTCTACCAGAAAGTGATCACCTATGGCAGGGCGCTCGGACTCGACATGATCGAGGGCGACTACGAGGACCCCGGTCAGCTCGAACTGAACTGGATGTACGACCGGGCCGAGCTGACCGCCGACCGGCTCATCACCTTCCGGCAGATCTGCCGGCAGGTCGCCCGCGAGCTGGGCATCACCGCCAGTTTCATGCCCAAGCCCGCCATCGGGGTGATGGGCAACGGCTGTCATCACAACCTCAGCCTGTGGCGCGGCACGGAGAACGTGCTGGCGGAGTCCGGCCGCCGCGAACTGCATCTCTCCGAGACCGGACGGCATGCCCTCGGCGGCATCCTGGCGCATGCCGCGGGCACCATGGCCGTCATGGGATCCACCGTCAACTCCTACAAGCGCTACTGGGACGCGGGTCTCTTCGCCCCCGGGGACATCGACTGGGGCATGGACGACAAGACCTGCACCGTACGCCTGTCCGCCAACGGACGGCTGGAGTTCAAACTCCCTGATGCCATGGTCAACCCCTATCTCTCCCACGCCGCCCTGCTCGCCGTCATCGCCGACGGCCTGGAGAACCGGATCGACCCCGGGCCGCCGCAGTCCACCGCCGAGGAACCCGGGCTCCGGTTTCCCGGACTGCCGATGAACCTCGGTGAAGCCCTGACGGCCTTCGCCGGTGACGCTGTGGTCAGAGGCGGGCTGACCGAGGAGATCGCCGCTCTCCATCTCGCCTGCAAGTCGGACGAGTGGGCCCGTTTCTGCGCCGCCGTCACCGACTGGGAGCACATGATGTACGCGGAGGACACACCGTGACCGGTGCCGCCACGGCCGCCCTCCGCGCGGGCGGCGCCGCCGGCGGATGCGGTGGTCGGGGTACCGGGTGCTCGTGACCGGGGCGCGTACTCCGGCTCGCCGAGATTGCACTGAGGACGGCGACAGGTGGCGACAGGCGAAGGGCTCGAATCCTGCGTCGAACTCACGGGACGACGAGGTGCGCGGAAACGTGCTGGCCCTGGTGTGCCCTTTACGGCGGTTACTGGAGACGTACAGGCAGGGGCAAGGCGTGTCGTAAATGGATATTTTGGCAATTTATTGGACGAGTTAAGCCATTATGGGTAATCGGCCGCAGTGGGTGGCATTGTGCTCCGAGCATAGTTGCGCAGGCCACGCCGACCTTCCCGTTGCGGACCGATGCCAGAGTGCCGACCACGATCCACAGTCGGTCAGGCCGCATCGGGGTCGGGGTGCGTGCTTCGGACATGACAGCCGCACGACTGCCATGTCCGTAACCACTCGCCGCCGTTCAGCAATCAAGGCCATAACCGAGGAGCGGCAGCCCGAGCGTGGTCACTGGCAGACCTCGTCGACGAACGCCGCGTTCCCGTAGCGCAGCCCGCGCACCCGCAGCCGCATGGTGCCAGGCAGAACGGCCCGGTCGGCGTCTTGCGGACAACGACTCCTGTTCGCACGGACTCCGCCACCGGGAGACTCTTGAACCACAGCACCTGTTCCTTCATTCGTCGCTGTCCCCGCGCGCATATTCGCCCCGCACACCGTCGCCGTCCCGCGCCATTCACTGCGCGCCGATCCGGGCCGACTGGGCCACATGTCCGTCACACCGGACAGAGCTGGCGGTCGAGCCGGCTGATCAGCTCAGCCCGGTGGGACCGCAGCCCATGCGGGGCACACACCTCGGCGATACGGTGAGCCTCGATCAAAGGGCCCAGCTCCGGCGGGGGTTCGACCACTCCGGAGAAGAGCGGGGCGGGCCAGACACCGACCGAGTCATGGGTGTCAGCGGCACCCGGCAGCGCCTGCGGCTCGGGCGGGATATGCCCGGCCTGACCGTGCACCATACGGGCTGTGAGGATGGCTGCCTCCCAGACACGCATGCTCTCCAGACGTACATGCGAGGCCAATTCGTCCCGCAGCGCGCACAGATCGCTCCATGACCGCTCGTGGTCCTTCAGGGCGCTCCCGGCCCGGCGCACCAGAACAGCGTAGGCCAGCCGGGACCGGCGCAGCGCGCGGCGGGCCTCGGCGGCACTGTCCGCGTACGGGTTGTGGGCGATGACCTTGATCGCCACGGCGGTGAGCGCCAGGACCAGCATGAGCAGCGCGACCCAGCCGGGTTCGTACCGGGAACCCTCGACCTCCGAGGTGTCCAGTCCGGTGTCCCTGGCTCGCAGCAGGGCCCATACCGCCACGGTGAGCAGTACGGCGGCAAGATAGAGGGTGGGCGCGACGAGCGAGATGGAGAGTGCGAGTCCGAGGCGTCGCTCACGCAGCGTGCGCAGCCACTCCCGCAGCCGGTGCAGGGGTGCCGCGACCGCGTGTCCGGAGAGCACCAGAGCGAGGGCCAGCACTGCCCCTGGCAGGAAGGAGACGATCTGGTCGACCGGCGAGACAGTCTCCTCGCTGCTGGTCAGATAGCGGAAGACCTGCATGAAGTACCACGCGTCGAACAAGGCCATGGCTGCGATCACCGGCCAGCGCATGAGGCGTATCCACAGTTCGCGACGGCGCCGGTCGTGCGCCCCGTCCTCGGCGTGCCGTGCCTCGATCTTCTCCTGGGCGGTCCGCGCCGCCCGCAGGGAAGCGGTGGCCTCGAAGCGCGCCAGGGACTGGACGGCCTGCTCAGCCCTCGCATGGGTGCCGATCGTGCGAGCCCTGGCACCGGCCAGCTGATCACGGTTCCGGCCGACGAGTTCGGCGACTTCGCGTGCGGCGCGCAGCAGCATCCGCATTTCGCCGTTGTCCAAGTGCTCCGGGTCGCGCCCCGGGCTGTGCTCAGCGCTGTTCACCAGGTCCCGGATATCGCATCCGCAGCCGTGGTGGCAGGGGTCTCCCCGGTGGTTCAGGGGCATGGTCTACATCCTTCTCTGAAGTTCCGCACAGGTGGTGGCAGCTCAAGCGGTCAGCGGCGACGCAGGGTCACGTTGATCTCCACGCGCCGGTTGCAGGCCATCGCCGAGTGCTGCGGCAGGCCGTCGAGGTACTCCGGGTGGCACTTGGGGCGTTCGTCGGAGTAGCCGCGAGCACTGGCGACCGTGATCCCCCGGTCCTGCAGCGCCAGCCGGACGGCTTGGGCACGGGCCAGGGAGAGCCGCTCGCCCTGTTCCTCGCTTCCGCGCGAGTCGGTGTGCCCGAGCACCGCGACGGACAGCGCGCCCAGCTCCCGGATCCGGCGCGCGGATCGGTCCAGTGCCTCCCGTGCCGTCGGCGACAGTTCCGCACGGTCGGTGGCGAAGAGGACAGATCCCGGCAGGGTGAGCGTGATGATCCGCCCGGCAGGCCGCTCGGAGACCGCCGGGAATGTCACCGCAGGTTCACCGACACCGATGGAGCCACCCCGCTGTGCCGCCGGCTGTGTGCGGGCCGTGGCCGTCACATCGCAGGACGAGGCCCCGGTTGCCCGGCACAGCCGCTCCCACAGCTCGGTCAGCCATGCTGTCTGGGGCGACGACGGTGCCGCGCCCCGGGCGGAGCGGCCCAGGCCGACCATGCTCACCTCGGCGCCTGTCAAATTGGGCAGTTCCCCCGCTCCGCGGCAGTTCCGCACCACGGCCTCGATCTCGTCTCCGCCATCGAAGCCCGCGGAGCGCAGATCCGCGCAGCCCGTGTTGGTCAGACCGTCGGTCGCCACGACGATTGTGCGTTTTCCGCCCGGACCGAGCCGCTCACCGGCTGCGGCCAGCGCGCCGAGAAGATCGGTGCGGCTGGTGCCCGGCGCCCTCGCGGACAGCTTTCGCAGCCGGTCCTCCAGACAGCCGCGACGGGCGCTGCGACGGTCCTTCTTGAGGGTGTCGTTGCCCTTTACCGGCGGGACCGACACGCGGTCCACATTCCAGTCAACGGTGGCGCGGGTTCCGCCGAAGGCGGCCACGGACAGTTCTGCGCCCTCCAGTTTCGGCAGGGCGGCAGCCCGCTGGGACAGCACCGTCGCCGCCCAGTCCGGCACCAGGGTGTCCGGCTCGGTGTCCCGGTCCGGCCGGGTGGACGGGCTGGCGTCGACGAGCAGAGCAATACGGGGACGGTCCTGACCAGCCGGGGGTGTGTCCCCGGGGAGGTCGAGCCAGCCGCAAGGCCGGGTCTCAGGTGCCTTGAAGGCACTGCAGCCGCTGCCCGCCGTGAGGGCGATCAGGGCCAGGGCGAAGGCGGCTATCCGCTGTGCGGGTGCTCGGGTCACGAGGGACAGGGGGTTCACGAAGCTCTCCAAGAAGGGTGGAAACCACATTTCTGACTGTTCTCACGTTGGTCCGTACGCATTACTGGGACTCCGACCAACTCGGTGCCAGGAGGACTTCCATGACCAGCGCCGCCACTGCAGCCAACGGCCCCGAGTCCTGTGTCACGGCAGTCGCCGTGGCGGACGGGACGCAGGACGCGGGTCTTCGGTCAGGGCTCGCCGTCTACACCTCGCTCCAGGCATCGGCCCAGTTCGCCGATGCCAAGGCGGGCATACTCGGCGCGGTTCAGGCGGGTCTGATGGCTGCCGCCCTGCCTCAAGGCAGTGCCGTTCGGGACGCATGGGAGCGAGGCGGGCCTCTCGCCTGGTGCGCGGTGGGCCTGCTCCTGTTGCAGGTGACAGCCTTCCTGCCCGCCGTCCACTGCGTCATCCAGGCGCTGCGTCCCCGATTGGGTCCCCCGCCGGCTCCGAACAGATTCAGCCTGCCGTTGCTGGCGACGGCCGATGGCAGCGTTCCACCGGCCGACGAGGACAGTGAGCGCAAGGAGATTTGGCAGCTCATCCCGATCCTGGCCCAGGTGGCCATGGCCAAGAACCGCCATATCGCGCGGGGCGTCGGCTGGACCGGGTTGATGGCCGTGGCCGCCGGTCTCTCCCTCGCGGCCCGTCCACTGCTGCCGTGATGTGTGCCAGCGGCTTCATCGGTGCGAGGTCGGTCGGGGAGTTGGTCAGTCCCGGGCCGGGGGCAGCGGACCGGGCTGTACGCCTTCCGGCTCCGGCTTCCCGGGGAGCGGTAGCCCGAACACCCTCATCGCATGTCCGAGATTCCTCTCATTCGTAGCGACGAAGTCGAAGAGGTCGTGCGCCTGATATCGGCTCGCCTGGCTGTCCACAAGCTTGACGAAGTCCTCCACTTGGCGGCGCCGTTGCTGGAACATCTCGCCCACCTCACTGGCGGCCCTGTCCGGCTGCTCCGCCAGCAACACTGCCCAGGGGGTCAACCAGGACAGGGTGTCCTCATCCTGAGGAGCATTCACCAGACCTTCGGCGAGAAAATCCCGCCACTCCTCCGCAGTCCGGCTCAGCAGCCGCACCTGGAGAGCGGACTTCGCGTAGCGGTGCTCGATGGCATGGAGTTCCCGGGCAGCTGCGCGCTGCCATTCCAACACTTCCGGTGCCGGCTGAAGGCGGGCGACCGAGCGACAACTCACCAAACCGTTCGCAAAACACATCTCCGTGCTCAGAGACTTGTTCACAGCGAGCTCCGCCGCCTCCACACGGAACGGCGCGAATTCACGCGCCACTTCACGGACCAGCCCCTCGAGAAGCAGCGGCATCGTGGACTCGTACTCATCGATCGCGAGATTCAGTGTCTCCCCGTCGAACCGGCCCTCGGCACACCAGTCGCAGCGGATACTGACCTGGAAGTCGTAGCCATCACCCTTGGACGGTGTCGTGAAGGACACCAGAGAGCCACGGTGCACGACCATCCTCTCCGGAACGTTCACCGGAAGGCCGGGAAAAGGTGGGGACGAGTCCGGCCGGCCGCCGAAGAGCCGGCGCAGTCTCGAGAACAGCCCGCGGTGTGATGCGCTGGTCATCGCTTCTCCTCTGTGTCGAACGCGTCGTTCACGAAGGCCTCGATCTCCACGGCCGCGTCGTCCTCAGCTAGCTGATGGCTGCCGGTACGGAGCCCCGCTGCCTCAGCTGTGCCGAACTGGTGGCACCAGAGGCGAAGATGGAACCGGAGCTGCTCGCGCAGATCGGCGCCCTTCTCGCCCGGCTCCGGCACCTCGGCGGCGAATTCGGCCACCAGTTCACGGAGCGGTGATCCGGAGTCCCCGGATGGTCCCGTGGGTTCCTCGTCACGGGCCTGTTCGACCCACCGCTTCAGCGCGTTCCAGCCGCACCGACGGTTTCCCTTGCTCTTGCTGAGCAGCACCTGACGTACCAGCAGCATCAGCAGACCCCGAGTTCCCGGGTCCCGCAGAAACCCGGTGACAGCACCCTCGCCACGGATCCGGCTGAGCCGCAGCAGGCATTTCGCGGCGTCGTCCCGCAGCCAGTGCCGAGGCGATCCCGACCAGGCCGTCAGCCGTTCCAGCACGTCGACGTGCGACCCGGCGGCATAGATCTCCCGTACAGCGGCCCACACACTCTTCATCCCGGACTGGGCGATCAGTTCCAGCCCGTCCAGGGCCTCGGCGGGGTACATTGCCCCGATCCGGGTGCCGTACGCGGCCTGGGCACAGGGCTGGAACTCGCGCTGTTGGGACCAGCGGCGCAACAGTTGCCGAACCTGAGGGGCGAGCAGAGGGTCGGCGACGGCCCGCTCCAGGGCCCAGGCGGCGGCGAAGTGCCGGCGTGCGGCGTGATCTCCCTTGTCGGACGCCCAGCGCACGAGCAGTTCCTCGTACACATACGACCAGTCGAAGGCGGCCAGCAGGCCGACCGTCTGAGCGGCCGACACCCGGATGTCCTCCTCATCCTTGTCGACCAGCCCATCCAGCCACTCCAGCAACGGCCCCCGGGCTCCGCTGTGGTCGTGCCAGAGCACTTCCATGACAGCCTCGCCGAGGCCCCTGGGACGGAGCCGCACCCGGCAGCCTGGATAGCGTTCGTCGACCGGGCTCCCCTTGCGGTCAACGAACTCCATCTCCTGTCCGGCCAGCCAGTCCCTGACGCTCTCCACGAACAGTGGCATCTCGGGAGCCAGACTGGGCGAGCGGACTCCGTGCAGCAGTTCCGCCAACCGGTGGGACTCGCGGCTCACCCTGCTGAGTGCCATCCCGTCGAGAACGACTCCGGCCATGAGAAACGCGCGGGACCACAGGGAGACGTCCGTCCTTCGGTCCTCACCGTTCGCGGCCCGGGGCTGTGCTTTGAGCAGTTCCACCGCCCTGCTCCGCAGCGCGGTGGCGAGACCGGACACGATGACGTCGATGTCGTCCCCGCGGTGCACCCGCCCCGCGAGCCCGTCCGCGAGCAGACCGATCTCGTGCAGGGAGCGGTGGCCGCGCAGATCCTCGGTGAGGCCTTCGTGTTCCAGCAGCTTCCGGCATTCCTCGGGGCGGTCGAACAGGAGGGCCGTCAGATGTCGCTCGAACACCTTGAACCGTACCGATTCCCCGCCCTCGTGTTCGATGACGTGGTCCTCAAGACCTGCCGACGGAGCCTGGTCATCGAGAATGATCACTAACGGGGAGCGCACGTATGTCTCCCCGTGCACGCGCACATGGGTTGCTCCGCGCAGAAGGTTGAGCAGCTGGGCACGGAGCTGGGACGCCCATCGCATGCCGTCGCTCTCGATCACATGGCCCTTGCCCGGCTGGAGCCCTCCGTCCTCCTTGAGCAGCCGCCGGAGGCCCGCCTCCGCGTCCAGGACGACAACACCCTCCTTCGCGATGTCCCGCAGGGCGAGCCGCGCCAGGGTGAAGCGGCCGGACCCAGGAGCTCCGCGGAGCACCGCGACTCTGTGTTTCTTGAGGTGCTCGACGAGGGTCTGATGGGTGCCGGGTCGCACATAGCGATCAGTCAGTGTGTCGAACTCCTCCTCCGACACCAGCCCGTCGGCTGGGTCGACGGCCGGCCCCCCGCTCCCGTAGTAGGTCGTCTTGTAGATGGTTCCGGCGGAATCGCCACTGCCGAAGGCGACAGACCGGCCCTTGATCGGACCCTGGACAAAGGTGCTGGGCAGTCCCTGTTGCCGCAGCCGCCTGATGAGATCGGCCTGGTCGTCGTCGGCGTCCAAGCGGGCGAAGGCGGCCTCGCCCTCGTCGGGAGGCGGGGTCAATGGGGGTTCGGCCGGGTCGTTGCCCAGGAGGGTGGTCGGCTCGCTCACGATTTCTCCCTCGTCCCGGTCAGTGCTTCTTGTTGATACGGCGGGCGGCGTCACCGCTGCCGAAGTGGAAGACCCCGTTCTTGTTCCGCTTCACCACATGAGTGGGGGCGGGAGCGGCCACCCGTGCCCCGGGCTCGGACGAGGACTCCTTGACGAGCGGCTCCAGCTCTTTCGGGGTGTGCTCCGGTACATGGATCCAGCCGTAGCCGCTGAACTCCTTCTGGCTCACGTGCACGCGCAGATACCGCAGGGGGTCCAGGCTCTGGGCCTCGCCCCGGAGCCTGACGACGTCCTGGTAGACGCGGTCGGACACGATCAAGGCCAGATCGGTCGACTCCACCCCTGCGAGCACCCGCTTGAGTTGTGGCGCATTGAGATACCGGGCCACCGAGACCGGAGCTGGACCGCTGTATCCGAGGGCGGCGGCCCGGGCCACACCGAAGTCGATGGCCAGCCGGAGCCTCATACGCTCGCTCTCACCGGTGTTCGCGTTGCGTTCGCCGAGTTTGACCGCCAGATTTCGCACGAACCCCCCCAACACCACGAGCTCCGGCGTCTCCAGTGGCAGTACGGCGAACTCTTGGTCGCCCTGCGGCTGCCGCTGCCAGTGGCTGCGGTCCAGTCCACTGAGCATCGCCGCCTCCTCCAGCACGCACACCAGGTCGGCCTGGACAGCCTCCTGACCGGGGGTGTCGAGCCGGCTGTACTGCTCGACATCTGCGGCCATGCACAGATGCCGCGTGATTGTGTCGTCGGTGTGGGCGGCGGAAGGGAACTGCTCCGTCATCGGGACCACCTGTCCGGTGTAGAGGTGTGCTGTAGGGCGGCAACTCTGCCGCCGGATCCGCAGTACACCGAGCAGGTCGTAGAAATACGGATTCCTGGGCCCCGTCACGGGGAGCGGCTACGGACAGTCCGCTTCCAGCCGGGCGGCCGCCCGGAGTCCGTCCAGATCGAGGACTGTGGTGCGTCGGTACCCCGTCGTGACAAGTCCGTCCCTGCGCAGCTCGGCCAGGGCCTTGTGGATCGTCACCTCGGCGGAGCCGGTGAGGGCGGCCATTTCCGGCTGGGTGAGATTGACTCCGATGACCAGCCCGCGCGGTACCCGATGCCCGTACGAGATGGCCAGTTGCGCGAGCACCCGGGCGAGCCTCACCTTGACCGGGTAGGCCCCGAACTCCACCCGGCGCTGGTTCGCCCAGCGCAGTCTGCGGACGACGATTCGGTTGACCGCGCGTGCCGCCTCGGGGTGCGTGTTCAGGAAGAGCCGGAGATCGGACTCACGCACGATGCCGGCCACGATCTCCCCGCACGCGGTGACTGTCGCCGACCTCGGGGCGCCGTCGTCCATGGCGGCCATCTCTCCGACGATGTCCCCGCCGACCCTGATGGCGAGCAATGACTCGCGGCCGTTCTCCAAACTGGCGGTCACCTTGACGAACCCCGAACGCAGGAGCACCACATGATTGGAACGGTCTCCCTCACGGATCAAGGTCTCTCCCGGCACATACCGGCACCGGGTCCCCAGCCCCAGCAGTCCGAGTCGTACGGGCTCCGATAAGCCGCCCAGGAAACTGAGGGCCGGCCACCGCTCCTGATCCTCGGCCTCGATCTTCCGTTTCAAGGACACTCCTCACTCCTCTGCCGCAGGTCCGTCTATGCCTCATCGTTCGGAACTTCGTCATCAGACAAGCAGGTGCCCGCGCTCACCGGCAGAGTGTGGGCATCGGGGAGTTACCGCGCTGAGGGCACAGCACGGCGCACAACGGCCGTCCGAGCGCCCCGGACGCCGGCGTACCGATGGTCCTGGACCGCCAAGGGGCAAACTCAAGGGTGGCAACGGAACGCCCTGGTGGCCGCAGAGCCACTCGGGATCCTCCCTGGACACGGACGGTGATGCCCCCGGCTTACGTGATCGGCGGCAGCCCGGGGCCGCGACGTGGTCCGGCCAGTCCGCGGCCGTTCAGCGTGGACGTGCCACAAGGAAATGGTGTTCTGAGAGTTCGGTTACGGTGTGTCCGTTGCGGCGGTTGCCGGAGTCGTCTCGAGGTTGGGAATTGCAGTCAGAGCCCAGGAATGGAAGTCACGGCGGTCTTGTTGGTCGACGTGCCAATGGAGTCCGGCGCGAACTGGTATGCCGCTCTCGGCGTTGGTCTCGACGACGAGGAGGCGGGAACTGCGACGATCGGTCCGGTGATGGTGGAGTCCGATGAACTCGCCTCCGCGGAGCCCGGTACAGAAGCCGACCAGAGACCAGGCCCAGAGCATTCTGGACGGAATTCCGCCGCATGGCGCACCGTGTGATCTGGCCCGTCGGAGGATCTCCGCTTCGGAGAGGCTGGGTGGTGCGCGGCCATCCGTCGGCGGTTGCCGCCGTGCGGCCGGCGGCGCCCGCGTTGCCCAGGGGGGATGACGAGAGGGCTTTCCGCCGCGGGGTCCGTGATGATAGGGCAGGCGAGCCCGCCGGAGAGTTCGTCGACCGGCCGGGCCGAGAGCGGGGTGATGTCCGTCGCCTCCATGATCCGCACCACCGCGGCCTTGTCCTGCGCCCACCACTGTGTGATCAGCCGCTGGTGGGGTGACGGCCGCAGGCTATGAGGCGGGCGACGGTGATCCCGTGCGGGGTAACCGAGGTCTGCGGAGGCAGGCCGAGCACCCGGGCCACTTCCTTGTACCGGTACGAGGTTATGGCCTTTCCTTCCGACCCGGCCCGGTGGTGGGTTTGAGTGGTCTGGGCATGCCCCTGAGGAGATGGACGTGCCGCAGACACTGGGACCGACGATGACAGGCGACGATGGTGTGTGCGTCGATGCGGAGCGACCAGCGGGAGGCTCGGGAGAGGAGGTCCGTTCTGCCGAAGTCGACGGCTTGGCCACTCACAGTCCGCTCGCCTTCTTGCGGCGGCGTGGGAGCAGGATGAACACGAGGATTCCGATGATCGCGGTCACGATACCGACCTGGAGTTCCTGGGGGTAAGGAAGATTCAGCCGACCGCGTCGGAGACGATCAGCAGGCTCGGCGTGCGGACGATGGTGTAGAGGGTGATCCAGCGCTGGTCGGGTTCGATGAACCAGCGGACGAGACCGACACCATCAGGTCGACGGAGCCGATGGGCCCGGCCGTGCCAGTGGCCACTCCGGCGAGCAGGGTGACGACGACAACCACCACGATCTGGGTGCGGCTTATGCCCGCGTCCAGGGTCCGGGCGAGATCGTCGCCGAGTGCGATGGCGTTCAGAGAGCGGGTCGCGAGGAGGGCCAGCACCGGCTCCGTCGCGATGAAGGTGAGCACGGCCGGAAGATGTCCCAGTCGCGATCGGCGAGCGAGTCCACCACCCAGTCGCTCATCGCGTCGAAGACCTCGGGATTCAGCAGGGCGGCGGCGGAGGAACCGAGTATGCCAGTCGCGAAGAGTCACCGCCACAAACCCGCATTAATGCGGGATTCTTGAGCAACTCGGACTCTTGTGAGCACAGTTGGCGTGTCCCGCAACCAACGAATGCTGGAAGGTATCGAGTTCTCGTGAATGAATACTTCTCTCCCCGGCTGCTGGACACCGTCCCGCAGCGCCGGCTCTGCCTGGCGGCGGATATGGAGCAGTACAGCTGCCTCGACACCCGGGCTCAGTCAGCCGCTCAGTATGACCTGATCGGGCTGCTGGACGAAGCGGCGTCGCTGACCGGATTGAACCGCGCGGCTTGGGCTCGCCAGCCGCAAGGCGACATGGAGTTCTCCGTTCTTCCAGAAGCCACACCGGAAGCCACCGTGCTGGGGCCCTTTGTGCAGAACCTCAACACCCGCCTCGGATCCCTCAACGCCCGTGCGGCCGCTCCGCGCGTGAGGCTGAGGCTGGCCATCGGCACAGGTGTGGCCGCTGACGCCGCTCTCGGGTACGCCGGGCCCGCCCCGGTCGCCGTGGCGCGCTATGTGAACGCGCCCCAGCTGAAGGCCGTGCTGGCCGCTCTCACCTCGGCCGATCTCGCTGTCATTGTGTCGGACAGCCCGTACCAGGACGTTGTGCGGTTCGGTCACACCGGCCTCGACCCGGCGCAGTACGTTCGTGCCCACGTGCGGGTGAAGGAGTTCGGAGGCTACGGCTGGATCTGTGTGCCGGGCCACGGGCCGGACGACGTGCGGCCGGCCGTGAAGAACACACGAGAGCCACTGTCGTCGCGGGGCGGCCGTACCAGTCGGACGACGCTCTCCCAGCACGTTCACCAGGGTGTTGCCGTGGGCCGGGATGTCACTGGAGGCCTTGATGTCGGGCTGCCCGAGATCCCCCCGTCGGTCAGCCCTGGGCGCGCCTGATGACGGCCCCGTGCAAGGCCGCGCTCCGGCTCGAAGGAGGCACCTCGCAGTGGGCGGACTACGGGGTGAACGTTGGCCACGACGTTCACGGCGGCATTCACATCCACCCGCCCGCTACCGCACAGGGGCCGCTCTGGCTCCAGCCCGAGGCAACACGCTTCATCTCGCTGACGTGTCACGCTGCTGTGAGGTCAGCACTGACTGCCCTTCCGGGCGCCTGCGAGCGAGCTGCTGCGGCGCTGTCATCTGCCGCCCTGATGGATCCGGAATGGAGAAGCGATGACCAGGTCTGACGCGAGCGGTGTGTTCGCCCTGATCGAAGGAGCCCTTCAAGCGGTACCCGACTCCGTGCGGCGGCCTCTCACGGTGACTGTCGAGCATCTTCCGGTAGAGCTGTCCCCGGAGGAATGCAGGGAGGTTCTGTATGGAGCGCGACGTGACGAGGTGCTGCGGACGGCGATCTGGCGGCAGGCGGTCACTGAGGTTCGGCGGGAGCCAAAGAGTGGCGACGACACGGGACGGTTGCTCGTCGTCTGGCTGACGATTCCCGGCTTGTACCGGAACTTGCACCGGATCCTGCGCCAACTGAGGTTCGAGCGAGCCGACCTTGAGGCGGAGGCTGTCCTGGCCGTACTCACCACCCTCGAAACGGCGGATCCGGACCACCCGGACACGGGCGGCCGAATGATCAAGGCGGCGGTGAACCGCATGTGGGCCCATGCCCGCCGCGTCACGCGTGAAGTTCCTCTCGTGGACACCGCCCGCTTCACCGAGGCCCGCAACGCCACAGCTCTGCCGCACGAACAACCGCAACTGACCGAGGAATGGGAAGTGCACATTACGCCCCCGCCCCGCCCCGATGGATTGGCCGCGACCCTTCGCTTCGCCGAGTCGCGCACCCGGCTCGAAGGAGAGCGGATCGGGGCGCTTGCGTACCACGCCGGTTTGCCCGAGGTGGTCCTCCGGGCCCGCCGTCATGAGGAGGCCGAGCTCATCGGTACCTTGGTTCTGCGCCCTGCGGGAGCCCGGCGGTGAACGCGCGGTCCGGCCCGCCTCTGAGCTTCGCAGAGGCCTTCGACCTGCCCTTGAGCGTAGACCTGCGCACGGCCGCCCGAGCCTTCGGTGTCTGCCCCGGCACGGCGTACAGACTGATCCGTCTCGGTACCTTCCCTTGCCCCGTGCTGCGGGTGGGCGGGCGCTACCGCATTCCGACCGCGCAACTGTTGCGCTCTCTCGGCATTGAAGAGCGGCCCGTGTACGCCGCCGATCTGGAAACCGGCGCCGCATATGCCGACCGGTTCGACGACACTCGCCCCTACGAAGTGGAGCATTTCGCATGATCGCGTCAAAGGCTCTTCGGCCGCAGCCCGACCGGCCCCGGATGTGCTTCGTCGTTGGCCCCATCGGCGATCCGTACGCTGCGCACGGCAGCCCCGAGCGTGAGGCGTACGAGCATTACCTCGGAATCTTTGAGCAGGTGATCGCCCCCGCCTGTGAGAAGTATGAGATCACCGCAGTGCGCGCGGACGGCATCGCGCACGCCGGCGACATCAACGAACAGATCTGCAGGCATGTCATCGAGTCCGATCTCGTCATCGCGGATGTCAGCGGCGGCAACCCCAACGTGATGTACGAGCTGGGGCTGCGTCATATCACGGGCAAGCCGACAATTCACATTGGGGAAGCCGGACAACTGCCCTTCGACATCGCGTCGATCAGGACCATCCGGTACCAACGGGCGCGCAGCCACCTGGCAGGCGCGCGCAGGGAGATCGAGAGCGCTCTGGAAGTTGGAATCCAGGATGGGTTCGAACTCCTCACCCCGGCGAGGGTGCTGCGCGGATTCCAGACCGACGACGGGCCGTTGTCCTCCGAGCGGAGCGGTGATGCGGAGGTCGCAACCGAGGACGACTCGCCAGGGATATTGGACGATTTCGCCGCCATCGAAGACGGACTGGATCACATGACGGCGGACTTGGACGCGATGAGGAAGACGGTCGAGGCGATTGGTGCACTGACCGAACAGAGTACTGCTGAGATGATCGATCTCACCCAGGCGAATGCGCCCGCGAGCGCGCGGCTCGCGGCAGTGGCTCGGTATGCGGATTCGCTCAGCGCCCCTGCCGGGGAAATGAACTTCATTGCTGGTGAGTTCGCGGAACGGATGACGAATCTGGACAGTGGAGTGAGAGCCGCGCTGAGTCTCGTTGAGACGACTCCGCCCGACGAGCGCGGTGTGGAAACGGAAGAGTTCCTGGTACAGCTCGTGGCCTTGGACAAGTCCGCTCAGGCGGGTCTGTCACAGATGGGCTTCCTGGGTGCGTCTGCGGAACGCCTCGTCCGTGTGAGCCGCCACCTCCGCAAGCCGGTGAAGGACATTTCTCTCGCGGCGAAGCGGATGACCTCCGCCATCACGTGCATGGGGGAGTGGGCGGACAAGGCCCGTTCTCTGGCGCAGGGCACCACTGAGTAGAAACCGCCTCGGCAGGGACCCGGGCTCCTGAGGTCCGGGTTCTCTGTGGCAGCGGCCGCCCAAGGGGTGGAACGGCGGGCCGGCCCGGCGGGCTCCTCCACGCTGACGCCCATCACCAATCTCACACAATTGACAATCTTGGAGGAGGTTCCAAGTTTCATGCGGGTGAAGGAGCGCAAGCTGTGACCTCGCGAGGGGGTTGTGCTCCTTCTCTCCCGACCGGGAGTTCGGTCGAGCTGCGTTCATGACAAATGCGGGAAGCTCGGACTGGTGTCACGGTATCTGCTGTCCGGGATGACAGTGGCGTGTCGGACGGCTCACGCACTTCGTGGCCGCTGCATGTCCGGGCACAGGTCGGCCGCGGTTCAAGAGGGTTGTCCACGGCTGGTACCGTTCCCATCCAGTTTCGCAAGCGCAGCACGATGACTACGGTGCAGCGATGATTTCCGCGCTCACCACATCGCGCGAAGGCGCCTGGTCCGACGTGCGCGGAGGCTCTGCCCACCAGGTGGGGGCACGCTGATCGGGCAACAGCCTCAGTGGATCGCAGATGCGGATTGTGCACACAGGCAGCGGGATTGGGCGCGGGCGGAGGCCCCGGAGGGTCGTACTAACAGCGCCATCGTGTGCCGTCGGGCGTTGTGACGGCGGTGAGGCGGTCCCCGGCGTCTCACTCGTACCGCACCGCCGTCGAACCCTACTGCGGCGGTACTTGTCGCTGAACGGTCCGCCCGCGCAGGGCTGATTTCCAGCGCGCACCGCGCCGCGCGCCCCGGCGATATCGCTGAGGTGATCCCGTGTCGGCCCGCGCCTACGAGAGGGTTGCCGCCCGGTCGGTGAGGACGATGTCGAGCAGGCCGGGAAAGCGGGCGTCGAGGTCGTCGTGGCGCAGGGTGAGGAAGAATTTTCGGCCGTCGCGGCGCAGCCGGATCACGCCGCTCTCCCGGAGTATGCGCCAGTGGTGGGTCATGCTCGACTTCGGCACATCGCGCAGGATTTCGCCGCAGAACCGCTCCTCGCCGTTGGCCAGCGCCCGCGCGGCCTCCAGGCGGACGGGGTGGCCCAGCGCTGCCAGGACGTCGACCAGGCGGATGTCCGAGGTCTCGGGGTGGTGCAGATCCTCCATGGCCTCACTGTACGTGAGCCTCGTACGGATGCCGTGGGCCCATTGACAGTGGCCACTGAATAGTACGAAGATCTCGTACAGTTGATCGTACGAGATCTTCGTACAGTGTCTCCGTGTCTCCGTGTCTCCGCGTGACCCTGCCGCCATGGGCGGCTCATCCCTGGAGGACTTTCATGCCCGCGTCTCCTGTCAACTCGGCCACCGACTCGCTCAACGCCCCTCCGGGCGGGCCGTTGAGCGACGACGCCCTCGCCCGCCGGCTCGGTCCCGGATTCAGCAGCCGTCATGCCGAGGTCAACGGAATCCGGCTGCACTATGTGGAAGGCGGCACGGGGGAGCCGCTGATTCTGCTGGGCGGCTGGCCGCAGACCTGGTGGCAGTGGAACAAGGTCATGCCCGAACTCGCCCGCCGGTACCGGGTGATCGCCGTCGACCTGCGCGGCATGGGCGGCTCCGGCAAACCCGATGGCGGCTACGATAAGAAGACGATGGCCCGCGACATCCGCGAACTCATCCGCCACCTCGGTCTGGCCGAGGCGAGCATTGCCGGACATGACATCGGTGCCATGGTGGCCCATGCCCACGCGGCCAACCACCCCGAGGCGACCACCCGCGCCGTCCTGCTGGATGTCGCGCATCCGGACGCGAGCCTCTCCGCGCTCACTCTGCTCCCCGGCCCGGACCAGCACACCGGCTCGGTCGTCGAGGACGGTGACCGGACCTATCTGTGGTGGTTCGCCTTCAACCAGATCAGGGGCCTGCCCGAGCGGCTGCTGGAAGGCCGTTTCGGGAGCCTGGTGGACTGGCTCTTCACCTACATGGCGCACGACCCGGACAGTCTGGACGACTTCTCCCGCCAGGTGTACGCGCGGGCGTACGCCACTCCCGAGGCCGTCCGGGCCGGGAACCGCTGGTACCAGGCGTTCAACCATGACATCGCCGACGAGCGCACCTACGGGCCGGTGACGGTGCCCCTGCTCGTGCTCGGTGGTGACCACAGCAACTACGCGTATCTCCGCGACCTGATGCCCGCGAAGGGGACGGATGTGACCGTGCGGGAAGTCGCCGACTGCGGCCACTACATTCCCGAGGAGCAGCCCCGCGCGGTCATCGATGCCCTGACCGCCTTCCTGGGCTGACACCGGGTGCCCCCGCCCCGCCCCCTCCGGTGCCGGCCCGCCCTCAAGGTGCCGCGGGGGCCGGCGTCCCGGCGTCAGAGCAGTGAGGCGAGGAGCCCGGTCTCCGGTGCCAGTACCCCGGGCTGCCCGAGGGCGCGGAAGTCCGCCTCGACCGCTGCCAGGTCGAGGACGCCGGCGCGCACGGCGCGGTACCGGACGATCGACCACAGGAAGACATCGAGGTTGTCGAACTGCGTGTCGGCCTCGATGACCTCCTCTTCGTGGAACCACACCGCGACCCGGCCGCTGGTGAGCACGACGTAGTAGTTGCCTTCTCCATCGGCGCCGATGGAGAACACGTCGTCGGAGGACAGCTCCGTCTCGTAGTCGGAGTCGAGAATCCCGCAGTCGTTGGCCTCGAAGTCGAAGGCGTACGACCAGTCGTATATGTCGAGACACTGCGGCAGGGACCCTGAGCGAACGCTGCGGTCGAAGGCGGCCAGCGCGGTCGCGGCGCCGGGCGGGAGCTTGGCGAGGAATGGTTCGACCGGGCGGGTCGACGCCGGGATGTCGACCCGCGACTCGTCGGGAAACCAGCGCGCCAGGTCGCTGTGCAGCTCCCGATGCACATACCCGGTCAGTTCATCAACGGTGAGAGGCATGGGGTGAGGCTAAGGGATCCGCGATCGGCGCGGTGACCGCCCCGGACAGGTGGGAGTACCGCGCCCCGGCTTCCCGCGCACGTCGTCGTTGTGGGCCGGTACGAGGTGTGGTGAGGGCCGGCCCGTTCGCCGTGCCGCGCCGCCGTGGAATCTCACCGTCACCGGTTCGACGGGAGTGGGGCTCCGCAGGGCGGTGTCCGCCTGCCCGGAGGTCATGAACGCCACCCGGGCAGGCCGCGGCGCGGGCTCGGCGGGCTGGACGGAGCGCTGGGGCCCATCGCGGCCGGGGTGGTGGCCGGCGCTGCGGCGGGAGCGCGGGAGTGGGCCCGGCCGGCGATCGAAGCGCCGGCCGGATTGGTCTGAGCGGCTGCCCGGCATGACGGGCTCTCGTTCACCGGACGGCTCAGGCGCGGGGCCGAGGCTTGCGGTGTCCTGTGGGGAAGCGCCCTGCCGGGGGCTTCTGTCGCCTCGGGAGGGGTGGCTCAGGTCCCCGAGGAGGCGCCGGCCGCCCTCACCCCGCACTCCGGGCAGGCCCCGGACCCTCTCCGGCTGAAGAGGTGTCGGTAGAGGGTCACTTGGCGCCGGGGGATGCCGCAGAGTGTCATCTCATTCGCCAGGGCGTGTTCCAGAGCCGGGGAGCCCGTCTCGCGGCACGCGGTGAAGCGTGTCGACGCGGGACGGAGTGCGGAGATGAAGGACCGGGGGCGCCGGCCGGGCTGAGGCATGGCGGTCAGCCTCGCACATCGCCGGGGAGACCGGCAGTTGGTGGCGTGGACCCTCTCTTCGCCGGTGCATGCCCCGGCTGCGGACCGCCCGGCCTCGCTCATCCCCGGGGCGCCGCCCTCACGAGTTGGGCCAGATGGACGGCAGCGTCGCGGAGGGGGGCGTCGTCCGCGGTCACGCGGCTCAGGAGTTCGGCGCCCTCCAGCATGCTGATGACCGTGCCGGCGAGGGTGTGGGCGGCCGCCGGGGTGATGCCGCTCTCCGTGAGTCTGGCCGTGACCAGGTTCCGCCATCCGGTCAGGGCCAGGGTGGCGGCTTCCTGGAGGCCGGGGACGCGGCCGATGGTCTCCAGGGCGGTGACCGCGACCGGGCAGCCGTCGCTCCACTCCGACCGTCTGAGGTCGTCCGCCAGCAGCAGGGCACAGGCGGCGGCGGCCTCGGCCGGGTCGGGGTCCGAGGCGAGGCCCTTCGCCAGCATCTCGCCGAATTCGCGCGCGCCGTGGTGCATCGCCTCGATGGCGAGCTCCTGCTTCCCTCCGGGGAAGAAGTGGTAGACGGAGCTGGGGGACGCCTGTGCGGCTCCGGCGATCCGTTTGACCGAGGTGCTCTCGTATCCCTGCCGCTGAAGCAGGGCTGCCGTGGCCCGGATGATCCGGAGGCGGGTGTCGCCGTCGGACGGGCGGTCGCGCGGTGTGGTGGCTGCCATGCCCCGAGTCTACTGGTTGGAACGTTCAGTCCAAAGTTGCCCTATGCTCTGGACTGAACGTTCCAACCAGAGCGATGGACAGGTGTCGAGTCGATGAGCACAGCAGTGCCGGCCTCCTCGTGGGAGAGCCACCCCGGATATGCGCGGATGTTCGAACCCGGGAAGCTGACGGTGGGGCTGTTTCTGCCCCTGTGGCCGTACGCGGGGGCCATGGCGGGCATGCGCGGCCAGACGGATGTGGTCCGGCTGGCCGAGCGCGGGGGTTTCGCCGCCGTCTGGGTGCGGGACGTGCCCCTGGCCGACCCCGGCTTCGGTGACGTGGGGCAGGTGTACGACCCGTGGACCGCCCTGACCTGGCTCGCGGCGCACACCTCCCGGATCACCCTGGCGTCAGGGAGCGTGATCTTTCCCCTGCGACACCCCATTGACCTGGCCAAACAGGCGGCCTCCGTGGACCAGCTCAGCGGGGGCCGGCTGGTGCTCGGGGTGGCTTCCGGCGACCGGCCGGTGGAGTTTCCCGCGTACGGCCTGGACCACGGGGCGCGCGGTGCCCGGTACCGGGAGACGGTCGAATCCTTCCGGGCGCTGCTGGGGGAGGAGCGGCCCGGCGGGGTGAGCCTGCTTCCGAAGCCGGTGCACGGCCGCATCCCCCTTCTGATCACCGGGTCCTCCCGGCAGTCACCGCTCTGGATCGCCGAACACGCCGATGGCCGGCTGGTCCACCCCGGGGCCACCTCGGCCGCTGACGGCCCCAGGGCTCTGGGGGAGCGGATCGGGGCGTGGCGGGAGCTGATACCCGGCGGGGAGTTCCGGCCGGTCGCGACCAATGAGTGGATCGACCTCCACGAGGATCCGGACCATCCGCCGACCCCGCTGCGCGGCGGCTTCGTCCTGCGCACGGGCACGGAGGGGCTGCTCGAACTGCTCGGCCGCTGGCGGGACGCCGGGGTCAATCACGCGGCCCTCGGGGTTCAGCACGGCAGACGCCCGGCGGCGGAGGTGGTGGCGCAGCTCGCGGAGGAGGTCGTACCGCGCTTCCCCGCCCTCGCGGCGCCCGCGCCCCTGGCACCCGCGTGGTGACCCCGCCCCCGGAAGCCCGTGAGTCCGGCGCGTTCCGCGACGCCATGCGCCTCTGGGCGACCGGCGTCGCGGTGGTCACCACGCAGAGCGAACAGGGCCCGCACGGCATGACCGTCAACTCCCTGCTGTCGGTGTCACTGGACCCGCCCACCGTGCTGATCTCCCTGAAACGGGGCAGCCGCACCGAGGGTGCCATCCAGCGGACCGGCCGCTTCACCGTGAATGTCCTCGCCTCGGGGCAGCAGGCACTCGCCGGCCGTTTCGCCCGGCGCCGTGTCCCCGGTGCCGGGGAGTTCGCGGGGGTGCGCCACCGGCCGTCCCCCGACGGCGGCGGGCCGGAGCTGGAGGGGAGCGCCGCCGTCCTGGCATGCCGTACGACACGGAATGTGGAGGTCGCCGATCACACCCTGATCGTGGCGGAAGTGACCGGCGTCCGGCGGCTGCCGGCCGATGATCCCCGCGGACCGCTGCTCTACGTGGACCGGGGCTTTCGCGATCTCGCCGGACGCCCTCCGGGCGAGGGTGCCGCGACGGCCGGATCACCGCGGTGAGCCGCCCCGCGGGAGACACTTGCTGTACGGTGCCGGCCTCGCTCACCCGCCCCGCCGCCTGAGGTGGCCGACGAGGACCGGGACATGGCTGTGCTCCGGATCCTTGACGGCGGTGACCAGGGTCACCGCGGAGTCGCGGGCCAGAACGAGCAGTCTGTCCACCGCCGCGGCGGCCTCGGGTGCGGCCAGTTCCTCCTCGTAGCGGGCCCGGAAGGCGGCGAAGTCCAGCCGGCCGGCGTGGTAGGCGGTGCGGAGATCGCCCGAGGGCGTCGCGTCCTTGAGCCACTCGTCCACCGCGGCCCGCTCCTTGGACAGGCCGCGCGGCCACAGACGGTCCACCAGGACCCGCCGGCCGTCGGCGGGTTCGGGCGAGTCGTACACCCGGCGTACACGGAACTCGGGACCCGAACGCATGGTGTGCCTCCCGGGGTACGGCGATGACCGGCCCGCGCCCGGTATGCGGGCCTGGCCCCGCAGGGGTGATGGCCGATGGCGTTGTGGCAGGTCAGGGGCGGACCTGTCACGGTGAACGCTATCCCGGGAGCGGCCGGTTCCGGGGCGGCGAACCGCCGCCGGTGGTGACTGCGCCCCGTGCGGGCGCGGATCGTCACACCTCGGGAGGGCCGGCGGGCGGAGTGCTCGCCGCCTCCTCCCGGGCGCGCAGAACGGGACGTCCCTCCAGGAGTGCCCGCCGGATCGCGTTGACGGCGAGAAGGTTTCCCGGCTCGGTGAATTCGGGCAGCACCGCGTCCACGGCGCTGCCGACCCCGGAGTCCGGACCGAAGAGGTGCGGATCACCGCAGGGGCCCCGGACCGAGCCGTTCTCCGTCAGCAGCCGTGCGCCGGGTGGTACGGGGGTGAGGATGTTGCCGCGCCACCCCGCCTCGATCCAGGTGCCGGCGGTGAGGTCGCCCCCGACGATCAGGGTGGCCGCGTCGGTCAGACAGGTCAGGAGAATCTCCCCGGCGTCCAGCGAGCCCGCGACGACGAGCCCCGCGTCCGCCGTGCAGACCAGATTGCCCGCGTGGACGGATCCGGTGATGTGGAGGCAGGTGTAGAGGTCCAGGTTCAGGAGATCGAGGGTCCCCGTGACCCGGAGATCGCCCGCGATCACATGGAGCCGGTGACTCCGCCCCCGCAGGGAGAGCGCGCCGTCGACGGTGAGGTCCCCGCGGTGGACCAGCGCGTCCTTCGCCAGCCCTCCGGCCAGATCGAGCGATTCGAGTTCGGCGGTGTCGACACCGAGCTCCTTCCGGGCATCCGCCACGGGCATGGGGCGCCAGTCGGCCCCGGGTATCGCGAAATCCGCGCTCATACACGCCTCCTGCGCTCGTGGCGGGAGCCCGGCATCGCTTCCCGCACCCGGCACCCCGTACCGCCGCACAGAGTAGAACTCCCCACTGACAACGGTCCCGGCGCGACGCGTCGGAGACACTCTCCTTTGCGCTTGCCCGCAGGGCCGGGTGCGCCCGGCCCGGTGACGGAGATGAGACTCCGTGGGGGCGCGGGGGTCAGCCGGCCGTGTGGCGGTCGGCGGTGACGATCACGCGGGTCACCTCGTCCGGCCGGCGTGAGGTGGCCGAACGACTGACGGCCGGAGCCGTCCGCGAAGGCTCCGTGGACGAGGAGGAACGAGGGCTTGCCGGCGGGGGAGGCGGTTTCGTTGTGCGCGGTGCTGGTCACGGGTCCTCCAGGGAGACGGGAAGGGGGAAAGAGGTAGACAGAACGGTCTGTTAGTGTCAAATCATGAGTGAGAAACCGTTGCCCGCCCGCGAGCGGATCCTGGGTGCGGCCCTTCGTCTCTTCTACGAGGAGGGCGTCCGTGCTGTCGGAGTCGACCGGCTGATCGCCGAGTCGGGGGTCACCAAGGCGACCTTCTACCGCCACTTCCCCAGCAAGGAGGAGCTGGTGGTCGCCTATGTGGAGAGCATCGACCGGGACATCAGGGGCCTGGTCGGCAGCGCCCGGGCCCAGCTGTCCGCGCGCTCCGCCGTCGAGGCGTTCTTCAGCGGCCCCGGCGGTGTCGGCGACCAGCTGTGCAGGCCGCGCTTCCGCGGCTGCCCCTTCCTGAACGCCGCCGCCGAGCACCCCGACCCCGCGAATCCCGTCTCCCGCGCCATCCGTGCCCACATGGACTGGCTGCACGGCCAACTGCTCACCCTGCTGCGGGAATCGGGCCATCCCGCCCCCGAGCCGGCCGCCGACCGGCTGATGCTGCTGCGCCACGGAGGCATGACCCAGGTGCAGTTCATGGAACCGGCCCATGCCCGGTCCGTCCTGGACTCGGCCGTACGGGATGTTCTGACCGGCCGCTGAGCCGGTCGCCGATGCGTTCTCCGAGCCGTCCTTGGCTGATCCGCGCCGGGACCACCTGGCGGGACGAGCCGGCCGGACTGCTCGGCAGGCTGACCGATCAGGAGCGCCGGGAGCTGTCCGGTCCGGTACGCGACCGGCCGCTCGCCCCGGGCCGCCGCGTACCGCGGCGGTCTCGTCCCGTACGCCCCGCCCGCGCCGCGCGGCCCCGGTCGGGAGCCGTTCGATCGCCGGGCCCGGCGGTGGCTCCCGTCCATGGGCGTCACCACCTGCGGGGGCCGGACACGGGCCGCTCACCCGACGTGATGCCGGCGTACCTCTCGCCACCGCGCGAGTCCTCACTGACGGCCGTGGTGAAGTCCTGCCGGAGTGCCGGCCGCTGTCCCCTCTCGGCCCCCTTCAGCGGGGTGTTGGAGTGGATGTGTGCTCTGTGTGGTTTCGCGGCGCGCGCGCGCGTCAGAGGCGTGTGGGCGACAACTCCCAACAGTGCCCACAGGGCGAGAACATCAGGGCGTGAGGCAACCTTCCGCGCCCGCGTCTCCTCTCCTGATCCGACGAACCCGTCGAGTGAACACCCCACCGCGCAGGTGTGGTTGGGTGTTTCGCTCTCGCCTGAGGTGAGGAAGAGCATGAGAATGAGAACCGGTGTTTCCGCGATGGTCGCCGCCGCGAGCGCGGGCGTCCTCCTGGCGCCGCTCCCGGCTGCCGCCGCCCCCGACTCCACCCGCGGGCCCCACTGTGTCGTCAAGGTCGACACCGGGAAGTCCACCTGCTACGACACCTTCCGCGAGAGCATCGCGGCGGCCACCGGCGGCCGGATCACCGATGCCCCTCTCACGCCGCAGAAGGCCGCGAAGGACAAGAAGTTCCTCGCCAGGCTGGACGCGTCCGCCAAGGCCGCCGCCAACACGTCCACCACGCGTGCCGCCGCGTCCGCGCGGATCGGCGGCTGGCTCTTCGAGCACGGCTGGTACGGGGGCCGCTCCCTGGCCCTCTCCATCAACGCCGACGACTGTGTGCACGACGGACGCTGGGACGGCGGGATCGACTGGCTCGGCCCGTACGGGTTCAACGACATCACCAGCGCCGTGATGTCGGCGGGAGACTGCTCGGTCGAGCTCTACACGGACGGCTACTACCAGGGGTCGAGCACCAACTACGGCTACGCGGAGTGGGTGGGAAGCTTCATGAACGACAAGGCCAGCGCCGTCCGGCTGAAGGCGAACTTCGAGGTCGTGCGCTGAGGCCGGTCCGCTGGATCCGGCAGCCGTAGGAGTCCCGGTAGCCCGGTAGCCCGGTAGCCCGGAAGCCCTGGGAGGGCTCGGGCGTGAGCATCCGTGGTCCGCCCGCGATCGAGAGGGAGCGGGCACCCGCGCTCCGGTGCGCCGCCCGCTGCCACCGCCCGGCGAACCGGGCCGGCGCGCACGGCGGTGCGGACAGGTGCGCCTCCAGCCGGACACGTGGCGTGTCGATCCGGTGGCGGAGTGTCGATGTCCTGTCGGGAGAGCGCTCTCTCCGGCCCGGACCCCTCCCCCTGAAGTACCCGGTATGGCCGTCCGGACGTGGACGGCCTGCCCACAACCCCCTGTGAAATGAGGAAGAGCATGAGATTGCGTATGAGCGTCTCCGTGTTGGTGGCCGCCGCCTGTGCGGGTGTGCTGATGTCCCCCTCCCCGGCCGGGGCGGCGCGAATACCGGAGGGCGGTTCCGGCGCGCGGGCCGCCTCGGGTGCGGTGGACGACCCGGGGGCCGCGTTCTGGGCGAAACACGAACGGGTCGGCGAGGTGGCCGACGCGTTGGTCGCGGCGTCGCGGAAGCAGGCGCGGCAGGGCGGTTACGCCGGACTGGTGACGGCCCCGGAGAAGTCGTCGATCACGCTGTACTGGAAGGGCCGGGTCCCGGCGCAGGTGCGGGCGGCGATGAAGAGCGACCGGCGGGTGGCCGTGAGGACCGTGTCCGCGCCGTACACCGAGCACCAGCTGAAGGCCGCGCGGGATCGTGTCGTCCGGCAGCGGGCCGCGCTTCCCGGCCGCCTGACCTCCGCCGGTCCCAGCCCCGACGGCAAGGGACTGCTCATCGGCATGGCCCCGGAACGGGGCAAGACGGCTGCCGCCCGGAAGGCGGCCATCGCCCGCGACGTGACCGGCATCACGGGCGGCGTCGCGGTCGCTGCGGTGTCCTACTCCTCACCCGCACCGGCCGTGGGCAAGGCGAGCGATGACACGGCCCCCGCAGGGGTACGTGCCACGGGGAGGAATGCCCAGCAGGCGTACGGCGGTGCCAAGTGGCAGACGCGCAGTGGGGGATCCTGCTCGACCGGGTTCTCCGTCCGGTACTCGGGGTCGACGACGAATCGGATGACCAGTGCCGCGCACTGCGGCAGTGTCGGCGGCGCGGCCCACAGCCCGGAGCGGCCCAGCAGCTACCCCTTCGGCAGGATCGAGACGCTCCGCCACAACCGGGACGTCGGTGTCATGAAGGCGGAGCAGAACGGAGCCAACAGCTTCTTCCAGCCCGCCATCTGGTGGGGTCCATGGGTGGGCAATCCGTCCGGTCAGACGACCCGGCGGGTGGCCGGTGTCCACAACAACCACGTGGGACAGCACGTCTGCGGGTCCGGCGCACCCTCGGGCACCACCTGCGGCATCAGGATCGACGCGACCGGGCAGACCATCCGGCTCAATGGCTTCCCGGATGTGGAACAGGCGGTGCAGGTCAGCAAGCCGACCGGCCAGCCGGTCTGGGGCAACGGTGACAGCGGTGGGCCCGTCGTCCAGCCCAGCAGCCTCGGTGTCGCCTACGCCAACGGAATCATCTCCGCGCTGAGCAGCTCCTCGTCCAACTCCGCGCCCTGCCAGGGGGCCCCGGCGGCAGGCAGCCGCAAGTGCTCCAGCGTGGGCTGGTACGCCGCCTTCGACAGTTTCCTCTCGTATGAGGGGCTCAACCTGCTCACCCAGTAGCCGGCGCTGACGCCTGCCCGGTTCCGGGTTCGAGTGAACCCGGAACCGGGCGGGCGGCGACGCGTCGGCGCCGGGCGGCTCCACCGCACGCCCGGCTCACAGCGCGTTTCGGCGTGGTCGCCGCTCGCCCGGACGGCCGGGGTCAGCTCCCGGGGCGGTCCTCGGCGTTGTCCCGGACCCACACATACAGCGCGTCCACGGACTCCGAGGTCGTGCACCAGGCGCCGTCCCCCAGCGCGGCCGGGGCGTGGGAGGAGATGGGAAGGGGGTAGTCGATCCGTGTCAGGCCGCGCGCACCGGCGGTGTCGACCAGCCACTGCCGGCCCTCGCCCCACTCGTCGTCGCAGTCGATGGTCGACACGATCAGGGTCGTCTCGTCGAGGAAGCCGCCCGACCAGTCCCAGCAGGTCGGCATCTCGGCCTCGTCACCGTGCGGGGCGCCCCCGTGCCGGGGGATGGTGTCCACGGCGTCCCAGGTCAGCCCGTCCACCACCGCGCCGCGCGGGTCGCGGACGGCGAGTTCGTCCTGCTCGTGGGAGACGGTCATCAACCGCGCGCCCGACGCGCTCACATCCAGCGGAAGCAACTCGTCCTCCAGATGGGCGACCTCCAGACGCGTCCCGTCCCACCGGCCCCGGCGCGCGGCGGTCCCGTCCTGCCCCTCACCGATACCGAGGTGCATGCGGTGCGGGTCGAGCGGGTGGGGGAGATGGCGGCTGCCGCTCGCCGCGGCCCGGAGGTCGGTCCGCGCGAGCACCCGGCCGTCGGCGGGATCGAGCAGCAGCCACTCGTCCACCGCGTTCGGCAGCGGCCCGGCGCCCGTCAGCGGCCCGCGTATGTGCGCCCACACCAGGCCGCCGTCCGCCGAGAAGGCGACCGAACCGTTGCCCGGGAACTGGTGATCCCGGCGGTCCGTGTACTCCTCGCCGGACTCGTGCGACTCTCGGCAGGAGTCCGCCCAGCACCCGTGCCGGACCTCCCAGCGGACGGTCCCGGACGGCTCCACCGCGCGCACCGCGTGGGTCCCGGCGAAGACGGCCGCACTCCGGTCCGGCGCGACCGCCACGCCGCTGCGGAAACGCCTCCACG
The DNA here is from genome assembly GCF_039888735.1 of Streptomyces sp. CAU 1734. Lineage (NCBI taxonomy): Bacteria > Bacillati > Actinomycetota > Actinomycetes > Kitasatosporales > Streptomycetaceae > Streptomyces > Streptomyces sp. CAU 1734. The sequence goes on from NZ_JBDQQP010000003.1 coordinate 475,334, forward strand.
GCGCGGGAAAGCGCACCAGCGTCCCGGGCCGCGGGGCGAAGGCGTCGTCCAACTCCTGCGCCACGAGCTCCTCATCGCTCCGGTGCACCACCATCCGGCGGCCACTCCGTCCGGTGATCCGGGGCGGGCCCGCGCCGGGCGAGGTGATGAGCGCGGGGACGGTGGCGAGAAGCCGGGCACGAACGGACATGCGAATCTCCCGGGACGGCGGAATCACCGAAGGCTACGGCACCCCCGGGGCGGTCCGCGACGAACGCGATGGCTTCGGCGCCGGCGCTTGTGGCTCCCGTTACCGCTGTCGGCGGTGGTCTTCCCCGGCTCGGGTGACCTTGGCGTGATGGGTGACGACGCACCTGAAGGTCGGACAGCGAAATCCTGCTGGAGTACTGGCTAGGCGCCGGGCAGTGAGGCCGTGAGGCGTTCCCATTCCGCGTGCACCCGCTCGCCGACGATGCCGAACTGGGTGATGACCGCGACACACCGCCCGGTCTCGTCATCGAGCTCGATCGCCGAGGTCGGGCCGTGGGCGGCCGTCGAGCGGACGAGGCGGCAGGCCCGGACACCCGGGAGTGCGATCTGCACCGAGCTCTCCGCCATCGCCGCGAACAGCCGGCCGCCGATGGTCTGATCGGTGACATGGACCCGGCCGCTGCACACCTGCATGGCCGCCGGGGCGAACACCGCGACACCGATCGGCAGCCCGGCCGCGCAGACATGCTCCAGCACCGAGGGCACGACGCCGGTGTCGATCGCCCGGTACTCGCCCCGGTACCGGGCGAACGCCTCGCGCCGGGCGGTACCGCCGTCCGCGAGTACCGCGTCGAGCTGGGCGAGCTGGTCGCCGTTCTCCCACGCGGGCACCTCGGGGACCGCGAACGGGTCGCCGGCCGGGGATTCCGCGGCGGCCGGGGCGGCGAGTCCGGCCAGCAGGCGGTCACCCTCGGAGAGCAGCCGGCCCTGGTGCACGGTCCGGCCGGCCGCGTCGAGCAGATGCAGGGCGACCGCGCCGGCGCCCTCGTCCCGTACGACCACGGCCGAGGCGACCTTCTCGCCGTCGATGCGCAGCGCGATCGAGCCCGGCTGGACGGTGAACGCCTCACCGCGCAGGCTCGGGGCCGCGTAACTGCCGGCCTGCTCGATCCGCGCGACCGGGCCGCCGGTGACCGCCTGTACGTACTGGAAGAGCGTCAGACAGCGCGCGAGCTCCGGCATGCGCGCGTCGATCAGCCGCACGGTCCTGTTCCGTCCGCCACAGCCGTTCCCGGACGCGCGCGGGCCGTCGGCGTCGCGCGGCCCGGGAAGGTGGTTGGTCATGCTCAGTACACATCCCGTACATAGCGTTTCGCCCGGCGCAGATCCGCCAGATACCCCGCGGCGTCCTCGTCACCCCGGCCGCGCTGCTCCGCGATCACACCCAGCAGTGCCGCCTCGACATCCTTCGCCATCCGGGAGGCGTCGCCGCAGACATACACATGCGCGCCCTCCTCCAGCCACCCGTACAGCTCGCGCGACCGCTCGCGCATCCGGGTCTGGACATAGATCTTCTCGGCCTGGTCGCGTGAGAAGGCGAGGTCGAGCCGGGTCAGTACGCCCCGCTCCCGCAGCAGGGTGAGCTCGTCCTCGTACACGAAGTCCGTCTTGCGGTGCTGGTCGCCGAAGAACAGCCAGTTGTCACCGGAGGCGCCCCGCGCGGCGCGTTCGTGCAGGAAGCCGCGGAAGGGGGCGATACCGGTGCCCGGGCCGATCATGATCATGGGGACGCCGTCGTCGGCCGGGATGCCGAAGGCGGCGTTCGGCTGGAGGTGGACGCCGGCGGACGTGCCCTCGCCGACCCGGTCCGCGAGATGGGTCGACGCGACACCCTCGTACCGGCGGTTTCCGGCGGTGTACCGGATGGACGCGACGGTGAGGTGGACGCGGTCCGGGTGCGCGAGCGGGCTCGACGAGATCGAGTACTGCCGTGCCTGGAGCGGCCGGAGGAACGGCAGCAGTTCGCCGGCGCCCGGCGCGGCGGAACCGGCGTCCCGCAGCAGGTCGAGCACGTCCCGGCCCCAGAGCCAGGAGTCCAGGTCGGACCGGTCGCCGTGCGCGACCACCGCGGCGAGTTCGCTCGACGGCGCCCGCTCGACCAGGTCGGCCACCAGTTCCTTCGACGGGGTGCGGATCTCGCGCCCGGTGCGCAGCACCTCGGCGAGCGGCCGGCCGTCGATGTCCTCCTCGCCGCTCGCGCCGAGATGCGTCAGCAGCAGGCCGACGAGCGCGTCGTCGTTCACCGGTGTGACGGCGAGCGCGTCACCGGCCGTGTAGGTGATGCCGCTGTCGCCGAGGTCGAACTCGTAGTGGCGGATCTCCTTGGCGCTGTCCGGCGAGGAGAGCAGTCTGTTCACCGCGAGCCGCGACGGATAGGGGTTCCGCCTGTTCCAGGGGGAGCGGCCGGCGGGCGCGCCGGCCGGGGCCGCAGCGGCTGCCGGTGCGGTGTTCGCGGCCGGTACGCCGGTCTCGGCGGCCAGCCGGTCCACCACCGCGGCGGTCCACGCGGCGGCGGGCTCCTCGAAGTCCACATCGCAGTCGACGCGGTCGAGCAGCCGGACCGCGCCGAGCTGCTCCAAGTGCGTGTCGATCACTTTCGCGGCCTGGCAGAAGTCGTCGTACCCCCGGTCACCGAGCCCGAGGACCGCATAGCGCAGACCCTCCAGCCGGGGCGCCCCCTCGGCCTGGAGCGCCTCCCAGAACAGTCCGGCGTTGTCGGGCATCTCGCCCTCGCCGTAGGTCGAGGTGACCACGAGCAGATGGGACATGGCGGCGAGCCGCTCGGGCGTGATGTCGTCGAGCGCCGTGACATTCGCGCCGAGGCCGCGCGCGCGGGCCCCGGCGGCGGCCTCGCCCGCGAGGGATTCGGCGGTCCCGGTCTGGGTGCCGAACAGCACATCGACCGTGGCGGTCACCGGCGGAGTGCCGGCCGCGGCGGACTGCCGGCTCTCGGCGGCGGCGATGCCGGCGATGAACCCGGCGAGCCAGGACTCCTGTTCGGCCGAGAACGGCGCGTCGGCCAGGATGAGTGATCCGGTGGGGGGCATCAGTGTCATGCGGTCACCGCCTCGGTAGGGGCCTGCTGGGTGCTGCGTCCGGCGATGTCCGTGAGGGCCGCGGTCGCGAGCAGTTCGTCGAACCGGGCGGCCCGTACCCGCCCGGCGTTCTTCGCGTTCTGGTGGAGGATCCAGCCATAGGTGCCGGGAGCGTCCACACTCAGGTTGTTCCGCTGCCGCAGCGCTTGTTTGTAGTCGTCGAGCCGCTTGATCGCGATGAGCGTGGCGAGCTCGTCGTCGTCGAACCGCTCCAGAGCGCCGCGCAGGTACTTCACGACCCGCTGCTTGACCAGGAAGTCCTCGGTGAGGACGAGATTGCGGACCGCCTCGGCGACCCGGGGGTCGTCCAGACCGGCCGCGCCGGGCACCCGCTTGAGCGCGAGATCCTGGGCGACACCGAGAATCGTGTACGACGACAGCAGCGAGAACATCCCGTCGCCGCCCTGGTCGTTCAGTGCCGGGGCACGGCCGCCGAGCACGGTGCGGCGGTCGCGGTAGTCGACCTTGAACGCGCGCAGCTTGTCCGTCGCGATCGAGGTCGCGAGCTCGTCGAGGAGCTCGGTCCGGGTCGCCGCGGCGAGGATCTCCGAGGAGTCCTGGTACAGCAGCAGTGCCCGGGGCATCCCGCAGTACACATGGTTCCGCTCGGTTCCCCAGTTCTCCAGCAGCCGGGCCGCGAGCGGGGAACCGGTGGCCTCCAGATGCCACTCCAGGAGCAGCCGGGCGGCCTCCTCGTGGAAGGCGCCGTGCTCGGTGGCGGTCACCGGGAACACCAGGAGCGAGTCCGCGCTCACCCGGCCGGGCAGCTCGCCGGACGGGTCGTACTGGTAGAGGAATCCGCCGCTCATGCCATTGCCGAGGCCCTTGCCGAAGCCGCCGAGATTGAGCACGGTGCCGCCGGTCATGTACTCGCAGCCGAAGTCGCCGACGCCCTCCACGACCGCGGTCGCCCCGGAGTTGCGCACGGCGAACCGGTCCCCGGCCTCCCCCTCGACAAAGGTCCGGCCGCCGGTCGCGCCGAACAGCGCGAAGTTGCCGATGAGCACATTGCCGCCGCGTTCGGTGCTGCCGCCGCCCGGCGCGCGGACGATGATCCGGCCGCCGCTCTGGCTCTTGCCGACGCCGTCGTTCGCGGTGCCGGTGTGTTCGAGGGTGATGCCGTCGTTGCAGAACACGCCGTAGGACTGGCCGGCCGAGCCGCTGGTGCGGATGCGGACGGCGCCGTCGGTGAGACGGCGGCGGCCCCGGTCGTCGGTCACGATCGCGGGCGCGCCGGCCGAGCCGGCGGCGCCGGGCTCGTGGTTGAGAAGCCGCTCCACATCGATGCCGAGCTGACCGCCGACCGACTTGTCGCTGTTGCCGAGGCGGATGCCCTCGATGAGCACGGCCGGCTCGCGCCGGTCGACGAGCGCCGCACGGACCAGCTCGATGAGGGCGTCGTCGGTGGTGAAGTCCTTCTCCAGATACTCCGGGTCCGCGACGGTCTTCTCGGGTACGCGCGCCAGCAGACGGCGCACATCCAGGCGCCCGACGCTCGCGGGGTGGTCGAGCAGCTGGAGCAGGTCCGTGCGTCCCCGGGCCTCGCGCAGCGACCGCAGCCCGAGGCGGGCGAGGATCTGCCGGACATCGTGCGCGATGTTGAGCAGATACTGCGCCAGCGCGCGCGGGTCGCCCTCGAACGCCTCGGCGTTCGTGGTGAGTCCGGCGGGACACTTCACATTGCAGTTCTTGGCCATGACACAGCCGAGCATCATCAGCGCGGTGGTGCCGAACTCGAAGCTGTCGGCCCCCAGCAGCGCCGAGGTGACGACATCGCCGCCGGTCTGGTGCGCGCCGGAACAGCGCAGGACGACCTTCTGCCGGAGCCCGTTGGCGACGAGTGCCTGATGCACCTCGGCGACGCCGATCTCCGCCGACCGTCCCGCGTACTTGAGGCTGGTGACGGCCGCCGCGCCGGTGCCGCCGGTGTTCCCGGCGACGTTGATCACATCGGCACCGGCCTTGGCGACGCCGACCGCGATGGTGCCGATGCCCTCCGAGGACACCAGTTTCACGATGACCCGCACCCGCGCGGCCTTGCAGTCGTGGATGAGCTGTGCGAGATCCTCGATCGAGTAGGTGTCGTGGTGCGGCGGGGGCGAGATGAGCTCGATGCCCGGGGTGCCGCCGCGCGCCGCGGCGATGTCGACCGTGACCTTCGGCGCGGGGAGCTGACCGCCCTCGCCCGGCTTCGCACCCTGGCCGATCTTGATTTCGAGCTCTTCGAGCATCGGGTCGGCGAGATAGCCCGCCCAGATCCCGAACCTGCCCGACGCGAACTGCTTGATCCGGGAGCCGCGGATGGTGCCGTACCGGGAGTGGTGTTCGCCGCCCTCACCGCTGTTGGACATGGCGCCGACCATGTTCGCGCCGTGCGCGACGGCCTCGTGCGCGGTCGCCACCAGCGCGCCGTGGCTCATCGCGCCGGAGGCGAGGGCGGGGGTGATCTCGTGCGCGGGCTGCACCCGGTCGAGCGGAAGGCTCTCGGGCGCGCTCGTGAGGAGGGTGAGCAGCCGCGCGGCGGTGCCGCGCGCGGTGACGACGACACCGCCGGCGTCGGCGGTCAGGGTCTCGACCTCGCCGGGGTGCGAGAGGGCCAGTCCATCGGCGAGTGCGGTGTGCCGCGCGGTGGCGTCGAGTGCGGTGTGCCGTTCGGCGAGGTCGGGCGCGGTGTGCTGTGCGGACGCGTCGGACGCGTCGGGCGCGGTGTGTTCGGCGGGGCCGCCGGAGCCGGTGGGGGCGAGGCACAGACGGGCCGTCACCGAGTCCGCGTCCGCCGCCGGATCGGCGACCGACACGGTCACCCCCCGGACCATGACACTCGCGTTGCCGGTGGTGGAGAACCGGCCGAGCTCCCGGGCGAAGTCCTCCGGGGTGCGCAGCCCCGTGACATCCGCGGGCAGCGCGAGCACATCGCGAAGCGCGGACGGGCGGCGGAGGCGTTCCTGATGTGTCGTGCGCAGAAAGGCGCGGTATCCGGGGGTGATCCGGAACGCGTCGATCTCGGCGTCGCCGAGGGCGTCGTACCCGGTGTTCCGGTACGCCGCGTCGGTGATGCCGAACGCGTCGCCGAGCCGGCCGAGGGTGAGCAGACGGAGCGCGTCGGAGTCGTCCGGCCGGGCGAACTCCGGCCGCTCCTCGGTCATGTCGCCGAAGCCGCGCACGGCCGTGATGCCGAACGAGTGCCCGGCGCCGTCCGACCGCTCCTTGAAGAGCCCGAGCAGCGGGATCTGCTGCTCCGACTCGACTGTGCGGGCCCGCTCGTGCCACTCGGTGGCGGCCTGGGCGATACGGGCGAATCCGACACCGCCCACCGGGGCGTCCATGTGCGGGAAGATCCGCGCGAACACATCGTCGCGGGTGTCGAGATAGTTCGGTTCGAAGAACTCGCCGCCGATATAGCTCTCGGCGGTGCAGAGTCCGACCCGTCCCATGGTCTTGGCGAGTGACTTCTCGGCGGCCTTGCGGAATCTCGCGAGCGCCCGGTCGGTCTCGGTGATCTCGCCCGCGGGCGCGGGCGCGCTCGGGTGCTTCTCCTCGGCGCGCAGCCGCGCGCTGAGGCTGTAGACGGCCGAGGCGCCGAAGCCGAGCGCGGTGGCGACATGGTGCGAGGAGGCCAGCTGGCCGCTCTCCGCCACGATCGAGACGCGCAGCCGCAGCCCGGTCTCGATGAGGCGCTGGTTCACCGCCGCGACGGCGTGGATCACCGGCAGCGGCGCGTGTTCCGAGGAGATCGCCCGGTCGCTGAGGAGCGCGATACCGCCCCGCTCGCCGGCGAACCGCTCCACCTCGTCGCAGAGCCGGCCGAGCGCGGACCGGAGGGCGTCGGCGTTCGCGGTCTCGTCGCCGGGCACCGGGACGTAGAGCATGGCGAACCGCTCCAGCGGCACGATCGTCTGATCGCGCAGCCGGACCATGTCGAGGTGTCCGAGGACGGGGGAGGAGAGCACGAGCTGCCGGCCGCCCGTCGCGCCGGTTCCGCTGCCGGTGCCGTCGGGCTTGGGGCCGAGGGCGACCCGCATGCTCATGCCGTCGGCCTCGCGGATGCTGTCGAGCGGCGGGTTGGTCACCTGGGCGAAGCGCTGCGAGAAGTACTTCGCCATACCGCCCTCGGTGTCGCTGAGCGCGTTGATGGCATTGCCGTAACCCATCGCCGAGATCCGCTCCGACCCGGTGGCGAGCATCGGGTCGAGCATGAACCGGAAGCTCTCCTGGTTCAGCGAGTACGCCACGTACCGCCCGGCGAGCGTGAGGTCGCCGTCGTATCCGAGGGTGTTCGTGCCGCGCTCGTAGCCGGGGGCCGGCAGATCGTCGAGGTGCACCCGGGCCTCGCTCAGCAGCTCGGAGTACGGGCGCCGCGCGGCCAGCGATTCGAGCACCTCGCGGGTGCGCATCCGGCGGCCGGTGCGGTGGTCGACGACGAGCATGCCGCCGGCCTCGATACGGCCCCGGTGCACGACCTCGTCGTCGGGGAAGGCGACCTGGCCGGCCTCCGACGCCACCATGAGGTACTCGGAGGTCTCGACCGTGCGGAGCGGGCGCAGGCCGAGCCGGTCGAGCCGGGCGCCGACGACATCCCCGTCACTGAAGATCACCGCCGCCGGGCCGTCGTTCTTCTCCTCGTACAGCGAGAAGTACTCCAGCATGTCCCGCACGACGGGGGGCAGTGTGCTGTCGTTCTCCCACGCGGGCGGCATGAGTGACACGACCGCCTCGACGATGTCCAGGCCGTCGTCGAAGACCCGGCTCTGCAGGGTCTGGTCGAGCCGGCTGGAGTCCGACTGGCCCGGCGGGCGGACGATGCTCCTGGTGCGGGCGCGGGCGAGCGCCTCGTCGGAGAGCCGGTTCTTGCGGTCGGTGTTGAGCTCGCCGTTGTGCGCCATCAGCCGGAACGGCTGTGCCATGGTCGGGTGCGGCTCGGTGTTCGTGGAGAACCGGGTGTGGAAGTACAGGGACCGGACCGAGTGCCGCGGGTCGCCGAGGTCGCGGAAGTATCCGATGACCTCGCCGGAGTTGAGCCGCCCCTTGAGGACCTGGGTCCGGGCGCTCAGCGAGAGCGGGTACAGCCCGGCGTACCGCTCATCCGCGTAGGCGGCGGCCTCGACGGCGAGCAGCGCGCGGTTGGCGGCCTCGTCGACCTCGCCGCGACCGAGGCTTCCCGGCGCCCGGAACACCCACTGCACGATGGGGAGCTGGTGCCGCTCGGCGGCGGGGCGGGCGACGGTGTGATCGACCGGGACGTCACGGACCAGCAGTACCTCGAAGCCCTGCTCGGCGATGCTCCGGCCGACGAGATCCACCGCGCCGTCGCGGCGGTCGCCGGCCGGCACGAAGCAGTTCGCGACGCCGAAGTGCCCGGCGCGCAGCTTCTCGCCGGTGATCGCGCCGAAGAACTCCACCGACAGGTCGACACTCACGCCCGCGCCGTCGCCGACTCCCTCGGCGGACTTGCCGCCCCGGTGCGGGATGGTGCGGAGAGCCTCGTCGCCCTTGCGGATGACGTCGTGGCTCGGCGTCCCGTCGAGGCGGGTGATGAAGCCGACACCGCAGTCGCTGTGATCGCGGGCAGGGTTGTACAGACCGAGGGGGGAGTGATTCACGTGGGTCCCGTCAGCGAGAATTCCGGCAGCGGACGGCCAGGCTGCGTCGGTGAAGCGCTCGCCGCGGGCCGGCCGGTGCGACGGCCGGGCCCTGAGTGGTGTGAATGTGTACGGTAAGGGTTACCTAATATTCGCCGCAAGTGTTTGCCTGTCCAGGATGTGGGACGGGTCCTGGACAGGCGGCGGCGCGGTGAGCCGCACCGGCACCGGGTGGACGTCAGCGGTGCGGCTCCCCCGGAAGGGGTGATTCGGCCGCCGGGCGCCGCGCCAGAACCTCCGCCAGCAGCCGTTCGGCCCGCCGGGAGCGGCGCAGCAGACGAGGCGCCCGGGCCCCGGCGACGGCGAGAAGCGTCACGGGCAGCGGACGCCCGATCAGTACGGCCAGGGCGACCGACCAGGGCGGCACACCGGCCAGCGCGCACACCAGCACGCCGACCCGGGGCGTCCAGGGCAGCAGCGCGAGAAGCGCGAGCGCCCCGACTCCGTTCCGCGATACGAAGCCGCCGGCCTCGCGGAGCTCGTCACGGCCGGGAACGAGCCCGCCGACGGTCTCCAGCAGCCAGGGCCCGGCCAGCTGTACGGCCGTCGCCACCGTGAACGCGCCCAGGGCCGAGGCGATGACGAAGGTCAGCGCGATCATCCGGCTGCGCCGGGGGTGCAGCGCCGATGCCCCCACCAGGATCATCTGGTTGGGCAGGACCGGCAGCGCGTAGTCGCTGAACGGGAAGACGGCGAGCGCCGGAAGGAACCACGGCCGGTGCGCGGCCCGGTCGAGCCGTACCAGAACGCGGCCGGCGCGGGTGGTGGGACCGCCGGGAGCGGGGTGCGGGGCGTCAGCCATGGCGCAGCGCGCGGTAGCCGACGGACGGGGCGACCCGCATCAGGGCGGGCAGCAGGCGGGCCTTGCCGACATTGATCTCCGTCCGGTCGTGCCGGATGCCCTCGACCACCGCCCGCGCCGCCTCGGCCGCGCTGATCTTGCCCCGGCCCCGGCCCGCGGTCATGTCGGTGTCGACGAGCGGGAGGGTCACATCAATCACCCGGACATGGGGCGCACTCGCCTCGCACTGGTAGCGCAGGGCCCGGGTGAAGGTCCGCACCGCCGACTTGGCGGCGCAGTACACCGGCGCCGATGCCTTGGGTATGAGGGCCAGACCGCTGCCGATGTTCACGATCGCGGCCGACGGCCGGCGGCTGAGGTGGGGGAGCAGGCCGGTGGAGAGTGTGATGACGGCGTCCAGATTGACCGCCAGTTCCCGGCGGAGTACCGGCCGGAGGTCGCGCGGGTCGGTGGTCAGGAAATCGCTGAGGTTCTGCACCCCGGCGTTGTTGATGACGACGGAGACCTCGGGGTGACGGGCGGGAAGTGAGTCGCTGTAGGCGTCCACGGCGCCGGGGTCGGAGAGGTCCAGCAGCTCGGCCGAGACCCGGTCGCCGTACTCGGCCGTGAGACCGGCGAGCCCGTCCGGGTCACGGCCCACCGCCACCACATGCGCGCCGAGTCCGGTCAGCCGCCGGGTCAGCGCCCGGCCGACGCCGCGGGTCCCGCCCGTGACGAGAACCGTTCTGCCGGTGAGGTTCATGGAGTCGTACCCTTCGTCGGTTCAGGTGTCAGGAGCCTTCGCGCGCCGGGGGCCGGCCGCCGGAACGCCGAGCGGTAGGCCGCGGGTGTCATGGCGGTCCGGAGTTTGAAGTGGCGGGTGAAATGGGGCTGGTCCGCATAGCCGCAGACGAAGCCGATGACGCTGACGGGATGGTCGCCGCGCATGAGCAGCTCGGCGGCGGTCTCCGTGCGCACTCTCCCCAGCAGCCCGCTGAACCCTCCCGCGTCCGCCAGCCGCCGCTGGAGGCTCCGCGGCGGGATCCCCAGCTCGTCGGAGAGCCGGCCGAGGGTCCAGCGCCGGGCGGGGTCGGCCGCGAGCAGCCGTCGCGTGCGGGAGATCTCGTCCCGGCCGAGGACGCGCGCCCGGGGATCCGCCGGCAGTGGCGTCCGCGACCAGCCGAACCGCCACAGAGCGCTGTCCCGCGGGGGCGGGGGCGCGAGGAAGACACCGTCCGAGTACACGGTGACCGGTGCGCCCCGGCCCGCGGCGACCCGGATGTCCCGCACTCCGCGCAGCGCGAGCAGCGCCGTCAGCACGCCGAGGACCAGGGCGTCCTCGGCGGGATCCGGCGGCGCGCCGGGCGGTCCGACGTGTTCCGCGACGAGGTGTTCCGCGCCGCGCTCCCGGACCATCACCCGGTGGCGGGAGTGGGTGAACCGCTCCAGCCGCTGCCACCGCTCGAACAGATCGTGCGGAGTGACGGCGCTCAGCAGGGCCGAGACGGCCGGATCGGAGGTGTCCGACGACAGCGCCGAACCGGCCCGCAGCAGGGGGAGCAGCCCGTGTTCGCGGGCCACATCCCGCAGGAACCGGTGCTTGGCCTGGAACGGCAGCAGGGCCCCGCCGCTCCTGGGCGCGACGGTGGAGATGCCCTCCACCGCCAGCGCGCGCTGGACCAGTGCCACCAGTCCGGCACTCGCGTACTCCTCCATGACCGCCCCTTCCGTCCCGCTCGGACGGCACCGTACGGCCGCCGGCCCCGGGGTGTCTTGAACGATCGCGCCACACGGTCCCCGGCCGGGCAGGCGGGGGCCGTGTGGCGCGCGGTGTCAGGGCCGGCCGTGCGCGGGCGCCGACTCGCCGGGGACGGTCAGGACGACGGTCCGCCCGTCCGGGTCGGTCAGCACATGCCGGCCGGGGGCGGCCGAGCCGCCGGAGGCCGTCAGTCCGAGACGCAGCCTGCCGGTGGCCGGGCGGTCGCCGGCGGGGTAGAGCTCCAGCACGGCCCCGTCGCCGAGGACGGCGGCCCAGTGGTCGGGCCCGGTTCCGTGCCGCTCGGGCGCGAAGTTCAGCCCGAGGCCGGTGTAGAAGGCGTGGCAGGCTTCGAGCCGCCCGGTGTGGATGACGATGAGATCGATGCGCACGGTTCTCCTGTCGAAACGTTCGGGGCCGATCGAGGTGTACAAGGCGTAGGGCGTACAAGGTGTACGAGATGTACGAGGCGTACGAGGCGTACGAGGCGTACGAGATGCTCGCGGTGGCGCGGTGTCCCCCGTGGTCGCGGGGGAGTGAACAGCAAGATCATCCACTATTTGGTCCAGACCAATCGGAATGTGCGCTTCCCGTTGATTTGTGCCGTAAGTGCGTGGAAGCTCATGGCCGGCGCCGCGATGAACCCCGGTGCTCCCGGTGATGAAGGAGAGCGCACAGCCATGTCCATACGCACCATGCTTTCCACCACGACCGTCGCCGTCTCCCTGGTGGGGACCGCACTTCTGACCGCTCCGGCCGCACAGGCCGCCCCCGTCCCCGCGCCCGCGTCCACCGGTCAGTGGGTGAGCTACGGCGGCAACTCCTCCTTCGGCGCCTGCCTCCAGTCCGGCGCCGGCTGGGTCGCCAGGGGAGTCTTCTACAACTACGCCTGCGAGATCACCGAGCCCTACACCCTGTGGGCCTGGCGCGTCTGACCCGCCGGGGCCCCGGCACTCCCGCTCCGCCGCGGGGGTGCCGGGGCTCACAGCCAGCCGCTGCGCTGGGCCTGGAGAGCGAGCTGAAAGCGGTTCGCGGCGCCCAGCCGCGCCATCAGGATCTGGAGCCGCCGGAACAGCGTGCGGCGGCTGACGCCCAGCTCGCGGGCGATCACCTCGTCACTCGCACCGCCCGCCAGCAGCCACAGCAGCCGCCGGTCGGCGGGCGGCAGACCGCCCGGGCGGGTGGTGCGCCCCTGGAAGGGCAGGGCGTTCCGCCACGACTGCTCGAAGAGCGCCATCAGCGCGGAGAGCAGCCCGCACGGCTGCACGACCAGCATGGTGTTGTGCACATCGGCCTCCCTGATCGACAGCGAGACCAGCGCGTACGCCTCGTCGATGATCACCAGCTTGACCGGTACCGACGGCAGCACCCTGGCCTGTTCACCGGCCCGGACACAGGGCTCGATCACATCCCGCAGATGGCCCGGATGCTCCAGCGACTCCCGCGAGTACACGACCCGCTGTGTCACCCCGCGCGCCAGCGTGGCCAGCGCGTCCTCCGTGGCGCCGGGCAGGGGGAAGTACGGCGGCGACTCGAACTGGCGGATCTGCTCGCGGGCGCTCGCCCAGGCCCGGCGGATCCTGGGGCCGATGGTGTCGCCGGTGACGACCTCGACGAGATCGTCGTTGTACGCGGCGAGCCGCTGCCGGCGGAACGACTCGAACGCGCCGCCGACGGCGATCCGCGACTCCTCCACCTCGGCCGCCCGGTGCCGGGCGAGGATCTCCAGGCCCGCGGCGGGCGGAACCGGGGCGACCATGTCCGCGCCCTCCTCGGCGGCGCTGGCCAGACCGGCGTCCACCAGCGCTCCGTACGCCGCCGTGAGCTCCGCACCGCTCAGACCGGCCGCGGACGCGATGACGCTCAGCGGGGCGGGGGCCAGTTCCAGGAGGGTCTGATAGACCCGGGCCGCGTCCCGGTCGAGCCCCAGCAGCCGGAGCGCCTCACGGAGTTTCGCGTTCGTCATGTGTCCCATTGTCGACGGCCGGCACTCGCTGTCTGGCCGATCCGTGCCAGTGGCACACCTCGGCACCCGGCGGACGGGGTGCGGGATACCGTCCGGAGGCCGCCGGCGACCGGTGGCAGCGAGGGAGCCCGGGCCATACGGCGGGAAGGCCGGTCCGGGTGGCTCCCGCCGCTCACGAAAACCGCCAGGGGAAGGTGTACGACATGGCGAAAGGCCGGAAGAACGGTCTCTACTCAGGGATCTCCGAGGAGCTCTCCGCGCTGATGCGGACGGGGTGGGCGGACACCGAGCGCCACGATCCGCGGCCCGCGGAGCAGGCCCCGTACGCGGCCCGCCGCCGTGCCGCGCTCTCCGCGTGCTTCCCCGGCGAGCGCCTCGTGATCCCCTCCGGGAACCTCAAGGTCCGCTCGAACGACGACAGCTATCCCTTCCGGCCGTACACCGGCTATGTGCACATGACCGGTGACCGGGCGCGGGACGGCGCCCTCGTCCTCGAACCCCGGGCGGACGGCGGCCATGACGCCTACTGTTACCAGCTCCCCCGGGACAGCAGGGACGACAACGAGTTCTGGACCGGGCCCACGGCGGAGCTGTGGATGGGCCGGCGCCGCACCCTCGCCGAGTCGGCGGCCGTGCTCGGGCTGCCCTGCCGTGATGTGCGCACGGCCGCCGCCGATCTGGCCGCCGCCTCCGGCGCGCCGACCCGGATCGTCCGGGGGGTGGACCCGGCCCTGGAGGCCGCCGTCACCACGGAGGAGGAGCGCGACGGCGAACTGGAGGAGGCGCTGAGCGATCTCCGCCTGGTCAAGGACGAGTGGGAGATCGCCGAGCTCGGCAAGGCCGTGGACTCCACCGTGCGGGGATTCACCGATGTGATCGCGGAGCTCTCCCGCGCGATCGCCTCCTCCGAGCGGTGGATCGAGGGCACCTTCTTCCGCCGCGCGCGCCTGGAGGGCAATTCCGTCGGCTACGGCTCGATCTGCGCCGCGGGCGAGCACGCCACGATCATGCACTGGACCGACAACGACGGCCCGGTGCGCCCGGGGGATCTGCTGCTGCTCGACGCCGGAGTGGAGACCCACACCCTCTACACCGCCGATGTCACCCGCACCCTTCCGATCAGCGGCACCTTCACACCGATTCAGCGCAAGGTCTACGACGCGGTGTACGAGTCGCAGGAGGCCGGCATGGCCGCGGTGCGGCCCGGCGCCGCGTACCGCGACTTCCACGAGGCGAGCCAGCGCTCGCTCGCGGCCCGGCTGGTCGAGTGGGGCTTCATCGAGGGACCGGCGGAGCGTGCGTACGATCTCGGCCTCCAGCGCCGCTTCACCATGGCCGGCACCGGTCACATGCTCGGTCTGGACGTCCACGACTGCGCGCAGGCCCGGAACGAGGAGTACGTGGACGGTGTGCTGGAGCCGGGCATGGTGCTCACCGTCGAGCCCGGCCTGTACTTCCAGCCGGACGATCTCACGGTGCCCGAGGAGTGGCGCGGCATCGGCGTCCGTATCGAGGACGACCTGGTGGTGACCGCCGACGGGCACCGGAATCTGTCGGCGGGGCTGCCCCGCTCGGCGGACGAGGTCGAGGCGTGGATGGCCCGGTTCGCGGGCTGAGCCCGGCGTGGGGCCGGCGCTCTTCGGGGCGGGGGGGAGCGGGCACGCGCGAGGGACCGATTCCCGCGTGCCCGCCCGGCTCAGCGCGGCGCCGGACCGCCCGCGGCGCTCTGTTCGAACCGCTCACGCGGGCAGACGCAGAGGAAGGCGTCCTTCTCCGGCTTGGCGATTCTCTCGGTGACCGTGAAGCCGGCGTACTCGAAGATCCGGCGCGCGGCGGTGTTGCGGACATCCGGCTCGACCACCACGCGCCGGGTCGCCCGGTCGGCGAAGAGCTCCGTCATCGCGCGGGTGATCGCGGCGCGGGTGAAGCCGTGTACGGGGGTGTCGGTCGGCGCGACCAGGAAGTGCAGCCCGACATCGCCCGGTTCGGGCGAGTAGAGACCCACCAGATCCACATGTCTCGGGTCGTAGCGCTCCATCAGGAAGGCGGGCTCGCCGTCCGCCAGGCCGATGAAGGCGTCGCGGTGCTCGTGCGCCGCTATCGCCATGTACTCGCGTTCGACGTCCTGGAGCCGTGCGTCCTGCATCATCCAGAACACGGCCTTGGGGTGGGTGACCCACTGATGGACCAGTCCGGAGTCGGCCAGGGGGTCGAGAGGGCGGATGGTGAGGACGGCCGGGTCCGCGCCGGCCGTGCCGCCGATGGTGCTGCCCGTGGCTTCATCGGGCAGGTGCGTACGCATGCAATGCCCTTCTGGGTAGGGTGCCCGGCCGCCTCCACGGGCCGCCGGGGTTGATCCACTTAGGGTACCCTAAGTTGAGGTGGGGGCCCGTGAGGGTTGTCTCAAATCCCCTGGTTCGGCGGCCTGTTGCGGGGGCCGTGCGCGCACCGGGCGCCACGCGGCGTCGCCCGGAATTCCTCAGCGGGCGGCGGACATCTCACCGATGGCGACGACCTGTGCCCAGGCGGGCGGCGAGTCCGGCACATGGCCGGGATCGTCCTCCCGCGACGCGGCCGTGCGCTGCCGGGCGAACAGGCCCACCACCGTCCGGCACGGCGGACGCGTGCCCGGCCAGGGTGTCCGCCCGTCGGTCGGGGCCACGATGACATCCGGCCGCGGCGCTGTCCGGAGCGCCCTGCTGAACCCCGTGCGCAGATCGGTGCCCCCGCCGCCCGTCAGCGGTATCCCCTCGTCCGGGCGGAGCGTCCGCACGGTGTGGGCCGCCGCGTCGCAAGGAATCACCGTGACGAGATCCCGGCGGCCGCCCACCGCGCGGGAGATGGCGGCGACCTCCGGGAGCGCGCTGACCGGTTCGGTGTCGGCGACCGACCCCGAGGTGTCGATGACCACGGAAACCCCGGGGCGGCCCGCGGCGCGGGGCCGGCGGCACGGCGCGCCCGCCGTTCTCCGGCCGGGTGCGCGGCCGGCGTGCTCAGCCGAGTCCGTGCGGTCGTTCCAGCGGATGGGGCGGGCCGAAGTGCAGGCCGTTCTCGTCGAGGGCGTTGAAGACGGTGACCCGGTCGCCGGCGAGGACGAAGCTCACGGAGACGCTTCCCCGCGCGGCGTCGGTGCCGGTCCATTCGAGGAGCCCGGCCTCCGTGAGGCGTCTGCCCGGCAGGGGGCGCAGTTCCGCCAGCGGCTCCGGGCGCCACTCCAGATCGAAATCCGGCCAGTGGACCGGACGGCCGGGGTCGATCGTGTTCCAGCTGAGGGAGATGTCGTCGAAGGCCCGGTGGACGATCTCGACCTGTTCGCCCGCGAAGTCGAAGAGGACCGGACCGTCGCGGAACCATTCGCCGCCCCGCACGTCCCAGACCAGCCAGACCCTTGTCAGAACACGGCCGGCCAGGGCGCGCAGACGGCCTCCGTGACGTCGGGCGATGTCATTTCCGCCGCTCAGCCACTCGGGCTCGTACCCGGCCACACCGAATTCGAACATCCGGACATACTGTCAGACTTCGCTGCTCGATGTGTGCCGTCCCGGCCGGCTCGGAAAACGGCTCGGCACAGCCCCGGGGCGAACTCGCCGCGCCGGGGATGTGCCGGGGGAATGCCGTGCCGGAGGAGGGGGTGAGGGATCAGAAGGGCATCCGGCCACGGGCCCGGCGGCCGGCCGAACCGCTGCGGCCGACGGCACGGGAACTGCTCTGGAAGGGCTTGCTGAGGAGCCTGCCCAGAATGCCGGGCGCCTTGGAGCCGGCCCGCGAGCCGAGGCCGAGAGTGCGCTGGGTGCCGCGCTCCGGGTGGCGGGAGAAGCGGGGGATGAGGAAGGCGAGCACGGCCAGAACCACACATACGGCGACGATGGCGACGACAATCATGGACCTGCTCCTTCGCAATGGGGTGGGATGTCATCCGTCTGCCCCGCCGCGACGGCGGTATGTGTGCCGGGGGCCCCTTTCGCCCCCGGGCTCAGAGAACCTCGGTGTCGTAGAAGCAGAAATGCCCCCTGATCGCGGCGACCTCCGGCTTCGGGTCCGGATAGGCCCAGACGAGATCGTCGGCGCCGGGCACCGACCAGTAGGCGGCATCGCCCTTGAAGGGACAGTGGGTGCGGGTGTCGGAGCGGGTCAGCAGCGCGCTCCGGACGTCCTCCGGCGGCAGGTAGTAGCGGACGGGGCAGCCGGTCTCGCGCAGGACGAGGGGCCGCCGGCTCTCGGCGAGTGTGAGCCCGTCCCGTACGACGCGCACATGCGTTTCGCTCGGCTCGATGGTGATGCGGTGTCCGGAAGTCATACCCGGTTCAGCGCGCCCGGATCCGGGCTTGTTCCCGCCCCGGGAGAGGGGGCGTCACGCGGCGGAGCGGACGGCCATGAGCAGGCCGGTCGACCACGCCATGCGCACCGACCGGAAATCCGCGCGGTCCGCCAGCCGTGCGGAGAGCCGCTCCACCGCGGCCCCGTGCCCCGCGGGCCACTCCGGCCGGGGCGTGAGGTCGTCGATCAGATAGATGCCGCCGGGGGCCACCAGTTCGAGCGCCCGGTCGAGGTGGGTGAACTTCCCCGGCCAGGTGTCCGCGAAGACCAGGTCGAAGGGCTCGCCGCGGTACTGCTCCAGCCAGCTCCCGCCGTCCCCGGTCACCAGGGTCACCCGGGGGTCGGAGCCCAGGTGTTCCCGGGCTATCGCCTGCACCTCGGGGTCCAGCTCGACCGAGATCAGGCGCGAGTCCGGGTCCATGCCGCCGAGCAGCCAGGCGGAACCCTCGCCGGCGCCGGTGCCGAGTTCGAGAATCCGCCCGGCCGGCCGGGCGGCGGCCAGCGCCGCCAGGAGGCCGCCCGTGCGGTCGTCGCAGGACATGGTGAAACCCGCGCCGGCGGCCTTCGCGCGCAGGGCGGGCAGGGCGGGCGGGAGCAGACCGGGAGTGTCGTCCATGCGCACATGATCCGGACGCGGGCGGGCGGGGGCAATCGGTTTCCGCCGCGCTGCCCACCTGTCTCCCTCGCCGCATCGCCGCCCGGCCCTCCCGCAGCCCCGCCGCCCGGCAGCCCGGCAGCCCCGCAGCCCGGCACCGCGATGGCCGCCGTTCCGCGCCGGGCCGCGCCTCAGTCGGCGGAGAGCGTGGTGTCCGGCACCCGCCACACGGCGATCACCAGAGCCAGCAGGGCCACCGCCGTGCCGGTGAGGAAGACGGTCTGCATCGCGCTGACATAACCCTCCAGGAAGGGCTGCGCGACCCGCGCGTCGATGGTGCGGAGAAAGGCCGAGTCCTCCAGATCCAGACCGCCGCCGGGCCGTACGACATCCGCCAGCGGGCCGGCGTTCGCCGGCTCCTCGGCCAGCCGGCGGAAGGACGGGTCCTCACGGGCGGCGGTCAGCAGTTCGCCGATCCGGGGACCCGCCAGCGAGAAGAGGATCGAGAGGAACGCCGCGGTGCCCACCGTGCCGCCGTTGGAGCGGAAGAAGTTCACCGACGCGGTCGCCGCCCCCATGTCCCGCTGCGGCACATCGGACTGCGCGAGGGTCGTGATCGTCTGCATCGCGGCGCCCAGCCCCGCCCCCATGAAGACCATGCCGACACCGACGTACCAGAGCGGGCTGTCCACCCGGAGCGTCGCGAAGACCGCCATCGCCGCGGTGAGCGACCCGATCCCCGCCACCAGATGGACCTTGAACTTCCCCGTCCGTGACATCAGCCGTCCGACCACCAGCGTCACGGTCACATTCGCCACCACCGTGGGCAGCGTGGCGAGGCCCGCCGCCATCGGGGTCATGCCCCGGACCAGTTGGAGATGGAGCGGGAGCAGCAGCATCGCGCCGAACATGCCGATCCCGACGACGAAGTGCAGCAGCGCCCCCAGCCGGAACGCCCTGATACGGAAGAGCCGTATCGGCAGCAGCGCGGCATCCCCCATCCGCCGCTCCACCAGGACGAAGGCGGCCAGTCCCGCCACCCCCACGGCGTACAGCAGCAGCGCCCGGCCGGAGGACCAGCCCCAGCTCCGGCCCTGCTCGGCGATGATGAGCAGGGGGACCGCGCCGATGGCCAGCGCCGCCGCGCCGCCGTAGTCCAGCCGGTGCCGCACGGGCT
Source organism: Streptomyces sp. CAU 1734 (assembly GCF_039888735.1). Classification (NCBI taxonomy): domain Bacteria; kingdom Bacillati; phylum Actinomycetota; class Actinomycetes; order Kitasatosporales; family Streptomycetaceae; genus Streptomyces; species Streptomyces sp. CAU 1734. The sequence continues at coordinate 494,690 of NZ_JBDQQP010000003.1, forward strand.
GGTGGGGTATGTGCAGCACCCGCAGGATCACCACCACGGCCAGGGCCGCCAGCGGTACGTTCACCAGGAAGATCCAGCGCCAGCCGTCGATCCCGAGCAGGGTGGCGCGCTCCGCGAACACACCGCCCACCAGGGGGCCGATGACACTGGAGCCGGCGAAGACCGCGGTGATGTACCCCTGGTACCGGCCGCGCTCACGCGGTGAGGTGATGTCGGCGATGATCGTCATGGCGAGGGACATCAGCCCGCCGCCGCCGAGCCCCTGCACCGCGCGGAAGGCCGCGAGCTGATGGATCGAGCCGGCGAAACCGCAGAGCAGGGACCCCGCCGCGAACAGCACGATCGCGGCCAGATAGACCGGGCGGCGGCCGTGGATGTCGGAGAGCTTCCCGTACAGCGGGGTGGCGATGGTCCCGGTCACCAGATACGCGGTCGTCACCCATGCCTGCGCGGTCAGCCCGCGCAGATCGTCGGCGATGGTCCGCAGGGCGGAGGAGACCACCATCTGGTCGAGCGCCGCGAGGAACATCCCGAGCATCAGACCGGAGAGCACGGAGACGATCTGCCGGTGCGTCAGCCGGACCCGGGATCGGTGCGCGGGCCCGCCGGGCGGGCCGCCCGCCGTGCCGTGCGCGGTGGCGTCCGAGGACGTCATGCGTCTCCTTCACTCATGGACGGCCTGGTGCGATGTGCTGTGGCGCGATGCGGTACGGGGGCGGATGGGATCGCGCGCCCCACGGCCGATGCCCCCGGCCACCGCCCCGCGCCGGCCGGGCTATCCGGCGAGTTTCTCCAGGTCCGCGACGGCGCTCTCGATGTCCGGCAGGGCCAGCATCGCCAGCCGCGCCCGGCGGGCCCGCGCACCGATCCCGGGGTCGGCCAGCACCTCACGGCAGACGGCCGCGATCCCGTCCGGCCCGGTGTCGGTCACCCTCCGGCCGATGCCGAGTTCCTCCACGCGGACCGCGTTGGGGTGCTGGTCGCCGAATTGCGGCAGGACGGCCATCGGGGTGGCGGTGCGCAGCGACTCCCGGATGCTGTTGAACCCGCCATGGGTCAGAAACAGATCGACGGACTCCAGCAGCAGCGGCTGCGGCAGCCGCTCGGCGGTGTGGACATGCGGAGGCAGCCCGCCGGTGTCGGCCGGGATTCCCATGGTCGCCACGATGACGGTGCACTCCTCCAGCCGGGACACCGCCGCGATGATCGACCGCAGGGTCTCGGCCGGGTCGGGCATGCCGAGCGCCCGCACCGCGTCGGTGCCGGCACCGGTGCCGAGCTTCTCGTGGAGCAGGGGCAGCGCGGTGCCCGTGGCGGCGAAGACCAGCGGCCGGTCGGTGGGCAGGTCCGCGATCCACTCCGGCAGGACATGGCCCCGGTCCACATCGACCGTCTGCCGGTAGGCCCAGGAGTGCGGCAGATGCCTGGCGAAGGAGTAGTCCTGCGGGACGTAGTCGATCCTTCCGTACGGGATGATCGACAACGGGTCCTCCCGCACGGGCAGACCGCGGGCCTCCCGCAGGGTGTTGAGGCCCGGCAGCAGCGTGGCCGGGTCGAAGGAGTTGCTGGACCCGGAGGGGGTCGGGAGCTGCGGGACGCCGAGCAGTTCGCCGATCAGGACGCTGCCCATGTCCATGCCGTCGCGAAGGACGACATCGGGCCGGAAGTCCCGCGCCAGGGGGAGTAACGCGCCGAGGAGCTCCTCGGCCATCGCCCCCGTCATGGACTCCGACATGGCGTTCATCAGCCCGGTCTGCCGCTGTTCGTCGTCCAGGGCGGGATCCTCGGAGATCTCCCTGAGCCTGGCCATGACGTGGTAGCCAGGGAGTACGTCGTCGATACAGCTCACCACCCGCACGTCGTCCCGCTCGAAGACCGGGGCGACGGGCGGGGTGGTGGCCGCCACGACCTCGTGGCCCGCCGCGGCGAGGGCTCGTGCGAGGGGCAGTTGGGCGCGTCCGTGTGAGGGGCTGCCGAGGGTGGTGATCAGGATCCGCACGAATACGGCCTTTCGGTCGGGGGTTGTGCCGCTGGTGTGTTTGCGGCTCTGCCACGAGGGGGAGGAGGCGCCCGCGGCCGGTCCGCGAGACGGCCGGGAGCGGCGCGGAGGCGCCGGTGGCGGTGCCACCGGCCGCGATGTGCCGTTGCCGGCCGCCGGCTCCGGGGGCTGTCGGGCGGGCGCCCCGTGGAGAGTGTCCGGACACCGTTGTCCGGCGGGGAAGTGCGGGAGATCGCATGCGGCGTCACCACCCGTTACGGAAAAGTATGGTTGGACTCATCGCGAGGTCAACGACGGGTGACAACGTTCGATGACTTTTGGACAGGGAAGCGCCGTGCCGGGAGCAGGCGCGGCACGGGTTGCCAGCGGAGGTATGACAGGTGGACGGAACGCGCATACCCGGGCCGGACGGGATTCCCTCCTCGCCCGCCCGCAAGCAGGGTGCGGCGGGTACGCGTGCCGCTCTGGCGGACGCCGCCGCCCTGCGCTTCGGGCGGTACGGCTACAGCGGCACCAGCGTTCGCGACATCGCCAGGGACGCCGGTGTGGACGCGGCCCTCGTCTACCGCTACTTCGGCTCAAAAGAAGCACTCTTCGAAGCGGTCTCGACGAGTACCGCGATGTTCGAACCGCTCTGCCGGCTGCCGCTGGAGGAGGTGGCCGAGTGGGTCCGCGACATCGTCTCCAACGCCCCCGGCGAGCCGGAGGTGCCGCATCCGGTGCTGTCGGTGCTCCGCTCCTCCGACCGGGAGGAGGCCGTCGGACGGCTCCGCGACGAGATCGCCGAGGTCTTCTCGGGGCGCTTCGCCGGGCGTCTGGAGGGCCCGGACGCCGAACTGCGCGCCGAACTGCTCTCCGCCTGGCTGCTCGGCACCACCCTGCTGCGCACGGCCATCCGCACCCCGGCACTGGTCGCCGTCCCGGACGCCACGCTGCTCCAGTACCTGCGGGCGGGTATCGACCCGCTGCTGAAACCGGCGGGAGCGGCGCCGGTCGCGGACGGCTGTGACCGCTGCGGCTGTCCCAATCCCCCGGAGGCGGCCGTCCGGAGCGAATGACCCGCGCCCGGCCGGCCGGCTTCCGGCGCACCTCAGCGCCCCTCCCCGCGACCGCCTCCCGTGCCGCTTCCGTACTCCCCGGAAAACCCGAACATCCCGCCCGGGAACCCGATGCGCCCCGCGTCCGACTATCTCCGCACGGATACGGGCGAGCGGAGATGAGGCATGTGCATGGGCGGGCTGGACATACACATGCGGGGTGTCACCTGCCGGCACGGCGGAGTCGAGGCGGTCCGCGCGGCCGATGTGGAGATCGCGGCGGGCGAACGGGTGGCCCTCACCGGCACCAACGGCTCCGGCAAGACGACGCTGCTCCGCGCCCTGCTGGGACTCCACCCCCACTCCGCCGGGACGGTCCTGGTCGGCGGCCGGGACGCCCGCTCCCCGGCCGAATGGGCCCGGCGGCGGCGCGCCTGCGCCTGGATTCCGCAGAAACCGGCCGCCGGGCGCTTCCCGCTCCTCGGCCGTGAGCTGCTGGCCTCCGGTTCGTCCGGTCCCGAGGCCGCCGAGGCGGCGGAACGGCTGGGCGTCGGCGCCCTCACCGGACGCCCGCTGCACACCCTCTCCGGCGGCCAGTTGCAGCGCATGTATCTCGCGAGGGCGATCGGCTGTGTCGCGGCCGGCGCCGGGGTGCTGCTGGCCGACGAGCCCACCGCAGCACTCGACTTCGCCGGACAGCGGGAGGCGGCCGACGCGCTGACCGCGCTGCCCGTCACCCTGGTGGTCGTCACCCATGACCGGTCGCTGGCCGAACGGTGCGACCGGGTACTGGAGATGGCGGCCGGAGAACTGCGGGAGATCCGGTGAACCTCGCGGCCGATGTGGGCGAACTCCTCCAGCTGGTCCCCGTGCAGCGGGCCGGACTGGCGCTGCTGCTGGCGGCGGTCGGACTCCCCGTCATCGGGGTGATCATCGTCGGCCTCGACATCATGCCGGTGCGGTTCGCCATGATGCACATGGCACTGCTCGGTATCGCGGTTGGGCTGCTGACCGGCCTGGACCCCATGCTGTGCGCCCTGGTGGCCTGTGCGCTGGCGGGTGCGGGGGTCGCCCCGCTGGCCCGGACCCCGCAGGGGCTGTCCAGCGCGATGGGGCTGCTGATGAGCCTGGCCATCGCCGGGGCCCTGCTGCTGCTCTCCGTCTCCGGGGTCAACGCCTCCGGCGCCTTCGCCCTGCTGTGGGGCTCGATCCTCTCGGTGGGCAGCGCCGATCTGTACGTACTCGGCGCACTCGCCGCGGTGCTGCCCGCGCTGATGTGGTGGCGCCGCCGCGACATCGCCCTGCTGCTGTACGACCGTGAGCTCGCCCAGTGCTCCGGCGTACCGGTGCGCGCGCTCACCCTCGTCCTTCTCGTCCTGGTCGCGGTCGCCGTCGCCGGGGCCATCAAGCTGACCGGAGCGCTCCTGGTGGACGCCCTGACGCTGCTGCCCGCGCTGGCCGCGCGCCGTCTCGGCTCCTCCCTGCGATCCATCACCCTCTGGGCCGTCGGGATCGGGATCGCCGTCAACGCGACCGGATTCCTGCTCGCCCTCTGGCTGGACTGGCCGCCCGGTCCCGTCCTCGTCCTGACGGCGGGGGCGGTCGTCCTCGCCGTCCATCTCATCCCCGAACGGAGAATCAGCTCATGGCACGTCCCCCCGGCCGCATCCCTTCCCTCCTCGCACTGACCGCGGCGCTGCTGCTGACCGCGGCCTGCGGAGGCGACACCACCAACGGCTCCTCCGGCGACGGGCACGACAGCGGGCACGGCGGGGACCACGGCGGGAAGGACAAGCCCGTGGTGGTCGCCACCACCACCTGGGAGGGCGCGTTCGCCAAGGCGGCGGGTGCCGAGGACATCACGGTGATCGTCCCGTCGTCCGTGGGCCACGCCCCCGACTACGACCCCAAGCCGTCCGATCTGGCGGCCGTGGCCAAGGCGGACTTCGTGCTGTACGCCCCGTTCGAACCGTACGCGGAGAAGATCAAGGAGGCGGCCGGTTCATCGGCGAAGCTCGTGGAGGTCAAACTCGACAACGACGCCGGGAACATCACCGCCGAGGTCAACCGGCTGGGCGGGCTCTTCGGCACCTCGGACGCCGCGGCGAAGTGGAACACCGACTTCGGCACCGGTCACGACCGCCTGGTGAAGGAGCTCAAGGCGGCCTGGCCCGGCGGCCGGAGCCCGGCCGTCGTCTCCCAGGTCTTCACCGCGTGGGCGGCGAAGATGGCGGGCGCCCGGGTGGTCGGCACCTACGGCCCCGAGGCCGTGACCCCGGGACAGCTCGCCGAACTCTCCGCGAAGAAGCCCGGACTGGTGCTGGACAACGCCCATATGTCGACCGGGACCGTGCTCCCCGACTCCGGTGCGAAGCAGGTCGAGATCGCCAACTTCCCCGGCAGGGACCTGGATCTGGGCTCCGTGCACCGCAAGGCCGCCGACGAGCTGAGGAAGGCGATGGCCGCCTCCTGAAAACCCCCCCGCAGCCGGAACCGGAACCTCCCCCGGAACCGGAATTCGGGGGAAGGGGTGACGGGGAGGGAGCCGCCGCCTCGGCTCCCTCCCCGGTCGCTCATACGGACTCGGGCACCGCCGCCAGTCTCCGCAGCTCCTGCCGGTCCGGCTTCCCCGCGGGTGTCAGCGGAAGCTCCGCCACCACCAGCAGCCGCTCCGGGTGCTTGGCCCGGGCCACCCCGCGGCCGGTGAGATGACCGCAGAGCTCGCCGAGCTCCGGCGCGCCGCCCGCCCGGGGCACCACACACGCGGCCAGCCGTTCGCCCATCAGCGCGTCCGGAACCCCGACGCAGACCACGTCCCGGACACCGGGATGGGTGATCAGCTCCCCCTCCACCTCCGCCGGGCTGATGTTGGCCCCGCCCCGGATCACCAGATCCTTGAGCCGGCCCACCACCCGCAGCACCCCGTCCGGGCCGAGCAGTCCGAGATCCCCCGTCCGCACCCACCCCTCGGGGGTGCGGTAGCGCGCGTCCAGCTCCGGGGCGCCGACATAGCAGAGCGGGGTCATCGGGCCGCGCGCCACGATCTCCCCGATCTCCCCGCCGGCCAGCGGCTGATGGGTCTCGGGGCAGGTGATCCGGATCTCCGCCACCCGGGGATCGGGGCGGCCCACGGCCACCCCGGGCCCGGCATCCGCCGAGGCCGTACCGGTCTCTCCCGTACGGCCGGCTCCTCCCGTACGGCCCTCTTCCGTACGGCCCTCTTCCGTACGGCCGGCCTCTCCCGCGCCGTCGCCGTCCCCCGTACCGCCCAGTCCCGTGTGGCAGTTGACCCCGTCGGCCGATCCGTAGAGATGGACGACCGGACAGCCGAAGGCCCGCGCGGCGGCCGTCGCCGTCGCCTCGTCCAGCGGTGAGCCGCCGAGGATCAGCGCCGTCGGCGCGGGCAGCTCGCCGGCCGGGGCGTCCTGAAGCCTCTCCAGCATCATCCGCACCATGGTCGGTACGCCGAAGACATGCGTCGGCCGGTGCTCGCGGATCGCGGCCAGGGCCGCGTCGGGGGTGAAATGGTCCAGCAGGACGAGCGTTCCGCCGTGCCGCGCCAGGGTCACCGCCGTTCCGTTGGAGCCGAACGCGGACCCGAGCGGCACCAGGAACAGCGAGCGCGGCGGGGTGCCGCGCTCCGGTATCAGCGACGCCAGGAAATTGCCGCGCCCGCCCGCCAGCGCGTTGTGCGAGTACGCCACCATCTTCGGCTCGGCCTCCGAACCGGAGGAGACCAGAATGCGGGCCGCCGTGTCCGGGTCGGGACGGACCGCGGAGAAGGAGGCGGCATCGGACCGCAGCAGCGCGGCGAACGCCACCGTCCCCTCCGGCGCGGTCCCCGGACCCACCGCCACCACCTCGCGCAGCGCGGGCAGTTCCGTCCGCAGGGCGTGGAGATCGGCGGCATGCGACTGCCCCCGGTGGTCGATCGACGCGATCACCGCCACCGCGCCGGAGCGCCCCAGCAGGGAGACGGCCTCCCGGCTGCCCCGCCCGGCCGGGAAGGGCAGACTCACGGCGCCCAGCGCGGCCAGCGCCAGATCGGCCATGACCGCCGCCCGGACCGCCGGGAGCTGGACCCCGACCACGTCCCCGGGCCGTATGCCGAGGTCTCTCAGCCCGGCGGCCAGACATCGCACCTTCCGGTCCAGCGCCGTGTAACAGAGTTTCCCCTTGGCGTCGATGACCGCCGTGTGGTGCGGATCGGCGATCTGGCGAGCCCGGTAGAGGCTGTAGATGTCCAGGTCGGGGCAGGTGCCGTCGACAACCCAGGAACGGCGCAGGGCGGCCGGGAGCAGATCGCGCAGCGGGACGGTCACAGAAAACTCCAAGGGGCCGGGACGGCGGGTGCGCCGTGCGGGTCACGGGTGATCACGCCCTGGAAACGGGCGTCGTGCGGAAGTCCGGCCAGATCGGCCGTGACCGCCGCGGCGGACAGGCCCCTGGAGCGCAGCAGCTCCAGCGCCGATCCGGTGGAGCTCGCGCGCAGATCGTGTCCGGCGGCGGCGCGGGCGGCGGAGTCGGCCACCGCGATCCAGCCGTCGGCGGTGCGCAGCGGACGGCGGAATCCGGCGGGCCGCCTGAAGGAGCCGCCCTCGGCGCCGCGTCGCAGAGCGGGGGCGGTGAGCACATCGGCCGCCCCGAGCAGGGAGGAATCCACCCGGGCACCGCGCCCGGTCCGCTCCCGCAGCAGCAGCCCGGCCAGCACCGCCTCGGCGCCGGTCAGCCCGCCCAGCACGTCCAGCAGGGTCATCAGGGACGGTACGGGGGGCTCGTCCGCCGGCCGGACGGCCTCGCCGACACCGGTGCGCGCCTGGACCATGAAGTCCGTGCCCATCGGCGCACCGGGCAGCCGTCCGGCCCAGCCGCCGGTGTAGGCGTAGACCAGCGCCGGATTCACGGCCGCGAGATCGGGATGGTCCAGACCGAGCTCGGCCGCCTTCCCCGGCGCCCAGTTGTGCAGGAACACATCGGCCCCGGCGGCCAGTTCGCGCAGCCGCTCCCGGTCGCCGGCCGACTTGATGTCCACCTCGACCGCGCTCTTGCCCCGGTTGAGGGCGAGCCAGCGGGCGGAGACACCGGAACAGGCGGGCGGCATCCCGCGCAGCGGATCGCCGCCCGGCGGCTCGATCCGGATCACCTCGGCGCCCAGCAGATTCAGCAGCTGGGCGGCGAGCGGTGCCTGGATCCGCCGCCCGGCCTCCAGCACCGTCAGCCCGGCGAGCGGCGCCGGGCCGGCCGGCGGCCCGCCGTCCCCCCGGCCGCCGGCGAACGAGCCGAGCGGGGTCAGGGTCCACGGCGGCGCGTGGTCGTGCTCGGCGGCGCGGGCGGCCAGCGTGTGCAGGGCACAGACCTGCGCCCCGGAGCGCTCGGCCGCCTCCCGGATCCCCGCCCAGGGCCGGCCGCGCACGGCGGTGTGCAACTCCCCGGGGAAGGGGGCGCAAGCGGTGGCGTACCGGAACTGGAACGGCCGCCATCCCTCCCGTACCGCGGACTCCGGCGCCCCGACGGCCCGCCAGAACTCCGCCCACGCCCCGGCGTCCAGCGTCTCCAGCTCGAACACCACCCCGTCGGCCGAGGTGAACGGCGGTCCGCCGGGAGCGATCCCGGTGGCCTCCGGCTCCGGCGCCCCGGCCGCCGCCAGATACTGCGAGACGGCGAGCAGCCCGGCCCGGTCGGCGCTGGTCGCCGACTTCACGGCCGGGCCGCCGCGCGCCTGCGCCAGCAGACCCGCGAGCAGCGCCTGCACGGTCAGGACGCCGGTCGCGGTGGCGGTGTAGTCGGCCGCCAGGGCACGCGGAGCGCCGTCGCGGCGGCCGTGCACCGCCATGACGCCGGTGACGGCCTGCGCGGTGGCCTCGTCGGTCACCTCGCCCGCGAAGCCGGCCCATTGGGTGTGTGTCTCGGCGGGCTCGAAGCCGCCGCCGGTCAGTGCGGTGTGCCCGGCGGAATCCCGCCGTCCGGGGCCGTCCGCCCGGGCGCCGAGAAGTCCGAGATGGTCCGTGACCACGCTCATGATCTCCGGTGGCCCCGACGCGTCGAAGCGCAGCCCGGCGAGCGGTGCCGCGGCCGGGCCGGTGAATGGTGTCGCCATGCCTCTCCTCTCCGGGGCGCGGCAGGACCGGCTCCCGGATATGTCGCCCAACGCGGGAACTCACCGGGGATGTCACCCGACCAGTTCCGCGGAGAGACAGTCGGACGAGTGTTCCCCCGGGTTCCCGGGTGAAGGGCAGGAGTGACATGGCGAATCGAGGCGGTGCGCCGTCGGGCGGCCGGGAGGAGGACGCCTCGGAAACGCGCGAGCGCGTGTCGGCCTTTGTGCGGACCCGGGTGATGCCGGCCGAGGCGGTACTGGACGCCGGCGGTCCGCCCGCCGCGGCCGTCCTGCGCAAGCTGCGCGCGGAGGCCCGCGCGGAGGGAGTGTGGGCGCTGCCGCTCCCCGCCGAACTGGGCGGCGGGGGGCTCTCCCTGCGCCGGTACGCCGCCCTCGCCGAGGCCGAGGGCGCCAGCGACCACGGCCCGGCCGCCCTCGGCTCCGCGCCCCTGCTGGATGTGCTGATGCTGCGCCGGCACGGCGGGGCGGCACTGCGCGACCGGTACGCGAGGGCGCTGGTCGCCGGTGAACTCCGCTGTTGTTACGCCATGACGGAACCGGACGTTCCCGGTACGGATCCCTTCGCCACCGAGACCAGGGCCGAGCCCCTGCCGGACGGCGGCTGGCGGATCACCGGCCGCAAGTGGTTCGTCTCCGGCGCCGCCGGCGCCGATCTGGTCACTGTCCTGGCCCGCACCGACGGTGCGCACGGCGACCGTGAGGGGCTCTCCCTGCTGATGGTGCCCACCACGTCGGCGGGCTTCCGCGTGGTGCGCGAACTGCCGGTGCTCGGCGCGGGCGGCCAGTTCGAGATCGTCCTGGACGGGGTGACCGTCGACGGCGGCCATCTCCTCGGCGTACCCGGCCGGGCCCTGGACATCGCCGGCGAGAGACTCCAGCTCGGCCGTACGCTCCGCGCGCTGCGCTGGCTCGGCCAGGCCCAGCGCGCCTTCGACCTCATGTGCGAGCGGGCGGTCACCCGCACCGGCACCCGGGGGCCGCTCGCCGGCCACCAGCTCGTCCAGTGCCATGTCTTCGAGGCACTGCTCGCGCTGCGCACCACCCGGCCGCTGGTCCACGAGGCCGTGGCCCGGCTCGACGCGGGCCTCGACGCGGCGGTCGAGTCCGGGCTCGCCAAGGTCGCCGCCGCCCGGATGCTTCAGCGGGTCACCGACTCGGCCATCCAGGTCTTCGGCGCGGCGGGCCTCGGGCCGGACACCGCGCTGCCCGCGCTCTTCCGCTCCGGCCGCACCGCGCGGGTGCTCGACGGCCCCGACGAGCTGCACATCACCTCGGTGGCCCGCCGGGTGCTGCGCGAGTACGCCTGAGCGGCGCCGGTCTCCGCCGCGGGCCGCCGGGTCAGACCTCCCGGAGGCAGACCCGCCCGGTGAGCGCGGCCAGCCCCAGCGCCAGAAAGAAGTCACCCCAGATCAGCTCGTGCCGGACCGCCGTCGGGCCGGCCGCGTCATAGCAGCCGTCGAGCAGCATCCCCGGCGGGCGGCCCTGCCCCGGCCCGGAGAGATGGTGCCGGGTGAGCCGCCGCAGAACGGCCGACGCCCGGCCGGTGTACCGGTCCGCGGCGGCGCCCGGCCCGGCGGCCAGGGCGAGCTTCAGCAGCGCCACGGCGGTGATCGCGGCGGCCGAGGTGTCCAGCGGCCCATCGGGCACCCGCTCATTCGCCGGCGGAACAGCCGAAGGTCCGTCCGGTCCGGGCGGTACGCCCCCGGCCAGCAGAGCGCCGGCCACCTCGGCCAGGGGCCACGCCGGCTCACCGGGCCCGGCCGGCACGGCGGCGACGGCGGGCCGCAGCAGCGCGTCCGCCACGGCCAGCAGCAGCCAGGCACGCCCCCGGCTCCAGCCGGCCGGCGGATCCTCGCAGGCCCGCCGGGAACCGTCCGCCTCATGCACCCAGGCGGGCACCACGAGCCGGCCGTCCGGCGGCTGTTCGCCGCCGTGCCCGCCCAGACAGACCCCGAGGGTGCCGCGCAGCTGGGCCGCCGCCGCCTCCGGACCGCCCGGCCCCGCGCCCGCCAGCAGCGGCACGAGCCCCGGCACCGCGTCGGCCCGGGACACCAGCCTCGGCCCGCCGAAGGCCGAGCCCCAGGGCACCACCCCGAGCACCGGATCGACATCCGCCAGAACGGCCGCGGCTCCCTCCTCCCGTATCCGCACCGCCGCCGGCTCGTCCGGTGCCAGAGCCGTGCCGTACCAGAGGATCAGCCCCCGGGTCGCGGTGTCCGCCCCGGCCCAGGGAGCCAGCCGCACCGTGCACGAGGCCGCCGCCGCCCGGTCCTCGGCCGCACCGGTCCGCCGGGCCCGCAGCCACAGCAGCCCCGCCCAGAACCCGCCGGTCCAGGCTCCGCGCCCGGTGGTCGTCCAGCGTCCCGTCGCGGGATCGGCGAAGAGCGGAAACCGCGAGCCGACCTCCCCGCGCCCCTCCGCCACCCGGTCGAGCACGGAGTCCAGGGCGGATGCGGCCCAGTCGGATGAGGTCATGGAGTGGTCTCCCGCCGTTCTGCCGGATGAGGTCTTCTCGCGGTGTGCCGGTGCGGCGGCCGTCCACGGCTCCATCGGGCGCGTCGCGCCCGGCGTCGCGCCGGTCCGTCCCGCCGTGTACGGATGCGGCCTCGCGGCAGGCTCCCTCCGCCTCGACCGCCCCGCGCGGCACCCGGGTCCGGCACCCGGCGGGCACGGTGCGGGCCGGGTGCGGATACGGGGGCGCCGTGAGGCCCGCCTCGGGCCCTCCCGCCCGCGTACCACTCGGGTCCGGCGGGCCGTACTCGTGCCGGTGCGTCCTCGTGTGTGTACGGCCGCGGTGCCGCCGCCCGGCCCGCCTCGGGCCCTCCCGCCGCCGCGCGTGGTCCTGTCCGCGTGCCCCGTGCGACCCGGGTCCGGCGGGCCGGCCCGTCCCCGTGTGTACGAACACGGCGCCGGGGCCGGTCGTCGCTGTCTTCCGGCGATCCCGCCGCCGCCGCGCACACCACCGGCCCGGTCCGCCCCCGCTCGCACCCGCCGCTGTGCGCGGCCCTGTTCGTTCGCCGTACGTCACCGGGGCCGCCGGCTCCGGCGGCCCGTCCCGCTCGCCGCGCCTGGTGCGCGGGGACACGGCGTCGCGGTGGGGGCGACCCCGCCGCCCCCTCGCCCGTACGGCGCCGAGCGGCATCCGCGCTCCGCGTCACCGCGCGGGCGCGGTCCGCCGGGCCCGGTCGCGTACCGCCCAGAGGAGGGCCACCGCGCCCGCGCCGGCGAACTCCGCCGCCACCAGGATCCAGCCGGCGCCGTACCGTCCCGCCTCGGCGAGCACTCCGAACAGCGGCGGGCCCACGGCGAAACCGGCGAAGAAGCCGGCGGAGACCAGGGCCGAGTCCTGTCCGGCCCGGCCCGGGGCGGCGCGCTGGATGACCAGGACCATCGAGACCGCGTTGCCCGGGATGGCGAACAGCCCGACGGCAACCGCCGCCGGCCACACCAGCCATGACGCGTGGAAGGCGCCGGCCAGCAGCGCGGGGACGGTCAGCGCGCCCACCGCGAGCCATCCCGGCAGCCATTCGGCGCGGCCGGGCACCGCCGAGCGGGACCAGCTCACCCGGCCGGCGATGCCCGCCACACCGAGGACCGCCACCAGCCCGGCCGCCGTGCCCGCAGTCATGCCCAGTTCATCGGTGCCGAAGAGCGCGAGATAGGTGTTGAGCGAGGCGATCCCCGAACCGAGCAGCAGCGAGAAGACGGCGAGCCAGGCCAGATCGCCGCGCGGCAGCAGCACGATCCGCCCGGCCGGGGGCTTCGCGGCGGCCTGGTCCGGCGGAAGCGCCCGCAGCGTCCAGACGGCCGCCGCCAGCGCCGCGCCCGCCGCCGTCCACAGCGCGGCCCGCCATCCCAGCCCGCCGGCCAGCGCCGCCAGCGGCAGTCCGGCCGCGAAGGCGCCCAGCTGCACACCGGACTGCTTCATCCCGGTGACCGCGCCGCGCCGTTCGGGGCGGACGGTGGCCAGGATCGCCTTGTTGGTGGCCGGATTGGCGAGTGCCTGCGGCAGCCCGCCCAGCGCGACCGCGGCGAGGAGCAGCCCCGGGCCCGGGGCCGCGCCGATCAGCGCGAGCGCGACGGCGGCCAGTACCAGCAGCGCCACCAGCGAACGCCGCGGCCCGATCCGGTCCACCAGCCGCCCGCCCACCGGCGACAGCAGCGCCGCGGTGCCGAAGCCGACCGTGGTGGTGAGACCGAGGGTTGTGGCCGAGAGGCCGAGCCCGTCCACGAGTTCCGGGGCCAGCGCGCCGATCAGGAACAGCTGGAGCATCGAGACGGCCATGGCACAGGTGAGCAGTGCCGTGAGCCGGTGATCGCCCGGACTGTCCACGGCCGTGGCACTCCGCTCCGCCTTCACCGGTCCTCCGTTTCCGCATGCGGCAGACCCCCTCGGGGCCGGTGGACTCCGCTGCCTTCAACGCCATTCAGTCGTACGGAAGGGGCCGTTGGTTCCCCCGGGTTCTCGTGGCGCATCTCACACGCGGGACGGCTGCCGGACGGTCCGGAATTTTCGGCGAGTTCTGGATCATCCGGCCCGCACGGATGCGACGATGGGCCCGCCATGACTGGGAACAGGTGTTCTCGCGCAGTGAGGGCCGCGGTGTTCGCGGCCGTCTGTGTGCTGCCCGCAGCCGTGGGCCATGTGCTCATGTCGGGAACAGCCGTGCCGTGGCAGGGTGTTGTGACCGCCTTCGCGGTCACCGCCGCGGTGGCCGCCGCCCTGGCCGGCCGGGAACGCGGTCTGCTCTCCGTCACCGCGGCGGCCGTGACCGTACAGGCGGGCCTGCATGCCGCTTTCTCCTTCTCCCAGGCGGCCGTTCACCCGTCCGCGACCGGCGCGGGGTCCCTGGCGCGCCGCTGGGTCTCCGCGCTGATCTGCGGATGCCCCGGGGAATCCGGGACGGCGCCGTCCGCCCCGGCGGTCGCGGTGTCCCACGCCGGTCATCACGCCGGGCACGGTTCCACCCCGCACCTGGCGCAGGGGGCCACACCGCCCTCCGGAGCGGCCGATTCCGCATCGATCATGGGGCCGTTGGGCGCGGATCCGGGGCCGCAGGGCATGGCGGCGGGCTGGGACATGGGCGAGATGTCGCCATCCGGGATGCTCGCCGCCCACCTGCTGGCCGCCGTCCTGTGCGGACTCTGGCTCGGTCACGGGGAGCGGGCCGCGCACCGGATCGCCCGTGCCGTCGCCGGATGGCTCGCCGTACCGCTGCGGCCCATGCCCTGTCCGGTGGTCCCCGCGCCGGGACCCCGGCCCTTACGGCCCCGCCGGGGTGACCGGGTCCGCAGGCCCCGGCTGCTGCTGCTCGCCCACGCCATCACCTCACGGGGCCCGCCACCGGGAACTGCTGTCCTCTGACAGCGGATTCCCGGCGTCGCGAGGCCCTGCCGCGCGTCCCGGGCACCCGGCCCGCCCTTCCGCGGAGCCGGTCCCACGCGTACCGGCGAATCCGCCCCTGCGGCGGCGCCGGGCCTCTTCTCCGTGAAGGACCTCAGGCGATGACTCCTGCCCTGATCACCGCACCGCACCCCACCGGCGTCCGCCGCACGGACCCCGCGACCGCGTCCCCGACCGGTTCCGCGACCCGTTCCGCGGCCGGGACCCGTTCCGTGACCGGTCCCGTGTCGGCCCCGGTGTCGGCCCACGCGTCCGCCGACGCGACGGTCACCGACCTCGCCCTCGCCGCGCGGGAGGGCGACCCGGAGGCGGTCGACCGCTTCATCCGGGCGCTCCACCACGACGTATGGCGCTATGTCGCCTATCTGAGCGCGGACCCCCAGCTCGCCGACGACCTCGCCCAGGACACCTTTCTGCGCGCGCTCGGCAGCCTCCACCGCTTCGAGGGCCGCTCCTCGGCCCGCACCTGGCTGCTGTCGATAGCGCGCCGCACGGTCGTGGACAGCCTCCGCCATGCCGCCGCCAGGCCGAGAACCAGCGGCTGTGACGACTGGCAGTCGGTCGCCGAATCGGCCCAGCCGCGCGGTCTGCCGGGCTTCGACGAGGGCGTCGCGCTCGCCGAACTCCTCTCCCTCCTCCCCGACGACCGCCGCCAGGCGTTCGTCCTCACCCAGCTGACCGGTCTGCCCTACGCCCAGGCGGCGGCGGTGCTCGGCTGTCCGGTCGGCACCGTGCGATCCCGGGTCGCGCGGGCCCGGCTGGCACTCGCGGCCCAGCTGGTCCGGGCCGAGAACGCCGATATCGTCGAGACGGCCGGCGGCCCCGGCACCTCCGCCGCGCTCACGGCCGGTCCGCCGCCCGGCGGCGGCTGTCCGGCCATCGCCGCCTGAACGGAAGCCGAACGGGTGGCGGACGGGCCCGGAGCCCGTCCGCCACCCGCTCCCCCCGTCAGTCCTCCGCGCGCAGTACCGTGCCCCGCCGCTCGAACTCCAGCAGCCGCTCGACCTGTGCGGCGGCCTTCGACCCCAGCTCACGCTCCACCAGCCACAGCGCGCCGTCGATCCCCGAACTGACACCGCCCGCGCAGACGAGCGTGCCGTCGTCCACCACCCGTACATCCCGCACATCGGCACCGCGGTCCCGGAGATACTTCTTCGCACCCGCGTGTGTGGTGCAGGGCCGGGTGCCGATCAGTCCCGCCGCGTGGAGCACGACCACTCCCGTGCACACCCCGTAGAAGGTGAGCGAGGGGCGGGCCGCCCGCCGCAGCGCGGCGGTGAGAACCCCCTTCTTGATCTCCGACCAGATCCCCGATCCCTCCATCTGCGGAAATCCGCCGCCGGGCACCACGATCACATCCGCCGACCGGGGATCCCACGCACCGGGTACCGTCACCTCGGTGCCGGAGCCCGCGGTGATCCGGCCCGGCCGGTCGCCGGTGACCAGCTGTGTGGTGATCGGATGGCCGAGACCCTGGGCGGCGGAGAACACCCCGAGCGGGCCGAACACATCGAACTCCTCCACCCCGTCGAAAGCGACGATGTGCACCCGGAGGGGCCGGCGCCCGGCGGGTCCGGCGGGCGCCGCCGATGCCTTGGCCGCTCCCAGGCCGATGGCCGCCCCGGCACCCGCCACAGCCGTCACGGCGCTTCTCCGATTGATCTCTGCCACTGGGGACCTCCGTCGTCCGGCTTCATCAACACCACGTGTTTCGCGCCGAGTTGGTCGTGCCGGAGTGTGCGTGAGTTCCCGCCGGGCGCCGTCCGTCCGCCCGGGCCGGCGGGGCGCGCACCCCGCCGGCCGTACTCAGGCCGAGGCCGTAAGAGACGGCCTAGGCCCAATGCCGTTGTCTTTGTGGTGGGCGTACTGTGTTTGGTAGTGGGTCCCGGGGGTGGTTCAGGTGGCTGCGAGTGTGTCTGACTTATCGGGTCTTGGTCTCCTGACCTGGGTGTATCCGCCGGGTTTGGTGGACCGGGTGGTGGCGGCGTGCGGGCGGGCCGAGCAACGCCAGCGGTTGCTGCCGGCGAGGCTGGTGGTGTACT
>NZ_JBDQQP010000030.1:0-27612 GCF_039888735.1 Streptomyces sp. CAU 1734
CCTCGGGGTGGCCGGGTGGGGCGCTGCGCGCCCTGGGGTTGGGGGGAGTGTTAACTCCTGCGCTGCGCTGCGGAGTTGTTGAGTATCGGTGTGAGGTTCGGGGGCTGTCGCCCCCTGGTGGGGGCGGGGCGCTGCGCGCCCTTTGGCCGGCGCTGCGCGCCGGCCGCTGGGGAGGGTCACTCCTCCGCTGGCGCTGCGGAGTTGCTCGGGGGTGGATGTATTTGCTTTCGTGAAAGGATTTGCGCTCTCCGGGGTTGGCTACTTTCTGTAACATTTGTTTTTGATCTTGAGGGTTCGGTGATTCGCCTGCCGGCCCGGTGACGTTGGTTCAGGTTTGTTGGGGGAAGGGCCCGTTCGCGTCCGTGTTCACCGTTAGGGTTCGGAGA
The DNA here is from genome assembly GCF_039888735.1 of Streptomyces sp. CAU 1734. NCBI lineage: Bacteria > Bacillati > Actinomycetota > Actinomycetes > Kitasatosporales > Streptomycetaceae > Streptomyces > Streptomyces sp. CAU 1734. Next base: position 387 of record NZ_JBDQQP010000030.1, read on the forward strand.
CTTGCAAGTTACAAAGGAGGCGCTCAGCCTATGGGGCGAGCAGCGAAGCATCCGATTACGGTCAGCGTGCGGCACGGGGTACGGGCGGGGTTGAAGGGGGTGTTGGAGGCGGAGAAGGCTCGGGGTGAGGTGCTGTCGTCGGCCCCTCGGTGGCAGACGTACGGGTTGCTGCGGGGCGAGGCGGCGCGAGTGCGGGCGGGGTGGCGGACGGAGGTTCAGCGGCTGCGCGGGGAGGGGCTGTTGCTGGACACGGTGGATGTGCTGGTGGGGTTCGGGGTTGGGGAGGAGCTGCGGGCGCGGGGGTGGGATCGGCGGTGGCCGGAGGCACCGGAGGAGGCGTGGGATCAGGGGCGGTGGCCGGGGTCGCGGGACGGTGGTTTCCCGGAGAAGGTTCCGGCCCGGCTGGGCGGTGCCCTGGTGGCGCGCGTGGTCGCGGCGTGCTGGGAGACGTCGAGAGAGGCGATCGAGGCGCTGCGGGCCTGGCGGGACGAGCACCCCGGGATCACGCCGCCCAGGGTGCGGGTGGACGAAGACGGCCGGGAGCAGCTCGTCGGGCCGCTCGCGGAGTACGAACGGCTGTCCGCTCTCGTGACCACCACCGGGGAGATCTGGCGTGCCGGCCTCCAGCGAGGTATCGACCGCGCCCGAGTCCTGGCCCTGGAGACAGCGGACGTTGCGGCAGGTCAGGCCGGGGACACCACCAGATGACCCGGGGGCCAGGACGCCCCTGCCCGGCGCGCCGGGTGCATGGCGGCGGGGGTCCGGCATCTGCCGGACCCCGGGGGGCCGTCGCGGGTCAGATCAGGGAGAGCCGCCGCATGCGGTACACCGTGGCGGGCGTGGCCGACGGGTGGGCGCTGGTGACGGTGCGGACGGCGGCGCGGCCCCCGTGCGACTTCAGGATCCGGTCGCTCGCGGACACCAGGGGCCAGGGGCCGTTCCACCAGGAGGCGTTGGGCGCGCACGCCAGGGTCAGCGTGTAGCGGCCGTCACCGCGCCGCACGGGGGTGAACCCGTGCTTCAGCTCGAACGAGTACCAGTAGGTCTCCCACGCCTCGGCGGGGTGCCCCTCGTACGGCTCGCGGACGATCTCGACATCCTCGCGCCCCAGCGCCCAGGTGATCCGGTGCGGCTTGTCACCGAGCCAGGCGAAGACGTCGGGGTCGGCGGACGTGACCGTCCAGACCTCCTCGTCTGTCCACGGGCCGCCGTCGGCCGCCGAAAGCTCCTTCGGGCCCACCCCGGTCACCACGGCCGTACGGGTGCCGTCCGCGTTCACCCGCAGCCACGCCCCGCCCGCCACCTCGGTGAAGCCCTCCCCCGGGGTCCACCGGCCCGGGGCGTCGCCGAACGCACCGGCGGGGAAGAGGTGTTCCACCTCGACGAGGTGAGTGAAGGACTCGGCACTGTCCGGGGTACGGCGGGCCGCGCTGATGATGTTGCGGGTGAGGCTGCGGTTCATGTCGGCACTCCCTGAAGTCCGTCCCTGTTGACTCTTAAGACTATACAGTCATGCGGGGCATCACGCAAGCCTTAAGAGTCAATAACGGGATGGGGTGCCGCCCCTCCTTCCGCTGCACCCGCCCGCCCCGGGGTCATCGCGGGCGGAACTCCGGCACCCCGGCCGGCGGCCCGGGGCCCCACGGCACCCTCACAGGCACCACGCCGTATCGCACCCCGGCCCCGGCGAGCAGTCGGAGCGCGACGGACGACCACGGCGACGACGAGGCGCCGGACGGGCGCAGGCCGGGGGCGCGGCCCGTACGGACGTCAACGGACCCCGGCGGGGCGGGTGCTGACGCCGGGCCTCGCACGGGCGCGCGTCCGCCATCCCGCCCCCGCCGTGGCGCAGCACACCGACACCCCCCATTGACTCTTAAGTCTTGCACTCCCTTTCAGTATTCTGTATAGTCTTAAGAGTCAACACGGCGAGACAGAGACCACTGGGGGCCTGATGTACGCGGACGAAAATGGCGGCGACGAACTCGAAGCGATCCACAACGCGCGCCTGGACGCCGACCTGGAGATGGCACAGATGAACGCCGACGCCGACGCCTGGCACGCCGTACGCGACCGCGGGTTCTGCAACCACGGCTCCGCCGTCGGCTACCGCAACCCGCCGGTGCACGAGGCCCAGAAGCCCCTCAAGCCCGGCCAGCTGGCCTGCACCGCCGGGTGCGGCACGATCTTCGCCGACGACGACGACTGGTACGCCCAGCTCGACAACCCGATGGACAACCCCGCCCCCCTGCCCGCCCGCACCCCGGCCCCGGCCGGAGCCTGAGCGCCCCTTCCCCGGGGCCGCTCCGGCGCACCCGGAGCGGCCCCGGGGAAGCCGGGCGCAGCAGCCGCCCCCCATCCCGCCCGGCCGGACACCGGCGGAAGTGCCCAGCCCCGACGCCCGGCCGGCGCACGGCAAAGCGCCGGGCGCGGGCCGGCACCCGGGACGACGGGCACCGCACGGGGGGGGCGGGGCGGGCGGCTGGCGCCCGGCCGCGGACAGGCGGGCACGCGGCCCCGCTCCCGCCGTGACGCGGCACCGGGGCCCCCTCTCGTTGACTCTTAAGACTTGCACTCCCTTTCGGCATTCTGTATAGTCTTAAGAGTCAGAAGGGGGCGGGGAAAGCCCCTCCCGCTCCGCCCGACCGGAAGGACCCGGACATGCTCAACACCTCCTCCCTCACCCCCGGCCAGCGCATCGTCTGGGGCTCCGGCAAGCTCCCCGGCGTCTACAACGGCCCCTCCCGCATCCCTGGCTTCGTCTCCGTCCGGCTCGACATGGACGCCTGCTCCATCGCCGTCGACGCCGACTCCATCGCCCCCGCCGAGTAGCCGCGAAGGCCCGGGGCGGGCGCGCCGAGCGCCCGCCCCGGCCAGCCCCGCGAAACGCATCTCCCCGACCGCCCCGGACGGCGTGCAACCGCCTCCCGCCCACCAGGAGTACCCGTGACGTCCACACCCCGCCCGGCCATCTGGCGCTTCGCCGACCACGACACCGTCCGCGACGGCGACGGCCGGACCTGGCACCGGGGCCTGCGGCACACCCAGCGGTGGGCCGTCCCCGGCGGCGACACCCCGGCCGGGAACGAGCTGGACGACGACGCCGTGCGCGGCCTGCTGGCCGACACCCGCGCCGCCTTCGCACCCGCCCGGCCCGACGCGTACAAGCCCCTGCCCGGCCGCCCGCTGACCGGCCCCGACGCGTTGCGCCTGCTCGACATCCGCCCGGCCACCGGCGCGACCCTCCACCGCTGCGCCCTCGACCGCACCAGCGCCTTCCTCGGCAGCACCACCGGCAGCCCCCGGACCCCCGCCCCGGGCCTGAGTCCCGCCGACGTACGCGCCTCCCTCCGGGGCACCGCACACCGCCACCGCGCCGCCCGCATCACCCTGGACCGCGTCCACGGCCGCATCCACGCCCGCTACGCCATCGCCGACACCCTCCACACCCACACCTACGTCCTCACCGCCCCCTGACCCCGGACACCCCCGGCGCGCACACGGAGGCGGACGCGGTCCGGGCGCAGCGGGGGACGGCCGCCGGAGCCGCCCAACAGGCCCGCGAATCCGGCCGGTCCGCCGGGGCAGGGCCGGCCTTCGCCCCGGGCGGGACTCCCCGACCACCCCATCATTGACTCTTAAGACTTGCATTAAAGTTCGCCCATCTGTATAGTCTTAAGAGTCAACAGGGCGCAGCGCCCCAACTTCCTGGAGGACCCGTGAACACCACCACCACCGCCGCCACCGCGTCCGCCTCCTACCTCGCACTGCGCCTGCCCGCCGGAACCGAAGTGACCTACCGCGGCACCCTGGAGGAGGCCCACGGCCGGTGGCTGGTCTCGCCCTGCAACTGCCGCCACTGCACCGCCTCCGCCCTCCTCGGCCGCCCGGCCCGCCGCTACGAACTGCTCGCCCTCGACGGCACCCCGAGCCCGTACCTCCACGTCCGCCACACCTCCGTCGTTCCCGTCGTCAGCGACGAGGAGCGCGCGTACGCCACCTCCTACCTGCCGCACAAGTTCGCCGCCGTCCACCTGCGCGCGCAGCTGCGGCGGGCTTTCCCCGGCGTGAAGTTCTCCGTCACCACCGGGCGCGGCACGAAGGACGGGGAGCTGTCCGTCACCTGGACCGGCGGCCCCGGCCGCACCGCCGTGAGCGCCGTCACCGCGCCCCTCCTCGGCACCTACGGCCGCTCCGGGAACCGCCGCGCCGCGCCCATCGCGGTCACCGTCGCCGGACAGGACCGCTGGGGCACGCCAATGCTCGCCGCGATCACCCTCAACCGCGCCTGAACCACCCCCTCGACACCCCGCCCGGGGCGCGGCCGGACCGCGCCCCGGCGCCCCTCCCCGACAAGGGGCAGAACGGCTCCGCGCGACGCTCGGACGGCTTCCCGCACCGGCACCGCGGCGGCGGCACGACCGCCGTGATGCGCTTCCCCGCCGGGGCCCTCGGCGGATCGGCGCCCGGCGCGGGCGGGTCGGGCGGCGCGACGGCCGAGATACACGGCCCCGCTCCCGCTGGAGGACCGCCGGGGCGCGCACCGCGGACTGAGGCGGCCGACGGCGGGGCAACCGCTCACCCGGCCGGAGCACCGTACAAACGCCTTCACCTCCGGGCCGGAAGGGGGACACCGCGCGGTGGACAGCCTGCCTTCCCCCGCCGCGCGATCCCCGAATGTCGCGGCCGGGACCGCGGGCAACACCTGAACCCGGGGTGGGAGCCGGCCCGGACGCCGCCGGGGGAGCGCCCGTGTCCGAGCGGGCACCCGAAACACCACATCGACTCTTAAGGCTTGCATCTTTTCCCTTCCTGCTGTATAGTCTTAAGAGTCAAGAGGGCGGGGACGGTACACCCCGCACAGCCCCTCACCCGCCGACCGGCAGAGCCGGAGGCACCCCGACCCCAAGGAGCACCCGATGGCCCGCACCAAGCCCACCGGCCCGATCGACGCCGCCGAGCTCGTGAAGCAGCTGAACGCTGCGCGCGACTCCCTCGCCCAGGACGCCGACAAGGACTACTACCCGCGCCATCACGACGAGCGCGGCGCGATCGACAGCGCCATCGACGACCTCGTCGACTGGGTCCGCGCGCACCAGGACCCGGCCGAGCTGGCCGGGCTGGTCAAGCCCTTCTCCGACCCGGACCTTGAGCCCGGCGACCTCATCCTCATCAACGACCGGCCCGCGACGGTCCGCGAGATCCGCTTCCGCGGGCCCCGCGCCCACCAGGACTCCGGGCTTCCGCAGCACCGGCCCGCCATGGAGATCGTCACCGGCCGGGGCAGCCAGTGGCACACCCTCGCCCCGCAGGCACCCCGGGCCGCCTGACCCGGCGGTACCGCCCGCCCTCCCCCGGCGACCACGCCCCGCACCCGCAACGGAGGTTCCCCATGGACACCATGAGCTTCGCCGCCCTCGCCCTCTACCTCTCGATGCACGGAACCGGCGATCTCGTCACTCCGTACGAGGTGCAGGAGATCCGCGCGCAGGCCGTGAAGCAGTACGGCTTCGACGGTCTGCGCGCCGAAGCCTTCAAGCGCGCCATCTTCTCGTGCACCGCCGAGCCGGACGCCTACGTCGACCGGTGCGACTGGGTACGGGCGACCGCCGGCTTCGTCGAGGCGGCACCATAGGGCGGGCGCCGCGGCCGGCGCGGGCCCAGAGGGCCGCACGAGCCCGGGGCGCGGCGACGTCCGACAGGATGTGAGGAGCCCGGCGGCGAAAGCCGGCGCGATCCGGAGGAGGAAGCGATGAACGACGACGAGCCCACACGCTGCGGCGTCTGCCTCAGCGAGGTCGCGCCGCGCAAGGACGGCACCATCCGGCGTCACGGAGCATGCGAAGGGGCGGGCCGGCGGCCGCTGATGACGCAGTACGGGGTCCGCTGGATCCCGGCCGGCCCCGTGTTCGCGTACGGGTCACGGAGCGAGGCTGTGCGGGAGATGGAGGCGCGGGGCCGGGGCGCCCTGGTGTTCCAGCAGGGGATCCCGGGAACGCCCGAGGCCCAGTGGACCCCCTGGGCCCCGGTGGACACCGGCATCCCCGTGCGGGAGCGGTGAACGGGCCGCGCGGCAGCGGGCCCAAAAGCGCAGCCGGGCGCCCGGCAATGGCCGCCACGAGGGCGCACCGCACCTCCAATCGTCTCTTAAGCCTTGCATTACTACCCCTCTTCCTGTATAGTCTTAAGAGTCAACAATTTGGCGGGGTCGACGCCCCTCAAGCCGCCCCGCGCCTCCGAGGTGACCCATGCTGAACCCCGGCCCCAACTTCCGCCGGATCACCTGCCCCCAGTGCCGGAAGGGCACGATCGTCCTCGCCTCCACCACGGCGCGGTTCCAGTGCAGCCGCCTGCGCCAGGAGGCCGACGGCTTCAGGAGCGGCCACTGCGGCTTCGCGACGCGCGACCGCGCCGAGATCCCCGTCGAGCCCGGCGAGCGGGTCACCGTCGTGGACTTCACGCCCTTCGCCAAGCTCACCACCCCCTGACGGTGACCGCGCGGACGGCCGGTCCGCGCCCCGGCCCGCGTTCCGGGGCCGCATCCCGACCGCCTGCAAGCCATAAGAGACAGTGGAGCCATGGACACCCCTGCCCCCGGCATCGACCTGACCCGGCGCACCGAGCCGCTCAGCCTCAGCGACATCAGCCGCGCCTTCGGGCTCAGCCGCAGCGCCGCCCAGAAGTGGCACAAGCCCCCCGCCCAGGCCGCCACCGGCAACAAGCCCCCCGCCCACAAACCCGCCCTGCACGCCGTCGCCGAAGCCATCGGCGTCCCGCTCGGCCCGGACGTCCTCGACAGCACCCGGCCCCTGTACCCGGCGGCCGTCGTCATCGCCCTGGGCAAGGCCCTGGGATACCTCGACCGCCACGGCCGTCTCATCGAGGAGAACCGGGACAAGGGCAGGGGACGCTGGCTCCCCGCAGACCCCACCACCGACCCCGCCACCAGGAAGAAGCGCTACTACATCAACCACGTGGCCGCCGCACTGGGCGTCACCAACCAAGCCGTCGAGATGGGCCTGACCCGCGAACTGCCCGGCTACCCCAAGCCCGACGGCACCGACGAGATGGGGCGCAGCTTCTGGTGGTCGCCCCCCGCGCAGCTCACCGCCGGTGAGGCCCGTACCAGCCCCCGGGCACTGCTCGCCGAGATCCGCGCCTGGCTCGCCGGCAGGAACGACATCGCCCGCGCCTGGACCGTCCCCGGCACCACCGCCGTGGGCATCGAACTCACCGACGGCACCACGCACACCCTCACCCTCGGCCCCGGAGCCTGAAGCCGGGCCCGCCGGTGGCGCCCCGCCTCGAACGAAAGGCCCCATGCCCGTGATCCGTCCGGCCGCTCCCGCGTCCTGCCGCCACTGCGGCATCGAGCAGCGCAGCCACTACCAGCAGTGGACCGACGGCCCCGGCTGGCACAAGTGGACGGCCCCCGCCCAGGACCTCATCAAGGCCCGCATGCTCGCCCGCCGCGCGGCCCGTACCGCCTGACCCCCGCCCCCGCCCGCCGGAAACCCCGCGGGCGGGGGCGGCGGTTGAAACCTCGGCCACCGAGCGCCTGGACCACCTCGCCGCCCACCTGGGCCGCGAACTCGCAAGCGGTGGCCAGTCGGTGGGCCTGAGCGGCGCCGACCGGGCCTCGCCCAGCGCTGCGGGCGGCGACCAGGAGCAGCGGCAGCACCTCGTCGAGCCGCGTGTGGGCACCGGCTGACAGCTCCGGCACGGGCGCGGCGAAGGCGCCCGCCGCCAGTACGCTCCGTCGGTTTACGCCCGGGCCTCCTTCCCCTCCTGGCTCAGCGGCGCGACGTCGCAACGGCCGGGCAGTGCGGAGCAAGGCTCACAGCGTCGGCCGCGTGCGCCCCGCTGCGGCGCTCCAGCCGCGCCCGGGTCCGGCTCAACGGGTCGTTTTCGCATTTCAGAGGGGGGCACCAGGGGTGGCGGAGGAGGGGGCCTGCGGCCATGAGCTGTTCGGCCTGCCCGCCGGGCGGGCGCCGCATGGCGAAGCGGCTCAACCAGGAAAGAGTGACACATAAAACTTGACTTCAACGACAACTTGAAGGTAGACTAATGAACATGTGGCGGGGGTGTCCGGCCCGAGCGCCGCCCCGACCCGACCGCCGCGAAGCGGCTATCCCCCGGAGGTTCCCGTGCCCCTGTTCCCCCAGGCCGAGATCGACGCCGCGCGCGAGCGCGAAGCCGCGCGCGACGCCTCCCTGCGCGCCACCACCGCCGGTGAGCTGCGCGCCTGGCTCACCGCCCAGGACGACGTCGCCGACGCCGTGATCCGCCCCGACGCCCCCGGCACCGTCGCCGTACAGCTGGCCGACGGTCTGCTGGCGGCCGTCACCGTCTCCACCGGCGACGTCCTCCCGCCCGCCGCCGCTCCCTTCACTGCGGCGCACCAGGCGTTCGCCGAGCGGATCCGTACCTGGCTCACCGGCGAGCCGGGCATCCGCCAGACCTGGCCCGTCCCCCGCACCGCCGCCCTCGGCGTCGAGCTCGAAGACGGCACCGACTTCACCATCGCCGTCAGCCCCCGCACCTGAGCCGCCAGGAGGCCCTCTCCCGGCACCGCCGGAGCACGACGACCCGCACACCATCCCGCCGGTGACGTCCCCTCACCCCACCCGAGAAAGGGGCGCAGCATGAGGTCCGCACCCGTACCGCACACCGGCCGCAAGCACTTCAAGTGGCGCAAGTACCGCCACGCCCGGACCGGGACGGTGGGCAGCAAGGTGCTCTCCCACCGTTACGGCGACGAGGGCGAGAAGGGCCCCAAGCACCGCCGCCAGATCCGCCGCCGCGAGGAGCGCCTCTGGCGCCGCGCAATGGCCGTCGCCGCCTGACCGACCCCCCGGCACGGCGCACGCCGCGCCCCGCCCGCCCGTCCGTCCGGCCGGCCGGCCGGGCCTCGGCGCCACCCCGCACAGAACCGGAGCACCACTTGATGGACACCACCGCCCCGAAGCCCGACACCGCCGCCCTCTGGCAGAACCTCGCGGACGCCCTGAACGCTCTCGCCGCCGCCGGCCTCCACCCCGACTTCCACGACCGCTACGGCACCGACACCAACTGGCAGCACCAGCCGTACGCCTCCGGCAACTTCGGCGACAGCCCGTGGGTGGTCTACGACCTGCGCGAGCGCGAGTACACGGTCACGACGCGCGAACGCACCCTCGCCGGGGAGCACTCCCGGCCCCGCCGCCGCAAGCGCCGCTGACCCCCACCACGCCCCGGCCGCTCGACCGGGCCCGGCCTGGCGGGCACCCGCACCGACTCCACCAACGCCTCCAGGAGCCGCCCCGCATGGGCCCGTACGCCAGCCCCAACCAGCCCCGCCGCACCTCCGCCACCGACACCCTGCGCGCCCTCGTCCCCGACGACGCCGACGTGATCCGCGTGCGCGCCGCCACCCCGACCGCCGCCACCAACTGGACGTGGACGCAGGCCGAGGTGCTCGGCGCCTACCAGTGGCCGCCCCACCCCGGCGAACCGCTCCGGCCCCTCGACGGCACCGCCGACGACAGCACACACGCCGGCCTGACCGTCTGCGAGTTCCTCACCACCCACCAGCACGCGGGCAACGTCCGCCTCGTGCGCGCCGGCGACGCCACGTACACGTTCAGCATCCGCCTCACCCGCCCCCGCTGGGAGGACTGGGACGAGGCGTGAGCACCCCCTCGCCCGGCCCCGGGCGCACCGCCCCGGGCCGGGCGGTCGCTACGATGACCGTGCACCAAGGGCAACCGCGCCGCGCCCGGTCCACCACCACCTCGACGCCCACACCGTCGCCAGGGGACCAAGATGTCTGAGACTCGCGCGAAAAGGCTCCGCCATGCCCTCCTTCCTGGACGGCCGGCGCGTGTGGGGCAGCAGGCCGGACAAGGACGAGACGACATGACCCACCGCCACAACCGGGAGCAGAGCCGCGCCGTACGCGCGTACAAGCGGACCCACCCCAACGTCACACTGGAGCAGGCCCGGCGTGCCGTCTCCGACCGCGCCGGGCGACAGCCCGGCCTCCCTGCCAGGATCCCCGCCGCTCCCCTGCCCCGCCCCGGCGAGCGGCTCGACGGCTACGTGAAGCGCGTCGCCGCGGCGGTCGGCGTCCAGCGGCACAAGGCCATGGAACTCCTCGGCCTCGAACCCGGCACCTCCGCCGGCCAGCGCCTGGACCACCTCGCCGCCGGCCTGCCCGACCACACCGTCCGGGCCCTCGTCGCGGCCACCGGCATGATCCCGGATCAGGCCCGCGCCCTGACCGCCCCGCTCACCGCCGCCGACCGGATCCCGGACCTCGAGAACCTGGCGCGGCAGCTGCTGCAGGAGAAGCACATCCGGCCCGGGGGCGCGGGCAAGACCTCAACCCGCGGGCTGTCGGCGGCCCTGACGCTCGTCCTCGCCCAGCGGGCGGGCATGATCGACCTGGAGGAGCTGGAGGGGCCCGGACCGGAGCTGGCCCGGCTCCTGGCCGCGGCCGACGGACCGCGGCCCCTCCTGACCGACACCGACCCTCCCGCCACGCTGGCGCCCCTGCTCCTGGGCGACACCTCCTCCCCCTTCATCGGGCAGCCGCTGCTGGCGCCGTACCCCGACGACCTGCCGGAAGACGAGTAGAGCGCGGCACCGGACAGGGCAACGACCGGCGCCGCCGGCCCGGCCCCGGCCGGCGGCGTACGGAGGGAGCGCCCCGGGGCGTGCCGGCGGTTCAGCCGGCTGCGGCGTCTTCCGCTGCGGGGCCGGCGCCCTCCTGCTCCACGGCGGCGGGCGCCACTTCCTCGGCGATCTGCTCCAGCGCCTCGTACAGGGCGCGGGCCCGGGCGCTGCGCGGGCTGCCGAAGTCCTCCCGGGAGGCGGTGAGCAGCAGGTGCCAGTGCGCGCCGGTCACCCGCATCCGGCCGGCCGCCCGTACCGCGGCCAGCAGGCGCCGGCTGTCCTTCTCCTTCAGCCTGCCCTGCACGGGCGTCACCAGCTGGTGCGCGGGACCCCGCAGCTGCTGGCGCAGATGCAGCGGTACCGCCTCCCACGACGGGTCGTCCGCCCCGGGCAGCGGCCGGCCCTGCGCGGCGCCGGCCTCGGCCGGCACCGGCACCGGCGCCGCGGTGCCGGCCGCCGCGAGAGCCGCTCGCCGGGGACGGGCCGACCCGGACGGCGTCGCGGACTCCTGCTCCACCGGCTCCGGCTCGGCGGGCTGCCGCTCATCGGCCGGGGCGTCGGCGGTGCAGGTGCCGGCGCGGGTGTGGGCGGCCAGGTTGGCCGGCGGCCCGGCGTACGCACAGCCGGCGCACCGCACCCAGCCCGCCTCCTCGACGGCCTTCTGCACCACCGAGCGCTCCGGGCCGAACCCGGCCTCCGCCAGCCGCTGCGGCAGGCTCAGTCCGCCTTCCACGGCGCGCAGGGCCGCGGCCGCCGTGATGTCGTGCCCCCGCACGAACCACCGGCCGATCTCCGCCTCCCCGCCGCACCCGCAGAAACAGTCCCCCGTCGGCACCAGCCGAATTTTCGTCGTGTCGGTCACGATCCCGGACCCTAGCGGCTCCACAAGCCCCAGGCAGAGCGATCCACACCCTCGACCGCAATCGGCCGAAGGCGACCACCAGACAATCACGCATGATCGGCACGCCCTTACTGCACGCCTGTCTGGCATGACAGGCAAGCGTGACAGAACAGCGCGCTATGAGAGCGCGCTATGCCAGCGTGACCAGCTAGTTAGCTGACTGGGCGAGCTGCAACAGCAGACCGTGGCGGCCCGCCCGGCACCCGAGCTCCGGCTGCGCGCCGAGACGGCTCGGCCCTCCGGCGAGCTCCGGCCTCACGGCATGGTGGCGTCTCACGCAGCGAGGAAGGGGCCCGCGGTCCACGTCCGGCCGGCACCGGCCGGCACACCGCAGTTCCTCCACCGTTGCCGGCGTCCGGCCGGCCCGCGGGACGGGAAGCGGGCCGGCCGGGCAGGTGAGGGCCCGGCAAGACGGCGGAACAGCAGGGCGGAAAGCTCCCGCGCCGGGGGCCGTGACCCCACGCCCGGCTCATCGTTGACGGTACGCAGCCGTGCATACCGCCCGACGGCGGCACGGCTACCCCTCGTAGACGTGGCGCAGGACGACGGTGCGGCGCACGCCGGCCTCCAGCAGGGCCTGGGACCGGTGCTGGCCGTTGATGTAGCCGGTCTCGCTGTCGGGCTGGATCGCGTCCGCGATGCTGAACAAGGTGGCCAGCGCCTCGGTCTCCCAGCCGGTGGCGCCGGCCGCGGCCGCGTGGGCCACGGCGAACTCCTCCATGCCGTCGGCCTCCACTCCCTGCGCGCGGGCCCGTTTCAGGACGTCGAGCGCCATCGCGCTGACCGTGTGCCAGTCGCCGCCGTGGTACCAGCAGCAGGTACGGGCACCGCGGCGCGGCAGAACCTGACGCGTCCAGCGCCGCCGCCACCGCACCCCGGCCGGCATACAGCCGGGCTCGCGGAACGGACGGGGGCGGCCGAGGCGGACCACCGCGAACTCCTCGAACACCAGCCGGGGTTCGGGCTCGGCGGGGCGCGGCACGTAGCCGGCGCCGCGGCCGGCGGCGACCTCGGCGCCGACCAGGTCCCGCAGCTCCTCGTGGGTGATCGCCCTCCAGCGCGGGCCGTACGGCCGGTAGCCGTCGGCGCCGGCGAACACCACCCGCCGGAAACGGGTCTCCTGCCGCGACCCTTCCCACCACTGCTGCCGCTCCACCCACACCGGCGGCACCTCCTCGTCCGGGCAGTGCCGCTCCCACACCGCGCCCGCGTACCGCTCCGCCCCGTTCGTCAGCCCCATTCCCTCCTTGCCGGCGATCTGCGTCGCCACCGCGACCGGGCGCGCACCGGCCGCGGTGAACAGCTGCAGCCGGAACGTGCCCGGCAGCCCGGGGGCGGTGAACATGGGCTCGTCCACAGTGCGTTGGCGCACAGCCCCCAGCGCGCGCAGCTCGTCCCGTCCACCGGAACGGCCATCGGGGCGCGGCGCCGGCCTGGGCGCGGGGTCGGCAGGGAGGTCATCGGTCATCCCCCGATCATTCCCGACCCGGCCGACACGCGGGGCCGGACCGGTCAGCCGGCCGTCGACGGCGCCCGGGCCAGGTCCACCTCGCCGGCTTCGATCAGGGCGCGGCGCAGCTGCGCGGTCCCGGCCGGCCGGGCGGGCGCGGGCAGGGCCTCGGCGGCCCGGAGCAGGGCGCGGGCGTGGCGGCGGACGTCGCCGTCGCCGTACGCGCCTTCGGGGGCGAGGCGGGTGAGCAGGTGCGCGGCCAGGTGCACGGCGTCGGCGCTGCCCGGGTGGGCGGCGGCGCGTTCGGCGACCCGGCCGGCGTCCTTCTGGGCCGGGGTGTGGGCGGCGCTGCGCCGGGCCAGGGGGAGCCACACCCCGTCCGGCAGCGCGCAGTGCGCGAAGCCGCCGGCGCCCGCGAGCGCGCCGGGCGGCAGATCGGCCTCCAGAGCGGCGGTCCACCACACCCGCTCGGTGTCCACCGCGGTCCGGACGGCCGGCCTCATCGAGGTGACGAGGGCGAGGTACCCGAGGAAGCCGGAGGCGGCCTCGGCGCCGCCCGGGCCGGCCGCCAACTCCCTCCAGGCGTCCGCGGGGTGGCCGAGCAGGCCGTCGTGGCCGGTCAGCAGCGCGTAGACCACGCGGAAGGCGATGGCGCCGGCGGGTTCTTCGCGCAGGGTGGCCAGGAGCCGGCGGCGGTCCAGGGCGGCGAGCAGCAGCGGATCGAGGCCGGGGCCGCGGCGGTCGTGCAGCCACGCGGCGGCCGGCGACGGCCGGCCGGGGACGAGCGCGTACAGCTCGGCGTGGTGGGCGGCGGTGAAGGCTGTGGCGCGGCGGTACAGGACCGGGAGGTGCGTGCCGAGCACGGCGGCGACCGCCTCGTCGCCGCCGCGGGCGGCCAGGACGCCGGCCGCCAGGTCCAGGACATCTCCGGGCATCTGGCCGTCCCGGGGCGCCCGGCCAGCGGCGTGGTCCAGGAGACAGTCCAGCGCGCGCACCGCCGGGTGGGACTCCGCCAAGCCCGCGGGCAGCTCCCGTTCCTCCCCCGCCCGGCCAGCGGACGGGCCGGCGGCGGGCGTTGCGTCGGGCGTCGGGCCGGCGGGGCGGGTGAGCGGCTCGGCAAGGGTACGCAGCCGGTCCAGGACGGCCGGCAGGGCGCCGCCGAGGCCGCCGCCGGTGCGCCACACGAAGGCCAGCAGGCCGGACCAAGCCCGGCCGGCGCAGTCGGCCGCGTCGGGGACGTGCGGGTCGGCGGGAGCGGGCAGGGCGCGGCTGAGGTCGAGGGCGGCGAGCACGGCCCCGGCGGGGCCGGCGGGGAAGGCCCCGGGATGGTGCACGACGGCCGCGGCGGCGGCGAGGTAGTACGCGCCGAGCTCCGGGCGGGCGAGGGCGGCGAGCTGGGCGGGGACGTCGGCGGTCCAGGCGCCGGGGTCGGCCGCCACCAGGCGCCGCAGGACGGTCGCGTAGCCGGGGGTGCCCGCGTCCGGGGCTCCGGCCAGGGCGGCCGCGGCGGCGGGCGGGCCGGCCGTGGCGGCGAGCTCCCGCAGGTCCTCCAGCGCGATGGCGGTGTGGTGGCGCGGCTGCGGGCGGACGGCGGCCCTCGGGTCGGGCGGGCCGCCCGGCCGGGCCCGGCGCAGCGCGGCCAGCAGCGGGCCGAAGCCGTCGAGCAGCGGCGCGGGCAGGACCGGCGACCAGGCCCACACCCGCAGCCAGGACGCGGGCGGCTCCACGGCCTCACCGGGGCGGGCGCCCTGCTCGCCCTGGTCGAGTTGGTCGGGTGGGGTCGGCAGCAGTTCGTCGACGGCCGCGGGGGACGGCGCCGGGCCGAGCGCGGCCCGTGCCCGCTCCTGGAGGCCGGCGGCCCGCCCGGGCGGGCAGGTGTCCAGCACCAGAGCGGCCAGCCGGGCGCCCTCCGGCGAGGGGCGGCCGGCCAGCAGCCGCACCGTGGCCTCGGTGGCCCGGTCCCACCACTCCCCCGCAGCAGCTTCGGCGGCGGTGCCGGCGGCGGGCGGCGGGTGCGCGGCCAGGTGGGCGGCGAGCAGCCGGTCGTGCAGAGCGGCGTCGGCCTGTTCGATGCGCGGCCACGCCCGCAGCCGTACGGCCGGCGGCAGGCCGGCCGCGGCGTCCGCCGCGGCGAGGTCGAGGACAGCGCGGGCCAGCAGCGGGCCCATGTCCAGGACCGGGCCCAGGAAGAGCGTCTCGTCAAGGACGCGGACCTCGTCCAGGTCGACAAACTGCGGCCAGGGCCGTCTGCCCGGCGCGGCGATGTCGCGGCGCAGCAGGCCCGCCAGAGCGCCGCGGACCGGGCGGTCCCAGCGGAACGGCACGCCACCGTCGCCGGCGTGGACGGTCACCACCAGTTCGCGCAGCAGGCCGGTGATGTCGTGTGCGGGAAGGCGGGCCGCCCACTCCCGCCGGAGGACCTCGGTCAGCTCGGGCGGCGGCCGCTGCCCGGTGTGTGCGCGCCGGCGCTCGTCCCGGTAGGCCCGGTAGCCGGCGTGTCCGAGGTCGGCGGCGTCCTTCAGCAGTTCCTCGGCGACCAGGACCCAGTCCCTGTCCCGTGCGGGTACCGGGAGGGTGCCCGCCCAGGCGGCCACGAGCCGGCGCGGCACGTCCGCGTGCTCGGCCTGCTCCCCCGCGGGGGCCGGAAGCAGGACGTGCGGGAGCAGTTGCCGCACCCCGGCCGGGGAGAGGGCGCCGGCGTCGGCCAGGCGCAGCAGCGCGCCCAGCACGCGGGGACCGGCCGGGGCGAGGGCGGCGGCGTGGCCGGCCAGCCACTCCCGGGCGCTGTGGGGGTCGGCGGCGGCCAGGTGCTCAAGGAACGGGGCCGCCGGCCAGACGCCGGCCGCCGTATCGGCCAGCAGCAGATGCGGCGCGTGCTCCTCAAGGGCCGTCAGCCAGGCCGCGGCCGGGCCGGAGCCGAAGAAGAACCCGGTGGCGCGCGGGTCCGCCCAGCCGGCCAGCTCCCGCGCCTCGGCCGCGCCCGGCGCCTGCCGCGCGGCCAGTTCGAGGACCCGCGCGGCGCGGCCGGGCAGCGGCACCAGCAACTCCCGCGCCAGCGCCAGCACCTCCCGGTAGACGGCGGCCGCGCCGGCCGGATCGGCTTCCCCTCCGTGGAGCGTGCCCGACGTCCTCCCGTACACCTCGCCCCAGCCGTCCAGTGCCCGCTCCTGCGCGCCACCGAGCTCTACGCCCATGAGCCGCCCGGCGATCCCCGCGGCCCGGGCCCGGTGGAAGCCCCCCGGGCGCGCGAGCTGACCGCGCAGCACCTCGGCGGCGGCCCGGACCCGGACCAGCCCGGCGCCCGGATCCGCCGGTGCGGCGTCCGCGGCCTGTCGCGGAGCCGGCGCGCCGCCGGGCGGTCCCCCCGCGGCGGCGGGCTCGTCGGTCGGCGGCGCGGTGGCAGGCGGGTCGGGGAGTGCGTCCACCGCAGCCAGCAGGTCCTTCGCCGCGGACTTCAGGCCCACCGCGTCCGGGGCGCCCGGCAGGCTCAGCAGCGCGTCCGCCGCGCCCCGAAGACAGGACTCCGCGACCTCCGCCGGCCGCTCCAGCCCGCTCCCCGCCAGAACCCGGTGCGCGTCCCGCAGCAGACCCAGCGCCCGCACACCCGCAGCGCCCTGCGCGCGCAGGGCGGCGGCCAGGACCTCGTCGACCACCGGCAGGTGTGCCGCGGGCAGTTCGCCGCCGGCCGGCGGCATCATGATGCTCACCGGTGCACCGTAGAGCCCCGCGGGCGGGTCCCGGACCGGAACCAGCCGGCCCGGCCACCGACCCGCGGCCGCAGTGGCATCCAGCAGCGCGGAGACGGGCGTCGACGCCGTCGTCTTCCCCCGGCGGCCGCCACCGCGAGGAGGCGTACGGGCGGCCCGCTCGCTGTTCAACGTCCGCGCGTACACCAGCGGCGGCGTTCCGGTGGGCATGAGGCACCGCCGGCACGGAACGGCCCAGGCACCGTGCGGTACCGGTGCCGGCGGGCTCCCGGGCCCTGAGCACCGCAGTGCCCGCCGTCACCGGCAGCAGCCGAAGCCGGACCCGCCGCCGAGGCGGGCGTCGTCCTCTCCTCCGGCACGGCTGCCGGAGCGCCACACCAGCGTCAACAGGTCGAACAGCGCCTGGTCGTCGAACGGAACGGCGGCAGGCCAGGGTCGGCCGGGCGCCGACGGTGCGCGGCGCCCGCGGCGGCGGGGCAGATCGCGCCGGGCTCCGCCCGGGCAGCGAGCACCGCGGGGACGCGGGCGGCCGGGCACGGCACCGGGGAACGTCCGGGCCAGCGGGGGCACCACGGCAGTGCAGCGGTATGTTCCAGGGCGTACCCGGTCCTCGGTCAGGGCCGTCCCGCCGGGCCGCAGCGGCGCTGGCCTGCGGCGAACAGCCGGCTGGGCAGGGGCGTGGCGACCCGTACCGCAGCAGGATCCGGCCGTCACCAGAGCCCGGCTCGGGTGTTCCTGGCGGAGCGGCATACGGTCTGCCAGCCGGACACACGACACCGCGGCCCCTTCGGCCCCCGGGCCGGTTTCCCATCTACCGGCGGACGGGTGGAGGCGCGGGGCCACCGGCGAACGCGTGCCGGGGCCGCCGCCGGGGGCCGATCCCGGCGTCCTGCGGGTCCGGCCGGCTGCCGGGCGATGGCGAGCCCCGGCTGCTCGGCACGCTCCAGCCTGCTCCGTCCCCGGCATGGCGGGGACGGAGCACCGGCAGCCGGGACGACCGGGACGTGCCTGGCAGCCCCGACGGGTGAGCAGCGCCTCGGCGCCGTACGACGGAAGGGCGGCGCGCGGCCGAGTGCGGAGCCGGGGCGGTCGGGCGGTGCGAGCAGCAACTCCCCGGTGGGCGGCGCGAGTCCGGCGGGGTCGCTGCGGAGCGGGCGGCCCGATGCGGGCCCTGGGCAGGGGCTGTGGCGGGCCGTGCCGAGCGGACGGGGAGGGGTAGTGCGGACGGGAGCGGGTCGGTCAGCCGGTCGTCGACGTCGTCCGGGCCAGGTCCACCTCCCCTGCCTCCACCAGCGCGCGGCGCAGCAGCTCGGTGGCGGTTGAGCGGTCGGGCGCGGGCTGGGCCTCGGCGGCCAGGAGCAGGGTGCGGGCGTGCGCGCGGACCTCGATGTCGTGCCAGGGGTCGGGGGCGGGGCGGGTGAGCAGGTGCGCGGCCAGGAACAGGGCGTCGTCGTCGCACGGGTGGGCGGCGGCGCGTGCGGCGATGTCGCCGGCGCAGGTCTGGGCCGGGGTGTGGGCGGCGCTGCGGCGGGCCAGCGGCAGCCACACCGTGTCGTCGAGGGCGGTGTCGGCGAAGTCGCCGGCGGCGGCGAGCGCGCCGGGCGGCAGGCCGGCGTCCAGCGCCGCGGTCCACCACCGTGCTGCCGCATCCACCGCGGTGCGGGCGGCCGGCTCCAGCGGGGCGCCGCCAGGTCCCGGCCTGCGCGGGGCATCGGCGGCGAGCGCGGCCAGGAGCCGGGAGACCGCGGCCGCCCCCTCGGGGCCGGTAGCCAGCTCCGTCCAGGTGGCCGGCGCCTCGCCCAGGACGTCGCCGGTGTCGGTGAGCAGGGTGCGGGCGAGGTGCCGATCCGCGCCGGGAAGGTGACCGCGCACCGCGTCGAGGAGCCGGGCCCGGCCGAGGGCGGCGAGCAGCAGCGGGTCGTGGCCACCCCAGCGCAGCCACGCGGCGGCCGGCGTCACCCGGCCGGGCGCGAGGTCGTACAGCTCGGGGTGCGCGGCGGTGAACTCGGCGGCGTGGCGGTGCAGAAGCGGCAGGCGCACCCCGACCGCAGTGGCGACCGCCTCGTCGCCGGCGCGCGCGGCCAGCGCGCCGGCGACCAGGCCGAGGACGTCGTCGGGGAACCCGGTGTCCGCCCGGGCGCGGGCGGCGGCGTACTCCAGCAGGCAGCCCATCGCGCGCACCGCCGGGTCCGAGCCGAGCAGGGCCCCGGCCGGGCCGTCGTCGAGCGGCACGGCGTCGTCCGGGCCGGGTGCGGGCGGCGGGCCGGCCGGGCGGGTGAGCGGCTCGGCGAGGGCGTGGAGATGGTCCAGGGCGGAGGTCAGGTCCTCGGCGAGGTCGGCGCCGGTGCGCCACACCACGGTCAGGAGGTCGAACAGCGCCTGGTCGGCGAACAGGACGGCGGCGGGGACCGGTCGGCCGGGCGCGGGGGTGGGCAGGGTGCGGCGCAGCACGAGGGCGGCGCGCGCCGCCGGGGCCGGGCCGGCCGGCAGGGCGCCGGGGCGGTGCGCGGCGCCCGCGACGGCGGCGAGGTAGAACGCGCCGAGCTCCGCCCGGCCCAGGGCGGCGAGCACGGCGGGGACGTCGGCGCTCCAGGCGGCCGGGCCGGCCTCGACGAGGCGGTGCAGCACGATCGCGTACCCGTCGGCGCCGGCGTCCTCGGCGGCGGCCAGCGCGGCGGCGGCTTCGAGCGGGCCGGCCGCGGCGGCCAGCTCCACCACCTCCTCCTCGGCGAGCGCGACGGTGCGCTTGAGCGGGACCGGGTGCTCGGCGGCGCGCGGGTCGGGCGGGCCGTCCGGGCGCAGCCGGCGCACCGCGGCGAGCAGCGGACCGAACCCTTCCAGCAACGCCTCGGGCAGGACCGGGGACCAGTCCCACACCCGCAGCCAGGACGCGAGCGGCTCCACCGTGCCGTCGACCCGCTCGGCGCCGTCGGGCAGGATCTGCTCCAGCTCGGCCGCCGCCGGGGCGGGGCCGAGCGCCGCCCGGGCCCGCTGCTGAAGGCCGTCGGCGCGCTCGGGCGGGCAGGTGGTGAGCACGAGGCCGGCCAGGCGGGCGCCTTCCGGGGCCGGGCGGGCGGCCAGGAGCCGGACCGTGACCTCGACCGCGCGCTCCCACCACTCCCCCACCGCGTCGACGGGGGCGGGGGCACCCGGGCCCGCGATGGTGCCCGGGTGGGGCGGGTGGGCCGCCAGGTGCGCGGCCAGCAGGCGGGCGTGCAGGTGCGGGTCGGCCTCCTCGATCCGGGGCCACGCCCGCAGCCGCTCGGCGAGCGGGAGACCGGCCGCGGCGTCCGCCGCGGCGAGGTCGAGGACGGTACGGGCCAGCACCGGACCGGTGAACGCGGCCGGGTCGCCGAGGCGGACCTCGTCGAGGTCGACGTCGAAGACCAGATGCCGGGCCGCGGGCGCGGTCGCCTCGACGTCGCGGCGCAGCAGCCCCGCCACCGCGGCGCGTACGGCGCGGGCCCACCGGAACGGGCCGCCGTCGGCAGCGGTGCGGTGGGCGGTCGCCGTCAACTCCCTCAGCAGGCCCGCGACCTCGTGGCCGGGCAGGCGGTCGGCGCTCTGCCGGGCGATCGCCTCCTGAAGCTCCATATCAGCCAGTGCAGCGGCGCGCTCGGCGCCGGCCGCCGGTGCGGTGCCGGCCTCCGCGGCATCCTGGGCGGCGTGCGCGCGTTCCAGCACCGCCTGCAGGGCCAGGTGGCCGGCGTGCTCGGCGTCCACCGCGTCCGTCAGCAGCGTCTCGACCACCACCAGCCAGTCCCCGTCCCGGGACCCCGCCGCCAGGGTGCGCGCCCAGCGGGCCGCCAGCCGGCGCGTGAACCCGCCCTGACCGGACGGCGCCCCGGGCCGGGCAGGGGCGGTGACGTACGGGAGCAGCGAGCGGACCCCGGCCGGGGTGAGGGCGCCGGCCAGGGCCAGGCGCAGCAGCGCGTCCAGCGCGCCCGGGCCGCCGGCGGCGACCTGCTCGGCGCGGGCGGCCAGCCACGGGCGGGCGGTGTCCGGGGCCGCGGCGGCCAGGTGCTCGAGGAACGGGGCCGCTGGCCACGCGCCGCTCTGCTCGTCGGCGAGCAGCAGGTGATCGGCGTACTCGTCCAGCACGCCGAGCCAGGCCGGGGCCGGGCCGGAGCGGAAGAAGTACGCCGTGGCGCGCGGGTCCGCCCAGCCGGCCAGCTTCCGCGCCTCCGTCTCGCCTGGGTCCACGAGCGCGGCCAGTTCCAGGACGCGGGCAGCGCGGCCGGGCAACGGCACCAGCAACTCCCGCGCCGCCGCCAGGACTTGCCGGTACAGGGCGGCGCCGCGGGCCGGGTCGGCTCCGGCGCCGTGCAGAGTGCCCGACGTCTTCCCGTACACATCGCCCCACACGTCCAAGGCCCGCTCCTGCGCGCCGCCGAGCTCCACGCCCATCAGCCGCACCGCGATCCCCGCCGCCCGCGCCCGGTGGAAACCGCCCGGCCGCTTCACCTGCCCCCGCAGCACCTCGGCCGCGTCCCGCACCCGCTGCACCGCGCCGGCGGACGGACTCGCCCCGCCCCCGGCCGACTCGTCGGCGGATCCCGCAGGACCCCCGCCGGCGGACGGCCCCGGGGCGGCACCGGCCGCCCGGGCCGGGGTGCGCTCGGCGTCCGCCGCCCGCCCGCCCGGCGGCGCGGGCGGCGCAGCCGACTCGGATGGGCTGGCAAGGGCGTCCACCGCGTCCAACAGGTCCTTCGCCGCGGCCTTCAGGCCCATCGCGACCGGGGCGCCCGGCAGGCTCAGCAGCGCGTCCGCCGCGCCGCGCAGGCACGACTCCGCGACCTCCGCCGGCCGCTCCAGGCCGCCGGCGCCGGACAGCACCCGGGCCGCGTCCCGCAGCAGGCCCAGCGCCCGCGACCCCGCCTCGCCCTGCGCGCGGAGCGCGGCCGCCAGGACCTCGTCGACCTCCGGCAGATCGAGCGGGGGCAGCGGTCCGGCAGCGGGCAGCATCTCGTTCTCCACCGGAGCACCGTAGAGCGAACGGGCCCATGCCCGCGGGCAAACCGGCCGGCCACTCCGGGCGCGCAGCGAGCACGTGTACGGCCGGCCGCTACCGTGACCCGGTGAACACCACCAACCGCCTCCACCCGCCGGACCCGGTCCGTGAGGCCGCCGAGCTCACCCACGAAGCGGCGGCCGCCCGCATCCACGACGCCAACCTCGACCGGCTGCGCCAGGAGGACCAGGACGCCGACCGGATCTTCCCGCCCGGCACTGCCTTCACCGACGCCCTCGTCGACGACGACGCCATGGACCGGATCGGCGTCGCCACCGAGGCGTACGGAGCGGCCAAACACGCCGCGGGCCGCATGGACCTGTTCCACCGGCTGTTCGACGGCACCGGCGACGACGACCTCCCCTGGAACGGGTAACCGGGCGCCCCGACGGACCCGGGGCCCCGGCGGCGGACCAGGACGGCCAGGACCTGCAGCAGGCCGAGCCGCGCGCTCGCGCGTCGGCTCCGGCGGCCGGCGCAATCCTCCGGGAGGACCCTGCGGCTGCGCGTGACCTGGTGGCGCCGAGCCTCGTTCCCAGCACAGGGGCGAACCGCGGCACCCGCCGCTGCCGCTCCAGCCCGGCAGCATCCCCGGCAAGCCGCCCCAGGAAGTGGTTCCGTGCTCGGTCTCGACTTCGGCGAAGCGGTACTCGTCGACCCCCACGACCTCCACCTCATGGTGGAGACCGTCCTGGACGACCCCGACGGTGAACACCCGCCGGCCGTCGCGGCCGCGCTCGAGGCCGCCCGCCAGGGCGAGCCCCTGACCGCCGAACAGTTGTGGCACCTGACGAACTTCGCCGACCCCGCCTGCGTGTACGGGCTGTCCCTGTCGGAACCGGACACGGCGCTGCAGGACCAGCGGCTGGCGGCCCACATCCGGGTGTGGGCCGCCCTCCGCGAGCAGGCTCCCCGCACAGCCGCCGCCCTCGCCCTCGTCACCCGCACGGAAATGGAACTGGCGATCACCGCGGCCCGCTCACGCCAGGACCCCCCACCGGTGTCATGACGCCTCAGACCGGGGCGCGGCGGCCCGCACCGGGCCCGGCCGCGCGGGACTTCAGGGGCGGCGGCCGAGGGTGGGCAGCGCGGCCGAGGCGATCCGTACGCTCCGCCCCCGGCGGGCAGCGCGGCCGTCCTTGAGGATCCGGCTGGCCCGGGCGCTCCACAGCCGGACCTCCTGCACCCGGCCGGCCTCACCGTGCACGGCGGCGACGGCCGGAGCCGTACCGGCGCCGCTTCCTACGGCTCCGCGTCGAGGAAGCGCTCCAGACCGGCCGCGTCCAGCAGTTCGGTCCACGCGGTGCCCGGGAGCAGCGGTCCCAGGTCCGCTTCGAGTTGTGCGGCCTCCTCGGCGGTGGCCGGCTCCATCGCGCGGCGCAGGCCGCGGGCGTGCCGGCGGTCCATGGCCAGCGGGCCGGCGTGGTGGTCCGCTCCGGCCAGGTAGCGCAGCGCGGGCGGGGTGAGCACCACGGCCTGGGCGGCGAGGAAGTCGGTCAGCTGCGCGAGGGTGCGCTCGTCCGCCGCGGCCGGTTCCGGGTGGCGGGGGGCCGGCAGGCTGATGCTCTCCGCGATCCGCTGCCACGCCTGGGCCCGGGTCGGCGCCTCGTCGTCGTCTTCGTCGCCTCCGGCCCGGCTGACGCCCCGGAGCAGCGAGCGCAGAGTGACCACCCTCAGTGCCGGATCGTCCCCGGCCGGCGGCCGGGAGCGCGGGATGAGCAGTCGGCCGGTGAAGCTCTGGCGCAGACCGCGGGCGCGCGGGAGGAGTTCGGCGAGGGTCTGCTCGGCGGCGAACTGGGCCAGCGCCCGGGACTGTTCGGTCGCGCTGTACCCCGCCTGTGGCTGGAACGTGCCGTCGGGCAGCGGCCAGCCGGCCTCCCACCGCCACGCGCCCCCGGGCGCCCCGCTGTTCGTGCCGTCCGGCCACACCGGCCGGTCCCAGCCGGGCAGCAGCGGCCGCTGCGCCGGCGCGGGCATCAGCCGGGCCTGGAGGCCGTGCGGGGACCCGGGCACGGGCCGGCAGGCGGTCAGGCCCCTGCCGTCGGCGGTCCACTCCAGCGGCGCCGGGGCGAAGCGGGACACCCTCAGCAGGCCGGCCGCCGCCCGCGCAAGGGCCTCCAGGACCGTGCCGCGCAGGGCGTCCTCGAACACCCGAGGCCAGGCGTCCGGGTCCCCGGCGGCGAGCTCGCCGACCGCCATCGTCCACACCCGCAGGGCCGCGGCCGGATCCGCGTCCAGCGCGTCGCGCAGCGTCCGCCCGGCCGGCTTCTCCGGCTCGTCGCGGGCGTCCGGCTCGACGGCG
Organism: Streptomyces sp. CAU 1734; assembly: GCF_039888735.1. Classification (NCBI taxonomy): domain Bacteria; kingdom Bacillati; phylum Actinomycetota; class Actinomycetes; order Kitasatosporales; family Streptomycetaceae; genus Streptomyces; species Streptomyces sp. CAU 1734. The sequence goes on from NZ_JBDQQP010000030.1 coordinate 24,414, forward strand.
GCGTGCAGACGCAGGACCAGGTCGCCCACCCCGACTCCCAGGCCGGCCGCCACCTCGCGCAGCCGTCCGGCGCTCAGCGGGCGCAGCAGGTCCACCAGCCGGTCCACGAGGGCCGCCGCCTGCCACGGCGTCGCCGGCACGGTGACCGACAGCGCCGGCCAGTCCTCGGCGGCGGCCGTCAGGTCACCGGTGCCGATCTCGTGCCGCGGGACCCGGTCCACGACCGCGAACACCGCTTCCAGCAGGCTCCGGGCCGGGCCCGGTACCGGCGCCGGGGCGCCGGTGAACGCGGCCACCGCCACGGGGAGCTGCCCGGCCGGGCAGTCCAGCGCCGCCGCGGCCGCCCGGATCCGGGAGAAGTCCGCCGCCGGGGAGGGAGGTTCTGGTGTCACCCCGCCACCCTATGGACCGGGCCCGGGCGCCGGTGCCCGAACCGGCCGGGTGACGGCGCGGGACCGGCTGACGGTGTCGTCCGGGCCCGGTACCGGCCCCGGGCCGTCTCCCCGGCGGCGCGGCCGAGGCGGTCGGTCCGCTCGGCGCCCACCGCGTCCTTCGGCAGCACCCCGGCCACCGGGCTGCCTCGCCCGGCTGCGCCAGGAGGACGAGGACTCCGACCGGTTGTTCCCGCCCGGGCCGGCTTTCACCGACGCCCTCGTCGACGACGAGGCCATGGGCCGGATCGGCGTCGCGACGGAGACGTACGGAGCGGCCAAACACGCCGCGGGCCGCATGGACCTGCGGACCCGGGCCACAAGGCGGCCAGGAGCGGGACCCGGCGGCCCGGCCGGAGCACGGCAGACGGACACGGACGGACGCCGGGTACGGCGGCGGCCCAGGGCGGCCGGCGGCCGGACGGACCGCGCGGGGTACGGCGGCGGCCGGGGTACGACCGGTGATGTTCACCGAGCACCACCGAACACCGCTGAACACTCCACCCCCCGGCACGAACACCCCACCACCGACCACACCCCGGCGGACAGCGGAAGCTCAGGCGACGGGGACCGGACACCCGGCAACGCGAACGCGAGCCGGGACGAAGGCCGGGGCGGCGGGGCGGCGGGGCGGCGGCGCGGGAGCGGGCCGGCCGGGGCGGGCCGGGCCGCATGGCAGAACCCGAGCGGCAGAGCCCGCAGCGGCCAGCGCGGGGGCCGAGGCCGGAGCGCAGCAGGCCGGCAACAGGCGGCCGGACGGCGCGGCGACGGGCGCGGAGCGACGGCGGAGGCGGGCGGCCGGGGCGGCGTCTCCGGCAGGTCGGCCAGAAGCGGGGCGACATCGCCGAGAGGCATTGGGAAGTCGCGGCGACCGGGAGCGGCGTGGTGAAGCGGTACGGGCCGGACCTCCGGCCGGGCGGGCTCGCAGCATGTTGGCGCAGCTCAGAGGGGGGACACCACGGTGCGGTGCGCGCAGCAGCCCACGTCCTCGCCGATGAACAGCGCCCGTGCCGACCGGAGGCTCGACCAGCCGCAGCCGGCACGGCCCGGCCCCGGCTGGCGCGGCGTCGGGGCGAGGACGTCGTCGGACGCCATCGGACAACGTCGGACAGCCGGTCCTTGAGCCGCAACCGGGCCGGGAGGCGCGGACCACCGAATTCGGCCGAACAACGCCGAACAACCCCGGACAACTTCACGACCAGCGGCAATACGCGGCGCGCGCCGGCCGGAAGCTGCGGCGGGAGGCCACCACAGCCGTACGGGGAGGCAGGCCCTGCGGCGCGGCCCGGGCGGCGGGCGGGCAGCGCAGCAAGGGAGCAGCGGATCAGGAACGGCATGGGCCCGGGCGGCGGGAGCGGCGGAGCCCGGCGGCGGACGCGGAAGCACGGGCGGAGGGCGGGGGCCGGGCGGGCCGGGCCTACGCGGCTCCCACGGCGGCGTCCGCGTACACGGTGGCGTCCGCGTACACGGTGGCGTACGACAGCTCCCCCGGGTTGTCGACCCACGCCAGGCCGGGGCGGGCGCGCGCCCGCCACCCCGGTGCGGCCTTCACCCGCTCACCCCACCGGCTACGGCCCTCCGCGCAGACCGTGCACTTCAGCCTGCCGCTGATCTCCCACACCTCCGGGTCGGCGGTGAAGCACTTCGGGCAGCACCCCTCGAACCAGGCCGGGGGGTGGCACGGCTCGACCGGCAGGGCCGTGATGATGATGTGGCCGCCGTACGCGCACTCGATGCCGTAGAGGGTGTTGCGCTCGCAGCGGGGGCAGTACTCGCCGGGCGGGATCTCCGCCGGGGTTGCGGCGTCCCCGGACAGTACCGACGGGACGTCACCGGTGCCCTCGGCGGGCCCTGCCGGGAGCTCGGCGGCCGGTACGAGGCCGCCCTCCGACTTCGGGCTTGCGGGCATCTCGCTGAACCGGCTCACTGGTCACTCCTCTGCGATGGCATCACCCCCACTCGGGGCATTCATTAATCTACCCCTAAAGGCATTATCAGTCAAGCTATATGTGTCACAGGCGGGGCCCGCCACCGCCGGAACGTCCGGAGCCCCGCCCGCCGGCGGGCCTGTGCGCACGGCGACTGCGGCCCCGCCCGCCCGGAGCCCGGCCCCGGGCAGCGTCCAGCACCGGCGCCCGGCGCGCCGGGAACGGGCATGCCGGCGGACCGAGTCCGGGAACATCGGCGCCGCCGCCCGTCACAGACCAGCGCGCGGTGCGGCAGCCGGAGTTCACCCCGCCACAGGCACCCATGACGGCCCCGGCGAGCAGACAGCGCACAACACCGCACGAGCGCCCGCCGCCGCCCCCGGGAACCCGGACCGAGGCCCCCGCGCAGCACGCCCTCCCGGCCCGCACCGGGACCCGAGCCGGGCCGGCGACGCGGACCCGCCGCCCGGCCCCCTCCCCCCGCCGCACCCGGGCGGGAACGGCTACCGGTGACGGGCCGCGCCGACGCCGCCCGTTGACCAGCACCGCCCACAGCTCCTTCCACACGGCCCGGCGACCGGCCGCCGGCAGGACGGCGACGCTGTCCAGCAGGGCGCGCGGCGGACCGCAGCGGCACCCGACACGGACAGCCAGCCCGGCCGCGCGCCCGGGCTACCAGCACCGCGGCGAACAGCAGGGCGCCTTCGCCGCCGGGGTGAGCGGCGGCGCGCCCGGCGACGAGGCCGGCGCCGGCCAGGTCCGGGCAGGGCGGCGGCCCTGGAGCGCGCCAACCCCAGCCACACCGCCTCGCCGACGGCCACACCCGCGAACACCCCGGCC
>NZ_JBDQQP010000031.1:0-27570 GCF_039888735.1 Streptomyces sp. CAU 1734
CCACTTCGCCCTCACCCGCCTCGCCGACAACGACACCCTCCACCACACCCCCATCGGCGTCATCCGCAACATCCAACGCCCCGTCTACGACACCCTCATGAACGACCAGCTCCACACCGCCACACAACAACAAGGCCCAGGAGACCTCGCCACCCTCCTCACCGGCAACGACACCTGGACCGTCCTCAACTGACACCCGCCGTGAACCCCGAACACGCGCCGAACCCCAGGGAGGGACGCCATGGCCTATGTGATCGCACAGCCCTGTGTCGACATCAGGGACCGGGCCTGCATCGACGAATGCCCCGTCGACTGCATCTACGAGGGCCCCCGAAAGCTCTACATCCATCCGGACGAGTGTGTGGACTGCGGGGCCTGCGAGCCCGTCTGCCCGGTGGAAGCGGTCTTCTACGACGAGGACCTTCCCGCCGAATGGGCCGGCTACCGTACCGCCGACGCCGAGATCTTCGAACCGCTGGGCGCCCCGGGCGGTGCGAGCGGCACCGGGCCGCTCGACGCCGATCACCCACTGGTCGCGGCCCGGCCGGTCGCGGTGCCCCAGTCCTGACCGAGGGCCTGCGCTCCGGCGGACACCCCGCCGGGCACCCGGTCAAGAAGCCGATCAGGAAACCGGCCAGGGATACGGCCGGTATCGATCACCGGAAGTCATGATCCAGGCCCGGTACAGGCCGAGTTCAGAGCGATTGCAGCGGTTCGAGAGAATGTGGTGGCGGTGGCGGGCAATTCTCGCCACCGCCCGTGGTTTTTCCGGCCCTGGCAGGTTTCACCGCCCGAACCACCGAACCAGCCGCACGCCCCTGACGGACGCACCTGCCCGGAGCCACGCGCGGGCAGATCACGCGGCCGGACCATTCAGGCCGCACGATCGACGATCGCCTTCGTCCCCGGCGCACCCCGGCGGACACATATGAGGAGCTGGAATGGACATCGCGTTCGACGCCTCCGCCACCGAACCGGCCGGGCGCGCCGCACCCGACGCGCTGACCCGCCACACCGAGGGCTTTCTCGCCCCCCTCCACTTACTCCACAGACCCGACACCCCCGAGGGGTTTCTGCTCGACGCCACCGCCCCCGTGGAGCAGCGCTTCGCGCTCTCCGCCGAACTGCCCCACGGACACGGGGTCTTCAATGACGGACCGGGCGGCTTCCACGATCTCCTCTTCGCCGCCGAATCCCTCCGCCAGGCCACCCACTTCGTCGCCCACCAGTATTTCCGGGTCCCCGCCGAACGCCCCGCCGTCTTCGTCTCCAGCGGTCTCGACATCAGCGGCCTCACCCCATGGCGCACCACCGGCCGCCCGGCCCATCTCACCCTGGACATCACCCTCACCCCGATGGATGTCGTCAACGGGGTCCCCCGCGGACTCGACTGCCGGGGCGGCATGGCGATCGACGGGGTCAGCTGCGGAACCGGCACCGCCCGGCTGCTCTTCCTCATGCCCGGGGTCTACCGCGCACACCGCGAACTCGGGCGCCGGGAGAGCCTGCGCGGATCCGTGCCGCCGCCGTCCGGCACCGAACGCGCCGTCATCCGGCCCGACCTGGTCGGCCGGGGAGCCGAACGCAATGTCCTGGTCGGACCACCACTGCGCGCGGTCGACGGTGAATTCGTCCTCCCCGTACTGCCCCCGGCCGGCCATGAACTCTTCGACGGCGAGCCCCAGGGCCACACCGCCGGACCGGTCTTCCTGGAGGCCTCCCGGCAGGCCGCCGTCGTGGTCGCCGGCGAACTGCACGGATTCCAGCCCGCCCACGCCGTACTGACCCACTGGTGGGGCTCCTTCCGCGGCTTCGGGGAAGCGGACCTCCCGCTCACCTGCACGGTCACCTCCCGGGACCCGCTCCGGGACTCCGCCGGACGCCCCGTCGTCCGGCTCCAGCTCACCTTCAGCCAGGGCAGCCGGGTCCTGTGCACCTCCTCCGCCACCCTGCTCCAGGACTGCTGACCCGCCCGCTCCACCGCCCCCACCCACACCCCCCACCCCTCCACACCCCCCACGCGATCGAGAGGAGCCAGTCATGCGTTTCCGGGTATTGGGGCCGGTGAGCCTGTCCCCCCGCACCCCATCGGCCGCGAAACCGCGTGCTCTGCTCGCCACCCTGCTGGTCCGGGCAGGCGAAGTGGTCTCGGCGCACAGCCTGATCGACGAGCTGTGGGGTACCGAACCACCGCGCACCGCGACCACCACACTCCAGGTGTACGTCTCCCAGCTGCGCAAGGTGCTCGCCGAAGGCGGCACCGGAGAAGGCGCCGGGACACTGCTCACCCGCGCCCCCGGCTATCTGCTCCAAGTGCCGGACAAGGAGAACGACTTCGACCTGCCCCGCTTCGAACGGCTGCGCACCGACGGGCGCGCCGCCTACCAGGAGAAGGATTTCAGCCACGCATCGCGGCTGCTCCAGAACGCCCTCGACCTCTGGGCCGGGCCCGCCCTCTCCGGCATTCCGCACGGCGTACGCCTGGAATCAGCCGCGATCCGCCTGGACGAACTCCGTATGGAGGTCCTCGAACAGCGGATCGTCGCCGACCTCCGGCTCGGCCGCCACCAGGAACTCGCCGGTGAACTCCTCGCCCTGGCCAATGAGCACCCCCTCAGGGAGACCCTGCACGGCCATCTCATGGTGGCGCTCCACCGGACCGGGCGCGGATCGGACGCCCTGCGGGTGTACGGCCGGCTCCGCCACTCCCTCGTCGACGAACTCGGCGTCGAACCCGGCCCCGCCCTCGCCCGCCTCCATGAACGCGTGCTGCGCCGCGACCCCACGCTCGACTGGCGCGGCAACCGCGCCGGCGGCACCCCCGCCGCCGGCCGCCCGGCCCCGGCCGGGGCAGCCGCGGACACCGCGCCCCGCCCCGCCGTCCCGGTGCCCAGCCTGCCCGCGGCGCCCGCCGGGTTCGTCGGGCGACACGCGGAGCTCTCCCACGGGGAACGCGCCCTGCGCGGCCTCGGCGGCCGGCCCCCCGCCCGTGTCCTGGCCGTCTCCGGCCGCGCCGGCGTCGGCAAGACCGCCCTCGCGCTCCAGCTCGCCCACCGCACCGCCGACCTCTTCCCCGACGGGAGCCTCCTGATCGGCCTGCGCGGCCACCACGGACGCCCGCTCAGCCCCGCGCAGGCGGCGGCGGCCCTGCTGCGCCGGCTGGCCGGCGACCGCCCCGCCCTGCCGCCCACCGACCCCGGCGAGCTGAACGAACTCCTCCGCCAGGCCCTGCACGGGCGCAGACTGCTGCTCGTCCTGGACGACGCGTCCTCCGAGGAACAGATCCGGCCACTTCTCCCGCCCGGTGACGGCAGCGCCGTCATCCTCACCGGCCGGCGCAGCGTCACGGCGCTCGACGGAACCGAACACCTCCTGCTGGACGCGGTCCTTCCCGACGAGGCCGTGGAACTCCTGCTCGCCGCCGGCGGGGAGCGCATCGCCGACGACCCGGACGCCGCGGCCGAGATCGCCCGGCTCTGCGGAAACCTTCCGCTCGCCCTGCGGGTGGCCGCCGCCGCGCTCACCGCGCGTCCGCACACCACCGCCGCCGCGCTCGCGGAACGGCTGCGCGATGAACGCACCCGGCTCGGCGTCCTGCGGGAGGGCGACCTCGATCTGCGCTCCAGCCTGCTGACCGGCTATCAGGAGGCCGGTCCCGCACAGCAGCGCGCCTTCCGCCTGCTGACCCTGGCCCCCGAACCCGCCTTCGCCGGCTGGACCGCCGCCGCGCTCCTGGGCACCACACCCCGGGCCGCCGAGGAGCTGGCCGAGGAACTCGTCCGCGCCCAGCTCCTGGAGGCCCGGCCCGGCGGCCGGGCCGCCCGCTACGGCTACCACGCCCTGCTCCGCGTACTCGCCGTCGAACTCCGCGAGGCCGACGGCCGCCACAGCCGGGAAGCCGTCGAACGGCTCTGCCGCGCCTATCTGGCACTGGCCCGCCAGGCCGACGGCCGGCTCACCCCCGGCCGGAGCCGGTACCCGCGCACCACCGCCGCCGACACCCGGAGCGGCACCGGCACCCTGCTGGACCGTGCCGCCGTCATCGGCACCAATCCGCTCCGCTGGTTCCGCGAGGAGTCGGCGGGCCTGGTCGAAGCCGTGAGACAGGCCCACGCCGCCGGCCTGTGGCCCCTGGTGTGGGAGCTCGCCGACAGCGCCGCCGGCTACTTCCAGGCCCACGCGGCCTGGGACGACTGGGAGGAGACCCACCGCCTCGCCCTGGAAGCGGCCCTGCGGGCCGGCGACACCGCCGCGGAGGCGGTCGTGCGCTACTCCCTCGGCGACCTCGCCTGGCAGCGCCGGGAGGCCCAGCGGGCGATGGAGCACTACACGGCCGCCAAGCACTGCTTCGACCGGGTCGCCGACCCGATCGGCGCGGCGCGCTGCCGGATCGGCATGGCGGACATCCTGCTCGGCCAGGGCCGGCTCCGCTCGGCCGCCCGCAAGTACGGCCGGGCGCTGGAGTACTGCTCCGCCGGGCGCGACCTGTGGGGCGGGGTCGCCGCGCTCAACGGCCTGGCCCTCATCAACCTGCGGCGGGACCGCCGCGAGGCCGCGATCGGGCAACTGGCGCAGTGCCGCCGGGTGGCGGAGCTCCTTGGCGACCGCCGCTGGGCCGAGTACACGCGCCGCACGGCCGCGCGCCTCGCCCTCGACGCGGCGGGGCGCGCGGCGGGGGCGGTCGAGGTCCGCCCCGGCATGTGGCTCATCGGCGCGTCGCCGGCACGCGCCGGACTGACCCTCCTCGGCGCGGCTGCCTCCGGCGGGGCGGAGTCCTGTGCGCCCTGCCCGTGATGCGGGTCCCTTTCCGGGGCTCCGCCCCGAGCCCGGCGCGGCTGCCTCCGGCGGGGCGGGGTGTGGTGCGCCCTCGCCCGTGGTGCGGGTGCCTTTCCGGGGCTCCGCCCCGGACCCGGCGCCTCAATCTCCCCCAGAGCTTTGCCTGGGAGGTACCCCCAGCGAGGCTGGATTTGCTTGCTCTCGTTCGCGGGTGCGGGCCTGTGTGTGGGCGGTGCCGCGTCCTCGCCCGCGTCCTTCGGGTCGCCCGTGGTGCGGGTGTCTTTCCGGGGCTCCGCCCCGAGCCCGGCGCCTCAAACGCCGGCGGGGCTGAATTTGCTCGCCCTCGTTCGCTGGTGCGGGCCGGTGCGTGGGCGGTGAGTTGTCGTTGCCCGTGTTGTTCGGGGTCCCGGGGTGCGGGCTTTCAGACGCCTTCGGCGCCTTGCGGTGCCTCGGGGTCTTGTTCCGTTCGCTCCCCTCCGGGGCGCGGGTACGGGGCGGGAGTGCTTGTGTCATGGCGGCCCGGGGGTCCTCCGGGCTCGACTCCTCAGAGCCGGCGGAAACCGGCCCCCTTGTCCCGTGCACCCGGGTATTGCCGCCGGCTCTTCCGGGGACGACCCTGCACACCCCCTCCACGGGCGTCGCCCGATAGGCGGCACCCGGTCGCAGCCATGCTTGTTGCTGGTGCGGGAGCGCCCGCCCAGAGGCACCCGCCCACTCTGACGCCCATCACCCACCCACCCCCGGGTGACGTTCCGGAGCGGGGTTCCCCGCCTTGTGAAACCGTCCCGGAACGCACGGACAGACAGAGCACTGTGATCACGCACTGGGCTTACTCGCGGAAGGGGGGACGCGCAGGAGCGGTACTGGGGCGTCAAGCGTGATTTGCGGCGCAAACCCGGGCGAACAAAACAAGACCGGGTGACCGCGCCGTAAATCATGCAGCCCCAGTACCGAACCGGAGCGGCACCCAACCCGCACACACAAGCACCCCGCCCAGGGCATACGGGTAACCCGTACACACGCAAGCCCAGCCGGCGATTGAGGCGGCGGCAACCCCGGGCCAGGGTGACCGAAACCCCGCCCCGCCAGCGGCAGACGCCGGGCCCGGGCTGGAACCCCGCAAACGCACACCAGCATCAGGCCCCGCCGGACGCACCGCCCACGCGGAGCTCCGGGGAGGGCTGAGGAGCCGGGTCCGGGGCCGGGGCCCGGAGGGGGCGCGGGAGGCCCCCGGGCCCCCTCCGACCGCGCAGCAAGTGCCGCCACTCCTCCGCACTGAACCGCGCCGGCTCCGTCCCGCTGATGAAGTCGTGCAGCACCGACAGGAACCGCTCCGGCGCCGCGCGGAAGGGAAAGTGGCCCGCGTCCTCGAAGATCTCCAGGCGGCTGCCCGGCATGGAGACATGGCCGAGCCCGGCGTGGATCGCCGGGACCACCATGTCCCTGCCGCCCCAGAGGAGCATCGTCGGCATGCCCTGTGTCAGATAGCTGCGGTCCAGCAGGGTGCCGATCTGGCCGCGCCAGTCGACCACCGCGCGCAGGGTCCGCACGAAGGCGCTCCGCGAGGTCGCGTCGGTGAGCGCGTCGACCGCGCGCAGCATCTCCGGCGCGTCGAGGCCCAGACCGGTCCTGAGGAGCTGGAACGCCTTCACGGACAGGCCCAGCTGCCATCGCACCGTGGGGAGTTGGAGGGCGGCCAGGGCCAGTCCGGCGCCGGGCAGGGTGGCGGCCCGCAGCAGGGGGGTGACCTGGCGGCCGATGCCGCCGCTGCCGACGAGGACCAGGCGCTCGGTGCGCTCCGGGAACTGGTAGGCGAACTGGGCGGCGACCGCGCCGCCCAGTGAGTGGCCGACCAGGGTGACGCGTTCGACGCCGAGGGCGCTGAGCAGATCCCGCAGGCCATTGGCGTACGCGCCCGGGGAGTAGTCGCCCCGGGGCTTGTCCGACGCTCCGTGGCCGAGCAGGTCCGGGGCGATGACCCGGTACCGGCCGGCCAGGCCGGGGATGATTCCGGCCCAGGTGGAGGAGGAGTCCCCGATGCCGTGGATCAGCACCACGGCATCGCCCTTGCCCGCCATCCGGTAGGCGTGCCGGTGGCCGTGGAGGGTGCGGCTGCGGAGGCGGATCTCATTGCCGTTCACGGCGCGGGGCCGGAGGCGGCTCCGCGGCGGGCGGTCGCCGCTGATGTCGGTGGTGGCCACGGCGGATCACGCCTCCCGGTGGTGTGGTCTGACCGCGGAGACCACGGCGGCGACCATGGAGACGGCGGCGGCCGACGCGCCCGCACCGCCCGCACCGCCCGCTCCGCCCGGCCCGGCGGGAGTCTCCTCCGCGGCCGGCTCGGGGGCCGGTTCCGGTTCGATGCCCAGGGACGCCAGGGAGCGCCAGGGCAGCACCGTGCCCAAGGTCCCGGAATGCGGCGGGGCGGGGGAGAGAGTGGTCAGAGAGGGCATGGCAACCGCCTTTCGGTCGGTACTCATGGGAGGCGTCCGGAATGGCGCGGTACCGCTGTGAGGGGAGGCCGCGGGGGCCGGGGGAGTACGGCGGAGAAGTCACTCGCCGGACCCGGACCCGGACCCGGAGCGCGGGCGCGGGCCCGAACCCGAACCCCAGCCCGACCCCGACCCCGACCCCGACCCCGAACCCCAGCCCGAGCGCGCCCCGCCCGCCCCGCCCGCCCCGCCCGTCTCGGCGGCTACCGGCGGCCCGGGCCGGCGCGGCGCGGCATGCCGGCCCGCACCGCCCCCGGCGGGCGCACCCGTGAACCGGGCCCGCAGCAGCGAGCCGATCAGCCACTTGCGCATCGCGCCCAGATGCGCGGGCGAGCCGTGCACATCGTCGAACTCCTTGAAGCGCACCCGGGGCAGCGCCGAGCCGAGCAGCTGCCGTTCGCCGGGCGGGATGATCTCGTCCCGGGCGCTGACCACGTAGCCGACGGGGATCCGGACGGCGCTCAGGGTGTCCGGGCCGAGCGGGAAGTCCCGCAGCAGCAGCCGGAGCCGGTCGTGGTCGGCCGCGCCGGTCAGCCGGCGCAGGGTCTCCGCGGTGATGCCCGGTACCCGGGGCCACCAGAGCGGGTCGGTGAAGAAGCCGGCCACCGGGGCGCCGACGGTGTGCACACTGCGGATCCTGGGGTCGTCGGCCGCCGCCCGCAGCGCGAGATGGCCGCTGAAGCTGAGGCCGAGCACGGAGGTCCTGGCGATGTCGGCCCGGCCCGCGAGGGTGTTGAGGAGGAAGGGCAGCAGCCGCCAGGAGTCGGCCCGGTAGCGCAGGGTGTTCTCGCCGACGCCCGGCATCTCGGTGGCGACGGCGGCGTATCCGAGCCGGGCGAGTCTGGGCAGCAGCGGCGCCCACTGCTCCTTGACGCTGACGATGCCGCCCATGATCACCACCAGCGGTCGGGGCCGGCGGGCGTCGAGCCCGGCCGCCCAGCCGGCGAGGGTGCCCTCGGGGTGGGTGAACTCCAGCCGCTCGATGCCCCGCCGGCGGCGCCAGTCGTCGAAGGTCCGTACGCAGTTGCGCTGTGCCCTGAGACGGTCCTCGTCGCCGTGGTGGGGGAATCTGGCGAGTGCGTACCGCCGGCAGGCGTCGAGGGGGCGGCCGGCGATGGCCATCCGGTCGGCCTCGGCGGTCCAGACCCGGGCCCAGGAGCCGGGGTCGCCGGGCTCGTCGCTGGTGATCCGGGGGAGCACCGCCGCGACGCGGCGTTCGGTGATTCCCTGGCCGCGTGCGTGGAGCCGGGCGAATTCCTTGAGTTCTTCGAGGTGGTTCACTGGCTGTCCCTCCGTCTCCCTGGATGGCGAGGGCCGGTCCCGGGTGGGTCGGCCCGTGGGCCTTCCTGGATGTACGAGGTGCCGGGCGGTGGTGCGGGGCGTGATCCGCGGCCCGCACGGGCCGAATGCGGAACGGTCCGTGCGGGCCGCGGAGCCCCGCGCCGTGCGGCGGGCGCGGTGCCGGAGTGTGGGGGGTGCTCCGGCGGAGCGCCCGCCAGGAGAAGATCCTGGACGTCCGCCCTTAAGGACCGCTTGACGCCCGGCTGTGCCGCGGGCGAGCGGGGACCGCGCCGCGCGCACGGAAGGGCGCCGTGGCCCAAGGGTGTTCGTCCCTTGGGCCACGGCGCCCCTCGGCGGTCCGGGCGCACCGGCTCACCAGAGTCCGGCCGGATCCTCCGCCCCGTGCTCCTCGTCCTCCGGGTCGTCCTCGCCCAGTGCCTCGGTCACCGCGGCGACCACGCGCGGGTCGATCATCGTGCGGGCCGCCGTATCCCGTACATCGCCGAAACCGGAGTCGCTGACCGCGACGCTGACGGCATAGCCGCCGTCCACCGCGAAGGTGCCGAACTCCCACTCGACCCCGGTTCCGGGGGCGCCGTCCGGTGCCAGTACCCGTGCGGGCTGGCCATCGGGGCCGAAGCCGAAATCGGTGAACCGGAACCGCATGCCCTGTCCGATCGCCTTGCTGTACGCCTCCTTGAGCGTCCACAGGCGCACCAGCGCGGCGCTCCGCTCCTCCGTCGGCAGCCGTGCCAGCGCGGTCAGTTCATGGGGTGTACACACATGACGGTGCAGGCCGCGCGTGTACAGCGGGCGGCTCTCCAGCTCCGCGTCCACCCCGATCAGGCCCCGGGTGGTGAGGCCGATCAGCAGCAGATCCTCGGTGTGGCTCAGGCTGATGTCCACCGCGTCGCAGCCCCGCAGATAGGGCCGGCCGGTGGGCCCGTACCCGAGCTCGATCACCTGCGGCGGCACCCGGAGCGCCACCGCGGCGGCGAACTTCAGCAGTACCCGGGAGGCGGCGAACCGCATCCGGACATCCGGATGGGTCATCTCCAGATACCGCTCCCAGTCCCGTCCCAGCAGGGCGCGCAGCCGCGGGCCGCCCGCCTGGTCCGGACGCCAGTCGGCGAGCCGGGCGTGAAGCACCGCGACCGAGTGTTCCTCCAGATCGGCGCGGACCCGGTCCCATGCTCCGTCACGTCCGGAGATTTTGACCGGTTCCCCGAACGAGGGGCTTGATGCCGTCCTCCTCCGCGCCGTCATCGAACCCCTCCAAGGTGGTCTTGAGATCACCGAGCACATCGGCCGCGGTGGCGCCGTCGATGATCCGGTGGTCGAAGGTGAGCCCGAGCCGCATCACCGGGGCGATCGCCAGCCGGCCGTCCCTGACGACGGGGCGGTCGGCGATCTGTCCCGCGCAGAGTGTGACGGCCGTTCCCCCGATGGAGTGGAAGCCGTCCACGGGCCGGTGACCGAGCGAGCTGACCGACACGGTGCCGAGGACCGCCGGACGCCCGGCCGCGGAGCGCAGCGCGGCGGCGAAGGCGAGCCGTCCGAGCGGCACCGGCAGCCGGTCCAGCAGCCGTACCCCGCGGAACTCCGGCAGTGCGGCGGTGCCGGGTGCCCGGTAGCGGTCGATCCGCTCCTGCACACTCGCCAGACCGGCGCTCTCCAGGCCGGGCAGCAGTGCCGAGAGCACCGTCCGCTCGCCGTTCACGGTCCGGTCCAGCGCCAGCTTGGCGGTGACGCCGGGGAAGCGGACCGTGCGCGGCGCGCGCAGCCCGAAGGGCCGTCCCGGCACCAGTGCGGCATTGGCCTCCGGATACCGGTGCAGCACCCGGCCGGTCGCGTACAGCAGATACGCGACCACCGAGTGGCGCCGTCCGGACGCGCGGGCCGCGGCCCGGTGCGCGGTGACCCGGGTCATGTCCACATCCGTGTCCAGATGCACGGGCCGCTGGCGGGCGGCGTGCTCCAGGAAGTAGAGCGTGTGCAGCCGGTGGCGTTCGGACCGCGCGGTCACGGGCGCCCCGGAGGTCCGGGGCGGCCGGAACCCGGGCCCGGAGGGCGCAGTCACGTCTGGACCGCCAGCCGGTAGATCTCCTGGAGACTCCGTGCCTCCAGGAGCCGGCCGACGGGTAGTTGCCTGCCGGTGGTCTGCTCCAGCACGGTGACCAGCTTCAGCAGGTAGAGCGAGTCCCATTCGGGTAGTTGGTCGAGATCGCTGGCGACCTCGTGGTCCTCGATGGGCATGCCCAGTTCATCCCTGACGAGGCGGACGAATTCATTGACGGTCTGCATGGGTACGGCCCTCCCGGGCGCGGAGCGGATGGCGGTCCTGACGGCTTCGGCGGAGTGGTGGTGACACGGCGGCTCGCCGCGGCGCGTTCGGCGCGGTGTCGGACGGATGGACGGGGCGGGCCGGGCCCGGCGGGTCCTGCCCGCCGGCGCGGGTGGTCACGGAGTGGGTACGGCGCGGTCCGGACGGGTCCGGCACCGCACCGCGGCCCGTCGGCGGGGGTTCAGTACTACACCGCGATTCAGTACGACACGCCCGGTACGGAGCGGCGGCGCAATTTCACGCCAACCGCGGCTGTGCACTACACCGCGGTTCACCGCTCCGGCGCCGGAACCTTCACTCTTTCTCCAGGGCGAATCCCGATTTGATCCACTTGCTGGACTCCACGGCGACGGCCAGGGCCCGCTGCCCCTCCGTCATTTTGCCCAGCAGATCCTCCAGTTGGAGGAAGGGCAGGGCATTGCCGTTGTTCCCGGTCTCGGCCACACACGACACCTCGACCGCGCCGGGCAGGCCCAGCTGCCGGGCGATGCGCCGGGTCATGCGGCCGGAGAGCTGGGGCGGCAGCAGGAAGTCCACCTGGTCGGTGGACCAGCCCAGGTCCTCCAGCAGTTCCCAGAGGATCTCCTCGGCGATGACCGGCACGAACTCCTCGATGGCCTTGTAGTCCTCCCGCACCGCCTGCCGGTCCTCGAACCGGTCCGCGAGCCCGAACCACTCGATCACCTGGCCGGGTTCACGGCCCAGACCGGTGAAGCGATTCAGCACCCGGCGCAGCGCGACCCGGTGGCCGCGCGGGCCGGCGGTGAGCACCGCGGCCCCCGCCCCGTCCCCGAAGAGCACGTAGTTCACCAGGTCGCTGGGGGCGGCGCCGGACAGATCCCGGTCCAGATCGAGGTGTTTGCTGCACACATCGCCGCCGATCACCAGACCGGCCCGGTATCCGCCGCCGGTGATCAGGGTGCGGCCCAGCTCCAGCGCCTGCACGGCACCGGCGCAGCCGGACTGGAGCTGATAGGTGGGGATCTGGTCGAGTCCGAGCTGGTCGGCGACATGGTTGACGGTGGCGGGCATCAGATGGTCCGGCGTCGCGGTGCCCATCACCACGAATTCGATGTCCTCCGCGGCCACCCCGGAGGAGGCGATGGCCCGCTCGGCGGCCTCGGCGCAGATGTCCGCCAGCGACCAGCGGACCTCGCCGCTGTCCAGATCCCGGGCGAAGTGCCGGGTCCGGGTGCCGATGAAGACATCGATCCACTCCTCGTTGACGCCGAGGGTCCGGGCGAGCTTGGCATTGTCCACCGGTTCGCCGGGCAGTGAGGTGCCGACCCCGGCGAGATAGGCGGTCACCTCGCCGGACCCGCCGGACCCGCCGGACCCGGCCGCCGCCGACGATTCCGAACCCCGTGATGATTGATGTGTCCGAGACGAATGTGACGACTGCATCGTGCGGTCCCTTCTTCCTTCCTTTCCGAGCCGGACGTCAGGCGACTGCCGTACCGGTCCGGTCCCGGAGATAGCCGATCAGATCGCCGACCGACGACAGCCGCGGCAGCAGATCCTGCACACTCATCGCCTCCAGGCCGGGCAGCCGCTCCTGAATCCGGTCCTTCAGCTCCATCACCATCACCGAGTCGAACCCCAGATCCTCATAGAGCAGCGACAGCGCCGAGACCTCGTCCGCGGCGTACCCGCCGACCTCGGCGACGGCCGAGATCACCGCACGCGCCACCGGATCACCCGCCGCGGTCTCCCGCGCCGACGGCAGCACCGCCGTCAGCGGCTCGCCCGCCGGCGGGGACACGGCACGCCGGCCCGCGTCCTCCTCGGTGGCGGCGGGGGAGGGCGCCGGAGCCACCCCCACCCGGTCCGCCCGGATCGGGCCGCGCGTCCAGAACCGGTGAGCGTCCGAGAAGGCATAGGGCACCAGCCGCTGCGGCAGCCGCTCCTCCTCCGCGTACACCGCGTCCCACCAGGGCTCCAGGCCGCTGCGGTACAGCTCGGCGACCGCCTCGGCCAGCTCCTGCCCGCCCGCCTCCTCACCCGGCACCAGGGCGACGGTGTGGCCGCCCGCCGCCGCCGACGAGCGCAGCGAGCGCGCCATCCCGGTCAGCACCGGCCGGGGCCCGACCTCCACCAGATGGGTGGGACCGGCCTCCAGCAGCTGTGCCGCGGCGTCCGCGAAGAGCACCGGCGCGCAGATGTGCTCCGTCCAGTACTTGGCGTCCATCGGCTCCGCCTCCAGCAGCCGGCCGCGCACCGTGGAGTACACCGGCAGCCTCGGCACCCCGCCGCCCGCCTCCTCGGCGACGGCGGCGAACTCGTCCAGCACCGGCTCCATCAGCGGCGAGTGGAAGGCATGGGACACCTCCAGCCGCTTCGTCCGCACCCCGCGCCCGGCGAGGATGGTGCCGATCCGCTCCAGCGCGGCCAGCTCACCCGAGAGCACGGTGGCCCGGGGGCCGTTCACCGCGCCCACACCGACCAGTGGTTCGGCGTCCACCAGCGACGCGAGCTCCGCCGGAGCCGCCCGTACCGCGAGCATTCCGCCGCCCGGCGGCAGCCGCTCCATCAGCGCGCCGCGCGCGGCCACCAGCCGGGCCGCCTGCTCCAGCGGGAACACCTCGGCCAGTACGGCCGCCGCGTACTCCCCGACACTGTGACCGAGCATCAGGGCCGGCCGCACCCCGAGCTCCGCCATGCTCGCCGCCAGGGCGTAGCCGACGGCGAAGAGCGCGGGCTGGGTCCAGCCGGTCCGGTGCACCGCGCTGTCGCCGGAGAGCAGCAGTTCGCGCACCGACCCGCCCACATGCGGGGCCAGCGCACCGTCCGCCTCGTCCAGGAACCGCCGGTAGAGCGGCGACTGGGCGTAGAGCCGGGCCGTCATCGCCGGATACTGCGAACCCTGCCCGGTGAACAACAGCGCCACCAGCGGCTTCCCCGAGGGATGCCCCGCCAGCCGGGCCAGCAGATCGTCATCGGCGGCGGCCTCGCGCAGTCCGGCCGCCAGTTCGCCGGTGTCGCGGGCCGGCAGCGCGAACCGGTAACGGTGCCCCGTCTTGACCCGGTTGCTGCTCCAGCAGAGCGGGCCGACCGGCACCCGGCGCCGGGTCACGGCCTCCGCCTGTGCCACCAGATTGCGGCGCAGCGCGTCCAGCGAGGGCGCGCTCACCGTGAACACCCCGCTGCCCAGGCCGGTCCGGCCGCCGGCCCCCCGGGTCCCGTCGCCGCCCGGAGCCACCGCCTCCGGACGCGCCGCGTACGGCGGCGCCGACTCCAGTACGGCATGGGCGTTGGTGCCGCCCATCCCGAAACTGCTCAGCCCGCCGATCGCCGGCCGTGACTGGAGCCGCAGCGGGGTCTTCAGCAGCCGCAGCCCGTGCCGGGCCAGCTTGAGCGCCGGATTCTCCCTGGTCGCGTAACGGCTGGCCGGCACCACCCGGTGGTGGAGCGAGAGGGCGACCTTGATCAGCCCGGCGATGCCCGCCGCGCCCTCGGTGTGCCCGATGCTGCCCTTCACCGAACCGAACGCCATCGGCCGCCCGCCGCGGCCCGCATGCAGATGCCCCAGCGCCTTGACCTCGATCATGTCGCCGAGGACGGTGCCGGTGCCGTGCGCCTCGGTGAAGGTCACCTCCGACGGCTCGACCCCGGCCCGCCGGTAGGCGGCGGCCAGCACATCCTGCTGGGACCAGCGGTTGGGCGCGGTGATGCCGTTGCTGCGCCCGTCCTGGTTGACCGCGGTGCCGCGGATCACCGCGTACACCGGCTGGCCGTCGGCGATCGCGTCCTCCAGCCGGCGCAGCACCACCGCGCCGACGCCCTCGCCCCGGCCGATCCCGTCGGCGTCGGCGCTGAAGGGCTTGCACCGGCCGTCCGGCGCGGAGAGCCCGGCCTGGGTGTAGAAGATGCCGAGCGCCGGGGTGAGGGCCACATTCACCCCGGCGGCTATCGCGGTGTCGCACTCGCCCGACAGGAGTGCGTTGCAGGCCAGATGGACCGCGACCAGCGAGGACGAGCAGGCGGTGTCCACCGCCAGACTCGGCCCCTTCAGATCGAGATGGTAGGAGACCCGGTTGGCCGTCATGCAGTAGCCGTTGCCGGACCCCACCTGGGCGGTCACCTTGGCGTAGTCGGTGAGATGGAGCTGCGCCCACTCGTTGCCCATGATGCCGACGAAGACCCCGGTGGCGGTGCCCGCCAGTTTCTGCGGTGCCACCCCCGAGTCCTCCACCGCCCGGTACGCGCACTGGAGCAGCAGCCGCTGCTGCGGGTCCATCGCCGCCGCCTCGCGCGGCGAGATGGTGAAGAACTCGTTGTCGAAGGCGTCCGGGTCGGTGATGAAACCGCCCTCGGTGGTGTTGGAGTGCCCCTCCGCCCCGGTGGGGGAGTGGAAGTCGCGGGCCGCCCAGCGCTGTCCGGGCACCCGGCCGACGCCCTCGCCGGAGCGCATCAGCATCTCCCAGTAGGCGCCCGCGTCCGGCGCGCCGGGAAATCTGCAGTCCAGCCCGACAATGGCGACCGGCCTCATCGGGCCTCACCCCCGATCGCCCGCAGCTCCTCGGCGAGGTGTCCGGCGAGCGCCTCGACGGTGGGGTAGTCCCACGCCACGGTGGGTTCGAGGACGAGATCGAAGTCCTCCTCGATGTCGCCGCACAGACTCAGCGCGGCGACCGAGTCCAGCCCGTACTCGGCCAGCGGGACGGAGGGTGAGATCTCGGACGGGGACCGCTGCAGATAGAGCGCGATCCGGTCGGCGAGCCAGCTGCTCAGCGACTCGACGCTGTGCTCGGTGTGCTCGGCCGCGGGAACAGACATGGGTACTCCTCGGTGAAGGTGCGAATGAGCCGGTCAGCCGGCCAGCGGAGTGTCGTGGAGGTCGTAACTGCGGCGTTCGTGGAAGCGCCGGAGCACTTCTTCCTGAACCCGGCCCTCACAGGCGGGCGGCAGATCGGCCGGGCGCTGCCCGAGCCGCCGGGCCAGCCGGTGCAGCGCGGCGGCCGCCCAGGCCGGATCGGCCAGGAAGGGATCGCCGCCGTCGCGCGCGGCCCGCCAGACGCCCAGTACCGACGCCGCGGCGAGGAACACCGCATAGCGGTCGGCGAGGGCGAAGCTCGCGGGACTGGCGAGGGCGGTGCGGTCCTGCGGGGAGAGACTGAGACTGTCCTCCTGGAGCTGCCGCAGCTGGTCCAGCATCCGCATCACCAGCGCCTGCACCGCCAGCTCCTCCGGGGAGCCGCTGGGCAGATCGTCGGCGGCGGCGACCAGCGAGGCACTGAGGCTGTCCCGGCCACTGGCCAGCGCGAGCTGTTCGAAAGGCACCCCGGGCAGCCCGTCCCGGGGCCGGAAGAGCGTACGCGGCGCCTCGTCCCCCGCGAACCAGGCGCGCCGGGCCAGCCGGGACAGCTGGGGAATGATGGTGGCCTGACAGGCCGCCGAGCCCGCGTGGCCGAGGCTGAGCACCGGCAGATCGCGGACGTGTTTCTGGAAGAGCCCGAACTCCCCCTCCCGTACATAGAACCGGGCCCCGAGCACGATCGACAGGTCGTACATCGTGTCCGTGAGCATCTTGGGCACCAGATACTTCACCGCCGCCGCGTAAACACTCGTTTCGTCGGGCAGCAGATGGACGGCCCGGGTGGCGACCGTCGCCATGCTGTCCCCGATCAGCAGATCGAGGAAGGCGCCGGTGAGCGTGGAGGCCGCATGCGGGATCTCCCACACCGAACGCCGGTACAGCTGTCGGCCGAGCGCGAACCGCACCACGGTGCGCAGACTGGTGTCGAGCGCGCCGATCGCCATGCCCGGGATCGCGCTCCGGGTGATCTGGAAGGAGCGCAGCGCCAGTTCGACCCCCTGGCCGGGCACCCCGACCAGAGCGGACTCCGGCACCGGGCAGTTGTCGAAGTCCAGCCCGGAGAGCCGGCAGCCGCGCACCCCGACGGCGGAGTACCGGGGCAGCACCGAGAAGCGCGCCGGGTCCAGCTGGTCCCGCTCCACGAAGAGCACCGAGTGACCCCGGCTCCCGGGCGTGTCGTTGGTCCGGCTGAAGATGGAGAAGGCCACCGCCCGGTCGGCGTTGTTGATGACCTCCTTCCGCCCGCGCAGCCGGAAGCCGCCCGCCACGGGATCGGCCCGGAACTCATTGCGCACGAAGTCATTGCCGTGCGGCAGTTCGTGGTACGCGACGGAGACCTTCTCCCCGGCCAGCAGCAGCTCGGCCAGGCGCCGCCGCTGCTCCTCGCTCCCGGCCGTCCACACATTGGCGGCGGCCATGAAGGAGGTGATGCCATAGCCCAGGCCGAGCGCCACATCGCGCCGGAAGACCTGGCGCATCACTCGCACCATGGTGTCGAGCCGGTCGAGCCGCCCACCGTACTCCACGGGTACGAAGTCGGCGTTGAGCACCACGTCGTCGAGGAGCTTCTCCCCGGCCGCGGGCAGCTCACCGGCCTCGTCGGCGGCGAGGATACCGGCGGCGGAGAGCGGATTCGCCGGATCGTCCGGATCCCCGAAACGGGCCTCGATATCGGCGATCCTGGCCCGCGCCGCGCTCTCCTGCGCCCGGTGGGCGATGGGCGGTGCGGTACGGATGGGGCCTTCGGGAGCTGCCTCGCCGCGCAGCCCCGAGACGGCGGGATCACTCAGCATGACGTCCCCTCGGAGTTCCGGACGCCGGTACGGGCGACCCGGTGTCGGTGTGTGCGTGCACGGCGCCGGCGTGCGGGCCGCCGCCGTTCCCCGCCGCGGCCGGTACGGGACCGGGCGGTACGGGTGGTGTGTCCGCGGGCCGGGGGCGGACGGGCAGTGGCCGCCCGGCGGCCGGCGGACCGCCCGCGAGCGGGGCGGCCGGCGGGACGCGCACCGCGGTTCCCGGGTGCAGCCGCAGCGGCAGCAGGGAGAACAGCTCGCCGTTCCGCCCCGCCGCCCGCAGCTGCTCCAGCAGCCCGGGATACGCCTCGGGCTCCCCGAGCGACGTCTCCCCCAGCCGTACCAGCAGCCGGTCCAGCACCGGCCACAGCCACACCCCGTCCCGCCACAGCCCGCCGGTGCGCCCGGCGCTCCCGGCGCGGTGGTTGTGCGCCCACAGCCCGAGCACGGCGGCGCCGGCCAGACAGAGGCTGTACCGCCGGGCCACCTCGAAGGCCCCGGGCGGCACATCGGAGACCACGGCGCGGTACTCCGCCATCGACTCGTGCACCCGCCCGGTCACCGCGAGCAGCCGCTCCGCGGGCACCAGCGCGCCCTTGAGCTCCGGCCGCCGGGCGGCCTCGGCCCGCAGCGCCGCCACCGAGTCCGGCAGCGTGGCCATGATCCCGCTGCCCCGCCGGGCCACCAGCGAGAGCCGCCCCGGGTCCAGCGGCGGCAGCGGCGCGGCGAGATCGAAGGCCGCCGCGGCGCCCGCCGTGTCACCGCTCAGCCGCTGCCAGCCCCTGGCCAGCGAACGGAACTGATTGACCAGGGAATTGAGATTCACCAGGGTGTTGCCGTCGAAGAGACCGACGATGCGATGGTCCCGGTCGACCTTCTGGAACATCCCCCGGGCATGCACGTCCTTGAGGAAGGCCCGCGCCCCCAGCAGCCTGGTCAGCTCGGCGATCACCCCCTCGGTCCCGGTCGGCACCAGATACTTGGTTGCCGCCGCGGTCACACTCAGCTCGTCGGTCGCGGTGTGCACGGACCGGGCGGCCACCGTCGCCAGCGCCTCCCCGATGAGCACATCCGCGGCGGCGGAGGCCAGGACGTGCCGGGCCTGGGGCAGCTCGGCCAGCCGCCGTCCGTACAGCTCGCGCCGCTCCGTGAAGTCCAGGGCGATCCGCAGCGCGTGATCGGCCGCGCCCAGCGACAGCGAGGCACACATGGTGCGGGTGAGCTGGAGCGCCTTGAGCACGGTCTCGACGCCGCCGCCCTCCCCGCCGACCGCCGCCCCGGCCGCGACCGGGGCGCCGTCGAAGGCGATACCGCTGATGTCGGCACCCCGGATCCCGTGGGTGCGGATCTTCTCCAGGCAGCGGTAGTCGCCGTCGGCGTCCATCCTCCGCTTGTCGACCAGGAGCACCGTGAAGCCGCGCGGTCCGCCGTCCTCCCCGGTCCGGGTCAGCACCGAGAGCAGGCTTCCCCGGGTGGCGTTGTTGATCAGCCACTTCTCACCGGTGAGCCGCCAGCCGCCGCTGCCGTCCGGCTCGCCGCGCACATCCCCGGCCAGCAGATCGCTGCCGTGCGCGCGCTCGGTCAGGGCCAGCGACACCGGAACCCCGGCCCGGATGTCCGCGGCCAGCTCCCTGGCCTGCTCCGGGCTCCCGGCGACCCAGACACAGACGCCGCCCAGATACGTCTTGCCGTGCCCGATGGCCACGGTCAGATCCCGGCGGGCGATCACCCGCATCACCTGCATGGTGGTCTCGTAGTCGGTCAGCCGGCCGCCGTGCTCGACGGGGACGTAGTACTCCTGGAGCCCCCACGCCTCCAGCGCGCGGCAGATCTCGGCCGGGAACTCCTCGTTCTCGTCCAGCTCCAGGCAGCGGGCGTGGGAGAAGACCCCGCCCGGGTCCTCGGGATCGCCCAGCAGCAGTTCCAGCTCCTGTGCGACACGGAAGGGAGGATGTTCCACGGGTCAGCCCACCGGAAGCAGAGCCGGATCGGCGGCCGGCGCGGCGCCGTGCCGGGACGCCGTGCCCGCCGCGCTCGCCTCCAGCTCCCCGATGAACGACCGCACCGAGGGGTCCACCACCGCATGCAGCGCGGTGACCGAGCCCTCCAGGAACAGGCTGCGCATCAGCGTCCGCTGGATCTTCCCGCTGGTGGTGCGCCGGATCGTGCCCGGCCGTACCAGCAGCACCGTGCCGGCCGGCACCGAGAAGTCCTGGCCGATCAGCCGCTGGATCCCGGTCGCGAGGGTCCGCAGGTCCACCCCGGCGGCCCCGGCCCGCACCTCGTGGATCACCACCAGATGCTCCTGGCCGCCGGTCTCGACACCGAAGACCGCCCCGGCGCCGATCGCGGGACTCAGCGCCCGGATCGCGCTCTCCACGTCGTACGGGTAGATGTTGCGCCCGTTGATCAGCACCATCTCCTTGAGCCGGCCGGTCACGAACAGCTCGCCGCCGCTCAGCACCCCCATGTCACCGGTGCGCAGCCACGGCCCCAGCGCCTCCTGGGCCGCGATCCGGGCCCCGAACACCTCGGCGTTGACCTCCGGCCGCTCCCAGTAGCCGCAGGCGACACTGGCCCCGCGGATCCAGATCTCACCGACCTTGCCGTCGGGCTGCTCCACCCGGCTGTCCGGGTCGACCACCCGCAGCGTGAAGTCGTCCGGGTGGGCGACGCCGCTGCTCACCAGGGTCCGGGTCGGCGCGCCCAGATAGGGGCCCTCCACCGAGCCGTGCTCCAGACCGGCCGCGTCCACCTCGCGCAGCAGCGCACCGCGCTCCTTGGGGGTGCCGGTCACCAGCAGGGTGGTCTCGGCCATGCCGTAGCAGGGGAAGAAGGTGTCCGCCTTGAAGCCGTACGGCGCGAAGCGCTCGGTGAACGCCCGCAGGGTCTCGGCCCGGACCGGTTCGGCGCCGTTGCACGCCGTCCGCCACGACGACAGGTCGATGCCCTCCAGCTGCTTGTCCGTGATCCGGCGGACACAGAGGTCATAGGCGAAGTTGGGGCCGCCCGTGCCGTGGACGCCGTACTGACTGATCATCTCCAGCCAGCGGACCGGCCTGCGCAGGAAGGAGACCGGCGACATCAGCACACTGGAGGTCCCCAGCCAGAGCGGCTGGAGCACATGCCCGATCAGGCCCATGTCGTGGTAGAAGGGCAGCCAGCCGCCGATCACCATGTCCTTGGTGTTGCGGGCGGAGCGGGCGATGGCCGCCTCATTGGCGAGCAGATTGCCGTGCGAGACCATCACCCCCTTGGGCGCGTTGGTCGAGCCCGAGGTGTACTGGAGGAAGGCCAGATGCTCCGGGCCCAGACGCGGGTGCCGCCAGACGCCCACATCACCGACCGGCCCCTGGTCGGTCGGCAGGCAGACCACGTCCGAGAATCCCTCGGCCGCCAGCCACGCCTCCACCTCGGGGGCGTGCGCGCCGAGTGTGAGCACCGCGCCGACCCGGGCGTCCCGCACGATCCCGGAGACCCGCCGGAAGTGCTGGCCCTGTTCGGAGGGGAGCGGCGCGGGCACCGCGACGGCCCCCGCGTAGAGGCAGCCCACGAACGCCTTGATGAACTCCAGGCCCGAGGGGTAGAGCAGCAGGACCTGACGGCCCGCCATTCCCCGCTCCTGGAGCCATGACGCGATGTCCTTCGCGGACCGGTCCAGTTCGAAGTAGGGGAGGTGTTCGGGCTCCGTGCCCCGTACTCCCTCAGCGAGGAACACGAACGCGTCCGCGTCACCCCGTTCGTCCGACCGCGTCAGCACAAGCTCCGCGAATGAACCGAATTCCGCCACCGTCATCCCCTCGCTCTGAAGCGATGTGAATATCCATCGACCGACCTGACACGCCGATCGTCGGTCCATGCTCTAAAGCGGGTCTTGCGCATGACCCGAGCGGCGCGGGGGAGCGGACCGCGCGCCCATGGCGCCGGCGCGCGGTCCGCGTGACACCCGTGCCGGATCCGCGGCGGTGTGCACCGCGGATCCGGTGGAATGCCCTGTTCCCGGGTCCGGCCTCAGTGCGGCCCCGGGAACGGCCCCTCCAGCTGTGCCCACAGCTCCTGCTCGCCCGGCGACGGCGGCACCTCGGACACCAGCCGCTCCGGATGGGCCGGGGGAGGGCCGTCCAGGGGGAGTACGAGGGAGTCCGGCGGGGCTCCCCGGTCCGGCCACCAGACCGGGATGTCCGGCAGGGAACGCCCCCGCGCCCCGGGCGGCGGGCGGTCCTGGCCGAGTACTCCCTCCGGCCGGGCGCCGGGTTCGGGGCCGAGCCAGTTCTCCGACGCGGCCTTGAGGGAGTCGGCCGGAAGCACCCCGAACATGGCCGCCAGGGAGGCGAAACCGCGCAGCAGGAACCGTCCGAACCGCCGCGCCGTGCGCCGTGCGCCCCGGAACGCAGCCATGTCCCCGCCCCTCAGTCCGGCAGCCGGGAGAAGTCCGCCGCCAGCCGCACATGCTCCGGCACCGACGGCAGCCGGTCCTCCGCGAGCGAGTGGCGGAAGGTGACGGTGCCGTCGGCGCTCTCCCCGGTCTCCTCGAAGCCGGCGGACGGGTAGAGACCGCGCACCCGGTGGTTCTTGGCGGTCGGCCGGTAGCGGGCGTGCACCGCCGCGGCGCCGGCGGCGCGCGCATGCCGCAGCACGGCGGCCAGGCAGCTCTCCTCGATACCGCGGGCGAAGACCCGGCAGCTCAGCAGCACATTGTCGATGTGCCAGGCGCCGCCGGGACCGGTGTCGCTCACCAGCACGGCTCCGACCAGGCCGTTGTCCCCGAACCTGTCGGCCGATCTGATCGCCAGCACGAGCTGGTCGGCCGCGTCCCGGCGGGCCCGCACATCGGCCTGCTGAAGGCGCTCGGTGGTGAGGTTGAACTGGTTGGTCCGCAGGGTCACCTGCGAGACCCGGGCGATCTCGTGGTCCCGCACGGGCGAGAGGGAGACCCGGACGCCGAGCCCCGCGAGGTACTCCTCCATGGAGCCCGCGCTCTCCTGGAGATCCTGGCGCGCGGCGTCGGTGCGGTACTGCTCCGCACGGGCCCGGTCCTCCGGTGTCAGCTCGGGGACGTCGAACCAGCCGTCGGCGAGGAGGCGTTCGACGTGCAGCGCGGGCTCCTCGTCCAGCCGGATCACGGCGACGGAGGGCAGACTGCCGGCCACCAGACCGCACTCGAACGGCGAGTCGTCGGCGAAGACCAGACTGTCCACGCCCAGATTGAGCCGCCGGGCGATGTCCAGCAGATTGCCGTCCTTGGGCTCCCAGTTGGCGTTGACGCGGACGAAGTCGCTCTCGCGCAGCACCATGTCGGGGTGGTCCCGCAGCACCCCGAGGACCGGTTCGCGGTCGTTCTTGCTGCACACCGCGAGGAGTACGCCCTGGGCGCCGAGCTGCCCGACGGCCCGCTGGAACCGCCCGAACGCCTCGCCCCGGTAGGTGGTGGCGGCGGCGATGCCCTCGGGGCCGTCGTCGCCGAGGATGCCGTCCCACAGGGTGTTGTCCAGGTCGACGACGAGGACCTTCTTGGTGCGTCCGCGCAGTCCCCGGGCGAGGTGCCCGATCTCGCGCGCGTACCCGGCCAGGAGTTCGTCCCCGAGGAGCACCTTGGCGTAGGCGGCGAGCCTGGGTTCGTTGACCGGTCCCGAGGAGGCCACCAGGGGATCGAGGTCCACCACATGGACCCGGTCGTGCGCGGCGGCCAGCCGCAGCAGCCCGGCGTTGAACTCCCGCCAGACCACCCCGAGCCGGGCGCGCGACCGGGCGTCGATCAGCCGGCGGGTGTGGCCGCGCGGCAGGGGCAGCGTGTTGAGGACGAGAGTGCCGGCGCCGCCCGTCACATAGCGCTCGGCGAGCGAGCCGATCAGCGCGAGTTTGGCCGCGGCGACCCGCTCCACGTCCTCCACCAGCCAGGGGTGCGGGAGTTCGTCGAAGACCACCTGGGCGTCGAGGACACAGAGCGCCAGATCGGCACCGGCCGCGTACAGCTCGCTCCCGGTGTCCTGGAGATCGCGGAACCAGGAGCCGAAGTCGCCGGTGTGCAGTCTCAGCAGAAGTCCGTGGCGGGCGAGTTCGGCGGTGAGCGGGGCGGTGAGGCCGTTCAGGGTGGAGCTGCCGGTGACCGCCACCGTCACGGAACCGGTCCCGGCATGCTCGGCGAGCACATCGGCCGGGTCCAGCCGGGCGAGGAGCTGCCCGGCCCGTACGAGATCGGGCGCCGGCGGACCCGCCGGGTCCCCGGCCGACGCCAGCTCGGCCAGCAGCCCCGGAACCTCGGGATAGGCGTGGATGAGCAGCCCTTCGCGGTGGAGGGCGCGCAACCGGTCCAGTGGCCCGGTCAGCTC
Source organism: Streptomyces sp. CAU 1734 (assembly GCF_039888735.1). Classification (NCBI taxonomy): domain Bacteria; kingdom Bacillati; phylum Actinomycetota; class Actinomycetes; order Kitasatosporales; family Streptomycetaceae; genus Streptomyces; species Streptomyces sp. CAU 1734. Next base: position 23,832 of record NZ_JBDQQP010000031.1, read on the forward strand.
GCCCACGGTGGTGCTCGCAACCGTGGCCATGGTGTCTCCGTTCACCGACAATCACTTCACAGACGACGCAATCCGGATGGCCGCCCGGCCGCCGGCCGCCCGCGCGGAGTCCGGAATCAGGGGAGGACCCCGGCCCGCGCGGGCACCACGCCGCCGCCGGTGGACGACGGGCCCGAGCCTGGCGGTCCCGTCTTAAGAACCCCTTGAGCGTGCGCGCGCCGCCGAGACGTTCCGCCCGCCGCCCGACCCTCCTGCCCCGCACCGCCGCCCGCCGCACGGGCGGACCGGCGCCGCGGCACACCGGAGGAGACCGGTGGCGGGGGGTGCGCGTCGGTGCCGCGGCCCGGAGAGTGTCCGGCATCCGCGCGGAGCGGGATCCGGTCGCGAACTCCTGCGGCCGGAAGCGGGGTTTGAGGCAGTGGGCCGAGTTCGCCGTACCGCACTCATCGGCACGCATCCGCAGATATCATCCCGACCTCAGCCACCCTGGGGGACAGACATGAGCATCAGCGCGCCACAGCCGCCCGCCGAACCGCCCGCCGAACCGCCCACTGTGCCGGCCGAGGAGACGGGCGCCCCCGTCGAGCCTCCCCCGCTCCCCGCCGAGCCTCCTGCCGGGGCGGCGGGGAAGGGACCCAGCCCCCTGCTCGCGGCCCTCCTCGGGCTGGTCGCCGGAGCCGGACTCGTGGGAGGAGCCTGGGCGTACACCAACCGGGACACGGCTCCCGCCGAACCCGCCGTGTTCACCCTCATCGGCACGTTCACCCTCACCGAGGGGGCAATCCGAACAGACGACGACGGCTGCCGCGGAACCGGCGGCTATGACGACATCGCCGCAGGAACCTCTGTCACTGTCTACGACGCGGCGGGCGGAGTCGCCGCCACGGGAAGTCTCGGTGAATCCGAGTACTCGATCGGCGCCTGTGCCTTCATCGTCACGGTCAAGGACGTGCCCAAGGGTGAGAAGTACTACCAGGTCGAGGTATCGCACCGCGGCAAGGTTCAGTTGAGCGCGAAGGAGGCCGAAGCCGGCAAGCTGGCCGTCTCCCTCGGCTAGGCCGTAAGAGACGGCCCAGGACTTGTCCGGCCGGTCATGTGGCTGCTCCGTCCTGCGGCCGGCGAGGCTTGCAGCAACGATCCGATCCGCGCGTACCCGCGACGGCGGGGAAATCCGCCGGCCCGTCACCGGACCGGAGAGCCGGACTCGCCGACGTGTCGTCCGGCGCCACGAAGAACTTCACGGCAATGCTCACCCGGGCGTCGTGCCCGATGCCCGCGATCATGACCGGACGGACAGAGCACCGGACACGCCCCGGTGAGTGGCCGGGCGCGGTCCGCCCGGCCGCTGTGCCGGGTCCGGCGCGGCGGAGGACGCGGACCGCGGATCAGGGGCGGTTCAGGCCCCAGGTCTGGAGGGCGTAGGGCCGCCCCTTCTCCTCTCCCGTGATCAGCGGGACGTCGAGCAGGGTGAATCCCGCCTTCGTCGCCACGGCGACACTGGCGGTGTTCTCGGCCTCCAGCTCCAGGATCACGCTCTCCCGGTCCAAGGGCCCGAAGGCGTACCGGGCCATCACCCGCACCGCTCGTACGGCCAGGCCCCGGCCCCGGTGTGCCGGGCCGACCGCGTAGCCGAGTTCCGTGCCCTCGGGGGCGCGGCGCAGCATCACCTCGCCGAGCGGGGCGCCGCCGTCCGCGGTGATGGCGAGCAGGACGGCCGTGCCCTCCGCCCGGAGCTCCCGGCTGCGGTCCAGGCGGGCGCGGGCGGCGGCCTCGTCGAAGGGCGAGACGATCGGGGTCCAGTAGGCGATGTCGGGGTGGTCGAACAGCTCCGGCATCGCCGCCAGGTCGCCCTCCGTCCAGTCGCGCAGGACGAGACCCTCCCCTCTGAGCTCGGTTCCCCCGGGAAAGGGTGCTGCGGTGTTCGTCATGGTGGGACCTCCCTGGCCGGCCGGAACGAGGAAGGATATCCGGGGCCGCCGAGGTGATCGTCAGATTTTTCAGGGCGCTCCCGCGGAGTAGCCCCTGCGGGGATTCGACGGGATGGCGCCGGGGCCGGTGTCAGCACTCCCGGGGACGTCCGTCGACGAGGGTGGAGAGCAGCCCTCCGAAGACCTCGCGCTGCTCAGGGGTGAGGGGGGCCAGGATGTCCTCGGCGGCGGCCCGGCGGGCGGTGCGCATGGCGCGGAGTGTGGCGCGCCCGGTCTCGGTGAGCTCGATCCGGATGACCCGGCGGTTGGTCGGATCGGGGACCCGGCGGACCCGGTCACCGGCCTCCAGCCCGTCCACGAGGCTGGTCACGGCGCGCGGGACGACTTCGAGCCGGGCGGCGATGTCGGCCATGCGCGGGGCCTCCTCGTACAGCGCGAGGGTGCGCAGCAGCCGGGACTGGGCCGGGGTGATCGCGATGTCGGCGTACTCCAGCTGCCGCTTCTGGCTGCGGTACAGCCGGCGGCTCAGCCGCAGGAGCTGCTCGGCCAGCAGGCCGTCCGCGTCGGGTGTGCTCATACGGGAACAATATCAGGACGTCGTTCATTGTGAAGATAGGTAACAGTGAGCTAAGATCCTGAAAGCTTGACGGTGTGGAGACTCCGGACCCCCGGCGCCGGGGAGCGGCCGGAGCCCCGGCGCTCCCCGGCCCCGGGCGCTCCGCACCGTCCCACCACAGCGGAAGGAGCCCATGCACCCCACATCGACCCCGCGGACCCCGCGCGCCGCCGAGCAGCCCCGCGAGCCCGCACAGGTGCGGCGGATCCTCCGCCTCTTCCGCCCCTACCGGGCCCGGCTGGCCCTCGTCGGGGCCCTTGTCGGCGCGGCCTCGCTCGTCATGGTCGCCTCGCCCTTCCTGCTCCGGGAGATCCTCGACACCGCCATCCCCGAGGGGCGCACCGGTCTGCTCACCCTGCTCGTGCTCGGCATGATCGCCTCCGCGGTGCTGACGAGCGTCTTCGGTGTGCTCCAGACACTGATATCCACCACGGTCGGCCAGCGGGTGATGCACGATCTGCGGACGGCGGTCTACGACCGGCTCCAGCGCATGCCGCTCGCCTTCTTCACCAGGACCAAGACGGGGGAGGTCCAGTCCCGCATCGCCAATGACATCGGCGGCATGCAGGCGACCGTCACCTCCACCGCCACCTCCCTGGTCTCCAATCTGACCGCCGTGACCGCCACCGTCGTGGCCATGCTCGCGCTCGACTGGCGGCTCACCGTTGTCTCGCTCCTGCTGCTGCCGGTGTTCGTCGCGATCAGCCGCCGGGTGGGCCGCGAGCGCAAGCGGATCACCACCCGGCGCCAGCAGCAGCTCGCCGCGATGGCGGCGACCGTCACCGAATCGCTCTCGGTCAGCGGCATCCTGCTCGGCCGCACCATGGGCCGCTCCGACTCGCTCACCGCCGCGTTCGCGAAGGAGTCGGAGAAGCTCGTCGATCTCGAAGTGCGTTCGAGCCTGGCCGGCCGCTGGCGGATGTCCGTCATCGGCATCGTGATGGCCGCGATGCCCGCCGTCATCTACTGGACCGCCGGCATGACCTTCCGGAGCGGCGGGCCGGCGATCTCCCTCGGCACCCTGGTCGCCTTCGTCTCGCTCCAGCAGGGCCTCTTCCGCCCGACCGTCAGTCTACTGAACGTTGAGAAAACACGTACAGCGCTTCCTGGCATCTTTCACACTCCAAAGCGCCCCGTTGTCGAGGCTTCCACTCCTCGACAACGGGGCGTGTCACCTGCCCGATCAAGGCTTCCA
>NZ_JBDQQP010000032.1:0-23614 GCF_039888735.1 Streptomyces sp. CAU 1734
TTCCCTTCCGGGTCTCTCCGGGCTTTCCCTTCGGTCTTGCGTTTCCAACTCTACCAGATGTTTTCCGGCCCGTTTCCGGACCGTATTTTCATCTCGGCGGCCAGTTGGACCGGCCTTTCGCCTGCTCCGACTTTATCAGAAGGAATTCGGCCGAGCTAATCGGCCGGGTTGATCCTGATAAGGAGTCGGGGTGGCTCCCTCGGAAATTCAATTTCCTACCGGAGCGAGAGAGAATTTATCAGTTGCGACTCGACCGTGTCCAGTCCAAGGCAACCGTTCAAATCTACCTCCCCGCTATGACCGTGTCAACGGTTTTTGCGGGCGAAGAGGACACTAGCAGGTCAGCCCGGGCCGACGCACATCACGCCGCGGTGGGGCGCTCGGCTCCGCGGTCGGCCGTTTCCACGTCACCGGTCTCTCCGGCCCGGACCGCCCGGCGGCCGAGGATGTGGACGTATGCGAGAAACAGCAGTTCAGCGGCGACTCCGATGGAGATTCTGGCCCAGGTGGGCAGCCCGGAGGGGGTGACGAAGCCTTCGATCCCGCCGGAGACGAAGAGAACGAGTGCGAGGCCGATGGCCATGCCGAGCGCCGCCCGGCCGCGCTGGGCCAGAGCGGCCCGGCGGGAGAGGGGGCCGGGGTCGATCACCGTCCAGCCCAGGCGCAGGCCCGCGCCGGCGGCGACGAAGACGGCGGTCAGTTCGAGCAGTCCGTGCGGGAGGACAAGGCCGAGGAACACATCGAGACGGCCGGCCGAGGACATCAGACCGATGCCCACGCCGAGGTTGAACATATTGAGGAGCAGGATCCCGATGACGGGGATCCCCAGGAAGGCGCCCAGGGTCAGACAGATGGCGGCGGCGCGGGCATTGTTCGTCCAGACCTGGGCCGCGAAGGATGCCGCCGGGTCGCTGGAGTAGTACGCCTCGTAACCCCCGCCGGGGCGGGTCATCTCGCGGAGGTCGGCCGGGGCGCCGATCGCCGACTGGATGCCGGGGTTGGCGCCGATCCACCAGCCGATCACGGCCGCGAGGAGGGTGGAGAGCACGGCGGTCGGTATCCACCAGTGGCGGGAGCCGTGGACCGCCGCGGGAAATCCGTGCGTGAGGAAGTGCGCCGCGTCCCGCAGGCCGGCGCGGCGGGTGCCCGTGACCTTGGCCCGGGCACGGGCGACGAGCTGGGTGAGCCTCGCGGTCAGCCGGGGGTCGGGGGCACTGGACTGGATGAGGGAGAGGTGGGTGGCGGTGCGCTGGTAGAGAGTGACGAGTTCGTCGGCCTCGGTGCCGGTGAGCCGGCGCCCCCGGCGCAGCAGGTGGTCCAGGCGGTCCCACTCGGCGCGGTGGGCGGTCACGAAGACATCGAGGTCCATGGTCGGCTGCTGCTCCAGGCGCTGGTGCGTGCGGTCCGTGCTGCCGCGGCGGGCTGCCGGTCAGCTTGGCAGACTGAGGATTCCCGGGGCGGGGACGGGGCGGCGACGGAGGGCGGCATCGGTGAGTGCGCTTGTGACGGGGGATGCGGTTGTCCTGGGGTTGCGGCCCGCGCGGCTGCCGAGCCGGCTGCTCGCCATGGCCATCGACATGGCGGTCGCCTGGGGTGGCTACCTTCTGGTCTCCATGGGGCTCGCGGTCTCGACCGGGTCGCTGGACGACGCCGCCGTGACGGCGGTGTCGATCGCCTCGTTTCTGCTGGTGCTGGTGGGGGTGCCCATCGCGGTGGAGACCCTCAGCCATGGACGCTCGCTCGGGAAGCTGGCCTGCGGACTGCGGGTGGTGAGGGAGGACGGGGGGCCGATCCGGTTCCGGCACGCGCTGGTGCGCGGCGCCATGGGGGTGGCGGAGATCCTGATGACGTTCGGGACGATCGCCTGTATCGCCTCGCTGGTGTCGGCCCGGGGGCGGCGGATCGGGGATGTGTTCGCGGGGACGCTGGTGGTACGGGAACGGCTGCCCGCGGGGAGAGGGGCCGAGGTGCCGCCGCCGCCCGCCTGGCCGGCCGGGCGCTTCGCCGAGCTGGACCTCTCCGCCGTGCCCGATCAGCTGTGGCTGTCGATTCATCAGTGTCTGACCCGGATGTCACAGCTGGACGGGGCGGTCGGCGCCGGCCTGGCCGAACGGCTGGCGAACGATCTGGTGGACCGGACCGGGGTTCCGGCGCCGGAAGGGGTGCCTCCGGCCGCGTTTCTCGCGGCTGTGGTGCATGAGCGGCGTGCGCGGGAGGCGCGGCGGGCCTTCGGGTCCCCGGGCTCGGGTGCCGGTGGTGTGGTGACGCGCGACGGTGGTGTCGGCGCGGGGGCCGGGGGCGGCAGGGTGGCGGCCGGTGGCTGGGTGCTCGATACGGGGGAGGCCGCGGTGGCGGTACGCGGGCCGTACGCACCCGGGTCCGGGGAGTCGCCGGCACCGGCGGCGGGGCGGGGAGGCGGGCCGTGGGCCGCGCCGGGGAGGGTTTGCGCGGCCGGGGTGGAGACGGGGGCGGAGTCCGGCTCGGAGGCGGCGGGACAGCCGGAGGAGCAGCCGGAGAAGCAGTCGGAGGGGCGGCCGGGGTCGGGGCGGGCGACGGGGTTCGCGCCGCCCGCGTGAGCGGTGGCCCTTCGGCCGGTGCGGAGCCGGTGCGGGTGCCGCTGTCGGCGCGAGCCGACGGGTGGTCAGGAGAGGGCGGACGGCGGGGTTTCGAGGTGTTCCAGCTCGATCCCGGGTGCCGCGATGACGACGTCCCCGGCGATGTGCACCGTGTGCTGCTCTCCGGTGTCCAGGGCGCTGACCTGGTATTCGTCCACTGTCAGAGGGCCGTTGTCAGTGGCGTGCGCTTCACTGTTCACCAGAGCCCAGGACTGGTCGACGGTACGGGGAGCGAGGACCGGATCCGTGAACGCGACGAGACGGACGCGGGTCGCGGGGGAAAGGGGGGTGAGGCGCAGCAGACGGGCGGTGGCGACGAGAAAGGCGGGGGAGGTGCCGGTGAAGGCGTGGGCGCGCACATTGCCTTCGGTGGCATGGGTCCCCGTGGGGTCGGTACGGACCCAGGTGACGCCTTCCAGGGCGGCGCCGCGAATCTGCCAGCTCGCGGCGTGGAGCTGGAGACGGATGGGGCGGCCGAGTTCGTCGAGGGCGAGGTCGACGGAGCCCGCGTGATCGCCCGAGGGGGTGGTGATCTGGGAGACATAGCGCCAGCCGGAGGGGCCGGGTGCGCAGTGGAAGTGCTCTTCACCGAGGGGGGTGTGATCGTGCAGATCGTGGAGCGAATATCGGCCGCGGGGCATGGGGGCGTCGGAGTCCTTGTGCGGTGAGGCTCTGGGGCGGTGGGCGCCGTGGCCGGGGAGGGATCGCGGTGGTGCCGGGACGTCCCCGGTGTGTGAGGAGGTCTCGGTCGAGAATTCCTCGGACGGAACCGGGGCTCGTGCGGAACCGCCGGAGCGGTTGGTGACGTCCGCTTAGCGGAGTGGGCAGGCCCCCGTCACGGGGGTGCGGGGGTCTGCCTCATCCACTGGACATCTTGCCGGTCGCCGCCGGTCCGCCGGGGCCGGCCGTGCCCTGCCGCCGGGATCACTGGTCGGTCCCGGCGGCGGGGAGCGGTTGCGGCGGTCGTCGGCCCGGGCTCACCGGGCCGTACGACACCGGTGCCCGGGAACGGCCGTCCGGCCGGGCCGATGGGCTCGGGGCGGACGGTGTTCCCGGGCGGGCCGTGCCGGGCGGGCACGGTTCACCGGTACGGCGGGGTGGGCCCATGCCCCGGGGGCCTGGGCCCGGGCCGTCAGTAGCGGTAGTGGTCCGGCTTGTAGGGGCCGTCGACCTCCACGCCGATGTAGGCGGCCTGCTCCGGGCGGAGCGTGGTGAGCCGGACACCGAGGGCGTCGAGGTGGAGCCGGGCGACCTTCTCGTCGAGGTGCTTGGGGAGCACATAGACGTCGGTCGGGTACTCCTGCGGCTTCGTGAAGAGCTCGATCTGCGCCAGGGTCTGGTCGGCGAAGCTGTTGGACATCACGAACGAGGGGTGTCCGGTGGCGTTGCCGAGGTTCAGCAGGCGGCCCTCGGAGAGGACGATGATGACCTTGCCGTCGGCGAAGGTCCAGGTGTGGACCTGGGGCTTCACCTCGTCCTTGACGATGCCGGGGATGGCGGCGAGGCCGGCCATGTCGATCTCGTTGTCGAAGTGGCCGATGTTGCCCACGATGGCCTGGTGCTTCATCTTGGCCATGTCGGCGGCCATGATGATGTCCTTGTTGCCGGTGGTGGTGATGAAGATGTCGGCGGTCTCGACGACATCGTCCAGGGTGGCCACCTGGTAGCCGTCCATCGCCGCCTGAAGGGCGCAGATCGGGTCGATCTCGGTGACGATCACCCGGGCGCCCTGGCCGCGGAGGGATTCGGCACAGCCCTTGCCGACGTCGCCGTAACCGCAGATCACGGCGACCTTGCCGCCGATCAGGACGTCGGTGGCGCGGTTGATGCCGTCGACGAGCGAGTGGCGGCAGCCGTACTTGTTGTCGAACTTCGACTTGGTGACGGCGTCGTTCACATTGATCGCCGGGAAGAGGAGGGTGCCGTCGCGGTGCATCTCGTAGAGACGGTGGACACCGGTGGTGGTCTCCTCGGTGACGCCGCGGATCTCGGAGGCCAGCCGGGTCCACTTCTGCGGGTTCTCACCGAGGGTGCGGTTCAGCAGACGGAGGATGTAGGTGTACTCCTCGCTGTCCGCCGTCGAGGGGTCCGGGGCTTCGCCGGCCTTCTCGAACTCCACGCCCTTGTGGACCAGGAGGGTGGCGTCGCCGCCGTCGTCGAGGATCATGTTGGGGCCGCCGGTGGGCGAGTCGGGCCAGGTCAGAGCCTGCTCCGTGCACCACCAGTACTCCTCCAGGGTCTCGCCCTTCCAGGCGAAGACCGGGACGCCCTGAGGGTTCTCCGGGGTGCCGTTCGGGCCGACGGCGATGGCCGCGGCGGCGTGGTCCTGGGTGGAGAAGATGTTGCAGGACGCCCAGCGGACGTCGGCGCCGAGGGCGACCAGGGTCTCGATGAGGACCGCGGTCTGCACGGTCATGTGCAGCGAGCCGGTGACGCGGGCGCCGGCGAGCGGCTGCTGCTCCGCGTACTCCTTGCGGATCGACATCAGGCCGGGCATCTCGTGCTCGGCGAGGGTGATCTCCTTGCGGCCGAAGGCCGCCAGGGAGAGATCGGCGACCTTGAAATCCTGGCCGGTGGCGACAGTCGTCATGACGAGCTGCTCCTCGTGTGTGGGTCGAGGGTGGGTACGGCGGACTCTGCGGCGGCGGGCGTCTGGCATGCCCGGTCGCTCGCAGTGCAGTCCGTCGGAGGCCCTCTCTCCACTCGGCCGGTCCTCGGGGGACCGCCCGACCGCCATCAGCAGCGACGTCTGACTCTGGTAACGAATCTACACCGGAGGCGTCGGTCAACCCCAGTCCGTCCGGGGATTGGTTCCGGTCAGTTCCGGGCGGGAATGGCCTGCGGCTGACGGGTGGGGCAGGTGGGACCGGCCCCGGGGCGGGCCCGGGACCGGCTCGGAGCGGGGCCGCGGCGGGGCCGGAGCAGGGGGGATGTCAGTGCCCGGGGGCGGGGGGCTTCGCCGGGCCGGCGCCGGCGGCGGCCGCCGCCGACGCGTCGTAGACGTCCGGCTCCAGATAGATCACCCGGGCGATGGGGACGGCGGCGCGGATGCGTTCCTCGGCGGCGTTGATGGAGGCGGCGATCTCGGCGGCGGTGTTGTCGTTGGGGACCGCGATCTTCGCGGCGACCAGGAGTTCCTCCGGGCCGAGGTGGAGGGTGCGCATGTGGATGATGCGGGTGACCGAGGCGGAGTCGACGATCGCGGCCTCGATCTTCCCGACCTCCTCCGCCCCCGCCGACTCCCCCAGCAGCAGTGACTTGGTCTCGGCCGCCAGCACCACGGCGATCACGATCAGCAGCACCCCGATGCAGAGCGTGCCGATGCCGTCCCAGACGCCGTCGCCCGTGGCCAGGGCCACGCTCACACCCACCAGCGCCAGGATCAGGCCGACCAGGGCGCCGAGGTCCTCCAGCAGTACCACCGGGAGCTCGGGAGCCTTCGCTCGCCGGACGAACTGGGTCCACGAGAGCGAGCCCCGGACCTCGTTCGACTCCTTGATCGCCGTACGGAAGGAGAAGGTCTCGGCGATGATCGCGAAGACGAGGACGCCGATCGGCCAGTACCAGTTGTCGATCGCGTGGGGGTGCTTGATCTTCTCGTAGCCCTCGTAGATCGCGAACATGCCGCCGACCGAGAAGAGGACGATGGAGACGAGGAAGGCGTAGATGTAGCGCTCGCGGCCGTAGCCGAAGGGGTGTTGGGGGGTGGCCTCGCGTTTGGCCCGGCGTCCGCCGAGGAGCAGCAGACCCTGGTTGCCGGAGTCGGCGAGGGAGTGCACGCTCTCGGCGAGCATCGACGACGAGCCGCTGAAGAGGAATGCCAGGAATTTCGCCACCGCGATGGAGAGGTTGGCGACGAGGGCCGCCACGATCGCCTTGGTTCCGCCTGCCGCACTCATATGTGCCGGATGTCCCTTCGTACGTGTCCGGACGCGGTCCGGACACACTCCGGTCGTGTCCGGAACCTGCCCGGTACGCCCCTGGCCGTACGGCTCCGGCCGCCGCGGGTGCGGGCGGTGCCGGTGCCGCCCCGGCTTCGCGGGGCGCGCCATTGTCGCAGCGGCGGAGGGCTCCCGGGGTCAGATCGCCACAGTGGCGCGGAAGATGGTTCCCTCCGCGCCGTCCGCGGCGGCGATCCGGGTGGTCTCCCCGGCCGGGACGAAGACGGATTCACCCGTGACGAGCGTCAGTTCGCCCGCGTTCACGGCACCCGCCGTGCAGAGCAGGATCTGCGGTCCCGCGGAGGAGACGTCGCGTGCGTCGGCGCCCGGTGCCAGCAGATAGCGGGAGAGCCGGAACTCCCCGGCCGGGGTGTCGTAGAGCTCCTCGCCGCTCTCCGACGCCTCGGGGCGCATCACGGCGGGCTCCCTGGGGTCGAAGCGGACCACCCGGAGGAGTTCGGGCACGTCCACGTGTTTGGGGGTGAGCCCGCAGCGCAGGACATTGTCCGAATTGGCCATGATCTCGACACCGAGGCCGCCGATGTACGCGTGGGGCACGCCCGCGCCCAGGAACAGTGCCTCGCCCGGCTGGAGCCGTACATGGTTCAGCAGCATCGCGGCGATCACACCGGGGTCGCCGGGGAAGTGACGGGCGAGGAGCGCGTACGGGAGATAGCCGCCGCCGATCCGCTCCGCCGCGGCGGCGGCCTCGGTGACGGTCGCCGCCATCTTGTCGCGGTCGGCGGTGAGGACGGCGGTGAGCACTTCGCGGAGTGCGGCGTCCTCGGGATGGGCCCGCAGGATGTCCGCGTACGGCAGGAGGGAGTCGACCCCGAGTCCGGCGATGAGCTCCGCGGTCCGCTCCGGCGGGCGGAATCCGCAGAGGCCCTCGAAGGGGGTGAGGGCGCAGATCAGTTCGGGCTTGTGGCTGGCGTCCTTGTAGTTGCGGTGCGGGGCGGTCAGCGGAATCCCCGCGCGCTGTTCGGCGGCGAAGCCCTCCCGCGCCTGCGCGAGGTCAGGGTGGACCTGGAGGGAGAGCGGCGAGCCGGCAGCCAGCACCTTGAAGAGGAAGGGCAGCTGCGGGCCGAACCGCGCCACGGACGCCGGGCCGAGTTCGTGTACGGGGTCGGCGTCGATGACGTCGTTCAGCGCGCCGCGCGCCACGCGGGACGGTGCTCCGGGATGGGCGCCCATCCACATCTCGGCCCGGGGTTCGCCGGTGGGGGCGGTGCCCAGGAGCTCCGGGATGGCGGTCGTGGAGCCCCACGCGTAGGGGCGCACGGTGTTGAAGAGGCGTTCCATTGCTGCGTTGTCTACTTCCCGGGTGGTGCGGAGCGTGGTGCTGTGGTGCTGTCGCGCTGTTGTCAGGAGGGGGTGGCCGGAGCGGCCAGGGTCAGATAGACGGCGGCGAAGTCGGTCACGGCGAGGAGTTCCGCGATGGCCTCCAGCTCGGTGCCGTCCTCCGGTTCGAGCTCGCTGATCGGGGTGTCGTGCCCCAGGGCGAGTTCGCGTGCCGCCGGGGCCGCGGTCAGCCCGCCCACCGGGCGGTCGCGCATCAGGACGACCCGGGCGCGCAGGGCCTGGTTCTCCTCGACCCGGTCCCGGAAGAAGTCCTCCGGGTCGGCGCCGGCCGCCAGATCGCCCGCCAGCAGCACGCCGTGGGCGGGCAGGGCCTCGGGGAGCTCGGCGGCGAGTGCGGGACGGCCGGCCAGTTCGGCCAGGACGGCGGCGAAGCGACGGCCGGCGGGGGCCGCTCCCGTGCCCTCCGTCCAGATCAGCGGAAGGCTGTCGGCGAGTTCGGCGGCGAGGGTCTTCGCCGGGTTGCCGTAGGTGGCGACGGCGGGGCCGCAGCGCTCGGCGGTGCGGTCGAGCCGGTCGGCGACCCTGGCGAGCGTCTCCGGCGGCGCCTCCAGGAGACCCACCCGGTCCAGGAGTGCCAGCAGCGGGGTGAACAGCGCCCAGAGCGCGCTCGGGCCGGCCGGCTGGTCCTCCTCCTCGTACAGGTCGTTCGGCGAGGTGGCCATCGGGACGACCAGACCGTGCCGGCCGCCGACGGCCTCGGTGAGCGGGGAGCGCTGCGGGGCCACGGCGACGACGGAGCAGCCGCGGCGGTACGCCTGTTCGGCGAGGAGGTCGAGGCCCGGTTCGCCGCCGTCGCCGGTGACGATCAGCAGCAGGTCGACGGAGCCCGCCCAGCCGGGCAGCGCCCAGCGCAGGGCTCCGGCCGCTGGTGCGACACCGCTCGGGGCGAGGCGGGTGACGGGGGCCCCGGCCCCGGCGAGGGCGGCGACGAGATCGGCGACCGCGGTCGCGGTGGTACCGGCTCCGGCGACCAGGACGGCGCGGGGGCGGCCCTCGGGCTTCAGCTCGGCGATGCCCGCCTCGGCGGCGTGGCGGGCGGCGGTGCGGACTCGCGCGCCCGCTTCCGCGGCGCCCCGCAGCAGACCTCGGCGGTCGGCGCGGGCGAGGGCTTCCGGGTCGTCGAGGAGTGACTCGTCGAGCATGGGGTGGGGCCTCCGATCGCCGGACGGTCACGGCCGGGCGCGCCGTCGTCGCGGATGGTGTGCGGATTGCGCGGTGCTCGCGGTCCGCCGCTGGTCAGGCGGGGCGGCGGGCCTCGTCCACCAGAAGGACCGGAATGCCGTCGCGTACGGGGTAGGCCAGGCCGCACTCCGCGCCGGTGCAGACCAGCTCGGGGGTCTCGTCCGCGGTGCGGTCGTCGAGCGGGGCGTGGCAGGCCGGGCAGGCGAGGATCTCCAGGAGGCCGGCTTCGAGGCTCATGGTGTGGACGCTTCCTTCGGGTCGGGCGGGGGGCGGGCGGGCCACGTCAGGGTACCGCCGCGGGGGTGTGGGGTGCGCGTGGTGCGGGGCGGGGGTGGGGTGCCCCTGCGGGGGGCCTGTTCCCCACCCCCGCCCCTTCCCGCAACCGGGGCTCCGCCCCGGGCTCCGCGCCTCGAACGCCGGCGGGGCTGAAACCGGCGGGCTCGCCCGCCCGCCGGCGCGGCGTTCGGGGCTCAGGCGCGGATCAGGGTCAGGACCTCGTCGCGGATGGTCGCCAGGGTCTCGGCGTCGCGGGCCTCCACGTTCAGGCGGAGGAGCGGTTCCGTGTTCGAGGGGCGGAGGTTGAACCACCAGTCGGCGGTGGTCACCGTCAGGCCGTCCAGTTCGTCGAGGGTGACGCCGGGGCGGGACTCGAACGCCTTGCGGACGGCGGCGGTGCGGCCGGCCTGGTCGTCGACGGTGGAGTTGATCTCGCCCGAGCCCCGGTAGCGGTCGTACTGGGCGACCAGTTCGGAGAGGGGGGCGTCCTGCGAGCCGAGGGCGGCCAGGACGTGCAGAGCGGCCAGCATGCCCGTGTCCGCGTTCCAGAAGTCGCGGAAGTAGTAATGGGCCGAGTGCTCGCCGCCGAAGATCGCTCCGGTGCGGGCCATCTCCTGCTTGATGAAGGAGTGGCCGACCCGGGTGCGTACGGGCTCGCCGCCCATCTCGCGGACCACCTCGGGGACCGACCAGGACGTGATCAGGTTGTGGATCACCGTGCCGCCGGGGTGCTTGGCCAGCTCGCGGGCGGCGACCAGGGCGGTGATCGCGGACGGGGAGACGCCCTCCCCGCGCTCGTCGACGACGAAGCAGCGGTCGGCGTCGCCGTCGAAGGCCAGGCCCAGATCGGCCTGTTCCGTGCGGACCCGCTCCTGGAGATCGACGATGTTCGCCGGGTCCAGCGGGTTCGCCTCGTGGTTGGGGAAGGTGCCGTCGAGTTCGAAGTAGAGCGGTACGAGGGTGACCGGCAGCGAGGCGAAGACCGTCGGGACGGTGTGGCCGCCCATGCCGTTGCCCGCGTCCACGACGACCTTCAGCGGGCGCATCGCCGACAGGTCCACGAGGGAGAGGAGGTGGGCGGCGTAGTCGGTGAGGGTGTCCCGCTCGGTCACCCGGCCCGGCTCGGCGGCGGGCTCCGGGGCGCCGCCGGCGGACCACTCCTCCACCAGGGCGCGGATGTCCGCCAGGCCGGTGTCCTGGCCGACGGGGGCCGCACCCGCCCGGCACATCTTGATGCCGTTGTACTGGGCCGGGTTGTGGGAGGCGGTGAACATCGCGCCCGGCAGGTCGAAGTGGCCCGAGGCGAAGTAGAGCTGGTCGGTGGAGCAGAGCCCGATCAGGGTCACATCCGCGCCGAGGGCCGCCGCGCCCCGGGCGAACGCCCCCGACAGGCCGGGTGACGAGGGCCGCATGTCATGGCCGACGACGATCGCGGACGCCTCCGTCACCCGGACGAAGGCCGCTCCGAACAGTTCGGCCAGCGCCTCGTCCCACTGGTCCGGCACCACCCCGCGAATGTCGTACGCCTTCACGATCTGCGAAAGATCAGCAGCAGTCACGGGTTCAACCCTCCGAATAAGTCTCTGCGGTCGTCTCAAACTACCGGTAGTCACACGGTTGGGACTCAGTCCTGGCCGTACCGGGGATCCACCGACTCGGGGGCGAGCCCCAGCAGCTCGGCGACCTGCTCGACCACGACCTCGTGCACCAGCAGCGCCCGCTCCTCGCGGTTCTTGGTGCGGATCTCCACCGGCCGCCGGTACACGACGATGCGGGCCGGGCGGCCCTTCTCCGCGGGCAGGGAGGTGCCCAGCGGTACGGACTCCTCGGGCGCGGCCGGTACGTCCATGACGAGGAAGTCGACATCGGCCAGCTGCGGCCAGCGCCGTTCCAGCCGTTCCACGGAGTCCTGCACCAGATCGCTGAAGACCTCGGCCCGGCTCGCCGAGAGGGGCACCTGGGGCGGGGCCACCGGTCCGCGCATTCCTCGGCCGTGGCGGTCGCGATGGCGCGGCCTCGGCTCGGTCGGGTGGGGCGGCGGTACGGGACTGTCCATCACTGACGCAGGGTAACTCTCCGGGGGGCGCGGGGATCGGCCCGTGCGCCGGAAACGACCGCGGTCGGCCGAATGCGGCACCCGGGCGGGCGGGGCGGACCGCCGCCGGCCCCGTTTGGTGTTCCATTGCGTACGTTTCCGCCCGTGTCGCATGCCGGGGCGGGCGGGGAGTGATGAGATCGCACCGGGGGGAGATCTCCTCCGGGCCGATCTCCCGGCGGATCTTCACCGGGGTGCTCACGAAACAGCGGCGGACAGGTGCGGACAGGAGCCGGACGGGAGGCGGGAGTGGAGATGAACCACGGAAGTGGAGATGAGCCAAGCGGGCGAATGACGTGATTTCCCCTCTGTCATGACCGAATCGCCCGCGGTCCCCCCGATCGCGGGGCCCCTCCCGCGCGGGCCGCAGCGGTCGGCCTGGCAGCCTTGCCCCATGCCCGCACCACACGACACGGTGGAGTGACCTGGTGGAGAGTCGTCGCAGCCCGCTCAAGAGTGAGGTACCGTCCAACGTCGTGAGCCCTGTACGTCGCTGTTCGCGCACCGCGTGCGGTCGGCCTGCCGTCGCGACACTGACGTACGTCTATGCCGATTCGACCGCGGTCCTCGGCCCGCTCGCCACATACGCCGAGCCCCACTGCTATGACCTGTGCGCCGAGCACAGTGAGCGGCTGACCGCCCCGCGCGGGTGGGAGGTCGTCCGTCTCACCGACGGTTCCGCCCCCGCACGCCCCAGCGGGGACGATCTGGAGGCGCTGGCCAACGCCGTGCGCGAGGCGGCCCGGCCGCAGGGCCGGGTGGCCGAGGCGCAGAACGGCCGGCGCGCGGCGGATCCCCGGGAGGTCGCCCGCCGCGGCCATCTGCGGGTACTCCGCTCCCCCGACAACTGACGCGAGACCCCGGGGCCGTCTCTCACGGATCTCGCCGGCCTCGCGTGCCTCCGCCGGGGGTGGGCGGCCCGGGTGGTGCCCCACGCCGCGTGGACTCCGTCCTCCGCCGCGCGACCGCGCCCACCGGACCCTCCCCGCGCGGGAGGTGCTCCCACTCACTGATCCAGCAAGCTCACTGATCCAGCAAGATCCGCAGGAAACGGCCTAGTCGTCGAGTACGGAGAGATCCTGCCCGGCCCGTGGCACGGAGACGGTGCCCCGGTCGTCCGGCAGTGTCTGCACCGTAAACATGGGAATCTTCCGCTCCGGCAGCTCCAGCGTGCGCGCCGCGTGGACCGGACCGCCCGATTCCGTCTCGACGGTGAGCGCGTACGACCCCTTCAGCCCGGCCGGTACGGGCGGGGTGACCGCCAGCGTCGTACCGGCCTTCACCGTGTAGCTCTTCACCGCCGGTTCGCCGCCCTCGGTGCCCGCCGACGCGGTCACCCGGACCCGCGCCGCGGTGGTCGGCGCGGTCAGCGAGAGCGTGGTGCCCGCCTCCCGGTTGTCGCTGACCGAGGCCCGCTCCCCCACCGGCGCGGTGGCCGGGATGAAGGCGATCTCCTGCTTCTCCCCCTTGCCGCGCGCCACCCGCAGCGCCGCCACGACGGGAGTCGCCCGGTCGGCCGATTCGGGGGTGAGGATCAGCGAACCCGCCTCGCCCTTGGTGACGTCGCCCAGCTCCAGGCCGGCGGTCATACCCGACTTCACATGCAGTGTCTCGCCGCCGGCCGGCACGATCCGGCCCGTCGGACCGGCGAGTTCGATCTTCAGATCGGCGTCGTTCCGGCCGGGGGCGAAGACGATCAGCCGTACGGAGGTGGCGTCCGCCGGGATGCCCGGCAGCACTTGGGCCGGGGCGGGATCGGCCGCGCCGCTGATCCAGTCGCTGCCGGCCTTGTCCTCCGCCGCGTGCACCGCCGCGCCGACCCGGCCCGCGCGGGTGCTCACATGGACGGTGACATCCGGGGCGATCTCGGCCGTCAGGGTGGAGAGCATGATCGGCAGGCCGGCGCCCGGGCGCAGCGGGATGCCCTCGGTGAGCGTGGTCTGGAGCTCGCCGTCCTTTCCGTACAGTTCGAGATCGACCACGGCGGGCGAATCGTCCGGGTTGGTGAGGTGGACGTAGTCCTGCCGGCCCTCGGCGGTCGAGGCGCCCGGGATCCAGAACTCCGTGTCGGGCGCGGTGCAGCTCAGCCCGAGCACCCCGCGGGCGCTGCCCGCGGTGACCGTGGTGGTCTGCTGGGCGGTCCAGCCGGGCGCCAGCCGTCCCGTGGCGGTGCCGACCAGGGCGGGCGTCTTCGCGCCGCTCTCCTCGGCCGCGCCGGGCGTCCCCGGCTCCTTCAGCGTCAGCAGCGGCTTGGCCGCCGGCACCTTGGCGTCGGGCCGCATCACATCGGTGCTCTCCCCGGCCGGCGCCCCGGCGGACGGCCTGAGCTCGGCGGTGCCGCGCCCGGTGCCCCCGCCCCGGCCGGCCGTGCCCTTGGGCGTGAAGGAGGTGTACCGGGTCTCGGCCGTCTCCGAGCCGCTGGGCGCGGGACAGAGCAGGCTGGACCGCTCCACCGGAAGCCGGGCCGCGGCGGCCGGGCCGGCCGCCGTCCCGTCCCCGGGGGCGGTCAGCGAGGCGAATCCGGTGATCGCGGCGAGGGCGGTGGCCGTGGCGAGCAGGGAGATGGTCGTGCGCTTCACTCTGTCTCGCCTCGGGTCGTGTCGCGGCCGGTGCCGTGGGAGGGGGGCGGGGTGGTGGGATACGGGGAGTACGGCGGGTACTGGGGATCCGCGGGGCGGGGAGCGGGCGGGGCGTAACCGCCGAAGCCGTGCCGCTCGTCCGCGCCGGCGCCCTCGTGGCCGCCGGGTCCCCGGCCGTCGCTCTCCCGGAAGTTCTCGCGGAAGTTCTCGTGAGAGCTCTCGTGGAAGTTCTCGCGGGACTGCCGGCCGTACGCCGGGGGGCCGCCGGCCGGGTACGGCTCGGTTGCGTACGGCTCGTTTCCGTACCGCTCGGTCCCGTACGACTCGGCTCCGTGGCGCTCGGTCCCGTACCCCCCGCCCGGCGCCGCGTACGACTCCGCCGGCGGACCGGTGGGCAGGGACTCGGCCCCGGGCGCCTCCGGCTGGGCCGGAATCGTGGCGTCCGCGCGGTCGCGCAGCCGGCGGGCGCGGCGGCCCTCGCCGGCCTCCGGCGGGCCGGGCACCTCTGCCGCCGGTGGCAGTTCACCGGCCGGCGCCTCCTCGGGCAGGTCGTCGTCGAGCCGGACACGGCGGCCCGGCAGGGCGAGCACCACCAGGACCAGTGCCAGGAAGCCCTGCGTCCAGATCCAGGCCGTGTGGGTGAGGGGGTCCCGGTACGACAGGACCAGCCGGCCGCTCTGCGCGGGCAGTTCGAAGCCCTGCGCCCAGCCGTCGACCGTGACCGGCTTCAGCTCGCGGCCGTTCAGCTCGGCACGCCACCCCTCGTCCGCGCGGTCGGCGATCCGCAGCACCCGGCCGGCCGGCCCGGCGGGGATCTCGGTGTCCGCGCCCACCGCGTCCGATTCGACCGGCAGCGGCTCGCTCTCACCGCCGGTGACGGTGACGCGCGCGACCTGGTGGTCGACCCGCCAGAGCGAACTGCCGTCGAGCTTGCTCAGCCGGCTGAGTCCGGGCGTCGAGTCCAGGATCCGGATGGTCTGGCGCGGCACCCCATCGCGTACCAGGACATAGCGGATGGCGTAGCCGCTCAGCTGACGGGTCTGGTCGGCACCGGAGCCGGCCACCAGGTTGGCGACGACGCGGTCGAGCCGGGCGTCCGTGCCGCCCGCCCGGAGGAGTTCGGCGTCGCCGAGGCGTCCCCCGGAGCCGCGCAGCAGGGTGTACGGGATCTCGGCGTCGGAGGTGCCGCCGAGCACCAGGGTCCGGGGCTGGTCGCGGGTGACGCTCTCCTCGGCGACGAAGGCGGGCACCTGGACCGGGTCGCGGCGCTCCAGCGGTCCCGCCGCGCCGCTGATCATCCAGCCGGCGGCGGCGAGCAGCGGGCCGAGTCCGGCGGCGAAGGCGATGAGGACGGCGACGGGCTGGCGCCAGCCGAAGTCCTGGGCGCCGACCCGGGTACGGCCCATCTCCGCGCCGACCGCGGCGGCGGCGAGCAGGCCGCCCCCGTACACCAGGGTCGCGGGTCCGGCCCAGCCGGAGCGGTTGGCGATCACGGCGGTGATCAAGCCGGTCAGCGCCACCGCCCAGGCGGCGCGGATCGCGAACTGCCTTTCGTCGCGGAGCAGGGCGGCGAGCGCGGCGAGGACGACGCCGATGAGCAGCACTCCGCCGATCGCCTTGGGGCCGCCGGGGCTCATGCCGAGCAGGTCCAGGGCGGAGGCGGAGCCGCCGCCGATGTCGAGTCCGGCCTCGCGGAGGAATGCGGAGGGGCTGGTGAACAGAGTGAGCGACCAGGGCGCGAGGACCAGGATCGGGGTGCCGGCGGCGGCCAGGAAGCGCGGCCCGTGGCCGGCGAGATCCCCGCGGCGCAGCACCAGCACACCGAGGCCGAGCACGACGGCGACGGGCCAGATGACGGGCGTGAACGCGGTCGCCAGGCTGAGCAGCAGGGCGTAGGTCCAGGTGGCGCGCCAGCTGCCGCGGCCGCCCCGGCGGAAACCGTGCGCGGAGACGGCGGCGCGGCCGATGAGCGGGAGCAGGATCGCCAGGACCGCCGTGCCGAGCCGTCCGCCGGCGAGTGCGCCGGTGGCGGCGGGGAGGAAGGCGTACGCGATGCTCGCCCAGGCCCGCAGCAGCCGGGAGTGGACCAGCGGCCGGGAGGCGAAGTAGGCGGTGAGTCCGGCGAGCGGCACCGAGCAGACCAGCAGGACAGTGAGGGCCAGGCCGGTGGAGCCGAGGAAGAGGGTGGCCAGGGCCGCGAGCACGGCCAGATAGGGAGGCGCGGTCCAGGTGCCGCCGCTGCCGATGGGCTGCCAGTTGTCGGCGTGGCGGGCCCAGAGGACGGAGACGTCGTCGGGGGCGGCGAGCAGGGCGCCGCCGGCCAGCGATCCACTGCCGAACAGGCCCCGGCAGGCCACCACGGAGACGACCAGGAGCAGGGCGAAGAGCACCGGCGCGGGCTTGCGCGCGATCTTCTTCAGCCGGGAGAACTGTTCGATCTCCAGATAGTCGGCGTCATCGCCGCCGGGGCCGGATTCGACACCTCCGCCGTGCCGGGAGGCGGCGGCGTCCGTGTCGCCGCCGGCGCCGAAGTGGCCGGCGATCTGTTCGGCGGTGGCCCGGATGGTGGCTCCGGGCGCCGGGAACAAAAGCCGCAGCTCGGCGGGGTCGGCGGTGCGGGCGGCCTTCCGCTGCCGGCGTCCGGCGATGACGCGCTCGGGGCGGAGCAGGGTGCCGAGGAGGCCCATGACCTCGTCGAGTGCCTGTCCGGGTGCCTTGCCGAGCAGATAGGCGACGGTGCGCAGCAGGGTGCCGAGGACTATCCGGAAGAGGACGTACGGCAGGGCGGCGGCCCGGGTGTTGGTGAGCAGGGTGTGGACGGCGCCGGCCTTGTCGACCCGGTGGGGGTCGGCGACGGAGCGGCCGGCGCAGTCGACGGTGCGGCGTTCGCGGGAGGCGGCCTCAGCGTGCCGGAGGACCGCGTCGGGGGCGATGACGACCCGGTGGCCGGCGGCGTGGGCACGCCAGCACAGGTCGATGTCGTCGCGCATCAGCGGCAGCCGCCGGTCGAAGCCGCCGAGCCGCTCGAAGACATCGCGGCGGATGAGCATGCCGGCGGAGGAGACCGCGAGGACGGTACGGATCTGGTCGTGCTGTCCCTGGTCCTGCTCGCGCCGGTCGAGACCGGTCCAGCGGCGTCCGCTGTTGGCGATGGAGACGCCCGCTTCGAGGAGTTGCTTGCGGTCGTACCAGCCGCGGAGCTTGGGCCCGATGATCGCGGCGTACGGATCGTCCTCGGCGACCCGCAGCAGCTCGGCCAGGGCGCTGGGCTCGGGGGCGCTGTCGTCGTGGAGCAGCCAGAGCCACTGCACGGGTTCGCCGTGCGGGAATTCGGGCAGCTCGTGGGCGTCGTCCCGCCAGGTGCGGGTGGCCGGATCCCAGCCGCTGGGGCGTTTGAGATAGGGCAGCTCGTCGGGGGTGAGGACGCCCGCGGTGCGGGTGGCCTCCTCCACGGCGGTGCCGAAGCCGGTCCGGCGCGCGAGATGCAGTACGCGGTCGGCGCCGAGCGCCTCGGTGAGCAGCCGCGCGGAGTCGTCGCCGCTGCCGGTGTCGGCGGCGACGGCGTTCTGCACGGGGCGTTCCTGGCCGAGCAGTCCGGCGAGGGAGTCGGGCAGCCAGCGCGCGCCGTCGTGGGAGACGAGGACGGCGGTGACGACATGCCTCGGGAACTCCGGCGGATGCGCGGGGGAGAACGCGGCGGAGAAGGCGGTTGTGGCGGACATCGAGGTACGGGCCCTCCGGCCGAGGTCGCCCCGTCGGGGGCGCTGAAGCGTCTGGGACGGGGCCCCACACTAACGGTAGGTGCCGGGGTGGGGGTGCGAAGTCCTTGGCGGGGTGCGGGCTGTGACGGGCCGGGGGCGGGCGGTGGGGCGCGGTCGGGCGCGGTCGGGCGCGGTGGGGCGGAGCCCCGGCACGGGGAGGGCGGCCGGGGAGGAGAGGGAGCCCGGGGAGGGGAGCCAGGAGGGCGGGCCCGGGAACATGTCCGGAAATGCTCGAAGAAGGGGCGCACGGCGCCATCGGAGAGTCACCGCCCGATCCGCGCGCCCCCGGTTCGCCGGTGTAAATGTCAACGGTCCGCCGGCCGCGGTGGATGAAACCGCGGGCGGCGGACCGTGATCGGTGCCGATGTGTGTGGTGGCGTACGGGGAACTGGATATCCGATCGGTTTTCAGACGGCGGCCTTCTTCAGTCGTCGCCGCTCGCGTTCGGAGAGACCGCCCCAGATTCCGAATCGCTCATCGTTGGCAAGTGCGTACTCAAGGCATTCCGAGCGGACTTCGCAGGCGAGGCAGACCTTTTTCGCCTCGCGCGTGGATCCGCCTTTTTCCGGGAAGAAGGACTCGGGATCGGTCTGGGCGCACAACGCGCGCTCCTGCCAGCCGATTTCGTCGTCCGCATCCTCGACCAGCAGTTGTTCGAACAGCTCGGTCATGTGCGCCCCTCGTCTGTTTTTGCGTCCCCGTGATGTTGCCGTGATCGGTTTCGGCCAAACGACACGAGTGAAATTACAAGTGTGTGCATCCAGGCCAGTCAAGCCGAGATCTGCTATTGGGCCCGGTATTCACTCTGCGGAACCAAGGCTATGCGGAAAGTGTGCAAATCACCAAAAACCTGACACCCCTCACCGCCCCGGCCGCCCGCACCGCACGCCCCCGGCACACCGCCCTCCTCATGAGTGAAGACGACGGCCGGATCGATCTTGTTGCGATCTGGCCATCGAAGCGATCCGGATCACAGTCCGGTCACGGGGTCACGAGGCCGCGTGCGCACACTTCTCACACACATCACACATAAGGACTTCACGCTCACCTCCCGGAGAGGAGCGGAGGGACGGGGCGCCGGGGCGGCCGGGCACGGCTTTGCCGCCGCTCCTCTCCCCGTTCCGGTTGCACAAACCTTTCTTCAGGATGCGCTGACCGTATGAGGTGAATCATTGCCGCCAAATCGGTCATTGAGTTGACATGAAAGAGGCCCACCCGTCACCTTGGGTGTCATGCAAGCAGCCCCGGCGTCTTTCGCGATCCCCCTCCGCGGGTTCCGCAGCGCTGTCCAGGCTCGCTGTTGCTGTTCCAGCTGTTGATGCCCTAGAGCTCCGGCTTCCTCACCCCGCCGCACCGCGTCACACCGCGCGCCGCACCCCTGCCCACGCCCTGGATTCACGCGTTCCGCCGCCGGGCACCGGCCGACCGGCGCTCACTCTCCGTCACCGTTCGTTCCGTTCTCCGCCGAGGAACCCCCGCATCCATGAACAGCGACAGCGACCTGCAGATCGCCGGCGACATCCTCGCCGTCCAGCACCTCCTCCAGCCCGCCCCCGAGCACCCCTCCACCGTCGCCGACTTCGTCGGACTCGCCCGCTCCATCGCCGCCGACCGCGCCCAGTGGGCCGGCCTCGTCCAGTACGACGCCGGCAGCCGCTGGTACCACCGGCTGCGCACCGGACCGGGATACGAGGTCTGGCTGCTCTCCTGGGTACCCGGACAGGGCAGCGGAACCCACGACCACGGGGAGTCCTCGGGCGTCCTCACCGTCCTGGAGGGCCGGCTCACCGAGCGCACCGCGCGGAACTCCCTCGACCTCCCGGCCGGTGCGCAGCGAGTCTTCGCGCCCGGCTACGCGCACGAGGTCACCAACGACGCGCTGGAGCCGGCCGTCTCGCTCCACATCTACTTCCCCGGACTCACCGAGATGCCGATGCACCCGGCCGGGGTGCCGCACGCCCGGTGCCAGGGGGGACACGCGGCCCCGGACCCGGTGGCCGTCTGATCCCGTACGCCCGCCTCTCGGCGGGAGGGCCGCGCCCGGCAACCCACCCGCCGCCCTCAACGATCAGGCCGCGCCCGGAATCCCACCCGCCGCCCCACAAAGGACCAGGCCGCGCCCGGCATCCCTGCCGCCACCCGACCACCGCCCCTCAACGATCAGCCCGCGCCTGACAGACTCTTGGGCATGCGCATTGTGGTTCTGGCCGGTGGTATCGGTGGCGCCCGTTTCCTTCGCGGTCTCAAGCAGGCCGCCCCCGAAGCGGACATCACGGTCATCGGCAACACCGGAGACGACATCCATCTGTTCGGGCTCAAGGTCTGCCCCGACCTCGACACCGTGATGTACACCCTCGGCGGGGGCATCAACGAGGAGCAGGGCTGGGGGCGTACGGACGAGAGCTTCCGCGTCAAGGAGGAACTCGCGGCCTACGGCGTGGGCCCCGAGTGGTTCGGCCTCGGCGACCGGGACTTCGCCACCCACATCGTCCGCACCCAGATGCTGTCCGCGGGCTACCCGCTGAGCGCCGTCACCGAAGCGCTCTGCACCCGCTGGAACCCCGGCGTACGGCTGCTGCCCATGTCCGACGACAGGGTCGAGACCCATGTCGCCATCACGTCCGACGACGGCGAGCGGAAGGTCATCCACTTCCAGGAATACTGGGTCAAGCTGCGGGCCTCCGTCGCCGCCGAGGCGATCGTGCCCGTCGGCGCGGACCAGGCGAAGCCCGCGCCCGGGGTGCTGGAGGCCATCGCCGAGGCCGATGTCATCGTCTTCCCGCCCTCCAACCCGGTCGTGAGCGTCGGCACCATCCTCGCCGTGCCGGGCATCCGCGAGGCCATCGCCGAGGCCGGAGTCCCCGTCGTCGGCCTCTCCCCCATCGTCGGGAACGCACCGGTCCGCGGCATGGCCGACAAGGTGCTCGCGGCCATCGGCGTACCGGCGACGGCCGCCGCGGTCGCCGCCCACTACGGCTCCGGACTGCTCGACGGCTGGCTGGTGGACACCGTGGACGCCGGAGCGGTCGGCGAGGTGGAAGCCGCCGGAATCCGCTGCCGTGCCGTACCGCTGCTCATGACCGACACCGACGCGACGGCCGAGATGGCCCGGCAGGCACTGGCCCTCGCCGGGGAGGTCCGCGCATGAGCGCCGACGGTTCCGCCCCGGTCGCGCTGAGCGTGCCCGAGGCCCGGGCCGGTGCCCCGCGCACCCCCTCCTTCACCGTCCGGGCACTGCCCAGGCTGCCCGAGGTGCGGGCGGGCGACGACCTGGCCGCGCTGATCGCCGCCGCCGGCCCCGATCTGGCGGACGGCGACATCCTCGTCGTCACCTCCAAGATCGTGAGCAAGGCCGAGGGGCGGCTGCTCGCCGCCGGCGACCGCGAGGCCGCCATCGACGCCGAGACGGTACGCGTGGTGGCGCGGCGCGGGCCGCTGCGCATCGTCGAGAACCGGCAGGGGCTCGTCATGGCCGCCGCCGGGGTCGACGCCTCCAACACCCCCGCCGGGACGGTCCTCCTGCTGCCCCTCGACCCCGACACCTCCGCACGGGCCATCCGCGCGGGGCTGCGCTCCGCGCTCGGGGTCAATGTCGGCGTCCTCGTCACCGACACCTTCGGCCGGCCCTGGCGGAGCGGACTCACCGATGTCGCCATCGGCGCCGCCGGTGTCCGCGTACTGGACGATCTGCGCGGCGGGACCGACTCGTACGGCAATCCGCTCAGCGCGACCGTGATCGCCACCGCCGATGAGCTCGCCGCCGCCGGTGACCTCGTGAAGGGCAAGGCACACGGGCTGCCGGTGGCGGTGGTACGAGGACTGCCGCACCTGGTCGCCGACGCCCCCGACGACACCGGCGCCGCCGCTCTGGTGCGCAGCGCCGCCGACGACATGTTCCGGCTCGGTACCTCCGAAGCCGTACGGGAAGCCGTCACCCAGCGGCGAACCGTACGGGAATTCACCGACGACCCGGTCGACCCCGGGGCGGTGCGCCGCGCGGTCGCCGCCGCCGTCACCGCGCCCGCACCCCACCACACCACCCCGTGGCGGTTCGTCCTCCTCGAATCCGCCGCCGCCCGCACCGGGCTGCTCGACGCGATGCGAGACGCCTGGATCGCCGACCTGCGGCGCGACGGGAAGTCCGAGGAGTCCATCGCCAAACGGGTGCGCCGGGGTGAGGTCCTGCGCCGGGCCCCCTACCTCGTCGTCCCCTGCCTGGTGACGGACGGCTCACACCACTACGGCGATGAGCGCCGGGACGCCGCCGAGCGCGAGATGTTCGTGGTCGCGGCCGGCGCGGGCGTACAGAACTTCCTGGTGGCGCTCGCGGGTGAACGTCTCGGGTCGGCCTGGGTGTCCTCCACGATGTTCTGCCGCGAGGTCGTGCGCGACGTCCTGCGGCTGCCCGCCGGCTGGGACCCGATGGGCGCCATCGCGGTCGGACACGCGGCGGCACCGCCGAAGGAACGGCCGGGACGGGAGGCGGCGGCCTTCATCGAGGTCCGGTAGCTCCCGCTCCTCCCCAGAGGCCTAGAGGAGGCCGATGTCGGTGCGCGGCATCTTGGGAGTACGGCGCGGGGGGACCCGGCCGCTGAGAAGGATCAGCCGGGCCGCCCGATGCCGCTGCCCCTCGTACGGCGCGAGCAATTCGAGCATCGCCGCGTCGTCCGCGTGCCGGTCGCCGGCCAGCGCCCAGCCGACGATGCCCGGCAGATGCAGATCGCCCGTGGTCACCGCGTCCGCCGCGCCATTGCTCCGCTGGACGGTCTCGGCGGAGGTCCAGGGCCCGATCCCCGGAATCAGCTCCAGCCGGGCCATCGCCCGCACCGGATCCATCGCGGCGGCCTCCTCCATCCGGCGGGCCGCCCGCGCCGCCCGGACGATCGTCGCGGCGCGCTTGTCGTCCACCCCCGCGCGGTGCCACTCCCAGGACGGGATCATCGCCCAGGTGCGGGCGTCGGGCACGACGGAGAGCCCCGCCCCGGCCGGCCCCGGGGCGGGCTCCCCGTACCTCCGCACCAGGAGCCGCCAGGCGCGGTACGCCTCGTCGGTGGTGACCTTCTGCTCCAGAATCGACGGAATCAGCGATTCGAGCACGAGTCCGGTACGGGTGAGGCGCAGGCCGGGCCGCCGGTGGCGGGCGAACGCGACGAGGCGGTGCCGGGGGACGAACGCCTCCGCGTCGGCGTCGTCGGCCTCGCCGAGGAGGGCGGGGAGGGCCTCCAGCAGCCACTCCGCGCCGGGGCCCCATGCCTGTGCGGAGATCTCCGCGGTCGGCGCGGTCGGCGTGATGCGGAGGGTGCCGGGGCCCTCGGGGGTGCGGGCGGTCCGCCAGAAGGCGCCGTCCGGGGTCATCCGGTACGTGGGGTCCGCGGGGCCCCTCCGCAGCGGGGTGAGCACCAGCCCGAGATCGAGCGGGCCGCGCGGCACGTGCACCCGCCTGAGCCCACCGGTGGCGCCCTGGGCGCCGGGGGGCGTGGGGGTGGGGTGGGGGGTGAAGCGGCCTGACACGGGGTCCTCGGGGGGTGGGGTGCGGGTGAGTACGAGGGTAGTCCGGGGGTGCTTCGGGTGGGATGCGGGTGACGCCTTGCGGGGTGCGTTGTCCGGGGCTCCGCCTCGGGCCCGGCGCCTCAATCGCCGGCGGGGCTCTTGTGTGTGCGGGTTGCCCGTATGCCCGGGTGGGGGTCTTGTGTGTGCGGGTTGGGTGCCGCTCCGGTTCGGTACTGGGGCTGCATGATTTACGGCGCATGTACCGCCCTTGTTTTGGTCTTTCTCCTGTGCGCCACAAATCACGCTTGACGCC
>NZ_JBDQQP010000033.1:0-21225 GCF_039888735.1 Streptomyces sp. CAU 1734
CGAGGCAGCCGCGCCGGGCCCGGGGCCGAGCCCCGGGCAAGGACCCGTCAGCTCTTGCCGGACGCCGACGCCGTATCCGCGTCACCGCCGGTCACCGACGCCGCCGGGTCCGAGGGCTTCCCGCCCTCCGAAGCAGAACCGGAGCCGGAGCCGGAGCCGGAACCACCAGCCGCACCGGAGTCGGAGTCGGAATCGGCTCCACCGGCCGCACCGGAGGACCGCTCCGGCTCCACGATCTCCTCACGCCCCGGCCGCATCCGCGCCGAGAGGATGATGTAGATCACGGCCAGCGTGAAGACGACAATCGCGGTCCAGACATTGAGCCGCAGCCCCAGCACCTCGTGCGCCTCGTCCACCCGCAGGTACTCGATCCAGCCGCGCCCCGCGCAGTACCCGGCCACATAGAGGGCGAAGGCCCGCCCATGGCCGAGCTTGAAGCGGCGGTCGGCCCAGATGACCAGGAGGGCGACGCCGATGCACCACAGGGACTCGTAGAGGAAGGTCGGGTGGTAGAGCCCGGCCTCGCGGTTGGCGCCCTCGCTGATCTCCAGCGCCCAGGGGAGGTCGGTGGGCTTGCCGTAGAGCTCCTGGTTGAACCAGTTGCCCCAGCGGCCGATGGCCTGGGCGAAGGCGATGGCCGGGGCGAGCGCGTCGGCCCAGGCGGGGAGGGGGATGCCCCGGCGGCGGCAGCCGATCCAGGCGCCGACGGCGCCGAAGGCGATGGCGCCCCAGATGCCGAGGCCGCCCTGCCAGATCTTGAAGGCGTCGACCCAGTTCTTGCCGTCGCTGAAGTAGAGCTGGTAGTCGGTGATCACATGGTAGAGCCGACCGCCGACGAGGCCGAAGGGCACCGCCCAGACGGCGATGTCGGCCACCGTGCCGGCTTTGCCGCCGCGGGCGATCCAGCGCTTGTTGCCGTACCAGACGGCCACGAAGACACCGAGGATGATGCAGAGGGCGTAGCCGCGCAGCGGGAGCGGTCCGAGGTGGATCGCTCCGCTCGACGGACTGGGAATGTAGGCAAGTTCCATGGCAGAACCGACGCTACCCTGCCGCACGGCGGACGCGGCAACCCGCCCGGGCAACGTCTGGATAACGAGCACGTCCCGTGGCGGCCGGCCGGCCGCCACGGGACCGGAGCTCACCCGGCCGCGGGCTGCTCCGTCCCCGGCTGTTTGCCCTGGTTCGCCTCGGCGACCCACTTCTTCAGGTTGTCGACGGAGATCTGCTGCCCCGCCTTGTCCGGGAAGATCGACTCGCCGTTGAGCAGCACGGTCGGGGTGCCCCGGAAGCCGCCCTCCGAGAAGGCGGTGTTGGATTTGGCGACCCAGGAGTCGTGCTTGCCGTCCTTCACACAGCTGCGGAAGCCGGGCGTGTCGAGCCCTTCGACCTTGCCCGCCAGCTCGATCAGCCGGTCGTTGTTCCCGAAGGCGTCGTCCGTCTCGGGGGGCTGGTTCTGGAAGAGCACATCGTGGTACGCGGAGAACTTTCCGTCGTCCTGGGCGCAGGCGGCGGCGTTGGCGGCGCGGAGGGAGCCGCTGCCGCCCATGTTGCCGTCGATGATCGTGGCGAGGTTGTACTCGACCTTGAGCTGCCCGGACTTCTCCAGGTCGTGGATGGTCTCCCGGAAGACGTTCTCGAACTGCGCGCAGACGGGGCAGCGGAAGTCCTCCCACACGGTGAGCGTGGAGGGCGCGTCGGACGTGCCGACGGGGATGGCGGTCCGGTCCTTGCCCTCCGCTCCGGTGGGTGCCAGCAGCGGGCCGGACGCGGAGTCGCCGTCCTTGCCGCTGTCGACATTGGCCGCGATCACCCCGACCACGGCGGCGAGCCCGAGGACACCCACCACGGCGGCGGACACGATGAGCATCCGCCGGCGCTTCTCACGCACCTTCTCCCGTTCGCGTTCCTGCTGGAGCCGCTCTCGCGCGGACCCCTTCCGTGCCTGATTGTTGTCGCTCACATCCCGCAAACGAACCGGGGAGGCACGTGCGCGCCTCCCCGGTCCCAGTTCCACCCGTTTGAGCTACCGCGTGCGAAAGATACGAGAAACGCCGCGCGGAGAGAGCGGGCTACGCGTTCGCGCGCCCTCCGCGTACGCCCTCGGCGAGCTCGGCGGCGAGTTCGCGCACGGCGGTCACTCCGGCCGGGCCGTCGGGGGCGTCGAGGATCCGCTTGACGAAGGCGGAGCCGACGATCACGCCGTCGGCGAAGGCGGCGACCTCCCGGGCCTGGACGGCGTCGGAGACGCCGAGGCCCACGCAGACCGGCAGGTCGGTGGTGGCGCGGGTGCGCTCGACCAGGTCCCTGGCCTGTTCGCCGACGGATTCGCGGGTGCCGGTGACACCCATCAGGGACGCCGCGTAGACGAAGCCGGAGCCGGCTTCGGTGATCCGGGCGATCCGGGCGTCCTTGCTGCTGGGCGCGACGACGAAGACCGTGGCGAGGGAGTGCTTCGCCGCGTGCTCCCTCCAGAGGCCGGATTCCTCGACCGGCAGATCGGGCAGGATGCAGCCCGCGCCGCCGGCCTCGGCGAGTTCGGCCGTGAAGCGTTCCACGCCATAGCGGTCGATGGGGTTCCAGTAGGTCATCACCAGCACCGGCTTGCCGGTGGCCGTGTGTGCCTCGCGGACGGTGCGCATCACATCGGCGATCTTCACCCCGCCGCGCAGGGCGATGTCGTCGGCGGTCTGGATGACCGGGCCGTCGAGGACCGGGTCGCTGTGGGGCAGCCCGACCTCCACGATGTCCGCGCCGCCGTCGAAGGCCGCCCGGACCGCCTCGATGCCGCCGTCGACGGTGGGGAATCCGGCCGGGAGGTAGGCGATGAGCGCGGCCCGGTTCTCGGCCCTCGCCCCGGCGATCGTGTCGCTCAGCAGCGCTGCGTTCCCGCTCACTTGGTGTTCTCCCCGTCGTACAGCCCGAAGTAGCGGGCGGCGGTGTCCATGTCCTTGTCGCCCCGGCCGGACAGATTGACGATGATCAGTCCGTCCTCGCCCAGCTCGCGGCCGACGTCCAGCGCACCGGCCAGCGCATGCGCGGACTCGATGGCGGGGATGATGCCCTCGGTGCGGGAGAGCAGCCGCAGGGCCTGCATGGCCTGGTCGTCGGTGATCGCGCGGTACTCGCCGCGCCCGATGTCCTTGAGGTACGAGTGCTCGGGGCCGATGCCCGGGTAGTCGAGTCCGGCGGAGATCGAGTAGGGCTCGGTGATCTGGCCCTCCTCGTCCTGGAGGACGTAGCTGCGGGAGCCGTGCAGGATGCCGGGCTCGCCCGCGGTCAGGGTGGCGGCGTGCTCGCCGGTCTCCAGGCCGTGGCCGCCGGGCTCGCAGCCGATGAGCCGGACGGAGGCGTCCGGGATGAAGGCGTGGAAGAGCCCGATGGCGTTGGATCCGCCGCCGACGCAGGCGACGGCCGCGTCGGGGAGGCGGCCGGCCCGCTCCAGGATCTGGCGGCGGGCCTCGACGCCGATGACCCGGTGGAAGTCGCGCACCATGGCGGGGAAGGGGTGGGGACCCGCGACGGTGCCGAAGAGGTAGTGGGTGTGGTCGACATTGGCGACCCAGTCGCGGAACGCCTCGTTGATGGCGTCCTTGAGGGTGCGGCTGCCGGATTTGACCGGGATGACCTCGGCGCCGAGCATCCGCATCCGGGCGACGTTGAGCGCCTGGCGCTCGGTGTCGATCTCGCCCATGTAGATGGTGCACTCCAGGCCGAAGAGGGCGCAGGCGGTCGCGGTGGCGACCCCGTGCTGTCCCGCGCCGGTCTCGGCGATGACGCGGGTCTTGCCCATGCGCCTGGTGAGCAGGGCCTGCCCCAGCACATTGTTGATCTTGTGGGAGCCGGTGTGGTTGAGATCCTCGCGCTTGAGGAAGACCCGGGCCCCGCCGGCGTGCTCGGCGAACCGGGAGACCTCGGTCAGGGAGCTCGGGCGGCCGGTGTAGTTGACGAGCAGATCGTCGAGTTCGGCGGCGAAGGCCGGATCGGCCTTCGCCTTGTCGTACTCGACGGCGACCTCGTCCACGGCGGCGACGAGCGCTTCGGGGATGAATTTCCCGCCGAAGTCGCCGAAGTAGCCGGCGGCGGACGGAACGTGACCGGAAGGGTCCGGGATGAAGAAGTCAGAAGACATCCGACGTACTCCTCGGAGGGGGCCGTGCGGCCCCTGAAGTCAGGTGTGCGAACAGGACACGGTGCGCCCGTACGGGCGCGGCTGCGCTGAACCGACGAGTGGTGTCCGCGGGGAGGGGCGGGGGCCGGGCTCCGGCTGTGCCGGAGGGCGCCCTCCGCGTCCGGGCAGGACCAGGCGGAGTGCGTACCGGACGGACGCCCCACGCCGCACGGACGGGACCGGAATCCGCTCGCGCCCCGGTCCGGGGTGCGGGGGATCCGCCGTCAGTGGTGCGCGGCGGCCGGCCGCCATCGCATGCCGTTGACCTGGCCCGGCTCCGAACCGATCACATACCGCACCCGCCGCCCGTGCACCCGGCGCGCCGGGGCGCGGCAGCCGCGCGGGCGGCAGCCGCGGGCCAGGCGGGCGTAGGCGTCCCCGGGTACGGGGAGCGGGCGGCGGATGAGGGCGGGCATGGCGGGAGGGTCAGCTCCGTCCGTGGCGCAGCGCCGGGTGGGCGCCCGCCGCGACCAAGTCGGCCACGGCCGACTTGGGGTCACGGCCGGTGACCAGGGACTCGCCGACGAGTACCGCGTCGGCTCCGGCGTTGGCGTAGGCGATCAGATCGTGCGGGCCGCGCACCCCGGACTCGGCGATCTTGATGATGCCGTCGGGGATCTCGGGCGCGACGCGCTCGAAGGTGGTGCGGTCGACGGCGAGCGTCTTGAGGTTCCGGGCGTTGACGCCGATGACACGGGCGCCCGCGGCGACCGCCCGCTCGACCTCGTCCTCGTCATGGACCTCGACCAGCGGGGTGAGCCCGATGGACTCGGCGCGCTCGATCAGCGAGACCAGGGCCTCCTGCTCCAGCGCGGCCACGATCAGCAGTGCCAGGTCAGCGCCGTACGCGCGGGCCTCCCAGAGCTGGTACGCGGTGACGATGAAGTCCTTGCGCAGGACGGGGATGTCGACCTTGGCGCGGACTGCCGCCAGGTCGGCGAGGGAGCCGCCGAAGCGGCGCTGCTCGGTCAGTACGGAGATGACGGCCGCGCCGCCCGCCTCGTAGTCGGCGGCGAGTCCGGCCGGATCGGCGATCGCGGCGAGCGCGCCCTTGGACGGGCTGGACCGCTTGACCTCGCAGATCACCTCGACGTTCTCCCCGCGCAGGGCGGCGGCGCCGTCCCGTACGGGAGGAGCGTTGCCCGCGCGCTCCTTGAGCTCGTCGAGGCTGACACGCGCCTGCCGCTCCGCGAGGTCGGCGCGTACGCCTTCGATGATCTCGTCGAGCACACTCACCCGAGCGGCCCCCTTCCGGACGTATGTGGTTAAGGATCGGCCATGTCGATGGTATCCGCAGGAGGGCTCCGGGCTCGCATCCGGTTGACGCCCGTCCCACTGGCTGGGATCGAGGAGAACGACGCCTGTGCTGGTCAGGGGGCCAGAGCCGAGCCGAAGGGAAGATTCCGGACCACACTGAAGACAAGCACCGCTCCACCCAGGCTCCACCACCACACGGGCGCGAGCCGGATCGCGGGCGGCCGGGCGCGGACGGCGGCGGTCACCCAGACCACCCAGACCGCGGCGAAGACGGCATAGCCGGCGACGGCGACGGCGTTCGCCCCGAGGGCGGTGCCGAGATCGCCGTGGATGAAGGCGTGGGCACTGCGCAGTCCGCCGCAGCCCGGACAGTAGAGGCCGGTGACGGCGAGCAGCGGGCAGACGGGGTAGTGGCCGGGCTCATTGGGGTCGACCGCGCCGACATAGGCGAAGGCAGCCGCGACCCCGGCGAGGACGGCGGCCGGGGCGAGGAGCCGGCGGGCGATGCCGGGACCGGGTGCCCGGCCGGGCGCGGCGGGGGGAGGCATGGTGTCCACCCCCCGATTCTCTCCGTGATCGCCTCCGGAGGCACGGAAAGGCGCAGCCCGGCCGTGCCGGTCCGCGCCTCGCTTCGTGCGACCCGGGCGGCCGGGGTCAGACAGAGGACGCCGTCCGGGCGCGGGCGGCCTCGGTGGCGCGCTCGCGGGCGTCGATGCGCTCCTGGGAGTCCTTCGGACGGCCGTATCCGGCGGCCTTCATCGCCCAGCCGACGGCTCCGCCGACGAAGACGAGGACGATGCCGGCCCAGAAACCGATGGGGTCGGCGGCCACCATGAAGACGCCTGAGACGCAGAAGCCGATGAAGGCGATGCTGACACCGGCCCAGGCGGCCGGGGTGTGTCCGTGGGCGTGGCCCGACATGAGTTGCTCCTCGTTGCTGATGCTCTGTGGTGAGCGCTGCCCAGTGTCGATGAGCCGCCGCTCGGGGGTGAGCCCGGGGGCTCGGCAGTCATTGTCCCGCACGCCGCCGCACGACGTACGCCAGGGGTCGGGGAGCGGGTCCCGGGCGCGTCGCGGGGTGCGCGGGGCGTCCGTCAGCCGGTGGGGTCCTCGCCGCGGTCCAGGGCCTTCCAGAGCTCCTCGGGGCGGTCCGGGTCGACGGGGGCGGAACGGCGGGGGCGGGGGGAGCCGTCGCGCTCGTACCGGCCGGACATCGCGGGCCACAGCCGGCCGTAGCGGAGCGCGAGCAGCCCGGCGAGGAGTATCAGCAGACCACCGGCGGCGGCCACGAAGGGCCAGGCCGTATGGGTGAGCGCGGCCGTGCTGACGGCGGAGTCGCCGGTGAGCCGGACGGCCTCGTCGTCGAGGGCGTCACCGCTCGTGCCGCCGAGCCAGGCCGCGAGCGCGGCACCGGCGCCGGTCAGCGCGAGCACGGCGGAGACCAGGTGGCGGCCCGTCCGGCGGACGGCGAAGACCGCGACGAGCGCGGCGAGTCCGACGATCGCGAGGGCGGTGGGCAGACCGGTGACCTGGCCGCCGCTGGCCTTCAGCGGCAGGGTGCCGCCGACGAAGGAGGTACGGCCCTCGGCCCAGGTCTGGCCGGAGGCGAGGAGGACGACGGCCGCGCCTGCGGCACCGAGGAGCAGTGCGGCGGCGAGGCTGCGCCGGCCGCTGCCCGGGGCGGCGGACGACGCGGCTGCGGCGCGGGGCTGGGGTACGGGGACAGCACTCACACCCCCACTATCCCTCACGCCCCGGCCGCGTTCTCAGCCGGTGGCGGCTACTCGCCGGTTCGGGCGCCGGGCGCGGTGGCGGTGAGCCGGTTGGCGGTGTGCACCGCCCGGAGCACGGCGGCGGCCTTGTTGCGGCACTCGTTGTCCTCGGCGACCGGGTCGGAGTCGGCGACCACACCGGCCCCGGCCTGGACGAACGCGGTTCCGTCCCGGAGCAGCGCGGTGCGGATGGCGATCGCGGTGTCGGAGTCGCCGGCGAAGTCGAGATAGCCGACACAGCCGCCGTAGAGTCCGCGCCGGGAGGGCTCCAGCTCGTCGATGATCTGCATGGCCCGGGGCTTGGGGGCGCCGGAGAGGGTGCCCGCGGGGAAACAGGCGGTCAGCACGTCGAAGGCGGTACGGCCCTCGGCGACGGTGCCGGTCACCGTGGAGACGATGTGCATGACGTGGGAGTACCGCTCGATCGACATGAAGTCGACCACCTCGACACTGCCCGGCTCGCAGACCCGGCCGAGGTCGTTGCGGCCGAGGTCGACCAGCATCAGGTGCTCGGCGCGCTCCTTGGGGTCGGCGAGCAGTTCGTCGGCGAGGTCGTTGTCCTCCTGCGGGGTCGCGCCGCGGTGCCGGGTGCCGGCGATGGGGTGGACCATGGCGTGGCCGCCCTCCACCTTGACCAGCGCCTCGGGGCTGGAGCCGACGACGTCGAAGCCGTCGAAGCGGAGCAGATACATATAGGGGCTGGGGTTGGTGGCCCGCAGCACCCGGTAGACGTCCAGGGCGCTCGCCGTGCACGCGGTCTCGAACCGCTGGGAGGGCACCACCTGGAACGCCTCACCCGCGCGGATGCGCTCCTTGATGTCCTCCACCGCGTCCTGGTACTGCGGGCCGCCCCACTTGGCGGAGAACTCGGGCAGCTCGGAGGGGGGCAGCGCGGCAGGCGCGGAGACCAGCGGGCGGGCGAGGTCGCGCTCCATGGCGTCGAGCCGGGCGACGGCGTCCGCGTGGGCCTCGTCGACCCCGGTGTCGAGGTCGTTGTGGTTGATGGCGTTGGCGATCAGCAGGACGGTGCCGTCCCAGTGGTCGAGTACGGCGAGATCCGAGGTCAGGAGCATGGTGAGCTCGGGGAGCCGCAGCTCGTCGTGTTCCCCGGGGCCGATCTTCTCCAGCCGGCGGACGATGTCGTAGCCGAGATAGCCGACCATGCCGCCGGTGAAGGGCGGCAGCTCGGCGGCGAGGTCGCGCGGGGTGTGCAGGGCCTCCACGGTGGCGCGCAGCACCTCCAGCGGGTCGCCGTCGGCGGGGAGGCCGACCGGCGGGGTGCCGAGCCAGTGGGCGAGCCCGTCGCGCTCGGTGAGCGTGGCCGAGCTGCGGACGCCGACGAAGGAGTAGCGGGACCAGGACCTCCCGTTCTCCGCGGACTCCAGCAGAAAGGTGCCGGTCCGCTCGGCGGCGAGCTTCCGGTAGAGCGCTACCGGGGTGTCCCCGTCGGCGAGGAGACGGCGGCTGACCGGGATGACACGGCGGTCGGCGGCGAGCTTGCGGAAGGTCTCGAGATCCATGGCGAACGACCCTACTTGCCGAGCGGAAGGGTGTCAGCGTCGAAGCAGGTGCGGTCCCCGGTGTGACAGGCGGCCCCCACCTGGTCGACCCTGACCAGGATCGTGTCGGCGTCGCAGTCCAGGGCGACCGACTTCACGTGCTGGACGTGGCCGGAGGTGTCGCCCTTCACCCAGTACTCCCGGCGGCTGCGGGACCAGTAGGTGCAGCGGCCGGTGGTCAGGGTGCGGTGCAGGGCCTCGTCGTCCATCCAGCCGAGCATCAGCACCTCTCCGGTGTCGTACTGCTGGGCGATGGCGGGTACGAGACCGTCCGCGCCCCGCTTGAGCCGGGCGGCGACGGCGGGGTCGAGCCGGGACACCGGGCCCGCGGCGCTCTCCGGGGGGGCGTCGGCGGACGCGGCGCGGGCGGGGTCGGGGGTGGCCGGCGGGGTGCCGGGGACACTGCTGGTCATGGAGCCATTGTGCCGCCATCCGGGGGTGTGCCGGACGCCCGTCCACTGGGCGGACCCGGCGGGGCCGCCGTAGGCTGGCGGGCATGTCTACCCATGCGAAGCGTGAACGCCTTCTGCTCGCCGATCTGTTGGAAGCGGTCGGACCGGACGCCCCGACCCTGTGCGAGGGATGGGCGGCCCGGGATCTCGCGGCCCATGTGGTCGTGCGGGAGCGACGGCTCGACGCGGCGGGCGGAATTCTGATCGGCGCGCTCCGGAGCAGGCTGGAGCGGGTGCAGGCGGAGTTCGCCGCGAAGCCGTACGAGGAGCTGGTCCAGCTGATCCGCACGGGGCCGCCGAAGCGCTCCCCGTACGGGATCAAGCAGGTGGACGAGGCGGCGAACACCGTGGAGTTCTTCGTCCACACCGAGGACGTGCGCCGGGCGCAGCCGGAGTGGACCCCGCGTCCGCTGGACCGGGTCTTCGAGGACGCGCTCTGGGCGCGGCTGGAGAAGGGGGCCCGGCTGCTGGGGCGGAAGTCGCCGGCGGGGCTGGTGCTGCGCCGCCCGGACGGTCAGACGGTGGTGGCCCACCGGGGCACCCCGGTGGTCACCGTCACGGCCGGCCCGGGCGAGCTGACGCTCTTCGCCTTCGGCCGGCAGGACGCGGCCAGGGTGGATCTGGAGGGCGACAAGGAGGCGGTGTCGGGGGTGCGGGAGGCCCGGCTGGGAATCTCCATGTGACCTCGGGGGCCGTACGGTGCGCGGTTCACCAGCGCACGGGAAGCTCCCGTACGCCCCGGATCAGCATCCCCCGCATCCACGGCAGCTCCGCCTCGTCCGCGTCGGGCGCCAGCCCCGGGCAGCGGTCCAGCAGCGAGCGGAGCGCGATCCGGCCCTCCAGCCGGGCCAGCGGGGCGCCCAGGCAGTAGTGGAGGCCGTGGCCGAAGGCGATGTGGCCGCGGGCGTCCCGGCGGATGTCGAAGCGGTCGGGCTCGCTGAAACGCGCCGGGTCCCGGTCGGCGTCGGCCATGGAGATCAGCACCGCCGAGCCGGCCGGGATGGTCTGCCCGGACATCTCCACGTCCTCCAGGGCGAGCCGCTCGGTGCAGGTCTCCACCGGCCCGTCGTAGCGCAGCATCTCCTCGATTGCCCCGTCGAGCAGGCCGGGATCGGCGCGCAGGGCCGCGTACTGCTCCGGGTGCGCGAACAGGGCCCGCATGCCGTTGCCGATCAGATTGACCGTGGTCTCGTGACCGGCGATGAGCAGCAGCACCGACATGCCGATCAGCTCGGACGCCGAGAGCCGGTCGCCGTCCGTGTCCGCCGCGTGGATCATGGCGCTGAGCAGGTCGTCGGCGGGCCGGGCGCGCTTGGCGGCGATCAGCTCCAGCAGGTAGGCGGTGGTGGCCTCGTAGACCTGCCGCTCCGTCTGCGGGTCCGCGCCGCCGACCATCACATTGGACCAGCTCCGGAAGGAGTGGCGGTCGAGCTCGGGCACACCGAGCAGCTCGCAGATGACGGACATCGGGAGCGGGAAGGCGAAGGCCGCGACGAGGTCGGCGCGCGGCTCCTCCCGGTCGAGCATCGCGTCCAGCAGCTCATCGGTGATCTGCTGGATGCGGGGGGCCAGCGCGTCGATGCGGCCGGGGGTGAATTCCCTGGCCACCAGGCGCCGGAGCCGGGTGTGGTCGGGCGGGTCGGCCATCAGCATGTGGCGGAGGGCGGACTGGTCGGCGCCGGTGGTGATGAAGCTGCCGATGTCCCCGTACTTCAGCCACTCCCGGCTCAGCCGGGGGTCGACGAAGGCGGAGCGGCATGCCTCGTGTCCGACGATGAGCCATCTTTCGCGGCCGTCGGGGCCGAGTACATGGTGGACCGGTCCGCGTTCCCGGAGTCTCGCGTAGACCGGGTAGGGATTGCGGACGAAGTCCGGGCTGAGCTGAAGCAGATCGACGGGCCGGGTGGCCATGCGGGTGCCCCCTGATTTCGCTCGCGGTTTCGCATCGCACGGTAACTCGTCGAACACGCTGAGCGAACGCCGATTTTCAGACGAAATCCACAGAACCCGGCAAAGTGGCTCCTTCCATGCGATTGCCCTCGCCGATCGGACGGGGCGGGAAAGGACACCGGCCCTGTGGCGCTCCGGCGGGAGCGGCACAGGGCCGGTGCGACAGACAAGGGGATCAGCGGACCGGGTGCCCGGCCTCCCGCAGCGCGTCCTTCACCTGGGAGATCCGCAGATCCCCGAAGTGGAAGACGGAGGCGGCCAGTACCGCGTCCGCGCCCGCCTCGATCGCTGGCGGGAAGTCGGCCAGCCTGCCCGCGCCGCCGCTGGCGATCACGGGTACGGTCACCTGCCCGCGCACCGCCGCGATCATCTCGGTGTCGTAGCCGTCCTTCGTGCCGTCGGCGTCCATCGAATTGAGCAGGATCTCGCCCGCGCCCAGCTCGGCGGCCCGGTGGGCCCACTCGACCGCGTCGATCCCGGTGCCCCGCCGGCCGCCGTGCGTGGTGACCTCGAAGGAACCGGTGGCGGTGCGGCGCGCGTCGACCGAGAGCACCAGCACCTGACGGCCGAAGCGCTCGGCGATCTCGCGGATCAGCTCGGGGCGGGCGATGGCGGCGGTGTTGACCCCGACCTTGTCCGCGCCCGCCCGCAGCAGCTTGTCCACGTCGTCGGCCGTGCGGACACCGCCGCCGACGGTGAGCGGGATGAAGACCTGCTCGGCGGTGCGGCGCACCACGTCGTAGGTCGTCTCGCGGTTGCCGGACGAGGCGGTGATGTCGAGAAAGGTCAGCTCGTCGGCGCCCTCGGCGTCATAGAGCTTGGCCATCTCGACCGGGTCGCCGGCGTCCCGCAGATTCCGGAAGTTGACGCCCTTGACGACCCGGCCGTTGTCCACGTCCAGGCAGGGAATCACCCTGACGGCGAGAGTCACGCGCGGGCACCACCCTCCGGGCGGTGCGCCGCTCCTCGGACGGGGCCGGTCATACGGCGGCCACCGCCGCGAGGGCCTCCTCCAGCGTGAACGCCTTGGCGTACAGCGCCTTGCCGACGATCGCGCCCTCGACGCCCTGGGGGACGAGGCCGGCCAGCACCCGCAGATCGTCCAGCGAGGAGACCCCGCCGGAAGCGACGACCGGGCGGTCGGTGCGGGCGCAGACGCTCTTCAGCAGCTCCACATTGGGGCCCTGGAGGGTGCCGTCCTTGGCGATGTCGGTGACGACATAGCGGGCGCAGCCCTCGGCGTCGAGCCGTGCCAGCGTCTCGTAGAGATCGCCGCCGTCGCGCGTCCAGCCGCGCCCGCGCAGGGTGGTGCCCCGCACATCGAGGCCGACCGCGATCCGGTCGCCGTGCTCGGCGATGACCTTGGCGACCCACTCGGGGGACTCCAGCGCGGCGGTGCCGAGATTGACCCGGGTGCAGCCGGTGCCCAGCGCGGCGGCGAGGGAGGCGTCGTCGCGGATGCCGCCGGAGAGTTCGACCTTGATGTCCATGGCGCCGGTGACCTCGGCGATCACCGCGCGGTTGTCGCCGGTGCCGAAGGCGGCGTCGAGGTCGACCAGGTGGAGCCATTCGCCGCCGGCCCGCTGCCAGGCGAGCGCGGCCTCCAGCGGGGAGCCGTAGGACGTCTCGGTGCCGGACTCGCCGTGGACGAGACGGACGGCCTGGCCGTCGCGGACATCGACGGCGGGGAGGAGTTCGAGCTTGGTCACAGTGTTCCGATCCAGTTGGTCAGCAGCTGGGCGCCGGCGTCGCCGGACTTCTCGGGGTGGAATTGGGTCGCCCACAGGGCGCGGTTCTCGACCGCCGCGACAAAGCGTTCACCGTGGGTGGCCCAGGTGACCTGAGGTGCGCGGATGACCGGGTTGGTGATCTCCAGCTCCCAGTCGTGGGCGGCGTAGGAGTGCACGAAGTAGAAGCGGGCGCCGTCGTCGAGCCCGGCGAAGAGCTCGCTGCCCTCGGGGGCGTCCACGGTGTTCCAGCCCATGTGGGGGACGATCGGGGCCTTCAGCGGGCCGACCGTGCCGGGCCATTCGTCGAGCCCCTCGGTCTCCACGCCGTGCTCGATGCCCCGGGAGAAGAGGATCTGCATGCCGACGCAGATGCCCATCACGGGGCGACCGCCGGAGAGCCTGCGGCCGATGATCCAGTCACCGCGCGCGGCGCGGAGCCCGTCCATGCAGGCGGAGAAGGCCCCGACGCCGGGGACCAGGAGTCCGTCGGCGTTCATCGCCTTGTCGTAGTCCCTGGTTATCTCCACCTCGGCGCCGACCCGGGCCAGCGCCCGCTCGGCGGAGCGGACATTGCCGAATCCGTAGTCGAAGACGACGACCTTCCTGGCCGCGCTCATGCCCACACGCTCGTTCGGAGAATGCCGGCCACCAGACACATCGAGGCTCCGATGAAGAGGAGTACGACGACGCTGCGGGGCTGGTCCTGCTTGATGAAGGAGTAGACGCCGCCGAGCAGGAAGAGGCCGACGACGATCAGGATCAGTGCGAGCGTGTTCACAGCGCGCCCTTCGTGGAGGGGAGGATTCCGGCAGCGCGCGGGTCACGCTCACTGGCGTACCGCAGCGCACGGGCCAGCGCCTTGAACTGGCACTCCACGATGTGGTGGGCATTGCGGCCGTACGGGACGTGGATGTGCAGGGCGATCTGCGCCTGGGCCACGAAGGACTCGAAGATGTGCCGGGTCATGGTGGTGTCGTAGGTGCCGATCATGGGCGCCATGTTCTCCGGCTCGGTGTGCACCAGATAGGGGCGGCCGGAGAGATCCACGGTGACCTGGGCGAGCGATTCGTCCAGGGGCACGGTGCAGTTGCCGAAGCGGTAGATGCCGACCTTGTCGCCGAGGGCCTGCCTGAAGGCGGCGCCGAGGGCGAGGGCGGTGTCCTCGATGGTGTGGTGGGTGTCGATGTGCAGATCGCCCTCGGTCTTGACGGTGAGGTCGAAGAGGCCGTGGCGGCCGAGCTGGTCGAGCATGTGGTCGTAGAAGCCGACCCCGGTCGACACCTCGACCCGCCCGGTGCCGTCGAGGTCGATCTCGACGGCGACGGAGGTCTCCTTGGTGGTCCGCTCGACCCGTCCTACCCGGCTCATGCGTACAGCTCCTTCTTCAACTCGCGTACCGCGTCGAGGAACGCGTCGTTTTCGGCGGGGGTGCCGGCGGTGACCCGCAGCCATCCGGGGACGCCGTTGTCCCGTACCAGTACGCCGTGGCCGAGAATGCTCCGCCAGGCCGCCTGGGTGTCGGTGAACCGCCCGAACTGCACGAAGTTGGCGTCGGAGTCGGTCACCTCGTATCCGATG
Organism: Streptomyces sp. CAU 1734; assembly: GCF_039888735.1. Lineage (NCBI taxonomy): Bacteria > Bacillati > Actinomycetota > Actinomycetes > Kitasatosporales > Streptomycetaceae > Streptomyces > Streptomyces sp. CAU 1734. The sequence continues at coordinate 14,470 of NZ_JBDQQP010000033.1, forward strand.
GCGCGCAATTCGGTGACCAGGCGGTCCCGCTCGGTCTTCAGCTGCTCGACATACCCCAGCAGCGTGTCGGTGTGCTCCAGGGCGGCGAGCGCGGTCGCCTGGGTGACGGCGGAGAGGTGATACGGCAGCCGCACCAGCTGTACGGCGTCGACCACGGCCGGGTCGGCGGCGAGATAGCCGAGGCGCAGCCCGGCGGCGCCGAACGCCTTGGACATCGTCCGCGAGACCACCAGATTCGGGCGGCCCCCGATCAGGGAGAGCAGCGAGGGCCGGTGGCTGAATTCCACATACGCCTCGTCCACCACGACCAGCGAGGGCCGGGCGGCCTGGGCCGCGTCGTGGAGCGCGAGGACGGTGTCGGCGTCGACGGCGGTGCCGGTGGGGTTGTTGGGGGAGGTGATGAAGACGACCTCGGGCCGGTGCTCGGCGATGGCGGCCTCGGCGGCGGCCCGGTCGATGGTGAAGTCCTCCCGGCGCGGCCCGGAGATCCAGCCGGTGCCGGTGCCCCGGGAGATCAGTCCGTGCATCGAGTAGGAGGGTTCGAAGCCGATCGCGGTGCGGCCGGGTCCGCCGAAGGTCTGGAGGAGCTGCTGGATGACCTCATTGGAGCCGTTGGCCGCCCAGACCATGCCGGTGGTGACGGGGTGGCCGGTGGTACGGGTGAGATACGCGGCGAGCTCGGTGCGCAGCTCGACCGCGTCCCGGTCGGGGTAGCGGTTGAGCCCGCGCGCGGCCTCCCGCACCCGCTCGGCGATCCGCTCCACCAGCGCCGGCGGCAGCGGGTAGGGGTTCTCGTTGGTGTTCAGCTGTACGGGGACGTCGAGCTGGGGGGCGCCGTACGGGGACTTGCCGCGCAGCTCCTCCCTGATCGGCAGATCGTCGATCCGCACACCGCTGGTGTTCTCGGTGGTCACTGTCCCGGCACCTTCCAGCCGAAGCGGGCCTTGAGCGCGGCACCGTGCGCGGGCAGGTCCTCGGCCTCGGCGAGGGTGACGACATGGTGCGTCACCTCGGCCAGGGCCTCGCGGGTGTAATCCACGATGTGGATGCCGCGCAGGAAGGACTGGACGGAGAGGCCCGAGGAGTGGCAGGCGCAGCCGCCGGTGGGCAGGACGTGGTTGGAGCCCGCGCAGTAGTCGCCCAGCGAGACCGGGGACCAGGGGCCGACGAAGATCGCCCCGGCGTTGCGGACCCGGGCGGCCACGGCGGCGGCGTCGGCGGTCTGGATCTCCAGGTGCTCGGCGCCGTAGGCGTCGACCACCCGCAGGCCCTCGTCGATCCCGTCGACCAGCACGATCGCGGACTGCCGGCCGCGCAGGGCGGGCAGGATCCGGTCCTCGACATGCCGGGTGGCGGCGATCTGCGGCGCCAGCTCCTTCTCGACCGCGTCGGCGAGCTCCGGGGAGTCGGTGACCAGGACGGCGGCGGCCAGCGGGTCGTGCTCGGCCTGGCTGATCAGGTCGGCGGCGACATGGACCGGGTCGGCGCCGGCGTCGGCGAGGACCGCGATCTCGGTCGGGCCGGCCTCGGTGTCGATGCCGATCCGGCCGGTGAAGTAGCGCTTGGCGGCGGCGACCCAGATGTTGCCGGGGCCGGTGACCATATTGGCGGGCGGGCAGCCGTCGGGGCCCGCGGTGCCGTACGCGAACATCGCCACGGCCTGGGCGCCGCCGGCCGCGTACACCTCGTCCACGCCGAGCAGGGCGCATGCGGCCAGGATGGTGGGGTGCGGCAGGCCGCCGTGCTCGCGCTGGGGCGGGGAGGCGAGCGCGATGGACTCGACCCCGGCCTCCTGCGCCGGTACCGCGTTCATGATCACGGAGGAGGGGTAGACGGAGCGTCCGCCCGGGGCGTAGAGCCCGACCCGCTCGACCGGGACCCACTTCTCGGTGACGGTGCCGCCGGGCACGACCTGGGTGGTGTGCTCCTCGCGGCGCTGGGCGCGGTGGACGATCCTGGCGCGCCGGATGGACTCCTCCAGCGCGGCCCTGACCTCGGGGTCGAGCCCGGCGAGGGCCTCCTCGATGGCGGCGGCGGGCACCCGCACCCGCTCCAGGGTGACTCCGTCGAACTTCTCCGCGTACTCGATCAGCGCCGCCGTGCCGCGATGATGCACGTCCTCGCAGATGGGCCGCACCTTCTCCAGGGCGGCTTCCACGTCGAACTCGGCACGGGGCAGCAGGGCGCGCAGGGCGGCCCCCTCGGGGAGGGCATCGCCGCGCAGATCGATTCGGGAGATCACGGACCCAATTCTCTCAGACGGGATTCGCCTCCCGTGCGCCGTATCACTGGCTGATACACGCCACGGGCCTCCCGCCGGTGATCGATGACCACTAGCGTTCACCCCGTCACTCAGCGGGAAGAGGCCGGGTGAGGCGGCGCGACCATGCTTCGACCGGCACGGATGCGCGCCGGGGAGACTGCTACGGGGAAGCGGAGGGGCGGCCTTGACCGACCCGCTGGACGAAGGGCCCCCGGACGGGCTGAGCACGATCGAACAATTGATGTGGAACGCCTTCCGGAGCGGAAGCACCTTCGATCTGAGCGATCCCGATCCGCTGCTGAACGATCCCTTCGGGCCGCGCGCCTGGGGTCCGGAGCGCCGGGTGAGCGCATCCGTCGTGGCCCAGCTCCTGCTGAGCGGGCCATCGGCGCGGCCCGGCCGGGTGGCGGCGCTCAAGCTGCGCGGGCTGGAGATCACCGGGACGCTGAAGCTCGCGGGCGGCAGCATCGCGCCGTATGTCGAGCTGACCGGCTGCCGCTTCGAGCGGGAGGTGTGGCTGCCCGAGGCGCATTTCACCACCGTGCGCATGGTGAGCTGCGCGATCCCGCGCATCGAGGCGGCCCGGCTGCGCACCGAGGGGGATCTCCATCTGCCGCGCTGCCGGATCGAGCACGGGATCCGGCTCACCGACGCGCAGATCGGCACGGATCTGCTGATCAACCAGATCCAGGTCCGGCCGGACCGGCGGGGCCGCGCCATCACGGCCGACGGTCTCGCGGTCGCCCAGGATTTACAGGCCGAGCTGATCGAGACATACGGGGAGTTCAGTCTGCGCGGCGCGAAGATCGGGGTCTCGCTCAGCCTGCGGGGCAGCCGGCTGCGGGCCGCGGGCGAGCGCCGGGCGCTGAACGCACCCCAGCTCACGGTCGAGCGCACGCTCTACATGACCGGCGCCTGGGTGAGCGAGGTCACCGGCAATCCGAACGCCACTCCCCCCTTCGGCATCGGCACCGAGGGGTACAGCAGGCGCGGCACCCGGCTCCAGCCGTTCGAGTGCTACGGCGGGGTGCGGCTGGACGACGGGCGTTTCGGGGACGCGGTGGATCTGCACCGGGCGCGGTTCGTACTGTCGGCGAGCGAGGAGCTGTCGCTGCGGCGGATAGTGAGTCCGGAGCTCCGGTTCAACGCCCAGCGCCCCGAGGAGGGGCGGGTGGTGCTGAACGGCGCGAAAGTGGTCACCCTGGTCGACCTGGCGGCGAGCTGGCCGGGCCCGGGCGGGCTGGCGATGGGCGGCTTCGTCTACGAGAACCTGGTGCCGTACGAGCACTTCCCGCTCAGCCGCAGGCTGGAGTGGGTGGCCTCGGCGACCCCCGAGTACTCCCCGGAGCCGTACGAACGGCTGGCGACGGTGCTGCGCAACAGCGGGGAGGACGCGGACGCGCGCGAGGTGCTGCTGGCCAAGCAGCGCCGGCGGCGGGAGACGCTGCCCCTGGCGGCGAAGCTGTGGGGGTTCCTCCAGGACTGGACGGTGGCGTACGGATACCGGCCGGGCCGGGCGGCGCTGTGGATGGCGGTGGTCTGGGCGGCGGGCGCGGTGGCGTTCGCACAGGCCGAACCGGCGCCGATCAAGAAGGACGAGCATCCGGAGTGGAATGCTCCGCTGTATGCGCTGGATCTGCTGATCCCGGTGATCAATCTGGGGCAGGACGGCTACTGGCGGCTGGAGGGGAACTGGCAGTGGGCCGCGGCGGTACTGGTGATGCTGGGGTGGATCCTGGCCACCACCGTGGCGGCGGGCGCGACCAGACTGCTGAGCAGGGGGTGACGGAACACCCCTCCCGGGGCCGGCTTTCTTTGCAGTCTCTTGGCTTTAACCGGGACAACCATCACGCCGCCACCAAAGTTTCACAGTCCCGCTCTGGCGCACCCCCCACCTGCGGTTTTCAATGGTCCGCACCATGTATTTCCTTCGAGCCATGCTGCGCACCGCGCGAATGATCCGGCATACGCCGCGGCTCGCCGACGGCCTGCCGCCGGATGAGACGGTGCTGCTCGACGCCCCGGACGAGCGGATCGGTCCGGCGCTGGTCGCGGCGGCGCTCGGGGATCACGAACCGGCCGCCAAACTCCTGGCCGCCACCCGGGAGGCGGCCGAATGGGAGAGCCGCGACCGCTACGTGACCCGGCTGGCCGTCTTCGCCCGGAGCCGGGGCGAATGGCTCGCCTCCTGGCTCGCCCGGGCGCCGAGGGATCCCGACGCGCTCACCGTCAAGGCCGAGCTCGCCGTGCGGCATGCGTGGGAATCCCCGGCCCGCGCCGAACAGCTGCGGGAGCTCGGCCCGCTCATCGACGCGGCGGCCCTGGCGACCCCGGCCGACCCGGTGCCGTGGCGGATCGCCCTCGACCACGCCCGCGGCACCCACGCGCCCCACTCGGACTTCGAGTCGCTCTGGGAACAGGCGGTGCGCCGCTCCCCGCACCACTACGGCTGCCATGTCGCGGCCCTGCGCTATCTGTCGGCGCAGTGGTACGGCTCGCACCGCGAGTGCTTCGACTTCGCGGAGAAGGCCGCGGCCGACGCCCTGCCCGGCTCGCTGATCCGGGCCCTTCCGGTACGGGCCGCCTTCGCCCGGATGGAACACATCGCCGGCTCCTTCCCGCCGGACCCGCCGCCGCCGCTCGCCGCGTACCCGGGCGACTCCTTCGAGGACGACCGCATCGACCGGGCGGCCGAACTGGCGATCGCCCTCTCCGCCGAGTACCCGCCCGGCGATCCCTGGCCCGCCGAGGTCCGCAATCTGACCGTCTGCGTACTCGTCCGCAGGGGCCGCTGGCAGGAGGCCCTGGAGCAATTCCGGCTCATCGGGCCACATGCCTCTTCCTTCCCCTGGGGGTACTTCTCGGACGATCCGCTCGGCCAGTTCCTGGATGTCCGGGACGGGGTGCGCATCCAGGTCGCCTCGATGACCCCTATCCGGGGACGGACCGGACGAAGCAGGCCCCGGGGCCATTAGTCTTGTCGGTTGTGACCACCGTTCGTCTGCCGCTCTTTCCGCTGAACTCGGTACTGTTCCCCGGGCTCGTGCTGCCCCTGAACGTCTTCGAGGAGCGTTATCGCGCGATGATGCGCGAGCTGCTGAAGACGGACGACAACGAGCCGCGCCGGTTCGCCGTCGTGGCCATCCGCGACGGACGCGAGGTCGCGGCGACCGCGCCGGGCATGCCCGACCCCACCGCCCTCCCCGAGCGCGGCGCTGCCGCGGGCTTCGGCGAGGACCCCATCCAGGTGTTCCACCGGGTGGGCTGTATCGCGGACGCGGCGACCATCCGGGAGCGCGGGGACGGCGGCTTCGAGGTCCTGGCCACCGGGACCACCCGGGTCCGGCTGCTCTCCGTCGACACGAGCGGCCCCTACCTCACGGCCGAGCTGGAGGAACTGCCCGAGGAGCCCGGCGACGACGCCGGGGCGCTGGCCGAGGGAGTGATGCGGGCCTTCCGCGGCTACCAGAAACGGCTCGCGGGCGCCCAGGAGCGGTCACTGTCCTCGGGCGCCGGCGCGGAGCCGGTGAACGAACCCTCGGTGGTCTCCTACCTCGTCGCGGCGTCGGTCCTGCTGGACACCCCCGCCAAGCAGCGCCTGCTGGAGGCGCGGGACACCACCGCGCGGCTCCGGGAGGAACTGGGGATCCTGCGGTCGGAGACCGCGCTGATCCGTCATCTGCCGTCCCTCCCCGCGGTCGATCTGACGAGCGCGCCCACCAACCCCAACTGAAGCCCGGAGCGCGAAGTGGCGAAGAAGGCCCGAAAGCCCGGCGGCACCCCGGCGACCGTCGCCCTCACGGCGGCGGGCACGGAATTCACCGTGCACGAGTACGCGCACGACCCCTCGGCCGCCTCGTACGGCGACGAGGCGGCCGAAGCCATGGGCGTGTCACCGGCGCGGATCTTCAAGACCCTGGTCGCCGATGTCGACGGCGAACTGACCGTGGCCGTGGTGCCGGTCGCCGGCCAACTCGACCTCAAGGCGCTCGCCGCGGCGGTGGGCGGCAAGCGCGCCGCGATGGCGGACCCGGCGGCGGCGGAGCGCACCACCGGCTATGTACGAGGCGGCATCTCCCCCCTCGGCCAGCGCAAACGGCTCCGCACGGTGCTGGACGACTCCGCCTCGGCCCATCCCACCATCTGTGTCTCCGCCGGCCGGCGGGGCATGGAGGTGGAGCTCTCCCCGGCGGATCTGGCGGGCCTGACCGGCGCGGTGCTGGCGCCGATCGGGCGCGGCTAGCCTTTTCCTCCCGTCCGGGGGCTCGACGGCGGCGGGTTCCTCCGGTATTCCCAGGGGGAGAGCTGTCTCCGCGCGCCGCCGAGGAGGACGAGTCGTGTCCAAACGCACCCGCAAACGCAAATGGCGCACCCGCAAGGCGAACCACGGCCGCCGCCCGGCGTAGCCCGCCCCTTCCCCGTAACCGGGGCTCCGCCCCGGACCCGGCGCCTCAATCGCCGGCGGGGCTGAGATTGGTCACCCTTGCCCGTTC
>NZ_JBDQQP010000034.1:0-19041 GCF_039888735.1 Streptomyces sp. CAU 1734
CCACCTCAGGCGAACCGAGCACCGTGCCTGGCCTCAGCCGGCCCGCACCGGCCCCAAGCCGTCCTCATCACCAGACCCCCACCCGCAAGCCCGTAACGCAACGGCATTGACCCTAGGCCGTCTCTTACCGCCTGGGCGGCGCGCGGCGGCGGGACCGGGGCGGTTTCCTCCGCCCCGGACACGCCCGTCAGACGGCCGGCGGGCCGGGCGGCTGGCAGCCGGGGCACCAGAAGAGATTCCGGGCGGCGAGGCCGGCCGTGCGGATCTCCGTACCGCAGATGTGGCAGGGCAGCTGGGCCCGGCGGTAGACATAGACCTCGCCGCCGTGGTCGTCCACCCGGGGCTCCCGGCCCATCGCCTCGGGCAGATGCTCGGGGCGGACGGTGTCGATGCGGTTGTTCCGCACGCCCTCACGCATCAGCTCCGCGAGATCGGCCCACATCGCGTCCCACTGGGCGCGGGTGATCTCCCGGCCGGTGCGGTAGGGATCCACGCCGTGCCGGAACAGCACCTCGGCGCGGTACACATTGCCGACGCCGGCGATGATCTTCTGGTCCATCAGCAGCGCCGCGATCGTGGTGCGCGAACGGGATATCCGGGCCCACGCGCGGTCCGGATCGTCGCCCTCCCGGAGCGGGTCGGGGCCGAGCCGGTCGTGGATCGCCGCCTTCTCGCCGTCGGTGATCAGCGCGCAGGTCGTCGGGCCGCGCAGATCGAGATACGCCTCCGGTGTGGCCAGCCGCAGCCGTACGGTCTCGCCGGCCGGCGGGGCGGGGGTCGCTCCCAGGTCGACCTTGCCGAAGAGCCCCAGATGGATGTGGACCCAGCCGATCGCCTCGAAGCCGAGGAAGAGGTGCTTGCCGTGCGCCTCGGCGGCGGTCATGACCTGCCGGTCCAGGAGCGCGGCGGAGTCGGAGAACTTGCCCTGGGGGCTGGTGACGCGGAGGGGGCGGGTGAGGAAGTGGGCGCGGTGGTCTGCGGCGAGGCGGTGGATGGTGTGGCCCTCGGGCATGGTGGTGGCGGCTCCTTCTGTCGTCCCACCACCATTTTGCGGGACGCGCCGGGGTGGTCCGGGCCCGCGCCTCCCCCGGGGCTCCGCCCCGGACCCCGCTCCTCAATCGCCGGAGGGGCTGAACATTCGGGCGCCCGCCCACGAGGACTCGCCGGGAGCCCGGGGTGCGGGTCTTCTCCTCAATCGCCGGAGGGGCTGACATCGCCGGACCAGCCCGCGAACCCGAGGGACGGGCCTCATCCAAGGACTGAAACCCTCGCGCACGCCGAGGAAGCGCACCCACCCAGCCCCGCCGGCGATTGAGGCGCGGGGCGCGGGGCAGAGCCCCGCCAAGGACCCGCACCGCCGCCGGAAGGCCGGCTCCCCCGCCCAAGGGGCTGAACCCTCACACACCCCGAGGAAACACACCCACCCAGCCCCGCCGGCGATTGAGGCGCGGGGCGCGGGGCAGAGCCCCGCCAAGAGCCCGCACCACCAAGAGCCCGCACCATCACGCGCCCGCACCATCACGCGTCCGCGCTGGCGGAAACGCCGGAGGGCCGCCGGCGTACGGCGGCCCTCCGGGCTCGGTCGCGGGGGCGGTCAGCCCTGGGGGTGGTGCGCAGGGATCGGCGGCAGCTCACCCGTGGTCTCATACGCCGAGAGCATCTCGATCCGGCGCGTGTGACGCTCCTCGCCCGAGTACGGCGTCGCCAGGAAGATCTCGACGAACTTGGTGGACTCCTCCACCGAGTGCATCCGGCCACCGATGGCGACCACATTCGCATTGTTGTGCTCACGGCCGAGCGCCGCCGTCTGCTCGCTCCACGCCAGCGCCGCCCGCACCCCCTTCACCTTGTTCGCGGCGATCTGCTCGCCATTGCCCGAGCCGCCGATGACGATGCCCAGGCTGTCCGCGTCGGCGGCGGTCTTCTCGGCCGCGCGGAGACAGAAGGGCGGGTAGTCGTCCTGGGCGTCGTAGATGTGCGGGCCGCAGTCGACGGGGTCGTGGCCATGGGCCTTGAGCCACTCGACGAGGTGGTTCTTGAGTTCGTATCCGGCGTGGTCGGAACCGAGGTATACGCGCATGGCCCGAGTGTGGCACGCGGGCGGCCGGGTAGCCGTCAGCGGGGTCAACACCCGACTGCGCATCGCGCGGCACTCCAACCCAAGGATTCCCCTCATGAACGCGCAGGACACCCTCACAAAAGAAGGCGGGCAGCCCGGCGAACCCGGAGAGCCCCAGCCCTCGGACGGTCTTCGGGCCGGGCTCAAGAACCGTCATCTGTCCATGATCGCCATCGGCGGGGTGATCGGGGCCGGGCTCTTCGTCGGATCCGGGGCCGGAATCGCCGCCGCCGGGCCCGCCATTCTCGTCTCGTACGCGCTCGTCGGCGTGATGGTGGTCCTGGTGATGCGGATGCTGGGCGAGATGGCCGCCGCGCATCCGGCCTCCGGGTCCTTCTCCGAGTACGCGGACCGGGCGCTCGGGCGGTGGGCCGGGTTCTCCATCGGATGGCTGTACTGGTTCTTCTGGGTGGTGGTGCTCGCGGTGGAGGCGACCGCCGGGGCGGTGATCCTGGAGGGCTGGATTCCGGCGGTGCCGCAGTGGGCGTGGGCGCTGATCGTGATGGTGGTGCTGACCGCGACGAATCTCGCATCGGTGGGGTCGTACGGAGAGTTCGAGTTCTGGTTCGCCGGTATCAAGGTGGTCGCGATCGGCGCTTTTGTCGTCATTGGACTGCTCGCCGTTTTCGGACTGCTCCCGGGGTCCGACAATCCGGGGGCCGGGCTCAGTCATCTCACCGACAGCGGGGGATTCTTCCCCGAGGGATACGGCGCGATTCTCACCGGCATTCTGATGGTGGTCTTCTCCTTCATGGGGAGTGAGATCGTCACCCTCGCGGCCGGCGAGTCCGCCGATCCGCAGCGCGCCGTGAGCAAGGCGACCAACAGCGTCATCTGGCGTATCGCGGTGTTCTATCTGGGCTCGATCTTCGTGGTGCTGACGCTGCTGCCGTGGAACGACAAGTCGATCACCGAGGACGGCTCGTACATCGCGGCGCTCAATTCCATCGGCATCCCGCACGCCGGGCAGATCATGAACGCGATCGTGCTGACCGCCGTGCTGTCCTGCCTCAATTCGGGGCTCTACACCGCTTCCCGGATGGCCTTCTCGCTGGGCCGGCGGGGCGACGCGCCGCGCTCCTTCGGGGAGACCGACCGGCGGGGTGTGCCGAGGGTCGCGATTCTCTCGTCGGTGCTCTTCGGATTTGTCGCGGTCTTCTTCAATTACCGCTGGCCCGACACCGTCTTCGCGTTTCTGCTCAACTCCTCGGGCGCCGTCGCGCTCTTCGTCTGGCTGGTCATCTGCTTCACCCAGCTCCGGATGCGCCCGATGATCGAGCGGGAGGCACCCGAGCGGCTGGTGGTGCGGATGTGGCTCTTCCCCGGGCTGACCTGGGCCACCATCGGAATGATCTCTTTTGTACTGGTCTACATGATCTTCGACGACACCGGGCGGGAGCAGGTGCTGCTCTCGCTGCTGGTCGCCGCCGTCGTGGTGGGGATCGCGCTGACCAGGGAGCGGCGCCGGAAGCGGGCCGCGGCCGAGAGCTGACCGGGCGGACACGCGAGAGGCGCGCCCCGCGGGGCGCGCCTCTCGTCCGCGGGGGCCGACCCCCGATCGCGTCCGTGCCGTCAGCCGCGGCGGCCGAGCAGCTTCCACGCCGTGGGCAGCGCGCCCATCGCCAGGGCCGCCTTGATCGCGTCGCCGATCAGGAAGGGCACCAGGCCCGCCGCGACCGCCTGGGAGAGCGTCATCCCGGTGGCCAGGGCGAGATAGGGCACGCCGACCGCGTAAATGATCACCGAACCGAGCACCATCGCGCCCGCCATGCGCGGTACGGAGCGGTCGGCGCCGCGGCGGGCGAGTTCGCCCACGACCGTCGCCGCCAGCAGCATGCCGAGGACATAGCCGAAGGACGGCATCGACCAGCCCGAGGCGCCTTCCGCGAACCACGGCATCCCCGCCATGCCCGCCACCGCGTAGAGCCCGAGGGAGAGGAAGCCCCGGCGGGCGCCGAGGGCGGTGCCGACCAGCAGAGCGGCGAAGGTCTGGCCGGAGACCGGGACCGGCGAGCCGGGGACCGGGACGGAGAGCTGGGCCGCCAGGCCGGTGAGGACCGCGCCGCCGGTGACGAGTGCGATGTCCCGGGTGCGGGAGACGGGCAGCAGATCCGCGAGGACCGCGCCCGGACGAGTGGTGACAGAAGCTGTGCTCATCGGGACTCCGCGGGGGAAGGGGAGGGGGAGGAAGACGGACGGCGTCACCGAGGGCTCGGTGGAGCCCCGGTGGGGACACCGTGACCGTAGCCCAGGTGGAATCGCCGGTTCACCGTCTGCGGCCGACAAACGCTCCCGCATCGCCTTGATGAGAAGTGAACAAAGCTCATGCTTTATGCACGACCCCGCGTGATGCTTGTCACTGAGGCCGGAGCGGGTTCTCCCCTCGGGAGAGGGTAAGGGGCGGCTGTAGAGTTCCACCAAAGCCGCCGGGTTTCCCCGGTACATACGCGAGATGTCATCATTTCGTGTGCGATGTACACATCACCCGGGCCCCGTGTTCATTCGGTGAAAGTCCATTGCACGCTCATGTCTCCGCGTGCTGAGTTGGTGATCCGCTCACCCCCGGCCACCGAACAGGGAACGCCACATGTCCCGGACCTCCGAGTCCCCGCCCGTCGGGCGGCCCTCCGGCGAGGCACCGCCCGCGAACGGCCTCTCCCACGGACTGAAGCAGCGCCATCTCTCGATGATCGCCCTCGGCGGTGTCATCGGCGCCGGGCTCTTCGTCGGATCCGGCGCCGGCATCGCCGCCGCCGGGCCGTCCATCGTGATCGCCTACGCCCTCTCCGGCCTCCTGGTGATGCTGGTGATGCGGATGCTCGGCGAGCTCTCCGCGGCCAACCCGGCGTCCGGCACCTTCTCCGTGCACGCCGAGCGGGCCATCGGGCCCTGGGCCGGCTTCGCCTCGGGCTGGACCTTCTGGTTCATGCTCTGTGTGGTGGTCGGGCTGGAGGGCATCGGCGCCGCGAAGATCATGACCGGCTGGCTGCCCGGCACCCCGGAGTGGGCCTGGGTCGCGCTCTTCGTGGTCGTCTTCTGCGCCGCCAACCTCGCCTCCGTGAAGAATTTCGGCGAGTTCGAGTTCTGGTTCGCGGCCCTGAAGATCATCGCCATTGTGGTCTTCCTGGGCATCGGCGTACTCGCCATCACCGGTCTGCTGCCCGGCACCGACTCCCCCGGCACCGGCAATCTCACCGGTCAAGGCGGCTTCCTGCCCAACGGCAGCGAGGGGCTGGTGCTCGGCGTGCTCGCCTCGGTCTTCGCGTACGGCGGTCTGGAGACCGTCACCATCGCCGCCGCCGAGTCCGAGCACCCGGTACAGGGCGTCGCCCGTGCCGTGCGGACCGCGATGTGGCGGATCGCGATCTTCTACGTCGGCTCCATGGCCGTGGTCGTGGCCCTGGTCCCGTGGGACGACCCGAAGGTGATCGCCCAGGGGCCGTACGTCGCCACCCTGGACCATCTCGGCATCCCGGCCGCCGGGCAGATCATGAACGCGGTCATCCTGATCGCCCTGCTCTCCGCGATGAACGCCAATATCTACGCCGCCTCCCGGATGTCCTGCTCGCTGGTGGGCCGGGGGCAGGGCCCGAAGGCGCTCGGCCGCACCGTCGGCGGAGTGCCGCGCACCGCCGTGGTGGTCTCGTCCGGCTTCGGGTTCGTCTGTGTGCTGCTCAGCTACTGGCGGCCGGACGACGTCTTCATGTGGCTGCTCAACATGATCGGCGCGCTCATCCTGGTGGTCTGGTTCTTCATCGCCGTCTCGCAGCTGATCCTGCGCCGCCGGACCGAGCGCGAGGCTCCCGAGCGGCTCGTGGTGCGGATGTGGCTCTACCCGGGGCTGACCTACGCGGCACTGGCCGCGATGGCGGCCGTCTTCGTCCTCATGGCCCGGGAGCCGGACACCCGGGTCAAGCTGTACTGGTCGGGCGGGCTCACCCTGGCCCTGGCGCTGGCCGGGTACATCCGGCAGGTGCGGGCCGCCCGCCGGGCCGGGGAGCCGGCCGGTGAGATCACGGCGGAGGACCGGGCCCCGGAGAAGTGAGCGCGGCGGCCGTCACTCCGCGTCCACCGGCACATTGAGGGAGAGCAGCGCCGGACGTCCGGTGGCCGCCATCCGCACCTCGCTCACCGCCGCGTTCCGCAGCCGGGGGAAGACCCGGCGGTACTCCGCCCGCGGAATCGACAGCAGTTCGCACAGGACCAGCCGCAGCAGCGTGTTGTGGGCGACCACCAGCACCCGGCCGCCCGGGTGCCCGGCCGCGATCCGGCGCAGCGCCGCCGCGCCCCGGGCCGCCGCCGCCCGGGGGTCCTCCGCCCCCGGGAAGGGATGCGCCACCGGGTCGGCCGCGAAGGCCGCCGCCTCCCGGGGGGAGCCGGCCGCGAACTCCGCGAGCGTACGGCCCTCCACCACCCCGAAGTCGCACTCCCTGAGTCCGGGCTCGCGGTGCGGGGTGAGGCCGAGCGCGGCGCAGGCCGGCTCCGCCGTCTCCACCGCCCGCGTGAGGGTGGAGGTGTACACGGCGTCCACCGGATGCCGGGCCGCCCACTCCCCCAGCCGCCGGGACTGTGCCCGGCCCTCGTCGGTGAGGGCCACATCGCTCACCCCGGCATAGCGGTTCTCCGCATGCCAGACCGTCTGGCCGTGCCGGGCCAACAGCAGTGCCGTGCTCCCGCTCATGGTGTTCCCCATGCCCCTTCCGTGCGTGTCCGCGCATGCGCGGCGACCTCGGGCGGCAGCCAGCCGCGCCGCTCCAGCTCGTCGACCAGGACGAGATACGGGCCGGCCCACCGGCTGCCGTCGCCGGGCCTGATCACCTCCCGGACCCGGACCATCCGCCCGGCCGTGGCGGCGAGAGTACCGGGCGCACCCGCCGCGCCGGCCGCGCCCGCGCCGTACGCCGCCAGCACCGCCATCCCGAACGCCGGTTCGCTGGCCGCCGGGATCCGTACCGTACGGCCCAGGATCTCGGCGCGCAGCCGGGTCCAGTAGGCGCTGCGGACCGCGCCGCCGGTGAAGGTGACCGGGCCGTGCACCGGCGCGCCGAGCAGATCCAGATAGTCCAGACAGAGCCGTTCGGTCAGCGCCACGCCCTGGAGCAGCGCCGCCCAGTGGTCGGCGTCCGACGCGGGGGTTCCGAGCAGGAAGCCGGTCGCCTCCGGGGCGGTGAAGGGGAAGCGCTCGCCCCGGGAGCCGAGCGGATACGCCACCGCCCCGGCCGGTTCGCGGGCGCGGGCGAGGGTGTCCAGGGCCGCCGGGTCGGCGGCCGGGAAGGCGGCCCTCAGGGCGCCGCCGCCGACGCCGGAGGCCCCGCCGGGGAGGCTGGTGCCGTCCGGGGAGAGATGGCTGTAGACCACACCGGAAGGGTCGTGGAGGGGTTCGGCGGTGACCCCCTTGAGGACCAGGGTGGTGCCGAGGACCGTGTTCCAGGAGCCGGGGGCGAGCGCTCCGGAGGCGATCTGGGCCGCGCAGCCGTCGGTCATTCCGGCCACGATCAGGGTGCCCGCGGGGATCCCGGCCGCCGCTTCCGCTTCCCGGCTCGTCGCCCCGATCACGGTGCCCGGGAGCACCACGTCCGGCGCCGCGCCGGCCGGGAGTCCCGGCGCGGCGAAGCCGCCGGTGGCCGGGTCGTACCCGGTCTTCAGCGCATGGCTGGAATCGGTGGGCAGCAGCCGTCCGGCGAGCCGGGCGGTGATCCAGTCGGCCTGGTGCAGCACCCGGCCGGGCCCGTACTCCGCCAGCAGCAGCCGGGCCCGCCCCGGGCCCCGGCCGGGAGCCCGGCCGTCGTCGTACATCACACCGGGGCTGAGCGCCCGGCCCCGGGCGTCGGCGAGCAGCACGGTGCCGGAGGTGGAGCAGACGGCGAGCGCGCGCGGGCGCGGGCCGTCCCGCAGGGCACCGGCGCAGGCCGTCCGGACCGCGTTCCACCAGTCGGCGGGCGACTGTTCGTGGCGGATTCCGTCGCGTTCCCCGGTCAGCGGCGCGGAGCCGCTGCCGAGGAGTTCGCCGCCGTCGCCGGTGACCTGTGCCCGGACGCTCTGGGTGCCGAGATCGATGCCCAACCACATGACGGCTCCTCACACGGCGCGGGGCGCCTTCCACTTCTCGCTGTCTGCTGAGAACTTCTCAGCTTCTCCCGCGGTTCGGCGGTAGAAACCCGCGCGGGAGGCATTGACGGCCCCCGGATCCGGTCGCAAGCTCATCTCCCATGCGAGGACCCGCACTGCGAGGACCCGCGGCCCGGCAGCGGGCGATCGCCGCGTATGTACTCGCCCGGCGGGAGTCCTCCGCCGCCGAACTGGCCGAACGATTCACCGTCAGCCTGATGACCGTGCACCGCGATCTGGACGAACTGGAGCGGCAGGGCGTCGTACGGAAGTTCCGGGGCGGGGTGACCGCTCAGCCGTCCGGGGTCTTCGAGGCGCATGTGGCGTACCGGCTGACCGCCATGCGGCGGGAGAAGGAGGCGCTGGCGGAGCGGGCGGTGACGCTGATCGAGCCGGGGATGGCGGTACTGCTGGACGATTCCACCAGCGCGCTGGCGGTCGCCCGCAGGATGGCGGCGATCACTCCGCTGACGGTGGTCACCAATTTCCTCCAGACGCTGACACTGCTCGCCGCCGCGCGCGGCATCCGTCTGATGGCGCTCGGCGGCGACTACGATCCGCTGCACTCCTCCTTCCTCGGGGTGTCGTGTGTGGAGGCCGTGCAGGCGGTGCGGGCCGACCTCTCCTTCACCTCGGCCTCGGCGGCGTCGGCAGGTCTCGCGTACCACCAGGAGCAGCACATCGTGTCCGTCAAGCGCGCCATGCTCGACTCGGCGGACCGCAATGTCCTGCTTCTCGACCATTCCAAGCTGGGCCGGACGGCGCTGCACCGTCTCGTCCCCCTCTCCCGCTTCGATCTGGTGCTCGTCGACGACGGCGCACCGGCCGGGGCACTGCGCGACTTCGATGAGCACCAGGTCACCTACCAGCTCTGTCCGGTTCCGGTGGGCGAGGAGTGAGGCCACCGGGCGCCGACCACGATCACGCGGAGGAACTGCATGAAAGTCCTGGCCGCCGGCGACCACTTCGTCCGCAACTCCCTGATCACCGAGGCGCTGCGGCGCGATCTCGGCGAGGGGGCGGCGGAGATCCGTGAACTGACGCTGCCCTGGCCGCTGGAGCCCTTCGGGCCGGTCGCCGAGGTGCGCGAGGCGAGCGACGCGGAGGACGCGCTGATCAAGGCGCTGGACGGGGTCGAGGTCTGTGTCACCCAGATGGCGCCGTTCACGGAGCGGGTGCTGGCCGCCTCGCCGTCGCTGCGGATGATCGCGGTCTGCCGGGGCGGACCGGTCAATGTGAACGCGGCGGCGGCGCGGGCCCGGGGGGTACGGGTCTGTTTCGCGCCGGGCCGGAACGCGGCGGCCACGGCGGAGTTCACCATCGGCCTGATGATCTCGGCGCTGCGCCGGATCCCCGAGGCGCACCATTCGCTGGCCCTGGAGGGCGACTGGGACGGTTCGTACTACACCTATGAACACAGCGGGCTCGAACTGGAGGACACCGCGGTCGGGCTGGTGGGGTACGGGGCGGTCGGCAGCCGGGTGGCCCGGGTGCTCTGTGCCTTCGGCGCGGAGGTGGAGGTGTTCGATCCCTATGTGCGCGGCGATGTGCACGGGATGCGGTCGCGGTCGCTGGAGGCGCTGCTCTCCCGTTCGCGGGTGCTGACCCTGCATGCCCGGCTCACCCCGGAGACACACGGGCTGATCGGGGCGCGGGAGCTGGCGCTGCTGCCGCCCGGTGCGGTGGTGGTGAACGCGGCGCGCGGCGGGCTGCTGGACACGGAGGCGCTCTGCGACGCGCTGGAGAGCGGCCGGCTGGCGGCGGCGGCGCTGGACACCTATGCGGAGGAGCCGCTGCCGGAGGGATCCCGGCTGCTGTCCACACCGAATCTGGTGCTCACTCCGCATGTGGCCGGGGCGAGCCGGGCGGTGGCGCACAAGGCGGCGCGGATCGCCTCGGCGGAGGTGGCCCGGTATGTGCGCGGGGAGCCGCTCTCCCATGAGCTGAGCTGATTCCCCCCGCGCGCTCTTCCCGTCCCTTCCCGTCCCTTCCCGTCCCTTCCCTTCTCTTCCCTTCCAGTCCCTTCCCTTCCCGCACGGCCGGCCCGGCTGCGGGCCGGCCCCCGACGAGTCATCCGCGGTACGACTGAGGAGTGTGTGCACGATGGCGGCGACGTACATCGGTATCGATGTGGGGACGTCGATGGTCAAGGCCGCGGCCTTCGACGAGGCGGGCCGTCCGCTGGGGGTCGAGTCGCGGCCGGTCGCGCTCGACATCCGCGACGGCCGGGTCGAGCAGGACATGGACGAGGTGTACGGGGCGGTCGTCGATGTCCTCGGCGCGCTGACCGGATCCGTGCCCGGGCCGATCGGGTTCATCGGGCTCACCGGGCAGGGCGACGGCGTCTGGCTGGTGACGGGGGACGGCCGGCCGGTGCGCAAGGCGATCTCCTGGATGGACGGCCGGGCCCATGACCTCGTCACCGCCTGGCAGTCGTCGGGGCTGGTGGAGGCGGTCTTCCGGCGGACCGGCAGTGCCGTGTTCCCGGGCTGCCCGGGGCCGCTGCTGGCCTGGCTGGACCGGTACGAACCGGAGTCGCTGGATGCCGCGCACTCCGCCGTGTACTGCAAGGACATGGTGTTCCGGCGGCTCACCGACGACTCGCCGCCGGGCCCCGGGGCGGCGACCGCCGCGCCGGTGGCGACCGATGTGTCCGACGCCTCGATGCCGTTCCTGGATCCCCGGACGCGGACGTACTCGGAGGAGGTGACGGCGGCGCTGGGGCTCTCGGGGCGGCGCGGACTGCTGCCGCCGGTCCGGGATCCGATCGCCGTCTCGGCGGTGCGTCCCGGCGTGCCGGGGGCGGGCACCCGGATCACCAGCGGACCGTACGATCTGGCCGCCTGCGCGCTGGGCGCCGGGGTCACCGAACCGGGGGACGGGCTCCTGATCGTCGGCACCTGTCTGGCCTCGCTGGTGGTCACCCGGGAGCTCGGCCTGGACGGTGAGCCGGCCGGGCTGCACATCTCCACCGACCGGCCGGGGCAGTGGCTGCGCGCGATGCCGGCGATGGTGGGGACGGCCGCGCTGGACTGGGTGCTGCGGACCACCGGAACGCCGTACACGGAGGTGGACGCGGCGCTGGAGGCGGTGCCGCCGGGGGCGCACGGGGTCCGTGTGCTGCCCTACTTCGCGCCGTCCGGTGAACGCGCGCCCTTTGTGGAGCCCAGGCTGCGGGCGGAGCTGACCGGGGTGTCGCTGGAGACCACGGGGGCCGATCTGATCCGGGCCACCTGTGAGGGCATCGGCTTCGCGGCCCGGCACTGTCTGGAGGCGGCCGGGCTCAGCGGCACGCTGGCGATCTGCGGCGGGGGCACCAAGTCGCCCGCCTGGATGCGGCTCTTCGCGGATGTGCTGGGCAGACCGCTGCGGACCGTGACCGGGGAGGTGGGGGCGCGGGGGGCGGTGCTCGCGGCGGCCGGGCGGCTGGGCGTCGGCCTGGACACGGCGGCGTGGACGGCGCCGGACGCGATCGTGGAACCGGATCCGGGGCGGGCCGGTTACTACACCAAGGCGTACGCCGACCATCTGGAGCGGCTGACGGCGGCCCGGTCGCGGGCCCGGGCGACATGAGCGCGGGCGCTGTGGGGCGGGACGGCGCGCCGGGGCGGCGGTCCGTGCTGTGCGCGGCGGGTACGGCGGCGGTGGCCGCCGGTCTCCCGGCGGCCGGCCCGGCGGCGGGTGCGGGTGCGGCGGCGGGCGCGGGTGCGGGTGCGCATGCGAGTGAAGGCCCCGGACCGGCCGCGCGCCGCCCGCTCGTCATCGGCCACCGGGGCGCGGCCGGCTGGCGGCCCGAGCACACCGAGTCGTCGTACACCTTCGCCGTGCAGTGCGGGGCCGACTGGATCGAGCCGGATGTCGTGCCCACCCGGGACCATGTCCTGGTGGTCCGGCACGAGAACGAGATCTCGCAGACCACCGATGTCGCCGCCCGGAGGGAATTCGCCGCGCGCAGAACCCGCAAGCTGATCGGCGGTCACTGGACCGAGGGCTGGTTCACGGAGGATTTCACCCTGGCCGAGCTCCGCACCCTGCGGACCGTGGAACGACTGCCCCTGATCCGTAATCGGAACACCGTCTTCGACGGGCACCAGCGCATTTGCACCCTCCAGGAAGTGGTGGATCTCGCCCGGGTGCTGGCACACCGCCACGGGCGGCCGGTCACCGTCTTCCCGGAGACCAAGCACCCCTCCTATTTCCGGTCGATCGGGCTGCCGCTGGAGCCGGAGCTGATCGGCATCGTCCGGCGCAACCGGCTGACGGCGCCGGGCTCCGCCGTGCGGTGTGTCGTGCAGTCCTTCGAGCCCTCCAGCCTGCGCCGGATCGCCGCGGCCGGGCTGCGGATCCCGCTCTGGCAGGCGCTCGGCACCACCGGCGGCCCCCAGGGGCACGATGTGACCTACCGGCAGATGGCGACCCCGAGGGGGCTGCGGCGCATCGCCGAGTACGCGCGGTGGATCGGGCCGGACAAGTCCTGGCTCGTACCCCCCTCACCGCTGCTGGCCGACGCGCACGCGGCCGGGCTGCGGGTCGGCGCGTACACCTTCCGCGCGGAGAACCAGTACCTTCCGGCCGGGCTGCGCCGGGGCGCGGACAGCGCCGGCTTCGGTGATGTGTTCGGCGAGTTCGCCCAGCACTTCGGGCTGGGCGTGGACGCCGTGGTCACCGATTTCCCCGATATCGCGGTACTCGCTCGAGAGCTGCTCGGACGCAAGTCGTAGGACCAATGCCTGATCACTCCCGCGTCACTCCTGCTGCTAACGTGCACATGCATAAGGTGTGCAATAAGCAGTCGGAGGGACCGGTCATATGGCCATCTACACGCTTCCTGAACTTCCGTACGACTACGCAGAGCTCGACCCGGTCATCAATCCGCAGATCATCGAGCTGCATCACGACAAGCACCACGCCGCCTACGTCAAGGGCGCCAACGACACGCTGGAGCAGCTGGCGGAGGCGCGCGACAAGGAGCAGTGGGGTGCCATCAACGGGCTGGAGAAGAACCTCGCGTTCCACCTCTCCGGCCACATCCTCCACAGCATCTACTGGCACAACATGATCGGCGACGGCGGCGGCGAGCCGCTGGACAAGGACGGCGTCGGCGAGCTCGCGGACGCGATCGCGGAGTCCTTCGGCTCCTTCGAGAAGTTCAAGGCCCAGCTGACCAAGGCGTCCGCGACCACCCAGGGCTCCGGCTGGGGTGTACTCGCCTACGAGCCGGTCAGCCGCCGTCTGATCGTCGAGCAGATCTACGACCACCAGGGCAATGTGGGCCAGGGCTCGGTGCCGATCCTGGTCTTCGACGCCTGGGAGCACGCGTTCTACCTTCAGTACAAGAACCAGAAGGTGGACTTCATCGACGCCATGTGGGCCGTCGTGAACTGGCAGGACGTCGCCAAGCGCTACGCGCAGGCGAAGGAGCGCACGCCGCTCATCGAGGCGTGAGGCGCGGGAGGTCACGCGGCCCCGGGACCGTGTAGCCGCGCGGCCTCCGCCCCGCAGTCGTCCTGCTCGTGATCGTCTTCTCAACCTTCACTTGCGGGCGGAATGAGGAAGGGCCCCCACGAGGACAGGACTCGTGGGGGCCCTTCTGTGCCCCTTTGTACGCCTTCCGTGCCCGGCACGGCCTCCGCTCAGAGGTTGGAGAAGTCCGGGCCGGCCGTGCGGGTCCGCTTGATCTCGTAGAAGCCGGGGATCGACGCCACCAGCAGGGTGCCGTCCCAGAGCTTCGCGGCGTCCTCGCCCTTGGGGGCCGGGGTCACCACCGGGCCGAAGAAGGCGACCTGCCCGCCGTCCGCGCCCGGAACGGCGATGACCGGGGTGCCGACCTCCTGGCCCACCTTGTCGATGCCCTCCTGGTGGGAGGCGCGCAGCTCGGTGTCGTAGGTGTCCTTCTCCGCGTAGTCGATGAGCCCGGCGGGCAGTCCGGCCTCCGCCAGCGCTCCGGCGATCGCCTCCAGGGTCGGGCCCTCGCCACGGTTGTGGATACGGGTGCCGAGCGCCTCGTACAGCCTTCCCAGCACCTCGGGGCCGTGCTCCTGCTCGGCGGCGATGGCCACCCGCACCGGCGCCCAGCCCTGCTTCAGGCCCTCGCGGTACTCCTCCGGCAGAGTGTCCAGCTTGTCCTCATTGAGCACGGAGAGGCTCATGACATGCCAGCGGACCTCGATGTCGCGGACCTTCTCGACCTCCTTGACCCACCGGGAGGTCATCCACGCCCAGGGGCACAGGGGGTCGAACCAGAAATCGACCGGGGTCCTGCTGTTCTCCGACATCTCTGCTGCTCCTCAGTGATGGATGGCGCCCGGCAGCCGCGGCGGCCGGGTGTGGCACACGTCTCACCGGTGGCAACACGGCGGGGGACCCGCCGATTCCCGGATCCGCCGATACCCGCCGTCAGGTGCGCGTGGGAGTATCGGTGCTGATCTGACGAGACACGAAGGAGTGCCCGTGCCCGGTGAGAATCTCTCCCGCGACGAAGCCCGTCTGCGGGCGGAGCTGCTGTCCGTCGACGGCTACGAGGTCGCCCTCGACCTGCGGTCCGCTGTCGGGGACGGTCCGAACACCGACGGCGCCGCGTCCGGCCCCCGGACCTTCCGCTCCGTGACGACCATCCGCTTCCGCTCGGCCCGGGCGGGTGCCTCGGCCTTCGCCGATCTGCTCGCCCCGTCCGTCACCTCGGTGACCCTGAACGGCGAGAAGCTCGACCCCGCGGTGGTGTTCGACGGTTCCCGGATCGCCCTGGACTCGCTGGCCGAGGACAATGTGCTGGTCGTGGACGCGCAGTGCGCGTACAGCAGGACCGGTGAGGGTCTGCACCGCTTTGTCGACCCCGAGGACGGCGAGGTCTACCTCTACACCCAGTACGAGCCCGCCGACGCCCGCCGGGTCTTCGCCAACTTCGAGCAGCCGGACCTCAAGGCTCCGTTCCGCTTCGAGGTGACCGCGCCCGAGGGCTGGACGGTGTGGAGCAATGGCGCGGGTGAGCGGTCGGCCGGGGACGGGGTGTGGCGGTTCGCCGAGACCCTGCCGATCTCCACCTACATCACCGCCGTGGTGGCCGGCCCCTACCACTACGAGACCGATGTCTACCGGCGGACCGGTGCCGACGGCACGGAGCTGGAGATCCCGCTCGGCGCGATGTGCCGCAAGGCGCTGGCCCGGCACTTCGACGCCGACGACGTCTTCCTCGTCACCAAGCAGGGCCTGGACTTCTTCCACGACCGCTTCGACTACCCGTACCCCTTCGGCAAGTACGACCAGGCATTCGTGCCCGAGTACAACATCGGCGCGATGGAGAACCCGGGGTGTGTCACCTTCCGCGAGGAGTTCATCTTCCGCGGGAAGGTCACCTCGGCCTCGTACGAGCGGCGCGCCAACGTCATCCTGCACGAGATGGCGCACATGTGGTTCGGCGACCTGGTCACCATGGAGTGGTGGGACGACCTGTGGCTGAAGGAGTCCTTCGCCGACTTCATGGGCTCGTACGCGATGGTCGGCGCGACCCGCTTCACCAATGGCTGGATCACCTTCGCCAACAACCGCAAGGCGTGGGCCTACCGGGCCGACCAGCTTCCCTCCACCCACCCGGTCACGGCCGACATCCGTGACCTGGAGGACGCCAAGCTGAACTTCGACGGCATCACCTACGCCAAGGGTGCCTCCGTGCTGAAGCAGCTCGTCGCCTATGTGGGCGAGGAGGCGTTCCTGGAGGGCGCGCGGCGCTACTTCAAGCGGCACGCGTACGGGAACACCCGGCTCGGGGACCTGCTCTCGGTGCTGGAGGAGACCTCCGGCCGCGACATGGCCGACTGGTCGCGCTCCTGGCTCCAGACCTCCGGGGTCAATTCGCTCACCCCCGAGCTCACCTTCGACGCCTCGGACCGGATCACCGAGCTCGCGGTGATCCAGGACGGCGAGCAGCCGCGCCCGCACCGGGTGGCCGTGGGCCTGTACCGGCACGACGGCCCGGAGCTGGTGCGGTACGCGCGGGCCGAGGTCGATGTCACCGGTACGCGCACGGTCGTCACCGAGCTGGCCGGGGCGGACCGGCCCGAGCTGGTGCTGGTGAACGACGAGGATCTGACGTACTGCAAGATCCGCTTCGACTACGGCTCGCTGGAGACCCTGCGGGACTCCCTCGGCGATCTGACCGACCCGCTGGCGCGGGCGCTGTGCTGGTCGGCGCTGTGGAATCTGACCCGGGACGCACTGGTGCCGGCGCGCGACTTCATCGGTCTGGTGCTGCGGTTCGCGGGCCGGGAGACGGATATCGGCGTCCTCCAGATGCTGCATGCCTGGGCCCGCTCGGCGCTGACGCACTACGCCGCCCCGGAGTGGCGCGGGACGGGCGGCCGGCTGCTCGCGGAGGGCGCGCTCAAGGAGCTGCGGCTCGCCGAGCCGGGCAGCCAGCACCAGCTCACCTGGGCGCGGTTCTTCGCCTCGGTCGCCGAATCGGCGGCCGATCTCCAGCTGCTGGAGGGCCTGCTGGCCGGCACCGGCCGCATCGACGGCCTGGAGGTCGACCAGGAGCTGCGCTGGGCCTTCCTGGAGCCACTGGCCGCGCACGGCACGGCGGACGAGTCGGTCGTCGCGGCGGAGCTCGCCCGTGACGACACCGCCTCCGGCAAGCGCCACCAGCTGCGCTGCCTGGCGGCGCGGCCCTCGGCGGAGGTCAAGGAGCGGGCCTGGGCCGAGGTGGTCGAGTCCGACACGCTGTCGAACGCGCTGGCCGGGGCGACCATCGCCGGATTCGTCCAGGCGGGACAGCGGGAACTGCTCGCGCCGTACACCGCGAAGTACTTCGCGGCGATCGAGCGGGTGTGGGCCGAGCGGTCGATCCAGATCGGCATGGATGTGGTCTCCGGCCTCTTCCCGATGCTCCAGGGCGAGACCGCGCTGAAGGAGGCGGACACCTGGCTCGCGACCCACGAGGACGCGCCCCCCGCCCTGCGCCGTCTGGTCCTGGAGGCCCGCGACGACCTGGCCCGCGGCCTCCGCGGCCAGGTCTGCGACGCGGGGTCGGCGGAGAGCTGACCACCCCCCGGGCCGGAGGCCAATTGGCCTCCGGCCCGGGGCCGCGATGCCAGCCCCGCCGACGCTTGAGGCGCGGAGTACCGCAAGGGGCCGCACCCCGGGCGAAGGTGCTCACATCAAGCCCGCCGGCGATTGAGACACGGAGCCCCGCGAGAGACCCGCACTCCGGACGAGGGTGCTCATATCAAGCCCCGCCGGCGATTGAGGCGCGGGGTCCGGGGCGGAGCCCCGCGAGAGACCCGCACCCGCACCCGCACCCGCACCCGCACCCGCACCCGCAGGCAACCGCATTGTCGGTGATCGAACGCCCGTACTTTAGGGCGGAGTTGTCCCGACTTGCCGACAAACGTGTAACAGCGGTTAGTGAAGGGGTGCCCCCTGGGCATCTCGGGACCATGAACAAGAACGTCCCGCACGCCCCCGCCGCCTCCCCCACCGCACCGTCGCTCGTCCACCCCGGCCGCCGGCTCCCGGCCCGCGCCTTTCCGGCCGGGATCGCCGGCCGGACGGCCGACCGGATCGACGGACTCGACCGGCTCTGTACCGGCCGGCCGCAGGTGCTCTCCGCGGCCCAGCTCCGCGCGCACGGGGTCTCCGCGGCCCAGGCGGGCGCCCGCTGCCGGGACGGCGGGCCCTGGCAGGCGCTGCTGCCGGGGGTGTATCTGCTGCACGACGGGGTCCCCACCAGCGAGGAGCGGCTGCACGGGGTGCTGCTGTACGCCGGGCGGCCGGTGATTCCCGCCCAGCCGGCCGACGGTGTGGCCGATCCGCACGGCGACGCCGTGATCACCGGCCTCGCCGCCCTCGCGCTGCGGGGCTTCTCGTCGGTCCCGGAACTGCCCGCGCTGGAGCGGATCGATGTGCTCGTCTCCCGCAACCGCAGGCTGCGGTCGACCGGCTGCGCCGGGATCGTACGGGCACGGCTGCTGCCGGAGCCGGAGCGGATCAACGGGCTGCCGGTGGCGCCGGTGGCACGGGCCCTGGCGGACGCGCTCGCGGAGCTGACGGACCCGGAGCGGGTGCGGGCGGTGCTCGCCGAGGCGGTGTGCGGCGGGCACTGCGAACCCGCCGCCGTGGTCGGGGAGCTGAGCCGGTCGGGGCTGCTGGCGCGGCTCCCGGTTGCGGCGGCGGTGGAGTCGCTGCTGACGGAGGGGCGCAGCCGCGCGGAGGAGCGGCTGTACGAGCTGGTGCGGGAGTTCGCCCTGCCGGACCCGGTGTGGAATGTGGAGCTGCGGCTGCCCGGCGGGCCGGGGCTGGGCGGAGTGGACGCGTACTGGCCGGATCACGCCGTGGCCGTGCAGTTGAGCGCACGGACGCCCCGGCTGGACGAGGAGGCCGACTGGGCCGAGTACGCGCGGCGGCGGGAGCAGTTGGAGCGGCTCGGGCTGACCGTGGTGCACATCGCGCCCCGGCGGCTGCGGGAGTCGCCGGAGCAGCAGGCGATGGTGGTGCGGACGGCGCTGATGGCCTCGGACCACCGCGAGCCGGCCGCGTATGTGGAGGTACTGCCCCGCTGAGCCGCACGCCCTGAACCGGGCCCCTGAACAGACCCCGCCGGGATGCGCACCCCCGTGCCGCACCCCGGCGGGTCAGTACCCGCAGCGCGATACCCCTAGGCCGTCTCTTACGGATCTTGCCTGATCCGTAAGAAACGACCTAGCTGTATTGACCCGCAGGGTTGTTTACGCGGCTGATGGGTGGGTGTCCGCCGAGGGCGGTGTGGCTGCGGTGGTGGTTGTAGGTGTGGAGGAAGTCTGCCAGGGCTCGGGTCCGCTCGT
>NZ_JBDQQP010000035.1:1867-5080 GCF_039888735.1 Streptomyces sp. CAU 1734
TAAGGGCGGGGTGGCGGGTGGTTGGTCGTTGTTTGAGAACTGCACAGTGGACGCGAGCATCTGTGGCCAAGTTTTTAAGGGCGCACGGTGGATGCCTTGGCACCAGGAACCGATGAAGGACGTGGGAGGCCGCGATAGTCCCCGGGGAGTCGTCAACCAGGCTTTGATCCGGGGGTTTCCGAATGGGGAAACCCGGCAGTCGTCATGGGCTGTCACCCGCTGCTGAACACATAGGCAGTGTGGAGGGAACGAGGGGAAGTGAAACATCTCAGTACCCTCAGGAAGAGAAAACAACCGTGATTCCGGGAGTAGTGGCGAGCGAAACCGGATGAGGCCAAACCGTATATGTGTGATACCCGGCAGGGGTTGCGTATGCGGGGTTGTGGGATCTCTCTTTCACGGTCTGCCGGCCGTGAGACGAGTCAGAAACCGTAGTCATAGGCGAAGGACATGCGAAAGGTCCGGCGTAGAGGGTAAGACCCCCGTAGCTGAAATGATTGCGGCTCGTTTGAGAGACACCCAAGTAGCACGGGGCCCGAGAAATCCCGTGTGAATCTGGCGGGACCACCCGTTAAGCCTAAATATTCCCTGGTGACCGATAGCGGATAGTACCGTGAGGGAATGGTGAAAAGTACCGCGGGAGCGGAGTGAAATAGTACCTGAAACCGTGTGCCTACAAGCCGTGGGAGCGTCGCGCAGAGAACTTGTTCTCTGCGTCGTGACTGCGTGCCTTTTGAAGAATGAGCCTGCGAGTTTGCGGTGTGTTGCGAGGTTAACCCGTGTGGGGAAGCCGTAGCGAAAGCGAGTCCGAACAGGGCGATTTAGTAGCGCGCTCAAGACCCGAAGCGGAGTGATCTAGCCATGGGCAGGTTGAAGCGGCTGTAAGAGGTCGTGGAGGACCGAACCCACCAGGGTTGAAAACCTGGGGGATGACCTGTGGTTAGGGGTGAAAGGCCAATCAAACTCCGTGATAGCTGGTTCTCCCCGAAATGCATTTAGGTGCAGCGTCGTGTGTTTCTTGCCGGAGGTAGAGCACTGGATAGGCGATGGGCCCTACCGGGTTACTGACCTTAGCCAAACTCCGAATGCCGGTAAGTGAGAGCGCGGCAGTGAGACTGTGGGGGATAAGCTCCATGGTCGAGAGGGAAACAGCCCAGAGCATCGACTAAGGCCCCTAAGCGTACGCTAAGTGGGAAAGGATGTGGAGTCGCAGAGACAACCAGGAGGTTGGCTTAGAAGCAGCCACCCTTGAAAGAGTGCGTAATAGCTCACTGGTCAAGTGATTCCGCGCCGACAATGTAGCGGGGCTCAAGCGTACCGCCGAAGTCGTGTCATTGCAGTACATACCCCCAACGGGGACTGTGATGGGTAGGGGAGCGTCGTGTGCCGGGTGAAGCCGCGCCGGAAGGCAGTGGTGGACGGTTCACGAGTGAGAATGCAGGCATGAGTAGCGATACACACGTGGGAAACGTGTGCGCCGATTGACTAAGGGTTCCTGGGTCAAGCTGATCTGCCCAGGGTAAGTCGGGACCTAAGGCGAGGCCGACAGGCGTAGTCGATGGACAACCGGTTGATATTCCGGTACCCGCTTTGAAACGCCCAATACTGAATCAGGCGATGCTAAGTCCGTGAAGCCGCCCTTGATCTCTTCGGAGTGAGGGGGAGTGGTGGAGCCGACGGACCAGACTTGTAGTAGGTAAGCGATGGGGTGACGCAGGAAGGTAGTCCAGCCCGGGCGGTGGTTGTCCCGGGGTAAGGGTGTAGGCCGTGTGATAGGCAAATCCGTCACACATTGAGGCTGAGACCTGATGCCGAGCCGATTGTGGTGAAGTGGATGATCCTATGCTGTCGAGAAAAGCCTCTAGCGAGTTTCATGGCGGCCCGTACCCTAAACCGACTCAGGTGGTCAGGTAGAGAATACCGAGGCGTTCGGGTGAACTATGGTTAAGGAACTCGGCAAAATGCCCCCGTAACTTCGGGAGAAGGGGGGCCACATCTGGTGAGAGGACTTGCTCCTCGAGCTGGGGGTGGCCGCAGAGACCAGCGAGAAGCGACTGTTTACTAAAAACACAGGTCCGTGCGAAGCCGTAAGGCGATGTATACGGACTGACGCCTGCCCGGTGCTGGAACGTTAAGGGGACCGGTTAGCTCCATTTCGGTGGGGCGAAGCTGAGAACTTAAGCGCCAGTAAACGGCGGTGGTAACTATAACCATCCTAAGGTAGCGAAATTCCTTGTCGGGTAAGTTCCGACCTGCACGAATGGCGTAACGACTTCTCGACTGTCTCAACCATAGGCCCGGTGAAATTGCACTACGAGTAAAGATGCTCGTTTCGCGCAGCAGGACGGAAAGACCCCGGGACCTTTACTATAGTTTGATATTGGTGTTCGGTTCGGCTTGTGTAGGATAGGTGGGAGACTGTGAAGCGGGCACGCCAGTGTTCGTGGAGTCGCTGTTGAAATACCACTCTGGTCGTGCTGGATGTCTAACCTGGGTCCGTGATCCGGATCAGGGACAGTGTCTGATGGGTAGTTTAACTGGGGCGGTTGCCTCCTAAAGAGTAACGGAGGCGCCCAAAGGTTCCCTCAGCCTGGTTGGCAATCAGGTGTTGAGTGTAAGTGCACAAGGGAGCTTGACTGTGAGACCGACGGGTCGAGCAGGGACGAAAGTCGGGACTAGTGATCCGGCGGTGGCTTGTGGAAGCGCCGTCGCTCAACGGATAAAAGGTACCCCGGGGATAACAGGCTGATCTTCCCCAAGAGTCCATATCGACGGGATGGTTTGGCACCTCGATGTCGGCTCGTCGCATCCTGGGGCTGGAGTCGGTCCCAAGGGTTGGGCTGTTCGCCCATTAAAGCGGTACGCGAGCTGGGTTTAGAACGTCGTGAGACAGTTCGGTCCCTATCCGCTGTGCGCGTAGGAATATTGAGAAGGGCTGTCCCTAGTACGAGAGGACCGGGACGGACGAACCTCTGGTGTGCCAGTTGTCCTGCCAAGGGCATGGCTGGTTGGCTACGTTCGGGAGGGATAACCGCTGAAAGCATCTAAGCGGGAAGCCTGCTTCGAGATGAGTATTCCCACCCCCTTTGAGGGGTTAAGGCTCCCAGTAGACGACTGGGTTGATAGGCCGGATCTGGAAGGCGGGTAACCGCTGGAGGTGACCGGTACTAATAGGCCGAGGGCTTGTCCTCAGTTGCTCGCGTCCACTGTGTT
>NZ_JBDQQP010000036.1:0-2502 GCF_039888735.1 Streptomyces sp. CAU 1734
CTGAAGGAGTTCGGGCTGACCCGCAAGGAGGCGGAGCGGTCGAAGAACATGTTCGCGCTGGGCCTGCTCTCGTGGATGTATCACCGTCCCACGGAGGGCACGGAGGCGTTCCTGCGGTCGAAGTTCGCGAAGAAGCCGGTGATCGCGGAGGCGAACATCACCGCGTTCCGGGCGGGCTGGAACTTCGGCGAGACGACGGAGGACTTCGCCGTCTCCTACGAGATCGCGCCCGCCGCGCACGCCTTCCCCCCCGGCGTCTACCGCAACATGTCGGGGAACCTGGCCCTGTCCTACGGACTGATCGCCGCCGCCCGCCAGGCCGGCCTGCCCCTGTATCTGGGCTCCTACCCGATCACCCCGGCCTCCGACATCCTCCACGAACTGTCCCGGCACAAGAACTTCGGCGTGCGCACCTTCCAGGCCGAGGACGAGATCGCCGGCATCGGCGCCGCCCTCGGCGCCGCGTTCGGCGGCGCGCTCGCCGTCACCACCACCTCCGGCCCCGGCGTGGCCCTCAAATCCGAGACCATCGGCCTCGCCGTCTCCCTGGAACTGCCCCTGCTCATCGTCGACATCCAGCGCGGCGGACCCTCCACCGGCCTGCCCACCAAAACCGAACAGGCCGACCTCCTCCAGGCCATGTACGGCCGCAACGGCGAGGCACCCGTCCCCGTCATCGCCCCCCGCACCCCCGGCGACTGCTTCGACGCCGCCATCGAGGCCGCCCGCATCGCCCTCACCTACCGCACCCCCGTCTTCCTCCTCTCCGACGGCTACCTCGCCAACGGCTCCGAACCCTGGCGGATCCCCGACCCCGCCGACCTCCCCGACCTGCGCACCCCCCACGCCACCGGCCCCAACCACACCCTGCCCGACGGCACCGACGTCTTCTGGCCCTACAAACGCGACCCCCACACCCTCGCCCGCCCCTGGGCCGTCCCCGGCACCCCCGGACTCGAACACCGCATCGGCGGCATCGAGAAACAGGACGGCACCGGCAACATCTCCTACGACCCCGCCAACCACGAACACATGGTCCGCACCCGCCAGGCCAAAATCGACAACATCACCATCCCGCCCCTGGCCGTCGACGACCCCCACCACGCCGACACCCTCGTCCTGGGCTGGGGATCAACCTACGGACCCATCACCGCCGCCGTCCGCCGCCTGCGCACCGAACACCACCCCATCGCCCAGGCCCACCTGCGCCACCTCAACCCCCTCCCCCCCAACCTCGCCGACATCCTCACCCGCTACCAGCACGTCATCATCCCCGAAATGAACCTCGGCCAGCTCAACACCCTCATCCGCGCCCGCTACCTCACCCCCACCCACAGCATCACCCAGATCAACGGCATGCCCTTCAAAGCAGCCCAGCTCGCCCACGCCCTCAAAAACGCCACCACCAAAACCAACGGGCACGACACCAACACCGACAACGGGCACGGCACCACCACCAGCGACACCACCACCACCGGACAGGCCACCAGCGGACACCAGGAGACCACCCATGACTGACACCGTCACCGGACTCCTCCCCCTCGTCCCCCGCGCCACCACCCCCCAGACCGCCAAGGACTTCAAAACCGACCAGGAAGTCCGCTGGTGCCCCGGCTGCGGCGACTACGCCGTCCTCGCCGCCGTCCAGTCCTTCATGCCCACCCTCGGCATCCGCCGCGAGAACACCGTCTTCATCTCCGGCATCGGCTGCTCCTCCCGCTTCCCCTACTACATGAACACCTACGGCATGCACTCCATCCACGGACGCGCACCCGCCATCGCCACCGGCCTCGCCACCACCCGCCAGGACCTCTCCGTCTGGGTCGTCACCGGCGACGGCGACGCCCTCTCCATCGGCGGCAACCACCTCATCCACGCCCTCCGCCGCAACGTCAACCTCAAAATCCTCCTCTTCAACAACCGCATCTACGGCCTCACCAAAGGCCAGTACTCCCCCACCTCAGAAACCGGCAAAATCACCAAATCCACCCCCATGGGCAGCCTCGACACCCCCTTCAACCCCCTCTCCCTCGCCCTCGGCGCCGAAGCCACCTTCATCGCCCGCACCCTCGACACCGACCGCAAACACCTCACCGAAACCCTCCGGCAAGCCGCACAACACCAAGGCACCGCCCTCATCGAGATCTACCAGAACTGCAACATCTTCAACGACGGCGCCTTCGACACCCTCAAAGACAAAGAACACGCACAAGACGCCCTCATCCGCCTCACCCACGGCCAGCCCATCACCTTCGGCACCGACCACACCAAAGGCGTCATCCGCGACCCCCACACCGGCGACCTCCACGCCACCACCCTCACCCCCCACAACCGCCCACACCTCCTCACCCACGACGCCCACAACCCCTCACCCACCACCCACTTCGCCCTCACCCGCCTCGCCGACAACGACACCCTCCACCACACCCCCATCGGCGTCATCCGCAACATCCAACGCCCCGTCTACGACACCCTCATGAACGACCAGCTCCACACCGCCAC
>NZ_JBDQQP010000037.1:0-1973 GCF_039888735.1 Streptomyces sp. CAU 1734
GCCGAGTCCGGTGGTGGCGCGCAGGTGGTGGGCCAGCCGGTTGGCCTCGCTGTCGAGGCGGCCGTAGGTGAGGTGGTCCTCGCCGAAGACCACGGCGACCGCGTCCGGGCGGATCCGGGCCTGCTCCTCGAACCGCTCGGTCAGCGGCCGCTCGTCGACCGGAGCCGTCACCCCCGCCCACTCGTCCAGCACGAGCCGCCGGTCCCGGGCGGACATCGGGTCCAGCCGGGACAGTCGCAGCTCCGGTGCGGCGACGGCCTGCTCCAGCGTCCGCCGTACCATCGCGACGATCCGCTCCGCCGAGGCCCGTTCGAAGACGTCGTCGCTGTAGAGCACCGTGCCCGCCAGCCCGTCCGGCTCGCCGTCGGCACCGCCCGTGTGCAGCAGGAACTCCAGGTCGAACTTGACCGTCCCGGTCACCACCGGCACGACCGGCCCGCTCCGGACCCCGGGAAAGACGGGCGCCGGCGCCGGGCCGCTCTCCACCGCCAGGCAGACCTGGAACAGCGGATGCCGGGCCAGTGACCGCTGCGGATTGACGGCCTCCAGGACGAGGTCGAACGGGGCGTCCTGGTGGGCGAAGGCGTCCAGGTCCGTATCGCGGACCCGGCGCAGCAGCGCCCGGAACTCCGGATCGCCGGAGGTGTCCGTCCGCAGTACCAGCGTATTGACGAAGAACCCCACCAGCCCCGCCAGTCCGCTGTGCGCCCGGCCCGCCACGGGGGAGCCCAGCGGAATGTCGGTGCCCGCGCCCAGCCGGGTCAGGGTGGCGGCCAGCGCCGCCTGCACCACCATGAAGGGCGTGCACCGTTCGGCGCGGGCCAGCCCGGCGATCCGGCGCCCGAGGTCCGCGCCGAAGTCCACCGCCACGGCACCGCCGCGCCCCCCGGCGGCCGGCGGCCGGGGCCGGTCGTGCACCAGGCTCAGCTCCTGCGGCAGCTCCGCGAGAGCCCGCCGCCAGTACGCGAGCTGCCCGTCCAGCACCGGACCGGTCAGCGCGGACCGCTGCCACAGCGCGTGATCGGCGTAGGCGAGGGGAATCGGCGCCGGGTCGGGGCTCCGTCCGGCGAGCCGGGCCGCGTACGCCGCCGAGAGGTCCG
Organism: Streptomyces sp. CAU 1734; assembly: GCF_039888735.1. Taxonomy (NCBI): domain Bacteria; kingdom Bacillati; phylum Actinomycetota; class Actinomycetes; order Kitasatosporales; family Streptomycetaceae; genus Streptomyces; species Streptomyces sp. CAU 1734. The sequence goes on from NZ_JBDQQP010000037.1 coordinate 1,101, forward strand.
CGAACAGCGGGCCCAGCGACTGCCCGTCCGTGGCGATGTGGTGCAGCAGCACCAGCAGCACGGCCGACTCCGGGCCGGTGCGCAGCAGCGTCACCCGCAGCGGAGCCTCAGCCGCGAGGTCGAAGACGTGTCCGGCGGCGGCCGTCAGCTCCGGATCCACCGCCTCCGGGGCGATGTCGCGGACCTCGAAGGGTGCCGCTCCCGCCGGATCCACCAGCTGGCAGGGTTCGCCGTCCATGACGGCGATCCGGGTCCGCAACGGTTCATGACGCTCCATCACATCGCGGACGGCGGCCCGTAGCGCGGCCGTGTCCAGCGGCCCTTCCAGCCTGACCGACAGGGGGACGTTGTAGGCCGTCCCGCCGACTTCGAGCCCGTTCACCAGCCACAGCCGTTGCTGGGCGAAGGACAGCGGAAGCCGCTCGGGCCGCGGTCCGGGGACCGCGGGCGGCGCCGGTGCGGCGCCCCGGCCGGTGAGCTCCGCGAGCTGTTCGGCGAGCCGGGCCGGGGTGGGCCGGCGGAAGACATCGGGCAGGCCCAGCGGGGCGTCCAGTGCCGACGAGAGCCGGTTGGCGAGCTTGGCGGCGAGCAGGGAGTGGCCGCCGAGGGCGAAGAAGTCGGCGTACGCGGACGGCGGTTCCGCGAGCTCCAGCACCTCCGCGAAGAGGGCGCAGACGATCTCCTCCAGCGGGGTGCCGGCCGTCCGTCCGCCCTCCTCGGCCGGGGGAGCGGTGAACCGGGACAGTGCGCGTTTGTCGATTTTGCCGTTGGGGGTGAGGGGGAGTTGGTGGTGGGTGGTGATGTGGGTGGGGATCATGTGGTCGGGGAGGTGTTGGCGGAGGTAGGTGCGGATGTCGTGGGGTGTGGTGGTGG
>NZ_JBDQQP010000038.1:0-1326 GCF_039888735.1 Streptomyces sp. CAU 1734
GGGGCCGGTGCGGGCCGGCTGAGGCCAGGCACGGTGCTCGGTTCGCCTGAGGTGGTAGTTGGACATCTTGCGTTTGACGACACGGGGCTGGCTGCGGAGCCGTCTGACGGGAAGGAGTCGTTCCAGGAGATCCTGCTCCAGCAGCACCAGCGCTTTGACCAGGAGGTCAGGGGGAAAAAATGCCCGGTGTGACGGTCACGCTGCGCCGGGCGGAGCGCAGGGTCTCGGTGAAGGAGATCCGGTCGGGGTCCAGGCCGCGGGTGGCTGCCGTTCTCAGCATGAGTTCGCGCAGTGCGTGATGGACCAGGAGGTGTGCCCAGATCTGCTGGCGGACGCCCTCGGGCGTTTTGCTGCTGAGGACGACGCGTGCGCCGCGCTGGTGGGTCTTGATCTCTGCGAACACGGACTCGACCTCCCAGCGCTCGCGGTAGAGCGCGGCCAGCTGCCGGGCCGGATACCGCCGGGCGTCCAGCAGGGTGGTGACCAGGCGGTATCCGTCGGCCCCGTCCTTGCCCGCCTGGTCTTTGAGCCGGTAGGCCAGGACACGGACCACGACAGGCTCATCACGGGCGGGGCCGCTGCTGGCTCTGATCCGGGAGAGCCACGACCCGTCACGGAACTGCCTGGTGACGGGCAGAACGCGGTTGGCCGGCACCCGCCACAGCAGATCGGCGCCGGTGGCGGAGAACGCCTGCCACAACGGGACACCGAGGAACTCCCGATCGGCCAGGACGAGCTGACCCGGGCCTGCCGAGCGCGGCAGGCGGCCCACCAGAGTGACTTCCCCGGTGCGGCAGCCGGCCAGTTCCGCGTCCAGCACCGCATGGCTGCCGACCTCCACCAGCGCTGCCATCCGCACCTGCGGAAACGCGCTCCGGCCCGCCCCGCGGGCACTGCCCGGACGGCCGAAGGCGGCCTCGTTGGCCTCGCTGTCCGCAACATCCCAGCACGTGCCGTCGACAGCGAGCAGCCGCAAATCCCGCCAGAACGCCCCGGGCGTCGCCAGGGTGGCCATCGGCTTCGCGGTCGTGGCGAACAGCACCCGCAGCGGTTCCGAACCCAGCCGCTCCCGGGCCCTGAACAGCGAGGACTTCGCCGGAACACGCCAGTTGCCCAGCAGCCCCACACCCCGCAAACCCTCGACGAGATGCCGCATCACTTCCAGATACGGAGCAGGCGAGAACAGGGCCAGCCCCAGCACGAAGTACACCACCAGCCTCGCCGGCAGCAACCGCTGGCGTTGCTCGGCCCGCCCGCACGCCGCCACCACCCGGTCCACCAAACCCGGCGGATACACCCAGGTCAGGAGACCAAGACCCGATAAGT
>NZ_JBDQQP010000039.1:0-1081 GCF_039888735.1 Streptomyces sp. CAU 1734
TGTATTGACCCGCAGGGTTGTTTACGCGGCTGATGGGTGGGTGTCCGCCGAGGGCGGTGTGGCTGCGGTGGTGGTTGTAGGTGTGGAGGAAGTCTGCCAGGGCTCGGGTCCGCTCGTCATTCGAGCGGTAGGGCCGCTGGTAGGCCCATTCGTCCAGAAGGGTGCGGTTGAAGCGTTCGACTTTGCCGTTGGTCTGCGGCCGGTAGGGCCGGGTCTTCTTGTGTGTGATGCCGGCGGCGGCCAGGGTCCGGGTGAACAGCCTGGCCTTGTAGCAGGAGCCGTTGTCGGTGAGGACCCGCTGGACGGTGATGCCGTGGGCGGCGAAGAATGCGTTCGCCCGCTGCCAGAAGCCCGCGGCCGTGTGCTGGCGCTCGTCGGGCAGGACCTCGCTGTAGGCCAGGCGGGAGTGGTCGTCGACGGCGGAGTGGACGAAGGAGTAGCCGATCACCGGTTTGCTGCTTTTGCGGGCATCGGTGGTTGCCTGGCGGTTTGCTTCGCCGACGGCCCTGCCCGCGGTTCGCCAGCCGCCGCCGTCGGGGATGTTGCCCAGTTTCTTGATGTCGACGTGGACCAGGTCGCCCGGCCGGGCGTGTTCGTAGCGGCGGATCACCCGGCCGGTGGGCCGGTCCAGGAAGGCGAGACGGTTCAGGCCGTGACGGACCAGGATCCGGTGCACGGTCGAGGCGGGCAGGCCCAGGACCGGGCCGATCCGTGCGGGGCCGAGCTTGCGTTCGGTCCTGAGTCGGCAGACCTCGTCCTCCGTCACGGGCGGGGTGCGGTGCGGCGTCGTGCGGGGGCTGCTCGGGCGGTCGGCGAGACCGCTGTCGCCCTCGGCCCGCCAGCGCCGCACCCATTTGTGGGCGGTCGGCCGGGAGATGCCCATCTCGGCCGCCACATGCGCGACCGGACGTCCCGCGAGAACACGCTCGACCAGGATCCGCCTGCCATGAACGGTCAGACGGGCATTACGGTGGGACACGAAGACCTCCGTGTGCAGTGCAGCTTAGACACCTTCACCACACCGGAGGTCTTCGTCATGATCAAGACCCAACCAGCGTCAACAACGCTCGTGGTCAATACA